>NZ_JACMYD010000003.1 GCF_014267345.1 Corynebacterium sp. zg-331
CTATCGAGTTCTCACACAACACAACCACAACCCACACCCAAGACTCTACTTACACCATCCGGGTTGGTGCCGCGGCGACTCCCCATAACCTACACACCCACCACCACACACACAAACACCCAGGCCACACCACGTTTTTCCACCCTTGTTCACCTCACGTCCCACCCACACTCACCTCCCATCTCCACCACGATCCCACCCAACCCGCCCTCACCCGAGACCATGAACTCCATCGCCTTGTCCCACGTCGATCGCCGAGGCGGCGTCGGAAAGCTGGATCCCGCTCGCCCACATCAAGAGGACCGTGTCCTCGATGCCGCGCTTCCTGGCAGCCCGCCGCACCGTGGCGCCCAGTACCCACATGACCGGAGCGAGGAACGGCTTACCCAGTTCACGGGCAAAATCAACGTCGGGTGCGCCCACCACGGACACCGTCCTCCCGCCGGGGCGCAGAACCTGCATGGAGCACAGCGTTTCCTCGCCGCCGAGGGTGTCCAGCACGAAGTCATAATCCTGCACGTGAATCTTCGCAGCGCTGCGTGCGATAGTCCACAACGTTGGCCCCCCAACCGGCGAGCCACCTCCACATTGGGGGTGCTCACGGTGGTCGCCACGGTGGCCCCAAAGTGTTTGGCCACCTGAATCACCACGGAGCCAAGACCGCCGCTGCCGCCTTGGATAAACACCTTCGTCACTGGGTTTAACCTGAGCCTTCTCCGCGAAGGCCTGGATGGCGGTGAGCAATACGAGCGGGAGGGCAGCGGCCTCTCGGAACGACATTCCCTGGAGCAGGGGGGCTATGTCCGCCACGTCCACGGCGAGATATTCCGCGAAGGTCCCGATCCGGTGGATCGAGGGGCGACCAAACACCGCATCCCCCGCCGCGGAGCCCGTGACTCCCCGACCCACCTGGGTAATGACACCGGCAAACTCCTGCCCCATCGCCGCAACCCTCGCTATCGTGTAAGTACCCCTCCCACCGGACAGGGGGCGAGATCAGGCAAAGGGATAGTCCACGTACCCTTTCTCCCCCGCAGAGTAGAAGGTCGCGGGGTCGGGAGCATTCAGCCCCAGGCCCTCCTCCCAGCGACGCACAAGGTCCGGGTTGGCGATCAGCTGCCTGCCCACCGCCACGGCGTCGGCACGCCCACCCTCCAAGAGCCCTTGAGCCTCCCGCTCATCCGTGACCGTGGCAAAGCCGGTATTGAGAATCACCCTGGTGGTGCCGTTGGCGCGGGCGGCCTCCGCCAGCTCCGCGATCAAGCCGCTCGACGCAGCGTCCTTGTGCAGCAGGGACACGTAGGCCAGGCCCAGATCCCCCACCGCCTCCAACAGGCCCCGATAGGTCGCCAGCGTTTCCTCCGGGTCCTCCTCCAGCACCCCCTGGATGTTATGCTCCGGCGAGAGCCGCAGGCCCACCCGATCGGCCCCGATCTCGTCCGCCACCGCACGGATCACCATCTCGGGTAAGCGGCGCCTGTTCTCGGGGCTGCCGCCGAACTCGTCCTCGCGGCGATTAGAGGAGGGAGCCAGGAACTCGTGCAGCAGGTAGCCGTTCGCCCCGTGGATCTCTACGCCGTCCAGGCCCGCATCGGTCGCTGCACGCGCGGCGGCCCGGAACTCCTCGACGATCCTCAGCATCTCCTCCACGAGCAGGGGGCGCGGCACGGGGGCGTCCACCTTCCCGTCAAAAGTGTGCACCTGCGTGCCCGAGGCCACCGCGCTCGGCGCCTGCGGTTCCCTTCCCTCCAGCAGATCCGGGTGGGACATGCGTCCACCGTGCATGACCTGCATGAACAACACGCCGCCGCGCTCGTGCACGGCGCGGGCCACGGCGGCCCACCCCTCGCGCTGCTCGGGCGTTTCGACGCCCGCCTGCCCCGGGAAAGCGCGGCTCTTCACCGTGGGGAACGTGCCCTCCGTGACCACCAGCCCGGCCGAAGCGCGCTGCGCATAATACTCCGCGTGCAGCGACGTGGGCACCCCGCTGCGACCAGCTCGTTGGCGGGTCAGGGCGGCCATCGTGACGCGGTTCTTGAGGGCATAGCGGCCTAGGGTTAGGGGCTCGAAAAGTGAGGTCATACGGGGCACAACACAGGAAACATCGGCGCTATTCCCGATGCCCTTTGGCCCCCTTCGGCTTTTACTCACGATACTCTCGGAAACCGCGCCGCCCCTTGCGCCGCGTAGCGATACGCTCTCCGCATGGGGATAAACCAACACCGCCTCTGCGCGGAGGCGACAGGATTGAGCGAAAACTCCCCGGCACCGAAGTATATGACTTAATCTATGACACAGCCGCTACCACAGCGAGTCCAGCGCTTAACCCCACCCCCAAGATCGGCCTGAACTTAAAAATCTTCATTGTACCCAGCACCTCACCCCCGCCGCTTCGCAATTTTCATGATCTTTACCATATTGCACACCCTTGTATAGGCACCCTCATCAGAATATTCTTATTGCACAGCGAAAAAACGCTTGACACTCACCTCAGTCACCTCAATACCGACCATCACCTTCTCCCCACTCGCGACAGCAGGAACATGTGAAGTCAGCTCAGCGACCGCGTCCCCCGCCTCCCCAAAAAGAAGATGAAGATGCGGTACCGCCGGGATCTCACGACTACTCCGCTAGTGGAGAGACCTACGGCCACACACACTTTCCCTAGATTATAATCCATCCCAGGAAGAGCGAACAATAGTCGTCTATCTGGGGTAAAATTCACACCACATGCGAAAAAGTTATTGTCGCTAAAATTACCCACAGCGGCGATCTCCGATAGAAGTACTATTCGCGGAAGAAAAGCGGCCACGACGTAAAGACCAGAGCATTTTGACCATAAGGATCCAGCCCCCATGAAGAGCATTACCTGCTGCATCGTTTACGCACAATACCCCGACGGAAGTGGCCATTATTAGCCTTCGCGGCTTCACCACAAGAGGCACGGGAAATAAACCGATCGCTCCAAGTTTTAGGAAAGGGAATCACCGGGCGCTGGGAGGAATTTTCAGTCGACGTACCCACCTTAGACGCAGCCCTCTACGCAGTTTTTCCGGCAATGCAGAATTGGGAAAAATGAAAGCGTGTTTGATCCGATGTGTCACGGAATATATACCACGCTTGAGGAAGCACATTCAGCTACTCAAGCCAAAAACCGCTGGGCGGAAAATAATAGCCCTAAGCTGTATGTCCTACCTTTCCGACTGGGATGGCAGCATGGCGCTGTCTTGAGCGATGGGCAGTCCTGGCCTCCAGACCACATTTAGTACAGATGGACTGGAGTTCCTCGACAATGGCGATGAAGAGTGCAGAGCTCTTCGCTGGTGGAGGCGGACTCTCGCCTGGTTCCGCGCTCCTTCGGCATCGAAAGGCCGTACCCGCGCCAGCTTCAGCGACTACTGCGAGTTTCATCAAGCTGCACCTCACCCGCGGTGGTGGTGTCTACGGTGCGACCGAGAGGCAGCTTAGCGATCTCGCCGAAGAAAACCTCGCCGAGCCATGCGGTTCCCGTCTCGAGTTCAAGATCTGCGTTGCCCCAGGTAGCGGCGAGCCGGTGGTGTGGGGAGCGATGGGGCACATGGGGGGCTATCGTGGGGCTATGGGGTAAATATGAGGCGTGAATGTACCCTATTACACGCTATCCCCCACTGACTATCTCCGCTGGCCAGAGGTATAAAGACACAAAAAGCCCCCTGAACAGCAACGCTGTCCAGGGGCTATGTGGAGCCGCCGGGAATCGAACCCGGGTCCTCCGTGACCTCACCAGGGCTTCTCCGTGCGCAGTTCGCGCGGAATCCCTCCTCGGCTCTCTGGATCGGGCAAACACGTCCAGACGATGAGCCCAGCCAACGGTGGGAGTCCCGTAACACCCCGCTGGCCCGGCGTTACAGCTAGTCCCTTAGTCGATGCCAGATTCCGGGACAGGGACACATCCCGGGCTGACAGACACGCGCTCGCTAATTAGGCAGCGAGGGCGTAGTCGCGCTGAGTGTTCTCGGCGCTTATCAGATTGCTACGACGCTTAACGGTGGTCTCTAGCCTGCACCGGCACGCTTCCCCTGGTGACATTCACGGAGTCGAAACCAAAGATCGGCCCCATACGCGCAAAGCGGGTTGTGCTCTTCTTTGCGTTTTTGCCTACCCTACCGCCCCCATGCCTCTCACGCAAGCCCGGCACCGGCCTCCCTCAGCCACCGGGCCAGCACCACGGCGTGGTTGCACTCCCGATCGCGCGCGGCATAGAGAAGGCTCACGTCCCCCTCATCCGCGAGGAAAAGGAGGCGATCGACGTCCGGGTTTGGTTCGGCCAGCTCCGCCCGGTACCGGCGGGCAAACTCGTCGAAGCGGTTCGGATCGTGCCCAAACCAGCGGCGCAGCTCGACGCTGGGCGCGGCCTCGGGCAACCAGAGGTCATAGGAAAGGTCCTTCTTGGCCACACCGCGAGGCCACAGGCGATCCACGAGCACGGCGGTGCCGCTCGATTGGACCCGCCCGGCGAGCAGGTCGTGTACCTTGATCGGGGTAATACTCACGCGTGGATCCCCTTGATCTTGCGGCCGAGGTCGCGCACGATCTCGCGTTCCTCGGTGCGTCGTTTGATGCTCTGCCGCTTGTCGTGAGCCTGCTTGCCCTCCGCCAGGCCGAGTTCCACCTTGAGGCGGCCGCCCTTGAAATAGAGGGAAAGCGGTACGAGGGTCTTGCGCCCGTCGCGCACCTTGCCCATGAGGGAATCGATCTCCCGGCGATGCAGGAGGAGCTTGCGCACGCGGCGCGGGGAGTGGTTGGTCCAGGACCCCCGGGAGTATTCGGGGATGTGAAGGTGGCGCAGCCAGACCTCGCCGTCGTCGATGGTGGCGAAGGCCTCCACCAGGGAGGCCTTGCCCTCGCGCAGGGACTTCACCTCCGTGCCCACGAGCGCAATGCCGCATTCATAGGTGTCGAGGATGGTGTAGTCGTGGCGGGCCTTGCGGTTGGTGGCGATGACCCCGGCGCCACCAACCACCTTTTTTTTCTTCTTTTTGGCCATAGTGATAGCCATGCTACCCCGGTGGGTTACTTGCGCACATACGCCCGCAGGGTGATTTCTGCGGTCAAGGCGGCAAAGATTATGCCCACGAGCACCACGCCGGGTACCACGAGCCAGATATCGGAGCTGGTCACCGGGGCGATGAGCCGGGCCTCGTAGAGGCCGGAGAGCGCCTTGTCCACCACGAAGGCCTTGCCGAGGAAGAGACCCAGGGTGGAAAAGACCGCACCGATGAGGGTGGCGGCCACGGCCTCCAGGATGAAGGGGGCCTGGGTGTACCACCGGGAAGCGCCCACCATGCGCATGATGGCCATCTCGTCGCGGCGATTATAGGCGGCGATCTGCACCATATTGGCGATGAGGAACACCGCGGCCAGGGCCTGGACGGCGGCCAGCAGGAAGGTGGCATTGCGCACAGAATCCAGGTTGTCCGTGGCCCCGCGCAGGTCATCGACCTGATCGACGACCTCGGCCACCTGGGGCATGTCCTCCACGGCCTCCAGCGGCGTGGTATCCAGTGGATCGGTCAGGCGCACGTGGAGGGCCGCGGGCAGGGCGTCCTTGTCGGTGTCCTTCACCAGCTCGGGGTCGGTGTTCTGGAAGACCTCCACGAAGCGCTCGTAGGATTGCTCCCGGGAGCGGAACGTTATGCTCTCCACGCCGTCGGCGCCGTCGAGGGCCTCGTAGACTTCCTGGCACTCCGTGGAGGAGCAGTCCTCGTCCCCGGCGGAGATCTCCTCGTCGAGTTGGATCATCACCTCCACCCGGTCGAGGTAGATCTGCTTGGTCTCCGCCGTCATGTTGGTGACCAGAAAACCGGTGGCCAGCAGGGCCAGGGAGATCGCGGTGGTGATCACCAGCGCGATGGTCATGGTGATGTTGCGCGCGAGGCCTTTGGCGGCCTCGCGCAGCACGAATCCGATGTTCATCGTGGCTCTAACCTTTCTTCTCGCGCTAGTGGGACTCGCCGTAGACGCCGTGGGCGTCATCGCGCACCAGGTCGCCGAGCTTGAGTTCGATCACGCGGCGGCGCATGTCATTGACGGCGCGAGCGTTGTGTGTGGAGGCGATCACCGTGGTACCGGTGCGGTTAATCAGGGTCAGCAGGTTCATGATCCCGTCCGAGGTGTCGGGGTCGAGATTGCCGGTGGGTTCGTCGGCAAGCAGCACCTTTGGGCGGTTCACGAAGGCGCGAGCGATGGCCACGCGTTGCTGCTCGCCGCCGGAGAGCTCGCCGGGCATGCGGTTCGCCTTGGCCTCAAGCCCCACGAGCTCGAGGGTCTCGGGTACAGATTTTTCGATCTCGCGGCGCTTGGTGCCAATGACTTCGAGGGCGAAGGCCACGTTGTCATACACCGTCATCTTGGGCAGCAGGCGGAAATCCTGGAACACGTATCCGATGCTGCGGCGTAGCTCGTTGACCTGCTTGCCGCGAAGCTTATTGACGTGGAAGGAATCCACGTGAATGTTGCCGGAGGTGAGCGTCTCCTCCCTGATCAGCAGCTCAAGAAAGGTGGACTTGCCCGAGCCGGAAGGGCCAATGAGGAATACGAACTCCCCCGGCTTGATCTCCAGGGAGATGTTATTGAGCGCGGGCCGGGTGGAGGTCTTGTAGACCTTGGTGACGGAGTCGAACGTAATCACGCTTGATGAGTCTAGCCAATACCCAGGCCAGAGGAAACGCCTGCGAAAATTGTTTATCGCTGTGACAGCGGCGAGCCCCCCTCTTCCTGCTGCTGGGCCATGCGCCACCGGATGCCGGACTCCAACAGGCCGTCGATATCCCCATCGAGCACCTTGGCCGGGTCACCCACCTCGTAGCCGGTGCGCAAGTCCTTGACCATCTGGTAAGGGTGCAGCACGTAGGAACGCATCTGGTTGCCCCACGAGGCGTTGCCACCCGCCCCCAGGGCGTCGAGCTCGGCGCGCTCCTCCTGGCGCTTACGCTCCAGGAGCTTGGCCTGGAGCACCCGCATGGCCGAGGCGCGGTTTTGGATCTGCGACTTCTCGTTCTGACAGGTCACCACGATTCCCGTGGGGATGTGGGTGAGGCGCACCGCGGAGTCGGTGGTATTAACCGACTGCCCGCCGGGCCCGGAGGAGCGATACACGTCCACGCGGACCTCGGCCTCGGGAACGTCGATGTGATCGGTTTGCTCCACCACCGGCAGCACCTCGACCTCTGCGAAGGAGGTCTGCCGACGTCCCTGGTTATCGAAGGGACTGATGCGCACCAGGCGATGCGCGCCCTGCTCCACGGAGAGCTGGCCGTACATGTAATCGCCGTGCACCACGAAGGTCGCGGACTTGATTCCTGCCTCCTCCGCGTAGGAGATGTCGTAGACGTCCACGGAGTGGGAGTTCTTCTCCGCCCAGCGGATATACATGCGCATGAGCATCTCCGCCCAGTCCGCCGCGTCCACCCCACCCGCGCCGGAGCGAATGTTGATCACGGCCTCGCGGGCATCGTACTCCCCGGAGAGCATGGTCTTGACCTCCAGCGACTCGATGGCCTCGCGCAACTCGGCGCGTTCTTGCTCCGCCAGGGCCAGGCCGCCTTCTTCCTCCTCGGCCAGCTCATACATCACCGGCAGGTCGTCCAGGCGCCCGCGCAGATCCTTCAGCCGGCGCAGTTGCGCCTGCACGTTGGATAACTCCGTGGTCACGGTCTGGGCGTGCTCGGGATCGTCCCACAAGGCGGGGTCGGCGGCCTGAGCCTCTAACTCGCGCGCGCGCGTCGCCATCTCCTCGGGGTCCATCACCCGCTCGATGGTGGTGAGCGTGGCATCAAGGTCCTGAAGGTCTGACGTAATCTCCGGTCGCATGGTTGCTTATTCTACCGGCTGCGCCGCGCTCCTCCCCCACGACGGTGCGCGGCAAGCATGCCCACCAACCGCGGATCGCCACCCGCGACGCCCCAGCTCGAACACCATTAAGGCACAATAAGACCCATGACCGACAGCACGGAACAAGCTCCGTCCGAGGAACGCCTGGCGGAGATGGTGGCCGCCCTCGCCAAGACCTTTGCGGTGGCCCACGCCGAAGACCCCGACGACCGCCTGGCCACCGCGCTCGTCTTCAACGCGGGCCGCCTGGCCTGGCGGATGCGCGAGGGCGGGATCGCCACCGAATACAAGACCTCCCGCACCGACGTGGTCACCGACGCCGATCGCGCCGCCGAGCGCTTCATCACCGCCGCCCTGGGGCTGCTGCGCCCCGAGGACGGACTGCTGGGAGAAGAAGGCGCCGAGCGACAAGGCACGAGCGGACGCGCCTGGGTGATCGACCCCGTGGACGGCACCTATAACTTCGCCTCCGGCTCGGATTACTGGTGCTCCGCCCTGGCGTTGGTGGAGGGCGATCCGCGCGCCCCAAGGCGGGTGCTCTTGGGCGCGGTGCATCGCCCCGCGATGGGCTATACCTGGTGCGGCGGGCCGGACCTCCCCACCACCCGCGATCAGCAGCCGGTCCCCGCCCTCGCCCCCGCAGCACTAGGCGAGATCAGCCTGGCCACCTACCTGCACCCCACCTGGATGGCCCACCCCGAGGTGCAGGGGCCGTGGGCCGCCGTGGCCCGGCGGGCCGCCACCGTGCGCATGCTGGGCGCCGGGTCGGTGGACCTCGCCGGGGTGGCCGACGGCAGCCTAGGGGCATGGATGCAGCACAGCGTCCCCGCCTGGGACTGGCTGCCCGGAAAGGCCCTCGTGGCGGGGGCCGGGGGCAGCACACGCGAGGTCGCCGCCGGTGGGGTGACCTGGTGCATCGCCGGCAACGCCACCGCCGTAGACGCAATCGCAGAACTATTGGAGGAGTCCCATGAGTGACCTCGACCTCGCGCTGCGGCTAGCCGATGCCGGCGACGCGCTGACCCTCGATCGCTTCGAGGCCAGTGACCTCAGCGTCAACGCCAAGCCGGATATGACCCCCGTCAGCGACGCGGATCTCGCCTGCGAACGCGAGCTGCGCGCCCTTCTCGCCGCGCGGCGCCCACAGGACGCGGTACTCGGGGAGGAGTTCGGCGGCGAGCCCGTCCTGCACGGACGTCAGTGGGTGATCGATCCTATCGACGGCACCAAGAATTACGTGCGCGGGGTTCCCGTATGGGCCACGCTCATCAGCCTGCTCGTCGATGGCCGCCCTGTCCTCGGCGTGATCTCCGCACCGGCGCTGGCGCGCCGCTGGTACGCCGCCGAGGGCCGCGGCGCGTGGCGCACCTTCGCCGGGGGCGAGCCGACCCGACTGCGCGCCTCACAGGTGAGCTCCCTGGGCGACGCCTCCCTGTCCTTTTCCTCGCTGTCGGGATGGACGGAGCGCGGGCTGCGCGATCCCTTCCTCGCTCTGACCGAACGCACCTGGCGACTGCGCGGCTACGGCGACTTCTTTTCCTACTGCCTGGTGGCCGAGGGCGCGGTGGACATCGCCGCCGAGCCGGAGGTCTCCCTGTGGGACCTCGCCGCACTGTCGTGCCTGGTCACGGAGGCTGGGGGCCGGTTCAGCTCACTATCCGGTCAGGATGGTCCACACGGGGGCGACGCGGTGGCCACCAACGGCCTGCTGCACGAGGAGGTCCTCGCGGCGCTGGGGGATTCGCCTCTCACGGAGCACCATTAGACGTGCGGGGCGATCTGCTCCGCCATGAACCGCGACCCCACGATCGTGGGGTGGAAAACAATGTTCCACTGCGGACTGGTAACGTCCACGATGCCCGCCACCATGCGTTCCTCGTCCTTGGGGGCGCAGGTACCGTTATCGCGGGTAATGTCGCGCATGTTGACAAAAACCATGCCGTTATCCGCCGCCGCCTGCGCCTGGCGCGCGGAGTTCTCATCTTCCACCTGCCCCAGCAGCGGGATATGCAGGCCCTCCGGCAGGAGCCCGGGGTTATTCGGGTGAATGTTCACCGCGCAGAACGAGGGTCCCGTGGACACCGAAGGCATGCCGGAGAGCACGATCGTGGCCTCGGGGGCCACCGCACGGATGCGCTCGGCGGCGACGCGCATATCGTTAAGAAAGGCCTGCCTATGGCTCGGTCCGTCCAGTGGATTAGTGCCATCTTTGACCCCAAAGGGGCCAAAGTTATTCATGCCGACGGCCATGACCACAGCGCGGGTGCCGGGGTGGAGATCCCCCGTGGCAATGGCTCGATCCAGACGATCCAGCATGGTTCGTGAGGTCTGCGCCGTGCAGGACCAGTCGGCCACCGGGGCGCCCACCTTGGCCCCGAGCAGGCGGGGCCAGTTGTCGGGGGCCTGCAGGCAGCCTTCCTGGTTGGGATAATCAGCGGGCACGAGACCGGGCACCACGCCGCCAAAATTCTTGTACAACGCCGAGGGATTAGCGGTAAAAGAATCGCCCAGCGTCACGATGTTGCCCGCCGGGGCCGCCTGGACTACGGGTGACGCCAGGGCTGGTACCACCGCCGCGACGCTGACGACCGCACCGACCAACCGCCTGCGGCCTCGGCCATGACCACGGGGAGCTGCGCTTCGAGAAAAAAGTCTTATCACGCGGCTAATCCTAATATCGCCCGATCCGTCCCTCCAATACACTTATGCACCACGCCTCACAGCTCGCCGCCCCTCCCGCGGCACCTCACCCCCGCACAGGGGTATTACTTCGTTCCTCACTACCCCCTCATTACCCCTTGGGCGTTGAACGGCTCCCCGAGGCCACCCTAAACTCGGTACGACATCACAGGAACGAACTGTCACGCACCACGCAGCGAAAGACGCATCATGAAGATCTCCCGCACGAGCATCGTCGCGGCGCTCGCCTCCGCCGCCCTGGCCCTCGGCCCGGCCTTAGCCCCCGCCCACGCCGCCGAGGAGGCCGGCACCCCGCATCCCACCGCGGGATCCCCGGCGGACGACGTTCTGCGCTTCATCGAGCGCCTGGTTCCCCTGACCTCCCACGCGGTGGTTTTCTTCTAACGACCTGATATTTTGCATCCGTTCACTCCGCGTTCACCTTAAGCCGCTATAAGTATGTGATTGGCTCGATGTTTTCCTGAAAAACAGCCGAACCGACCGACCCACGTACGCTTCGTTTCTAGTTGAGGACCCTCCATGCCTGAATCGGCGATCCCCTCCGGGCAGGCCACCAGCGATCGATGGTGGCACGCTTCCTTCGGCCTCCTCCTGGCACTGACCTTCGGCACTTTCACCCTGTGGGCAATCGGAGAGGTTGACCAATCCGCCCATTATGGGGTGCTGATTCTCACCATCATCTTTGGCTTCTTTATGGCCTTCAACATCGGCGGCAACGACGTAGCCAACTCCTTTGGCACCTCCGTGGGCGCCGGGACGCTGACTATGAAGCAGGCCCTCATGATCGCCGCCGTGTTCGAGGTGGGCGGGGCGATCCTCGCTGGCGGCGACGTCACCGAAACGGTGCGCTCCGGGATCGTGGATCTCGACAGCTCCATGGAGCCCATGACCTTCGTTTACATCATGATGTCCTCCCTGTTGGGGGCGGCGATCTGGCTCCTGGTGGCCACCCGCATGGGCTGGCCGGTGTCCACCACGCACGCCATCATCGGCGGCATCGTCGGCGCCGCCCTCTGCGTGGGCTTCCGCAACCACAGCGGCGGCTGGGAAATGGTGCAGTGGGATCAGATCGGACAGATCGTTATCTCCTGGTTCCTCTCCCCCGTCCTGGGCATGGCGGCCGCCTACCTGCTCTACGGGACCATCAAACGCAACATCCTGGTGTACAACGAGGCCGCCTCCGCCAAGCTCCAGGCCCTGCAGGAGGAGCGCTTTGCGCTGAAGAATCGGCACAAGGAATCCTTCGAGAGGCTCAGCGAAGCTGAGCAGATCGCCTATAACAACGCCATGGCCCGCGACGCCGTGACCGCCCAGCGCGAGGGATACCGCCGGGAAGACCTGGAATCTGAGTACTACCGGGGGCTCTACGACATCGAGGCCAGGGCCAAGGAGGTGGACTCCCATCGCGCCCTGGAGCGCTGGGTGCCGCTCCTGGCCGCCCTGGGAGCCATCATCATCACGGCGATGATGCTGTTCAAGGGGCTCAAAAACCTCCACCTCAACATCGATAACATGGGCAACCTCCTCATCATGGGCATGATCGGGGCGGCGGTGTGGATGGCCGTGTTCGTTTTTGCCCGCACGGTTAAGCGCCACGACCTGGATCGCTCCACGTTCCTGCTCTTCTCTTGGCTCCAGGTGTTCACCGCCGCGGCCTTTGCCTTCTCCCACGGCTCCAACGACATCGCCAACGCCGTGGGTCCCTTCGCCGCGGTCCTCGACGTGCTCAAAACCGACAGCATCAACGCCAAGGCCGAGGTGCCCGCCCCCGTCCTCCTGGGCTGCGGCATCGCCCTGGTCTGCGGGCTGTGGTTCATCGGGCGCACCGTCATCGTCACCGTCGGCACCGGTCTGACCAAGATGCATCCGGCCTCCGGCTTCGCCGCCGAACTCGCCGCCGCCACCGTGGTCATGGCGGCCTCCCTGTTCGGGTTGCCCGTCTCCTCCACCCACATCCTCATCGGAGCGGTGCTCGGCGTGGGCGTGGTCAATCGCTCCGCCAATTGGCGCCTCATGCGCCCCATCGGCCTGGCCTGGATCATCACCATCCCGGCCGCCGCCGGCATCGGCGCCGTCGGGGTGATCGTCCTGGAGGCCATCTTCTAAGGCGCAACCAGAAACCCAGATCGCAGCGCGAGATGCGATGAGCTATCCCGCGATCACCAGATTGGCCAACCGAGCCAGCGGCTGCGGTGCGATGCGCCGCAGGTAGCGCAGCACCAGGTCGGCGGTGGACACCGAGTAGAAGCGGCGCTGACGCTCGATGATGGTGCGGGGGTTCACCGCCTTCCACACGGTCTCGGACACTCGCTCCGGGGTGATCCGTACCCCCAGCCGCTTGGTGGAGGCCGCCTCCACGTCCGCCAGCGTGGTCTTGACCCACAGCGGCATCAGGCACACCACGCGGATGCCGTCGCGGCGCCACTCCAGATCCAGGGCCTCGCTTAAGCCCGTGAGGTAGAACTTGGAAGCGGAATAGGGGATGATGTGCGGCTGGCCGTAGATGGCCGAGGCCGAGCCCATGTTCACCAGATGAGAGCCCTTGGTGGCTTTGAGGTAGCGGTGCGCCGCCCGCGCTCCCAGGACCGCACCGGTGCAGTTGACGTTATTCTGCGCGGCGATCAACCCCGGGTCCTGATCCACGATGTCCCCGTCACCGATGATGCCAGCGTTGTTATCCAGCACATCGAGCCTGCCGCCGGTGTGCGAGGTAAAGTCCGCCAGGGCCTCCTCCCATTGCTGGGCGTCCGTGACGTCGAGCGGCCCGGTGACGATCTCCGGGTACTCCCCCCTCAGCGCGGCGAGCGCCTGCTCGTCGCGGTCGTACACGCCCACGATCCACCCCTCACGGTGGAAACGCAACGCCACCTGGCGCCCGATACCGGCGGCACCACCCGAAATAAAGATACTCTTTGACATAAAACAGACCATAGCGGATGTAAATCACATAGTGTAGTTTTTTGAGGCATGGAACATATTTTGCGCTTCGATCGGCCCCTTCCCGACGAGCTCGCAGCTCAGCTGCGCGGGCTGTGCTTCAACGACCGCACCGGCACCACCGCCGAGCGCGACCGTATCACGGTAGAAAACCCCTTCACCGGCGCCGACCTGGGCTGGGTTCCCTCCGCCACGGAAGAAGACGTGGACGTCGCCTTCGAGCGGGCCCGCAGGGCGCAAAAGCACTGGGCACACACCCCTATCAAGGAGCGCAGCGCGATCCTGCGGCGATTCCACGACCTCGTGCTCAAAAACCGCGACTTTCTGCTCGACATCGCCCAGTTAGAAACCGGTAAGAACCGCGCCTCGGCCCTCGACGAGGTGCTCGACATCGCCATCAACGCCCGCCACTACGCCACGAGCGCCGCACGACTCCTCTCCCCACAGCGCCGACGAGGGGCCGTCCCCCTGCTCACCAAGACCTACACCTATCACCGGCCCAAGGGGGTCGTGGGCCAGATCAGCCCCTGGAACTACCCGCTGACCCTCGGCATCTCCGACGCCCTCGCCGCGATCGCAGCGGGCAACGCGGTGGTGGCCAAGCCCGACTCCGCCACCCCCTTCTCGCTGCTCGCCTGCCTGCGCTTACTCCTGGAGGCCGGGCTGCCGGAGGACGTCCTCCAGGTGGTCACCGGCTCCGGGCGCGTGGTGGGCACCGCGATCGCCCAGCGCTGCGATTACCTCATGTTCACCGGCTCGACCGCCACCGGCAAGATCCTCGGGGAGATCTGCGGAAAACGGCTCATCGGATACTCCGCCGAGCTCGGCGGCAAGAACCCCATGATCGTGGCCCGCGACGCGGACATCCGCAGGTGCCTCGACTCCGCCGTGCTGGGCTGCCTCGCCAACTCCGGGCAGCTGTGCGTCTCCATCGAACGCATCTACGTCGAGGACGCCATCTACGAGGAATTCACCAAGGCCTTCGCCCAGCGCGTGGCGGCCACCAAGCTCGGAGCGGGCTTCGGTTGGGACATCGAGATGGGATCCCTGGCCTCCCGGCAACAACTCGACACCGTGCGCGCCTACGTCGAGGACGCCCGCGACCTCGGCGCCACCGTGCTCACCGGCGGTCAGCCCCGCCCCGACCTCGGCCCCTACTTCTACGAACCCACCGTGCTCGCCGACGTCCCCGAGGCCGCCCGGTTGCGCTGCGAGGAAGTCTTTGGCCCGGTGATCTACATCGAGCGGGTACCCAGCGTGGACAAAGCCATTGAACTGTGCAACGACACCGACTACGGACTCAACTCCAGCGTGCTCGCCGCCCCCGCCACCGCCTGGGCCGTCGCCCCCAGGATCGAGGCCGGCTCCGTGAACATCAACGACGGCTTCTCCGCCAGCTGGGGCTCCTACGACTCCCCCCTGGGCGGTATGAAGGAATCCGGCATGGCCCACCGACACGGCGACGAGGGCCTGACCAAGTACACCGACGCCCAGACGATTTCCGAGCAGCGGATCATGCGCCTCCAAGGGCCGCGGTGGCTACCGCGAAGCGCCTATGCCGCCATCATGAGCGCCCTGCTGCGGGCGGGTAAGACCACCAGGCTGATGGGCTAGGAACACTCGACGACGCTATGAACGCGGCCTCACCACCGCGCTCATGGCATGTTCGCGCAGATAGGGCAGCGCAAAATCCACCTCACCGGGCCCGGATTCCACGATCATCTCCGCATCGAGGAGTCTGCGGCGATAGTTCCAGGCATACGAGTCCCCCTTGCCCAGGCGCTGCGCGATCTCGGCGGTTGTGGAGGGGCCATCGTCTCGCGCCATCAGGAGCAAAAAAGTGCGATCCACGTCGGAGAGATCCGCAAGTGCGGGATCGTGGACTAGCTGGCCCAGCTTCCTGCGGGCAAGCTCCACCCCGTCGCGTGCCGCCTCAAATGAAATAAGGTCACCTGTCCGCTTACGGAAGGCATACTGCCCCACCAACTGGATCATGAAGGGGTACCCCTGGCACGCCGAGACCGCCGCGTCCATCGCCGCATCCTCCCACTCAATACCCAGATCGCGCAAGGGTTGCACAAGCGCCGTGCGCGCCTCGGAGTCCGCCACTCGATCGAGCTCGATGCGCTCGGCCCGGCGCAGGAACGTCACAGGGTTCGCGCTGGTCCCATCCGCGAGCAGCGGCTTGATCGCAGACGGAATCCCGGCCATCGCCACAGCGATCTCCTCCCCCTCGCGCACCAAGTGCTGGATCATCGCGCCAAACTCCACGATCTCCTCGCCGCGCTGGTGGTGCATCTCGTCGAGCGTGATAAGCACGCCCGTGTGTTCCTGCCCCACCCGCTCGTCCGCCTCCCTCCGATCGGTAAAAAGATCCTTAAGGGCCTCGCGCAAGGTATAGGAGGAATCCGCCAGGGCCGTGGATTCCCAGCTCACACCGCCTCCAACACCAAAAATCGCGCCCTGGATTCCCCGCAGCGTCCGCTTTCTCGTCGGTGCCAGTAGGCGCACGACGCGATTGCGCAGCCGTTCCACAAAACCCGGGGTGGCGGTCTCGCTCAGGACAAGCCAACCCCGCTTAGAGGCGGCTTCGTCCTCGAAGGCGTTGAGCAGCACCGTTTTCCCGATCCCCCGCGGCCCGACCACCAGAGATATCCGCTCGTGGGCACCGGGGCCGTCGTCCAAGGCGTAGCCGAAGTTTTCCACCACCTCGTCGCGCCCCACCAGCTCGGGAGGCGTAGCGCCGAGGGTGGCCTTAAAAGGATTCCGCATGCCCATAGCGTAGTGGACGGTGCCTATGAATGCTTATGAACTTTATGAATCCTCCGTGCGGCGCTTGCGGACACAGCAAAACCCCTGACCGGTTGTTTCCTTCCGATCAGGGGTTTTATCTCGTAGCGGGGACAAGATTCGAACTTGCGACCTCTGGGTTATGAGCCCAGCGAGCTACCGAGCTGCTCCACCCCGCGTCGAATACCTTTCGGCATCCCGCCGCCGTGGCGACGTGTAAGAACTATACGCACGATCCCCCAAAAGACCAAAATGCCCGGTCACCGAGGCATTGCGGCAACCAGGAGCATGGGATATCCACACCTCCCCCACCGCACGGTCAAGCTCACCGACGGCCCGCCGTATCCCTCGAAGCAACCGACACGAGACACCACGCAATCGCACATCTGACCATCCACAGCATGCCGAGCGCTACCACCACACCGCCCCAAGTCATCTGCGCACCATTGGTCAATGACTTTTACCAAACCGAGACCTTTAACGGTATGAAAGGACACAATCGGTAGCCATCGGTACCGGAATGACTGACAGCTATAGACATACAGCCTAGAACCTCGTAAGATTTACGACTATCAATTCCACCAGTACAAGAGAGGATCAGGATATACGGGCCCTGAACACTACCCTTGATGAACTTGATCCAGATGGATCTAGGCAAATTTCTCGGCAACCAAGGCCGTTGGCACTCTCTAACTGACGAGCTCCACCTCATCATCAACGAGGACAACACACCAGCCGGTGACACTCACCCGAACCTCGTCACCACAGCGTTCCACCCGACCACTAGATGCGCGAAGTCTTTGTCACCAACCCCTACTGGCTGCGAGCAATCAGTAGGGTCGCACGCCCCGCCATTCCAGAAAGGAAAATTATGAGCAACTTTTCTACCACCAACAATTCCCACACCACATGGATTTGCACCTTCCTCGGCACCATCCTCGGCGTAGTCATCGGATACGCCACAGATAACACTACAATGGCGTCCGCTCTAGCGGCCAGCCTGGGAGTCACGGGCTACTTCATTGGCATCGAGATCGACACCCGCAGCTAAACCAAAAGAAGGTCCTATGACTTACGCCCTCCTCTAGCTACCCATGGGGCTACCCGCAAGTAGTGAGGTTGGGCGTTGGCTTTTTTAAAAAACCTTTCAAGGGCAGCATTTGCTTCATCGAGGCGGAAGAGTTGCACCGCAGGAAACCAAGCACGTTTTCCACCGATTTTTTCCGGCTTGCCGAGTAAGGGTTATCAATGCCGCCCCAGTGCAGTGGCGGGCACGACAGAGCCTGGCCCACCGGCAATTCGATACCAGTAAGGTCGCCACGAGCGTGCGCGCGGCGATTTCCGTGCCGCAGCCGATCAGTACGATCCGACCCACAATGACCAAGCCGTACCAGACCGCCATGTCAACGGCGCGAACCACTACCGGGGCGCAGTGTGTTTGGTACCCTTTTGGCGTTCCACCGAACTCATGAATAGCTGCTGGATAGCCATGTTCGTCGCGTAACCTATCGAAGATCCGGCGGCTGTGCGGCATTGTTCGACTAGGGATCCAGTGTCGATCTTTGGCCAACACTGGATGGGGTGCGGAATAAGGGTCTTTGGTGAGAATTCCTCTAGGCGGAGGTATTGAGCGACGGCGCCACAGTCAAGGCGTGGTCGCGATCATCTGGGGTGGAGTGGCCATCCTGGGCATGCTCACTGACGGCGGGTTGATCTTTTACTCGATGTATACTTCACACGAAGAGAAACAGAACCTGGTTAATCGATGCTCCGATAGTGGCGGAAAACCGATTATCGATAGCCGCGACTCCGTCGGCGTAGAGGGAACCACTGATTCCGGCGCGGCTAAGGTGCCGGTTTGAATGTCAGAAGTAGACACAGCCACGAAAGAACAGGCCACAGGCTCCATGATAATCGCCGCGATTGTGGTGATGGGGCTAAGCCGTTATTACAGCGCAGGAGGTTAAGTCCCTCGTGGAGAGGGTGGAGGCCAACGGGCAGGGCTACTCCGTGGTTATCCACAACGGACTGACCGGCAGCTACTCGTTCAACATAAATTAGCTGATGATACCTTAAACATGTGCAAGGCCAAGACTCGCCTAGAACTCGCGGTCAAGGCGCTGCGCATGGGCTGGGTAGAATAATACCCACACTGAAAAACACGGCCAGATAAAAACGTCACCACCCGGCAGCAGGGACAGCACCGATCGAAGCTGCCGATAAGCCTAGAACTACACACGTTCACATCGCCAACACCCGGCCCGAAGCACACCCCACAGCCATTAATCCGCCCCCCCCAAAAAAAACAAAACCCCTGGTCACCACGACATCGCGGCGACCAGGGGCAAAGAGAACCGAACCTAGCTCTTCTCCTCCACCGCACGGTAGTTCTCCACCGCACGGTCGAGCTCATCAAGAGCCTTGCCGTATTCCTCGAAGGAACCGTCCCGAGCCCCCTCTAGCTTGCGCAGGGCGTCGTTGATCTTGCCGATGGCCTCCCCCTCGGAGCCGGAGGCGCGGGCGGGGGGCGCGGGGGCCGCATCCTCCTTCTGTGGCGTATCCTCCGGTTTGCCTGCCGCGTCACCGTCCACCTCGCGGATCTCCTGGGCGGCGTGCGGGTCGATGCCCACCTGGCTCAGCGCCTCGGAAATAGTGGGGGCATACCCGATGGAACCCTTGTAGCTGACCAGCACGCGCAGCAGCTTGGGGAAGGCGGAGTCCTGGTTCTTGCGCTGGGAATACAGCGGCTCGACGTAGAGGATCTCGCCGCCGCCCACGGGCAGGGTGAGCAGGTTGCCATCCTTAAGGTCGTTGGTGCCCTCCCACAGGGTGCGGTCGCGGGAAATCTGATCGGAGGAGGACATCGTGTCCTGCACCAGGCGCGGCCCCTGGGTGAGCGTATCCGTGGGCAGCACGCGCACGGTGATGTGACCGTAATTTTCCGGGTCGGAGGTAGCCGTCATGTGCGCGGAAAGGAAGTGGCGCTGCAGACCCCGGAAGGGCGTAATCAGCTGGAAGGCCGGCGCGCCGGTCTGGGGGTCGGCCGCAACGATGTGGTACGGGGGCTGGGGCAGCTCCTTGCCGCTATCGTCGGTGGGGTCGGCGGGCACGGACCAGAAGGCGTCATTGGTGAAGAACACGTGCGGATCGTCCACGTGATAGCGCGCCAGCAACTCACGCTGAACCTTAAAAAGATCCTCCGGGTAGCGCAGGTGCTCGCGCAGCTCGTCGCTGATCTCGGAGTTGGGCTTGACCGCGTCCGGGAACACGCCCCGCCAGGCCTTGAGCACCGGATCCTGGGTATCGAACTCGTAGAGCTCCACGGTGCCGTCGTAGGCGTCCACGGTGGCCTTCACGGAGTTACGGATGTAACCCACCTCGTTGTTGATGAGGCGCTGGGTGGTGCCGTCCGGGGTGAGGGCATCCTCGGTGACGTTTTGCAGCGAGGTACGGGTGGAATACGGCAGGGAGTCTAAGGTGGTGTAGCCGTCCACGATCCACTTCACGCGGCCGTCGATCACCGCCGGGTAGGTCTTGGAGTCCGTGGTGAGCCAGGGGGCCACCTTTTCCACGCGCTGGCGGGGATCGCGGTCGAAGAGGATCTTGGAGTCCGCGCCCACGCGATCAGAAAGGATGAGCTTCATCTCCTGGTACTTCAGGGCGAAGGCGGCGCGGTTGGCCCAGTTGCCCACGTCCACCCCGCCGCGCCCGGAGTAGGTGTAGCTCTGATCGTCCGTATCGTACTCCACCGGCCCATTGCCAGTATCGCCCACGATGGCGTAATCGGCACCGTCCTTCGCGGAGGCGATAACCGGGCCAAAGTAGATGCGCGGCTGATCGACCTTCATACCCAGCCTCTCCGCCTCGGCGTTGCCGGAGGCGTTGCTCTGCAGATCGGAGACGGTATAGACCGGGTAGCCGCCGCGAGTGGAACCGACGTCGCGGGCCACCTCATCGACCTTGTTGGCGGGGGCAGCGATAAAGCCGTTGCCGTGGGTGTACACGGTGTGGCGGTTGATCCAATCCGCCTGGTTTTCCCGCAGGGAGTTCGGATTGAGCTCGCGGGCGGCCACCACGTAATCGCGCATCTGGCCGTCCGCGGCGTAGCGATCCACGGAGAGGGTCTCCGGGAAACCATAGAAGTTGCGCAGTTGCTGCTGCTGGGTGAACGTGGGGCTGAGCACGTCCGGGTCGAGCAGGCGGATATTGGAAATGGTGGCCTCGTCGGCGGCTACCTTCTCATCGCTGGCCCCCTTGGCCCCCCAGTTGTCGAGGTAGGTCACCTTATCGTCGGTCAACCCGTAGGCCTGGCGGGTGGCTTCGATGTTGCGGGCGATGTAGGCGCGTTCCTTGGCCTCGCGGTTAGGGTTGACCGAGAAGCGCTCCATCAACAGCGGCCAGGCCGTGCCGATGGTCAGGGAGGACATCACCAGCAACACCGCCCCCAGGGCCGGGATGCGCAGGTCCTTGACGACCACCGCGGAGAAGAACGCCGCGGCCACCACCAGCGAGATGATCATCAGGATGATCTTGGCAGGCAGATGCGCATTAATGTCCGTGTAGCTCGCTCCGGTAAACGTCTCGTTCGCGTTGTACATCAGGGTGTAGCGATCCAGCCAGTAGCCCACGACCTTGACCAGCATCCACAGCCCGGCGATCGTCGCCAACTGAATCCGCGCCGGCCGGCTGATCTGGCCCTTCATTCCCGCGGCCTGATTGCCCACGCGGATGCCGCCCAGCAGGTAAAAGCCCACCGCAGACACCAGGAAGGCCACCACCAGCAGCAGCGAGAGCGCGGAGGCGACCAGGCCCAGCAGCGGCAGGTCGAAGGCGTAGAAACCCAGGTCCTTGCCGAACTGCGGATCCGCGACGCCGAAGGAGGAACGGTGGATAAAGAGCAGCACCGTGCGCCAGGTGCTCTGCCCCACGAATCCGGCCAGGACGCCCACCACGATCGGGACGATCACCAGCACCCCGCGCACGGACTGCTCGATGACCCGGCGGTACTGGTGCACCGGGGAATTAAGGTCGTGGCCGTAGAGGTCCCGCGGACGATTGCGCCAGGTGAAATATCCGGCGGCCCAGGTGATGGCCGCCGCCACCACGCCGAAAAGCAGGAAGAGGATGATGCGGGCGATCATCACGGTGGAAAACACTCCGCGGAAATCCACCTCTCCGAACCACAGCCAATCCGTGTACACGCCCACCGCGATGGGCGCGAGCATGACCAGGGCGGCAACGATGCCGAAAATCCAGCCGATGGTCTTGGGGGGTCTCCTCCGAGGGGCAGACGGTGGGGAAAAAGCGTTCGCCAACGTGGGCTCCTTAAACCGTATATATCCTTTTGCCCCGCGCGCATTACGCGATGGGCGCATCATCTCCTACCATACGGAAGCGGAAGGAAACCTGGCCACCGGCTTGCGCCAGCGCACGGCTATTCCGGCCGACGAACCCCCACCCCCACGCGGAAAGGACACCATGGCGGATACGACTCAACAGGCGCTGAACCGCGCCATGATGGAGGCCGTGGACTTCATCCACGCCGAGGGCTGGGACGCTCCCCCCACCCTCTTCGGGCTCGTCCCCCACCAATACCTGCCGGATCACTTCGATGACGCCGAGGACGCCCCGCTGACTCTGGTGGTGCAGGATAACCTGCCGGATCTCACGCCCGGCTCGGCGGAACTGGCGGACTATCTTTCCCGCATCGCCTGGCCCCCCCAGGTGGTCGGCGTGATCCTGGCCCAGGAGATCCGCTTCCGCGACACCGCCGAGGGTCCCGACGCCGCCGTGCGCCCGGCACGCCTGTTCTCCGGGGTGCTGCGCGGCGGGGAGGAGCTGACCCTGATCCAACGCCGTCCCAGCGAGGAGGAACTCGCGGCCGCGGGGCGTTTCGCCCACGACGAGGTGGAGCTGCGCGGCGGGGACCACGTGGCCCCGGAGGTGATCGCGGCCCTGCGCTACGGCCTGGACCACGACCCCGCAGCCTTTGACGTTTAAGATGAAGGATCGTTCCGCCACACCAGCACCAGAGGAGAACAATAGTCGTGCGCAGTACCAGCCCGTGGAAGGCACTGCCCCTGTCGATCGCCGCAGGGCTGCTCTTGAGCGCCTGCACTTCCCAACCCGACGAACCGGGACAAACCACCACCCCGCCCGTCGCAACGACCAGCGCGGCGCCGCAGTCCCCGGATCCCACCGAGAGCCCGGTCGCGCAGACCACGGCCGCCAGGGGCACCAAGGAGGCCAAAGCAAAGGACGGCAAGGAGGCCGTAGCCCAGGTAGCCGCCACCTACTCCTCCCTGGCACCCGCGGAGCTCTTCGAGAAGTTCGACTCCTGCACCCCCAACGGCTTGGAGGGCTCCCACGAGTGTTCCGGCTCGCAGGTGGGGCAGTTCCAGTTCTACGACTCCTCCGCCAAGGCCACGTCCAGCACCCAGCAGCTCACCCAGCTGCGCAGCTCCCACGTCATGCGCGATACCGGTGACATCGTCGTGGGCTGGTCCACCCTGGGCACCTCCGCCGTGATTACGGTGGTGGACAACAAGGAGGGGCTGGTGCTCCAACAGCTGGTGTCCTCGGACAAGGTGGATCCGGAGAAAAGGATCGTGGAGCTAGGCCTTGCCGAGGCGGAGGAGACCCCCACCGCCGCTCGGGCCACCGAGGCCGCCCCGAGCACGACCGCGAAATCGGAAGAAAACCGCTAGCGCCGCGGGCGTTCCGGCAGTCCCGCGGCCCACAGCGCGGCGGCAACGAGTGGGATCTGTCCAAAGAGCCGGGCACGGCGCTTAGCATCCGTGTCCAGGCCAAAGGAGTCGCGCCGCTCCACGTACTGCGCCACGTTGCCGGGGAAGATCAACACGTAGAAGACCGCCAGGGCCAGGCCGGTGAGCCGGAAATGCCGCGGCAGGCCCAAGAGCGCGGCCCCCAGGCCGATCTCCGCTACGCCCGAGCCAATCACCACGGCGTCCGGGTCAGCGGGGAACCACGACGGCACCTGGTCCTGGAAGTCCTTACGGTGGAAGGACAGGTGAGATACCCCCGCGTAAGCCATGAGGGCACCGAGGAGCACCCGGGCCCCGGTTTGAGAGCGGGTGGGGCGATGCTTGGTCCTGAAGAGATTTTTCACCACGGGGCAGCATTTTAGCCGCAGGTGCGCACCTCGCGCCCGGCGGCGAAGTCGGACATCGCCGCGATGGCGTCGTCGAGGGTGTCTACCGCGGCGATCACGGTGTCGCCGGCATTGCCGGAGAGCGCCTCCCGGCAATTGGACGTGGGCGCGAGGAAAAGCTCCGCGCCCAGCTGGGAGGCCGCCCGCACCTTGTGCTTGATGCCTCCGATGGGTCCCACCGTGCCATCCTCGGCGATGGTCCCGGTGCCCGCTACGAACTTGCCGCCGGTCAGTTCCCCCTCGCTGAGCTTATCCACCACAGCCAGGGAGAAGATCAGGCCGGCCGAGGGGCCGCCGATGTCGCTGAGGTTGTACTCCACGCTCACCCCGTCGGTGGACTCCGATCCCATGAGCACGCCCAGGCGCGCCCGTCCCGGTTCCTGTGGATCCTCCCCCAGCGCGAGCGGCACCCGCAGCTGCTCGTCGCCCCGGCGCACCGCCACCGTCACCTCCTCGCCGGGGGCACGCCGCCCGATGAGGTCGCGCACCTGACCGGGCCGATCCACCGGGGTATCGTCCACGGCCTCGATGACGTCTCCCTCGCGCAGCGAGCCGCTGGCGGGGCTCTGCGGGATCACGCCCACCGCTGTCACTTCGAGCGGCAAGCCCAGGTGGTTGAGCGCGGCCACGGTGGCGTTGGCCTCGGAGGCGCTAAAAGCCGCCTGATTGGATTCCTGCACCTGCTCCGGGGTGGAACCGGGGGGAAAGATCTGCTCGATGGGCACGAGGGTATCGTCCGTGAACAACCATCGCGCGGTGGCCTGCGCCAGGGTCATGTTGCTGCGCACCGACACCGTGGTCATGTTCAGCCGACCGGCGGTGGGATAGGTGCGCGCCCCCTCCACCGCCACCACCTCGGTTCCGTCCGCCGTGCCCAGGGTGTCGATGCTGGGACCGGTGCCCTCGGCGGCATAAGGAACGGTCAGGGCGATATCGGTGCCGGGGATGTGGTCGGTGGAAACGAGCGCGGTCAGCGCCAGCACGGGCAGGGCCCCCCACGCGATGGTTCGGATTCGGCGATTCACATCGCCTTAGGCTACTCGTGTTCGCTCTCAGCGTTGCACACTCGATGGCTCGGGGCCCGTGCGCGCCGGTAGGTTGGTGCTATGAATAACGGCGGCTTCGGTTTTCACTTTGGCAACGGCGACGACGATGACAACGACGATAGGCGGCGGGGGGACAATAACCCCTTCGGGGCCTTCGGCTTTAGCGGCGGGAGTCTGGGCGACATCCTGAACCAGTTCGGTTCCATGCTCTCCGGCATGGGTTCCTCCATGAACTCCCCCGAGGGGGCCGGTCCTGTCAATTACGACCTTGCCCAGCGCATCGCCCGACAACAGCTGGGCGACCAGCCCCGATCCGTTCCGTCCACGAAGGCCGAGGCGGTGCGCGAGGCCGCGCGATTGGCCGAGCTATGGCTCGACGACGCCACGGTGCTACCCACCGCACGGGGCACGGTGGAATCCTGGACACCGGAGGAATGGCTCGACAAGACCATGCCCATGTGGAGGCGCATGGTCACCCCCGTGGCGGAAAACATGAGCCAAGCGCAGCTGGACTCCCTGCCCGAGGAGGCCCGGCAGATGATGGGTCCGCTCAGCCAGATGATGAAGCAGATGTCCGGCATGAACTTCGGCATGCAGCTTGGCCACGCCCTGGGCGACCTGGCCGGGCAGGCGCTGACCGGCTCGGACTTCGGCCTACCGGTGGCCCCCACCGGGGTCACCGCGGTGCTGCCCACCACGATCGAACGCGTGGCCAAGGATCTCAACGTCGCCCCGCGCGAGGTCCTGATGTACATCTGCGCCCGCGAGGTGGCCCGCCAGCGGCTCTTCCAGCACGTTCCCTGGCTGGTGGAGCGCCTGGTCTCCTCCGTGGAGGAATACGCCCAGGGACTAGTGATCGATACCTCCCACATCGAGGAGGCCGCCCGCGACCTCAACCTGGATTCCGGCGACCCCCAGGCCATCCAGGAATCCATGCGCCAGCTCCAGGAGATGGATCTCAGCCCCAGGATCAGCTCCCGCAACGCGGGCGCGGTCTCCCGCCTGGAGACGCTACTGGCCCTGGTGGAGGGTTGGGTGGAGTACGTGGTCACTCAGGCCATGGGCGAGCGCGTCCCCGCCACCGCCGCCATGAACGAGGCGTGGCACCGCCGCCGCGCCACCGGCGGCTCCGCCGAGCAGGCCTTTGCCAAGGTCGTGGGCGTCGAGTTCGCCGCGCCCAAGGTCAGCGAGGCGAGGGAGCTGTGGCGGCGGGTGGACGCCGCCGTGGGGCTCACCCGCCGCGACGCCGTGTGGGATCACCCGGACTTCCTGCCCACCGCCGAGGACCTAGATAACTCCGCGAAGTTCATCGACGGCCTGCTCGACGAGGGCGGGGTGCATGGCTTTGATCCCATCAGCGAGATTGAGGAGCTAGAAAGGCACCTGGCGGATAACCCCGACGAGGACGCGCAGGAATAACAACCCGGGGCTGAAAATATAAGGGCAACCCGTGTATCCCGTGGGCTACGCTCACGGGATATGACAACCCCCGATCGCCCGGCGTGCAGCGCGCCCTGCGCGCCCGTCACCTCATGATAATCGCCCTGGGCGGGGTGATCGGCTCCGGGCTTTTTATCAGCTCCGGCTACACCATTGCCCAGGCAGGCCCCCTGGGCGCGGTGGTCGCTTACCTCCTCGGGGCCATCGTGGCCTGGATGGTCATGGCCTGCCTGGGGGAACTGGCGGTGGCCTTCCCCGACTCCGGCGGCTTTTATACCTACGCCTACCGAACCATCGGCCCCGCGACCGGCTTCGTCACCGCCTGGTTGTACTGGCTGTGCTGGGTGGCGCCCTGGCCTCGGAGTTCACCGCCAGCGCGCTGATGATGCAGCGGTGGTTTCCCGACACCGCGCCCTGGGTATGGTGCCTGCTCTTTGCCACCGGGCTCTTTGGCCTCAACTCCTACTCCGTGCGGTGGTTCGGGGAGGCGGAGACGTGGTTTTCCACCATCAAGGTGGCCACCATCGTCGCCTTCCTTCTCCTGGGCGCAGCCCTGGTCCTAGGCTGGCGCTCCCCCGCGGGACAGGCCCCGCTGCTGGGCAACTTCTCCACCCCCGAGGGGCTTTCCCCACCGGCGTCGGCGGAGTGGCCATCACCATCCTGGCCGTGTTCTACGCCTTCTCCGGCACCGAGCTCATCGCCATCACCGCCGGGGAAACCGTGGATCCCCGGCGCACCATCCCCCGCGCCCTGCGCATGACCCTGCTGCGCCTCGTGCTCTTCTTCGTCGGCGCGATCTTCCTGATCGCCGCCCTGGTTCCCCATCCCCCGCGAAATGACGAGACCGTGGAGGGCAGCTCCTTCGTCATGGTCTTCGAGCGCGCCGACATCCCCGCCGCGGCCGATCTCATGGCCGTCATCGTCATCGTGGCCCTGTTATCCGCGGGCAACTCCGGGCTCTACGCCTGCTCCCGACTGCTGTATTCGCTCTCTTGCTCTCACCACCTGCCCGCCGCCTTCGGCCGCACCACCCGGCGCGGGGTGCCGCTACTCGCCGTGACGGTGAGCCTGGCCGGCGGCCTGCTCTGCCTGCTCAGCAGCGTGATCTCCCCCGGCGTGGTCTACCTCGCCCTCGTTTCCGTGGCCGGCTTTGCCGTGGTGGCGGTGTGGATCGTCATCGTGGTGGCGCAGCTGCGCTACCGGTGCGCCTACCTCGCGAGCGGAGGGTCGGTCGCGGACATGGCCTACCACACCCCCGGCTATCCCTGGGTGCCCCTGGGCGCGCTGCTGGCCTGCGGTGCCTCCCTCGTGGCGGTGGCCTTCGATCCCCAACAACGCGCCGCGCTGCTCTTCGGCATTCCCTTCGTCCTGCTGTGCCTCATCGCGTACCGATTCCTGCCCGCAATGCCGCCAGCCGAGCGATCTCCGGCGGATCCACCCGGCAACACCCACCCAGAAGGGCCACCGGCTCGGTTATGAGGCTGGCCGGCGAGTCCCGCGGGGGAGCTCGCCAGCGGCGGGCGACGGCGTCCCATTCCTCGCCGGAATTGGGGTAGGCCAGCAGCGGGACCTCCGCGTGCTCCCGCAGGATGGACAGGGCCTGCCGGGCCTGCCCCGCCGAGCAGCAATTGATCCCCAGCGCGCACAGGCCGGGGATCTCGGCGACGGCGCGGGCGGCTTGGGCCAACGAGGAGCCATCGCGCAGGCATCCCTGCGCCACCGTGAAACTCACCGCCACCGGCAGGGCCGCCACCCCGAGCACCTGGGCCAGGGCCTGCGCCTCCGGCAGCGAGGGAATCGTCTCCGCCAGGAGGAGATCAGGTTCCGCCGCCGCCAGGGCCGCCACCCGGGGTCGATGCCAGCGGATTAACTCCGGTACCCCCAGGCCATAGGCGCCATCGTATTCGGTGCCCGCCCCCGGCCCCGCGCCGTAGGGCCCCACGGAGGCCGCCACCCACCGGGGGCTGCCGGTGGCATCCTCGCAGTCACGGGCGGCCTGGTGGGCCAGGCGCACGCTGCGCCCGAGCAGCTCCTCGGTGCGCGCCCCGCACCCCTCGAAGGTCACCTGGTAGGAGCAGGTGGTAGCGATCTGCGCGCCGGCGGCGAAGAAATCCGCGTGGGCGGCGCGCACCTCGTCGGGATCGTCGCGCAGGACGTCGGCGGACCACAGCTTCCCGGTAATATCGTGACCGCGCCGCTCAAGGTGGGTGCCCAGGCCGCCGTCGAGAAGCAGTGGCGCGCCCGGGCGGGCGGCGCGCAGGCGATCGAGAAAGGTGCTCACGGGGCAATCCTAACCGTCCGGCCCGTAGCGCTGGTAGGCCTCGAGGAAACCGCGGGCGCGCTCGGCCCGGGGCGCACGATCGGCCCAGCGGTAGAACTCCGCGCTGTGTCCTCCGGGCACGAAGGTGTGCACCAGCTCGTGGATCAGCACGGCGTCGAGCACGTAGGCGGGCACCTCGCGGAGCCGATCGCTGATCCGAATATCGCCGCTGGCCACCGTGCACGAGCCCCAGCGATAGCGCTGGTTACTCACCCACCGCACCGAATCCGCCGCAGCGCGCCCCTCCAGGTACTCGTCGTTGAGGCGGCGGGCGCGCTCGCGCAGTTGCGCATCGCTCCCACCCGCGCTCAGCTTTGCGCGCAGGGAGGCCACCACCTGGGCCACCGCACGCTGCCGCTCCTGCGGGCTCATCGCCGCGGGTACCCGCACCTGGATGCACCCACCCACCAGGCGGGCCTGCACGGACTTACGACGCCGCGGGGAGGCGATGACCTCCACCTCGGGGGTAGCGCAACGATCTTCGGGCATGACACGGCAGTCTACCTATGCTGCAATGGGTAGGGGACGGGACAGCTCGGGGGAAGGGATCTACCGCATGACCATGCTCGTGCTCGCTGCGGCCGCCACGGTGGTGGTGCGCGACGCCACCGCCGTGCAGTGCGGGGTGGATTCCCTGCGCGCCGGGATCATCGAGGTGCCGCGGCCCGGCGCGGTGGCCGCGGCACTCTCGGCGGCCCGGAATCCCATCCCCAGGGCCGAACTTGTCGCCCGCCTGGTCGCTGCGGGCATGCCCTCCCTGGCGGCCACCGCCCTGATCCGGGAGTTGGAGGCCTACCGGGTGCTGCGCCGCCCGCGGCGCACCGAGTCCCCGATCACCGTCGTGGGGCACAGCCCGTTGGCGCGCCTGAGCGCCGCCTTGCTGCGCGAGGAGGGCTGGCGGGTGCGCCGCTCGGCCTGCGCCGAGCCCGGCGACCTGCGCCAGGCCCGCGGTCCCGTGCTCGTGGTGGACTGCGCCGCCCACTACGGGCGGCTCACGCCCCTGTTGTTGCAGCACTGCCCCACCTTCCTGCCGGCGCTGCTCATCGACGGCCACGGCCTGATCGGCCCGGCCCGGATATCCGGCCGGGGTGCTTGCCCCCTGTGCCACGTGCTCTACCGCCACGAGGAGGACCCACGGTGGTTTCGCGTGCTCGCCCAGGCGCAGGCCGCCGCGGGCGCGCCGCCGGCCGCCCTGCACACCACCGCCGCGCGGTTGAGCTCCTGCGCCGCCTGGCTCGCCGGTGGGCAGGACCAGCCGCCCGGACACCCCGGCGTGGAACTCGCGCCAGGCGAGGTTCTCCGCCTCGACCCGCACGCGGCCCGGGACATGGAACACCGCGAGACGATCCCGCCGCACCCGCGCTGTCCCTGGTGCGGCGCGGGTACTGGTCAGCGGTAGCGCGCCAGCGCCGCGAGCAGCGAGTCCCCGAAGCGTTCCACCTTCACCGGCCCCACCCCGGAGATGGCGAGGAGCTCGCGCTCCGTGGCGGGCAGCGCCTCGGCGATAGCCACCAGGGTCGCGTCCGTGAACACGATGTAGGCCGGCACCTGCATCTCCTGGGCCAGCGCGCTGCGCCAGGCGCGCAGGCCCTCGAATACCGCCGCGTCCCGCTCCGCGGGGCAGTCCTCGTGGCGCCCCAGGGTTTTTTCCGTGGCCGCGTGCAGCGGACGGCCGCACACCCGGCACCGTTTGGACCTGGTGCCGCGCGGGGGCACCTCGCGGACGTCCAGCTCCGGGGTGATGCCGTCGAGGAAGCGGGTGCGCTTGCGCGAGGCGCGCCCGCCCTCCTGGCGGGCCAGCGACCACGACACGTGCAGGTGTTGGCGGGCCCGGGTGATGCCCACGTAGAACAAGCGACGCTCCTCCTCGATCTGGTGCGCCCCGGCCTTGATCGCGTGGCTGATCGGCAGCATGTTATCCGTGGCACCCACCAGGAACACCGCGTCCCATTCCAGGCCCTTGGCCGCGTGCAGGCTAGCCAGGGTCACCCCCTGCACCGTGGGAGGCTGCTTGGAATCGGCGCGCCGACGCAGCTCCCCGAGCAGCCCGCGCAGGTCGAGGTCGGGAATATCGCGGGCCAGTTCCTCGGCGAGGTCGGCCAACGCCCCCAGCAGCTGCCAGCGCTCCCTGGCCTGGGCACCGCTGGGCTCGGCGTCGGTGAGCCCCAGCGGTGCGAGGATATGGCGCACCAGGGCGCCCAGGGGCAGGTCGGGCAGGTCGGAGGAATTATCTGCGCGCACCAACTGGCCGATGGCCTGGGTGATCTCCGGGCGGTGGAAAAATCCCTCGCCGCCGCGAACCTGGTACACGATCCCGGCCTCCGAGAGCGCCTGCTCAAAGGCCGCCGATTGGGAGTTCACCCGGTAGAGCACCGCGATCTCCGCGGCTGGTACCCCCCTGTTGAGCAGGGTAAGAATATGCCCGGCCACCTCGCGGGCCTCCGTGGGTTCGTCGGCGTAGGAATGATATTCCGGCTCTGGGCCGGGGCGGCGCATGCCCTCCAGGCGCAGCCGGGTGCCCGCGAGACGCCCCGCAGCCCGATCGATCACCGCGTTGGCCAGGTCCGTGATCTGCGGGGTGGAGCGGTAGTCGCGCTGGAGTTTCACCACGGTGGCATGGGGATAACGGCGGGAGAAACGCAGGAGATTCTCCGGGCTGGCCCCGGTGAAGGAGTAAATCGTCTGGTTAGCGTCCCCCACCACCGTGATATCGTCGCGCTGCCCCAACCAGGCGTCGAGCACCCGCTGCTGGAGCGGGGTGACGTCCTGGTACTCATCCACCACGAAGCTGCGGTATTGCGCCCGGAACTCCTCGGCCACCGCCCGCGAGTTCTCCAGCGCCCCGGCGGTATGCAGCAGCAGATCGTCGAAGTCCAACAGCATCCCCTCGCCGGTGGCCTTGGACTCCTCGTAGCGGCGATACACCTCCGCCACCTTCTGCGGGGAGGTCGGTGGCGTGCGGTGCGTACCGATCACCCGCTCGGCGTATTGTTCGGCGCTCACCAAGGAGGCCTTGGCCCACTCGATCTCCCCGAGCAGGTCGCGCAGCATTTCCGTGGTCGGCTCCACCTTGGCGGCCCGGGCCGCCCGGGCCACCAGCGGGAACTTATTATCCACGAGTTTCCACGGCAGGTTCCCCGCCACCTGCGGCCAGAAATACCGCAGCTGGCGGCGCGCGGCGGCGTGAAAGGTCAGGGCCTGCACCCCGCCCACGCCCATGTGGTGCAGGCGATCGCGCATCTCGCCCGCCGCCCGCGCCGTAAACGTCACCGCGAGGACGCGTTGCGGGGAGACGAACCCGCCGTCGATGAGGTGCGCGATGCGGTACGTGATGGTGCGGGTCTTGCCCGTGCCCGCCCCGGCCAGGATGCACACCGGCCCGCGCGGGGCGGCGGCGGCCACCCGCTGATCGTCGTCGAGGTCCGCGAGGTTGAGCCGTTGCCGGTTCACTGGGCATCCACATCCTGCTGGGTAACCCGACGCACGTAGAGGAGCCGGTCGCCCGGCTCCACGGCCTCCGCCTCCGGGGAGTCGATGCGATAGAGTTCGCCCGAGCGCACCACGCCCAGGACGATGTCCGCGAGGTGGCGCGGGTGCGCACCCACCTCGTCCTCGGCCACGGGGCGCTCCGCCACCGAGAACCCCTCGTCCGGGGAGAGCAAGTCCTCCATCATCTCCACCACCGAGGGCGTCACCGTGGCCAGGCCCAGCATCCGCCCCGCCGTCTCCGAGGAGATCACCACCGAATCCGCTCCGGATTGCTCCAGGAGATGCTGGTTTTCCGATTCCCGCACGCTCGCCACGATCATGGCGCTGGGGGCTAGCTCGCGCACCGAGAGCGTGACCAGTACCGCGGTATCGTCCAGGTTGGGGGCCACCACCACGGAGCGGGCACGATTGACCCCCGCGATCTTGAGCACGTCGGCCTTGGTGGCGGAGCCGTGCACCGTGACCAGGCCCTGATGCTGCGCGTGGCTGAGCGCCGCCTTGTCCATGTCAATCACCACGATCTGGTGGGCGGGGACGCCGTCGGCAAGCAGGGCGGCCACGGCCGAACGCCCCTTGGTGCCATAGCCTACGACGATGGTGTGATTGCGCACTCGGTTCCTCCAGCGCTGTATTTGCAGGGATTTGCGGGATTCCTCGGTGAGCACCGACAGCGTGGTACCCACCAAGATGATAAGGAAGGCGATGCGCATGGGCGTGATGAGAAGGATATTGACCACGCGCGCCCCCTGGGTCACCGGGGTGATATCCCCGTAGCCCGTGGTGGACAGGGACACCGCGGAGTAATAAAGGGCGTCGATGAAGGTCAGCGATTCCGAGTAGCCGTCGCGGTCGAGGTAGACGATGATCGCCACCAGCAGCAGAAGCATCAACGCGTAGCCCACCCGGGTGCCGATGAGCACCCAGGGGCTGCTGCGAGGCTTGCCCGGAATGGAGATCACCCCGAGCAGCGCATGCACCGGCATGGCATTGAGCTGCGCCTCGGCGCGAAAGCGCTCCCGAAACCTCTTGGCCACGGCCTCTCCTCCTTCGTGCGTTCCGCGCGCGCCCGCGTTCCCGACCCCTGACACCTTAATCCCCTCACCCCACAACCAGCGCGCCGCCGCTCATCGCGGCGACCGCGCGGCCCCGGCCAGCAACCGCCCCAGTTCCTCCCGATCCGGCAGGCGCTCCGGTTCCAGTGTCCTGTTCCAGGCCACATAGTGAAACACCGCGCGCACGTCGTGCTCTCCCAGCAGCTCGGTCAGGGCCACCCGGTACACCGCCAACTGGATCTCCGCCGCGCGGCGCTCCGGCCCCAGGGGTGGGGCACCCGTCTTCCAGTCCACGATGATCCAGCCGCCGGTATCCGGGTCGCGGAAGATCGCGTCCACCCTCCCGCGCACCACGGCGGAGCCCAGCGTGACCTCGAAGGGGTGCTCCACGTAGACGGGGGTGCGATGGGCCCAGTCGCTCTCTAAGAAGGCCCGTTGGAGGCGCTCCAGATCCTCCGCGCTGACCTTCGGTTCCCCCAGGCCCGGCAGCTCGTCCTCGCCCAGGAGGGCCTGACCGCCGAAGCGTTCTTCGAGCCATTCGTGGAAGGCCGTGCCGCGCTTGGCGTAGGAATTGGGCTTGAAGGGCACGGGGCGGCGCTGACGGCGGGCGAACTGCACCGGATCCTTCTTGATATTGACCAGATCGCTGGCGGTGAGTTCGCCGGGCAGCTCCACCTGCACCACCGGGGTGCTCAGCGCCCGCTGCTCCTCGCACAGGGCCGTCACGTCGGCCTCCCACTGGCTCAACAGCTCGCCCTCGGCCAGGGCGGGCAGCTCGTTCAGGGCCGCGCGCACCCGCCGCGCCCCGGCCGCAATGTCGGCGGCCACCTCGGCCTTGGGGAAGCGCGCCTGCGCCGGGGTCGGGCTCACGGGAGGAGCGTCCGGGGACTCTTCCCCCACACCGGTCTCCCCGTACCAACGCACCACGGCCCCGGGGGCTAGGGTTCTCAGCGCCTCTAGGTGCGCGTACGGATCCGCGAGTGTGGTGCCGCCGCGCAGAGCGCTGCCGCTGACCATGAGCACCCGCTCCGTGCGGGTGAGCGCCACGTAGAACAGGCGGGTGGCCTCCTCTGCCTCCACCTCACGCACCCGCTTTTTGTATTCCTCAGCGGCCTTCTGAAATTGACTGCGGTCCTCCGCCTCCGGGAGGAACACCGGGGTACCCTCGCTAGCGCTCGTGGCCTCCTGCACCTCGCCGCGCAACGTGGGGGGAATCCTCTTGACCTGGGTGAGGAAGGTCTCCGCCTTAACGCTCCAGGTCTGGGCATCCGCGTGCGGCACCGCCACGTGCTCCCACTCCAGGCCCTTGGCCTTGTGCACGGTCATGATCTGCACGCGGTCGCTGCGCACCGTCACCGACCCCGGCTCCAGGCCGCGATCCCGGGCACGCGCGAGGTCGCAGTAGTCCAAGAAGCTCCCCAGCGTGGCCCCCGGCGCGGCGGCGAAGCTCGCGGCCTCCTCCAGCAGCCGATCCAGGTGCACCGTACCCGCGGCCCCCTCGGCGAAGGGATCCTGGCGCGCCAGCACCTCGGTGCGCACCCCCAGCTCCCATTCGATGTCGCTGAGGATCTCCACCAGGGGCTTGCCCAGGCTGCGGGTGCGCAGGGCGCGCAGCTTCCCGGCGAAGGCCTCGACGCGACGCCGCCCCTCCTCGCTCAGGCCGGCCCCCTCCCCGAGGTCGGCCACCGCATCGCCCAGGCCCGCGATCTGCTCTTGATCCACCGGCAGGGCATCGGCCACCACGCGGCGCAGTTTCTCCTCGGCGTCGCTTGGCTCCTGCGATTCCGCGTGATCGGTGCGTGCCCGCCCCGCGAGGTTGCGCGCCCGGTAAGACAGCGCCCGCACGTCCGCCCAACCCAGGCCCACGGCGGGGCCGGCGAGCAGGCGCATCGCGGCCCTATCCTCCGCCGGGCGGATGAGCAGGCGCGCCGCGGCGAGGACGTCGGCCACCTCGGGGACATCGACCAACCCGCCCAAGCCCACGATCTCGCAGGGAACCCCCCGCTCGGCCAGTTGCGCAGCGAACGGGGCACTGTGCTTATTGGCGCGCACGAGGATCGCGGCGGTAAAAGGGCGCTGCTCTCGCCGCGCCTTCTCGTAGTAGCCCGCCATCTGATCGGCCACCCAGGCGCGTTCCTCCTCAATGGTGGCCCACCAGGACAGCGCCACCGATCCCTCCTCCTGTCCGAAGGCGCTCAAGGGGGCCACCGTGCGCCGGGGGTCCTCCGAGGAACCCAACACCGTGGTGGAAACGGCATTGGCCAGGGACAACACGCCCGAGGGATTGCGGAAGCTCACCGTGAGTTCCTTCTTGGGCGCGGGGGTATCCCCCTGCGGGAAATCCTCGCGGAAGGCCTCAAGGTTGGCCGCCGTGGCCCCGCGCCACCCGTAGATGGCCTGCATGGGATCGCCCACCGCATTGACGGTGAGCTCCGGATCCTGCCCCTTGCCGTAGAGCTCGCGCAGCAGCACGCGCTGAGAGTGGCTGGTGTCCTGGTACTCGTCGAGCATGACCACCCGGTGCCTGCGCCGCTGGGCGGCCCCCACCGCCGCGTGGGTGGCGGCCAGGCGCGCGGCCACGGACATGTGATCGGCAAAGGTCGCCACCGCCCGGCGCGCGAGCTCCTCGCGCAGCTGGGCCACCAGCGGCAGGTACTCCAGGCGATGTTCCTGGGTATTAAGCCACTTCCTCATCTCCTTGTTGAGTTCCTTGCCTTGCCTCTTGGCCGGTGGAAGGTCCTGTATGAGGCTCACCAGGGGGTGTGTTTCCTCCTCGATCTGCGAGGCGGAGACCTGGTGGTTGAGCATGTCGTTGTGCAGGGCAAGGAGGTTGTCCACCACCGTATGAGGGGCGTCATCCACGCCAAGGCGGCCCTGATAGTCCGCCACGATCTGCGTGGCGATGGTATAGACCTCCGTCTCCGTGATGCACCGGGCGTGCGGCTCCACGGGAGCCAGCAGGCCGTACTCCTGCACCAGGCGCCCGGCGTAGGCATCGTAGGTGAGCACCGTGGGCTGGGCGTTGCCCAAACGACGGGCCAGCTCACCGCTCGGATCGACCTCGCGCAGCGCGGGAGTAGACGCAAGATAGCGCAGGCGATCCCTGATCCGCTGGCGCAGCTGCTGAGCGGCCTTGCGGGTAAAAGTCAGGCCCAGAATCTCGTCCGGCTGCGCGATCCCATTGACCACCAGCCACACGGCGCGCGAGGCCATCGTCTCCGTCTTGCCCGCCCCGGCCCCGGCCACCACCAGCATGGGGCCGGGCGGGGCGGCGATCACCTCCGCCTGCTGGGGGGTGGGGCCGGGCTTGCCCAGCAGGGCGGCAAGCTTCTTGGGGCTGATCTGGGTTGCGCTATGAGCGTTCAATGGTGGACTTCCCTTCCGGTTGCACCGGGCACACGGTCTTGAGCACGCAGGTACGGCAGCCGTCATTGACCCGCGCGAGCAGGCTCGGGCCTCGCAGCTCGGCGGCGAGGGTGGGCAGCAGGGCGGCCAGCTCCTCCTGTTCCTCCGGGCTCAGGGCGGCCTGCGCCAGGACGGGGATCTTTTTCCTATCGCTGGCGGGATACACCAGCATCGCGCCGCCCAGGCGCGGGTGCTCCTTGCCCGCTACCACGGTATCCCCGCGGATCTCCCCCCGGGCCAGCGCCAGCTGGTAAGCCCGCAGCTGCATGTTCTCCTGGACCGCGCCACTCCGAGCGCCGGTCTTAAAGTCCACGACGTAGTGATCCCCGGCGTCATCCCTATCCAGGCGATCCAGGCGCCCGGCGATGGTCACCTCCTCGCCGATGGGTACCGTGATCTTCATCTCCACGCCCACGGCCGGGCCCCGGGCCCCGATCCAATCCCGGGTGCGATCGAGCACGCGCGCCCACTCGGCGGCGTCTTGTTCCCGCCGCCACCGGGGCACCTCGTGATGCTCCCGCCACGCCCGGGTCACGATGTCCCTGGCCGTCTCCTCCGCCACCCCGCGCTCAAGAGCCTCGGCGTAGGCGTGCACGAGGGTTCCCTTGAGCATCTGCGAGCTTTCCTCGCTGCTCAGGAACTTCTCCGCCACCGCCCGCAGGGGGCACCGGTGAAGCTTCTCGATGTTCGAGGGAGACACGCTCACATGCGACTGCGCCACCAGCGGCTCCCGCGTGGAGGGACCACGCGCACCCCACCATTGATCGGGGTGCGCCCCCGGTACCCCGGCGCGGGCCAGGCGGGCAAGCTGTCGGGCCGCCTGGATTCGCGTGGCCTCGGCGGTGTCCGCCGCGCAGAGCACCCGGCGCAGTTCCGCCACCGCCGCCGGGGCCGAGAGCACCGCAAAGCGCGGGCGATCCGTTTGCCTCTCCGCCCCGGCTGCCACGGATTCCGCCGCCTGCCCGTCTGGGCCGGGGTTTTCCGTTTCCACCCCCAGTTCCTGCTCCCACTGTTCGAGAAAGCGCGAGGGTTCGCGCACCTCGTCGGCCTCCTCCGCCACGGCGGTGACCAGGAGGCGGCCGGTGGCACGGGTGGTGGCCACGTGAAAGAGGCGGCGCTCCTCGGCGATCTTTTCCTGCGTCCGGCCGATGATGAGGTCGGGGTCGATCCCGGAATCCACCAGGTCGATGAACTCCTCTTGCTCGAAGAGGGTGCCGGTCTCGCCCAGCGCGGGCCAGGCGTCGTCTTGAACGCCGGCCACCACCACCGTGTGCCACTGGCGGCCCGCCGCGCCGTGCGCGGTGAGCACCGTGACCGCCTCGGGCGGGGCCGAGCGGCGATCACGCACCCCGGTGGGCAGTTCCTGTTCCTCGATGTGGCGGATAAAGGAGTCCACGCTGGCGTGGGGTCGGCGCTCGACGTAATCGCCGGCGGCGTCGAAAAGGGCCATCATGGCGTCCAGGTCCCGATCCGCCTGGGAGCCGGCGGCCCCGCCGCGCAGGGCCGCCACGGAGAGGCGTTCGGCCAGCCCCGTGGCGTCCCACAGCTCCCACAGCACCTCCTCCACCGAGCCGCCCGCCGCCTTGGCCCGATTCCCGGCGTCTAACACCGCGCGCATGCGGGTGAGGATGTCCCACTCGCGCTGGGTGAGGATCTCGCGCAGTCGCGCCTCCTGTTCTTCGTCCGGGACGCGCGCGGGGTCGAGCAGGCGGCCTAGCGTGACCATCGCCCGCGTACTCATGTCGCTGCGGCGCAGGCCCCGCAGCAGACGGCGCAGCGTGACCGGGTCGGCCCCGCCCACCGGTCCCAGCAGCAGGGCCTCCCACTCGTGCGCACGCAGTTGCTCGCTCAGCGCCCGAACGCCCAGGACGATTCCGGCCACCAGGGGCTGCTGAGCGAGCACCGTATCCGTGGCCTCGATGTGCACGGGCACCCCCGTGCTCAGCAGCACCCGCCGCACCGGGTCGATCATCCCCGCGGAGCGCACGATCACGGCGATCTGGCTCCACGCCACCCCGTCGAGCAGGTGGGCGCGGCGGATGACGTCCGTGTACCGGGCCTGCTCCGCCAGCGCCGAATCCGCGATGTACGCGCCGGCCCGGGGGGTGCGGCGAGAACGCGCCAGCGCCACCTCGCGTTCCGCGGGAAAGCCGCGCAGGAAGTCCGGGGAGGCACCCCGGAAGTGGAAGATGGACTGCTCGGGGTCGCCGCCTACCACCGCCAGCGTGGCGCGCCGCGCGATCATCTCCACCAGCTCCCCGGAAAGGGGGTCGAGGTGCTGGGCGTCGTCCACCAGCACCGTGTGCCATAGGCCGTCGAGCACCGAGGGATCCCGGCGCAGCGCGCCCAGCGCCACGTGCACCAGCTCCGAGGCGCTGTAGGAGTGCGCGCCGCTGAGCGCCATGGTGCGCTCGTACTCGCGCAGGAATCCGCCCGCCGCAGCCCAGGCGGGGCGCCCGTGGGCCCGGCCCAGTTCCTCTAGCCTCTCCGCGCCCACCCCGCGCTCGGCGGCCCGCAGCAGGAAGTCGCGCAATTGCCGCGCGAAACCCACCATCTCCAGCGCCGGAACGTGCTCGGGAGGCCAGGGGCCGCGCCCCTCTTCCGCGTGACCCGCCAGAAGTTCCCGGATCACGGCGTCCTGCTCCGCTCCCGTGATGAGCCGGATCTTTTCCTTGCTCACCCGGCGCAGCAGCGCGAAGGCCAGGGAATGCAGGGATCGCGCCACGGGTTCCTCGGTGGCGTAGCGTTGTCCGGAGGCCAGTAGGCGATCGTGGATCTCCCGGCGTAGCCGGGCCGCAGAATCCTTGGCCGCGGTGATGAGTAGGACTCCCGAGGAGCCCTGTTCGCGCTCGATGGCCGCCACGGCGGTATCCACCAGAAGGGAGCTCACCCCCGAACCGGCGGGCCCGGTGATCCGCCATCGCCCCCGCTGCGGCAGGCCCGTGGCAAGCTCATCCCAGCGTCGCTGCGTCGAGGCGGTGTTCCTCCGGGTCAGTACCACCTCGGGGGTGGGAGCGGGTTCGTGTGTATGCACCATGCTCACAGTGTGGCAGACAGCCGAGTCAGCACCAGGCGCGCCACCCCCTCCAGATTCGAAACTATGTTCGACTTTACCCCTTCCATCTGGGCGTCCACGTAGGCCCGGTACAGCACTGCGCGCACCGCCAGCTGGTCGAGATCGGGAACGTGGCTAAACCTCTCGAAGACCTCCGCATCGGTCGCCCCGATGAGCAGGGCGTCCACCATCGTCTGCGCAGCTGTGTAGCCGTGCGGTCGCACCACGCCCACCAGGTCAGTGAGCGCCGGGCCCCCGCCCTCCGCGTACACGGTGGTGCCCAGCATGTCCGCGTGCCCGATCCCCACCGGGGAGGAAACCTCCTCGCGCGCGGCGCGCAGCGCCTGGATAACCTCCCGCAGGCGCGCGTCCTTCAGCCCCATGTCCACCGCCCCCACGTCCGGGGACCAGGCGCAGCGATCCGCCACGGAGAAAATATCGTCGCCGCTGGTATCGGGCTGTTCCTCCACCGAAACCAGGGCCGCCTCCAGGCGCAGCGCCGCCACCACGGTCTCGTCCACGCGCTGCACCAGGTGACCCGGCACGAAGGTGGAGGCGCGCCATCCCCCCGCCACGAAGCGGCCGTCGGTGGAACGCACCGGGCGAGCCACCGTCAGCCCGGGAACGCTCAGGCGGTCGCGCACCCGGGCCGACCACGCCACGTGCGGCCCCACGGCGCGCGAAAGAACCACGTCGCCGATACGCCAACCGTGATCCCAGGCGCTGCCCAGGGGCACCGGCTCGCCGTCTGCGGCATGAAAAACGGCGGCCACCTGCTCGGGGAGGCGCTCCGGGCGCGGCGCGAGCGGAGCGGACTGTGCTGTTTTGACAACCTTGTTCACGATGTCACCTTGGGGTAGGGCCACGGATTGTACTTGCACGTGGCGTTATCGTCCGAGTACACCTCGTCTGGGTCGAAGCCAGCGAGTTGGGAGTTGTTCAGGCTCAGCGTCTGCTGCATCATCACCGGGGCCAACTCGCCGTTGCCCCCGCAGGGCTCGTGCATGGCAAAGCCCAGGCCGTGGCCCACCTCGTGATTGATGAGGTATTGGCGGTAGCTACCCACATCCCCCTGGAACGGGGTCGCGCCGCGCACCCAGCGCGACTCGTTGATCACCACGCGATTGCCATCGGAATAAAAGCAGCTGGTCTCCATAGCCAAATCCGTGCCGCACAACTCATGCGTGGTGCCCACGGAGGTCAGTTGGATGCGCATCGTGGGCTGATCGGAGGCGGCCACGTGCTCAAAGCGATAGGCCGGGTCGTGCGTCCAACCCTTGGGGTTGGACAGGGTGGCGTCAATCATGGCGGCCAGGGCATCGTCGCCGCCCAGGCCGGCGGTATCCACCCCGCCCTCTACCTCGATGACGTAGCGCACCACCTTGTCCCGCCCCTCGCCGGCGGCCATGCCGGGGGTGCCGATCACCCGATACCTGCCGTTTCCTCGCTCCGTGTAGGGCCCGCCGGCCGGCAGCGCGTCCGTGGCGGCGCGTAATTCCCCCTCGTCGGAGGGCAGCGGTCCGCGCTTACCCTCGGCAGAATGGGCGCCGCTGGTCGCGGCCTGTCCCGTCGGGCCGGTGTCCTCAGTAGGTGCCGCGACCATATCCCACAACACCCACACCGTGATGACCACCAACACGGGGATGGCATAGGCGCGCCAGCCATAATCGCGGGCGAAGCGCACCAGCGCGCTCTCCGAGGCGCCCATTTAGGCCCCGATAAAGCCCACGGCGCGCGGCGCGGAGGCCCCCATGTCTACGTAGGCGATCGCGGCGGTGCGCACCAGATACGTGCGGCCCTTGGTGTCCTGCAGTTCCAGCACGCCCTCGCCGCCGCCGAGGCTCTGCGCGATCCTCGCCTTGAGTTCCGCGTTATCCTCCTCGGCCACGTGCACCACCAGTTCCCGCGGGGAATCCTGAAAACCGATCTTGATGTCCATAGCGCCTGCCTTATATTCCTCGTTCGCGTGCCTGCGTCGTTGATGCCGTGACGGTTCGCGCCGGGCGGCCCGGCGGTCATGGAACCATCATAGTCAGGTGTCGATAGTATCTAAGGTGTGTCTGCAGGAAATAACAGCCCGACCTTCGCGGAACTCGGCGTCGCCGTGGAAATCACGGACGCCCTGAAGCGCAGGGGCATCGAGCGCACCTTCGCCATCCAGGAATACACCCTGCCGCGGGCGCTCGACGGCCGCGACATTATCGGCCAGGCCCACACCGGCATGGGAAAAACATACGGATACGGCATCCCCCTGCTCGACCGCGTTTTCGACGCCGCGGACATCCCCGAGCTCGACGGCTCCCCCCGCGCCCTGGTCGTCGCCCCCACCAGGGAGCTCGCCGACCAGGTGGGCGAGGACCTGCGCCAGGCTGCCGCAAACCTGCCGCTCTCCGTGACCACCATCGTGGGCGGGCGCGGCTACGAGGAGCAGATCGCGGCCCTGCGCGCGGGCTCGGACGTGGTGGTGGGCACCCCCGGACGCCTGCTGGATCTCCATTCCTCCGGCTCCCTCGACCTCGGCCAGGTGGCCATCCTGGTGCTCGATGAGGCCGATGAGATGCTCGATCTGGGGTTCTTGCCCGCCGTGGAAAAGATCATGGCCGCGCTCACCCACCCCCACCAGACCATGCTCTTTTCTGCCACCATGCCCGGCGCGATCCTGGCGCTCGCGCGCGGCTTCATGGATCACCCCTTGCATATCCGCGCGGAGATGGGCGAGACCAAGCCCACCCACGATCGGATCCGCCAAGTGGTATTCCAGGCGCACCGCATGGACAAGCTCGCCGTGGTAGCCAGGATTCTCCAGGCCCCAGGCCGGGGGCGCACCATCATTTTTAGCCGCACCAAGCGCGCCGCCGCCGGCCTGGCCGAGGATCTCGCCCAGGCCGGATTCACCGTGGCCGCGGTGCACGGGGATCTTCCGCAGCAGCTGCGGGAGGAATCGCTCCAGGCCTTCCGGGACCGGCGCGTGGAGATCCTCGTGGCCACGGACGTGGCGGCGCGCGGCATCGACGTCGATGACGTCACCCACGTCCTCAACTACCAGGTCCCCGACGACCCCATGACCTACATCCACCGGATCGGCCGCACGGGGCGTGCCGGGCACAGCGGCGTCGCCGTGACCCTGGTGGGCTACGACGAGGCGGCCAAGTGGCGCGTCATCGACGAGGAACACGCGCTGGGCTTCCCCGATCCACCCGCATGGTTTTCTACCTCACCGGAGCTGAGCGAGGCCTTCGATCTTCCCCCGGACGCCGGCGACTCCGTCGGCCCACCGCGCCGCGTCTTCGGCGGGCCGACGGCCTCCCGGAGCGGGATGCGCCGTGGGACCGCCTCCCGGAGGCCTCACCGGGTGGCGCGGGGCATGCAAGGGGGGCGCGGGAGACGGTGAGCCCTTCCCCCCTGCGCCGCACCCGGCGCGACCTCGTGGCCACGGCAGCCCTGGGCATCCTCGGCGCGGCGGCGGTGGCCGGGGTGGCGCTGACCGCCCCGATCCGCGACGCGCATCCGCAGCCCTACGCGGGGGAATACTCCGTGCCCACCTCGCTGGCGGCGGCCCCCGCCGCGCTGACCGAGGCGTGGTCGGCCCCCGATGTGCCCACGCCGGGGGTGAATCGGCCGCTTTATGCCTACGGGCTGGTCTTTAGCCGCGACGCGCACGCGGTCTATGCCCGGGATCAGCGCGGCGAGGCGCTGTGGACCTACGAGCGTCAGGACGCCGAGATCTGTTCCCTGGGCGCGGCCTGGGGTTCGGTGGTGGTGACCTATCGCACCGGTGTGGGCTGCGGCGACGTGGTGGCCTTGGACGCCAAGACCGGTGCATACAAGCACACCCGCTCCGCGCTCAGCAGCGCGGAGACCGCCGCCGTGGCCTCCAACGACCGAATCGGCACCGTCAGCCCGCAGCGAGTAGAGCTGTGGCGCTCGGATCTTGTCCGCACCGTGGAGTACGGCGACGTGGAGGCCAAGCAGGAACCCGAGCTGCAGCCCCACGAGGACTGCACGATCACCTCGGCGCTGACCCGCAAGGACGTGCTGGCCGTGACCGAGACCTGCCCCGACGACGAGGGCACGTGGCTACGCATGCTGGAGGCCACCCCGGAATCCTCCCGCGAACCGACGATCACCGGGGAGGCGCTGCTGCCCGAGCGCCACGCTCGCCTGGTGGCGGTGGGCGAGACGGCCGCGGCGGTGTACATCCCCGGGCGGCGGCCGCGCCTTGCTTCCTTTGACACCGCGGGCACGGAGCTGGTCTCCCGCGAGGTGGAGCCCGCCCCCCTGGCCGAGGAAGCCGGGGATATCTTTTCCCCCCGCACCGCGGACCTCCCCTCACGCATGAGCTGGTTCGACGGCCGACGTCTCTATCTCTTTCACCCCAACGATCTCTCCGTGGCTCAGATCATCGAGGATGCGGTGGGCACCGGGGCTGCGGCGGCGGATCGCCTGCTCTATCCCACCGAGGACGGGATCGCGGTGGCCACCGCCGAGGGCGATCGCGTGGAGCGCACCCTGGGGCTGTCGCGCCCGGGCCACCCCGGGATCATCTCCCTAGCGGTGGCGGGCGAGACCGTGGTGGAACGCCGCGACGATCAGCTCGTGGGGCTGCGCCCCACGTCCTAGCCCCCGTAGACCTGGCTGGCCCAGGCCACGGCCCGGGGGCTCAGCATCATGGCCAGCACCGCCACCGCGGACATCCCCGTGGCCAGGCCCAGGACCCAGGCTCCCGCCCCGCACATGGTGCAGGAGATCGGCAGCAGGATGAGGCTGAGCATGATGACCGGGCCGCGCCCCCACCTCCCCCGGGCACGCAGCACCGCCACCGCCCCGGCAAACACGGTGCCGAAGATGAGAAGGAAAAAGATCGCGGTGCCCAGGCCCACCCAGGAGGCGTTCGCGCTCTGGCTGACGATGGATTCCTCGCGTGCACCACCAATCTGACGCACGACGAGAAAGAGGGCATATCCGATTCCCACGAGGGATTGCGCGAGGGCGACGAAGGCGGCCCAGCGGACGGGGGCAGGGGGTGTCATGCTCACGGCAGCAATTCTATCGCGGCGGTTCCCACCGACGCGCAAGGCGGGAACCGAGGCCGCCGATTTGACTCATCGAGGCCCTTCTCTTCCACTCCCATCGCCGCAGCATAACGGCAAGAATAAGGATAGGCTCACTAAAATTACCCCTCCCCTCCGCGCCGAGGCCCGGAAAAATATCCACAAAAATATGTGATTTACACTACTTTTTTGCCGAACCCCTAGCCAAGGTTGTTGATGCATGCCATGATCTCCTGGTAGCCACAACGACCCAGTTCGTTCCTGGAGCGTCCATCCGCAGGCACCGGCGCGGATGGACGCAGCGCACGAGCCGCCCCTCGGCCCGGCGGCGGCGCTACACCCCTTTTCCCGAACCCTGCAGTGGGGTTCCTCCGGTGCGCCCTGACGGCCCCACCCCGGCCCGCAAGGCACAACGAACGACCGACGTAGTTATAAGGAGAACCACCATGGATTGGCGCCACGAAGCCGTTTGCCGCGATGAGGACCCCGAGCTCTTCTTCCCCGTGGGTAACTCCGGCCCGGCCCTGGCCCAGATCGCCAAGGCCAAGCTCGTCTGCAACCGATGCCCGGTCACCTCGCAGTGCCTGCGCTGGGCCCTGGAAACCGGCCAGGACGCCGGCGTATGGGGCGGACTCTCCGAGGATGAGCGCCGCGCGCTCAAGCGCCGTAACAACCGCGGCCGCCGCGTGCGCATGACCGTCTAGGCCCGCGGAACACGGTCAATTTCCTCCCCCGCCTCACCATCACTAAAATTGACGGGGTTGTCCGCCATACACCGATACGACCCCAAGGAGTCATCATGAGCAAGCGTGGTCGCAAGCGCAAGGATCGCCGCAAGAAGTCCGCTAATCACGGCAAGCGGCCGAACTCCTAACGGTAGTTCTCTTACGCGCGCAAGCGGTGTCCGCCAGCCCCTCGGGGAGCTGCGCCGGGCACCGCTTTTTCGCCCCGGCACCCCGCGTGCTTCATCCCCGGCGCCCCTCACCGCGCACGATGCGGATCTGCGCGCTGATCCTGCTACGCAGCACCATCGGGGCGGGGGCCGAACCGCAACAACCACGCATGAGGGCACGCATGGCCTCCTCGCGCTCCAACCGGGAAAAACACTCCGGGCAGCGGGAGAGCTGCTCGCGCAGACGCTCGCACTCCTGCGGGGTGGGCGGGGCGTCGAAAAGCGCGGCGAGCGCCTCCTCGACGGACTCGCGCTGACAGCCGCATGGTTCTTTCTCGGACATCATTTGTTCACCTTCTGCGCCTCGGTGCTGTTCTCGGGGTGGTCGAGGCCGATCCCCTGCTCCTGTGCCACTTCCTTTAACAAGCCCCGCAGCTGTTTTCTTCCGCGATGCAGACGGCTCATCACCGTGCCCAGCGGCGTGCCCATGATCTCTGCGATCTCCTTGTACGCCAACCCCTCCACGTCGGAGTAGTACACCACCATGCGGTAGTCCTCCCGCAACTCATCGAGGGCGTCGACGATCTGCTGATTGGGCATACGCTTGAGCGCCTCCACCTCGGCGGAGAGCAGCCCCGTGGAGTCGTGCGAGGAGGTGGTGTACAGCTGGTGGTCGGTGATCTCCTCGGTGGGCGTTTGAGCCGGCTGACGCTGCTTCTTGCGGTAGGAGTTGATGTACGTGTTGGTCATGATCCGGTACAGCCACGCCTTGAGATTGGTGCCGGGTTGGAAGCGCTCGAAGGCCTGAAAGGCCTTCATGTACGTTTCCTGCACCAGGTCCTCCGCGTCCGCAGGGTTCCGGGTCATCTTCAGCGCGCCGCCGTAGAGCTGATCCAACAGCGGGAGGGCCTCCTCTTCGAAGCGCTGGTGCAGCTCGCGCAGCTCGGCATCCGCCATAATCAGGGTGCGGCCTTTCCTTAGAGGTCGTGGTACGGCACCGCCGCCGCGCGCGGCGACACCGAAGAACTCTGCCCATTGTAAGCATTGTGCACGCCACAGCCATCTCTATGATGGGAGTGTGCGTGATACCAACCCCTCCCCGCCCACCCCGTGGAGCGCGCCCACCGCCACCGGCCCCGTGGCCTGGACGCAGACCATTCCCGGTTCCAAGTCCATGACCAACCGGGCGCTCGTCCTCGCCGCCCTCGCCGAGGGACCCTCCACCGTGCATGGGGCGCTGCGTTCCCGTGACGCCGACCTCATGTGTGCCGCGCTGCGCGCGATGGGCACCGGCATCCACCCGGCCGAGGAGAATCCCACCACCATCCGCGTGGAGCCCGCCGCCCTGCGCGGCGCCCGAGTGGACTGCGGGCTGGCGGGCACCGTCATGCGCTTCCTGCCCCCGGTAGCGGCGCTGGCCACCGAACCGGTCTCCTTCGACGGCGATCCGCGCGCCCGGCAGCGCCCCATGCGCCCGCTGCTGGATGCGCTGCGCCACCTCGGCGTGGGCGTCGAGGGCGAGGCCCTGCCCTTCCGGGTGGACGGCCGCGGCGCCCCCGCCGGCGGCACCGTGGAGGTCGATGCCTCCGGTTCCTCCCAGTTTGTCTCCGGGCTGCTGCTCAGCGCCCCCCGCTTTGACCGCGGTATCACCGTGATCCACCGCGGCGGCGCGCTGCCCAGCCTTCCCCACATCGACATGACCGTGGACATGCTGCGCCGGGCCGGGGTCTCGGTGGAAACCGCTCCGGGGCAATGGACGGTGCACCCCGGTCCCATCGCCGGGGGAACGTGGCAAATCGAGCCAGATCTCTCCAACGCCACCCCGTTTCTCGCCGCGGCGCTGGTCACCGGGGGCACCGTGACCATCCCCGGCTGGCCCGACGCCACCACCCAGGCCGGGAACGCCTTCCGCGACATCGCCACCCGGATGGGCGGCGCGGTCCACCGCCGCGCCGGCGGGCTGTGCGTGACCGGCCCGGGCGGCGGCCGCCTGCGCGGCATCGACCTGGACATGGCCGCGATCGGGGAGCTCGCTCCCACCGTGGCCGCCCTGGCCGCCCTGGCCGAGGGCCCCTCCCGCCTGCGCGGCATCGCCCACCTGCGCGGCCACGAGACCGATCGGCTGGCCGCCCTGGCAGCGGAGATCAACCGGCTCGGCGGCGATTGCACCGAAACGGACGACGGCCTGCGCATTCGCCCCGCATCGCGGCTACGCGGCGGGGCATGGCGCGCCTACGACGATCACCGCATGGCCACCGCCGGGGCCATCATCGGGCTGCGAGTGCCGGGAGTGACGGTAGACGACGTGGCCACCACCGCCAAGACGCTGCCCGGCTTCGCCGACATGTGGGAGGCGATGGTGCGTGGCTAGGCGTCGTTACGACGAATCCGATGTGCGCGTGCGCCCCGGCAAGGGATCGCGCCCGCGCACCAAGAACCGCCCCGCCCACCGCGACGCCCTCTTCGGCATGGTGGTGACCAAGGATCGCGGCCGGTGGGGGGTGATCCTCGACGGCGCCCGGCAGCCAGTGGTGTGCATGCGGGCCCGGGAGCTGGGTCGCACCCCCATCGAGGTGGGCGACCGCGTGGGCGTGGTGGGCGATACCAGCGGGGCCCTTGGCAGCCTGGCACGCATCGTCCGGCTCGCCGAGCGCTCCTCGGTGCTGCGGCGCACCGCCGACGACACCGACCCCTACGAGCGCATCGTGGTCGCCAACGCCGAGCTGCTGCTCATCGTGTGCGCCGTGGCCGACCCCCCGCCGCGCGCGGGCTTCGTGGAGCGCAGCCTCATCGCCGCCTTCGTCGGCGGGCTGCGCCCGGTGCTGTGCCTTACCAAGACCGATCTGGCGGATCATCGCGCCTTCGCCGCGGAGTTCGCCGACCTCCAGGTTCCGGTGCTCACCTGCGGGATCGACGACCCCCTCGACGACCTCCTGGCCGCCCTCGGCGGCCGCACCAGCGCCGTCATCGGGCACTCCGGGGTGGGCAAATCCACCCTGGTCAATCGCCTGGTGCCACGCGCCGCCCGCGCCACCGGGGCAGTCTCCGAGGTGGGCAAGGGGCGCCACACCTCCACCCAGTCGGTGGCCCTGCGGCTGCCCGGTCACGACGGCGGCTGGATCATCGACACCCCCGGCATCCGCTCCTTCGGCCTCGCCCACGTGGAGCCCGACGCGGTGGTGGGCGTCTTTGACGACCTCGCGCGGGTGGCCCAAGACTGCCCCCGCGGCTGCACTCATCTGGGCCCGCCGTCCGATCCCGAGTGCGCCCTCGACGGCCTCGACGGGGCCAGCGCGCGGCGCGCCCGGGCGGTGCGCTCGCTGCTCGCCGCGCTGCGCACCAACGTGGACTGGGATTAAAGCAGCTCCACCAGGACGGGCAGCTCGCTGGGATCGTACCAGGCTAGGAAGTTATCCAGGGCATCGCCCACAATCAGCCCGGCGTCCTCATCGCCCAGGTCGGCGGCGTCGATGGCCGCGATGGCCCTGGCCGTGGCCCCCTCGGACTCCGGGACGTCCACGTGCATCGCTGCCACGTCCACCAGGTTGATCTGCGGCGGGTTCAGCCGCACCACCGATTCCCCGTTCTCCGGGCTCGGCGTCACGTGGCCCTCCGGCACATCGGCGGAGATCACCACGCGGCGGTGGGGAAACTCCTCCTCATCCCCCACCGCCAGCAGGCGCAGGGAGGCCTCCGCCGCGTCCTGGAAAGCCGCGTGCGCGATCTCCTCCTCGTCCCCCTGCTCGTAAAAGGCCCGCAACGCCGGCGTCACCGCGAAGGCCCAGCCCGAGCGCGCGGTGACCACCCGGGACTCGTTGAGACCGCGCAGGGTACTCACCGTGGCGGGGATATACACGCGCATGGACCTAAAACTCCCCCTCGATGTCGAAGAGACCCACGATCTCCACCACCGTGCGATCGAAGGACTGATACAGCACCCCCACCAGGCCCGCCTCCACGGCGGCGCGGACATGAACGATGGAATCGTCGATGAGCACGCAATCGCGCATGGGGAGCTCCAGGGTGTCTGCGGCGATGCTCAGCGCGCGCTCGTCGGGCTTTTCCGCCCCGATCTCCCCGGAAAGCAAGACCGCATCCACGATCCCGCGATACTCCCACTCCCGAATCGGCTCCGCGCCGGGGCCGCCGGGATCGTTGGATAAAATGGCCGTGGCCACGCCGTTCTTCTTAGCCGCCGCAAAGAGATTGCGCCAGCGGCGCTGATCCTCCTCCGAGCCGTCGAGCACGCCCGCGTAATCAACGATGAGTCCTCGCACGCCGTTTCCCTTCTATCGGTATCACTTTCGTGCCACAATGATACCCAGCCCCGCCCGTGCCTGTCCCGCGCCCTCGACCAAGAAGGCCGGTGCACCCATGCTCATCCCCATTCCCGGATACAGCCACCTGAAGATCTACGCGCCCGAACAGCAGCCGCGCGCCACCCCGACCCCACCACCGCCCTTCCTGCCCGACGATCTCGGGGCGCCGCCGCCGCTGCGCGCCCACGTCCTGGTGCTCCTGGAAGTGCTCTGCGGGCAGCGTCCACCGCGCCAGCTCACCCCGAACGTCTATGCCCCCGGGGTCATCGCCCGAGCCCGCGCACGGCGCCGGGCGCCGCAGGCCGTGCGGCTGCGCTCCCTCCACCTGCGGGAGCACGACCGCGGCAATCCCGAGTTCTACGGCACCTGCGAGGTCGGCGGGCGGCGCTATGGCTTTGCCGGCTGGCTGCGCCGGGGGCGCATCGCCGAGTTCCGGGTGTTGCGCTAAATCGCTCCCGGTTTAGGCCTGCGCCTCCGGCTCCCGCGCCGCCTCCTGGCTCTCCAGGAACTGCTTGCGCAGCATGAACAGCTGGCGCACGGTCTCCTCCTTGATGGCGTCGTTCATGGCCTGGAACATCTCGCCGCCCTCCTTCTGGTACTCCACCAGGGGGTCGCGCTGGGCCATGGCGCGCAGGCCGATGCCCTCCTTGAGGTAATCCATCTCGTAGAGGTGCTCGCGCCACTTCTGGTCAATCACCGGCAGGATCACCATGCGCTCCAGCTCGCGCATCTGGTTATCCCCGCCCACCTCGGCCACCTTGGCCTCCAGGTCGGCGTACTGGGCGTGGGCATCGGCGCACAGGGCCTCGCGCAGCTGTTCGGCGGTCAACTCCCCCGCGGAACCATAATCGGTGCCCTGCACCAGCTCCTCGGCGGAGACCGTGGGCCCGTAGAGGGCATCCAGGGCATGCCACAGGGCCGTGAGATCCCAGTCCTCCACGTACCCCTGGGCGGTGGCCCCGTCCACGTAGGCCCCGATCGTCTCATCGATCATCGCCTGGATGTGCTCGCTGATATCCGTGGACTCCAGGATGTCGTGGCGCTCGCGGTAGATCACCTTGCGCTGCTCGTTGAGCACCTCATCGTACTTGAGCACGTTCTTGCGCATCTCGAAGTTCTGGTTCTCCACCTGCGCCTGGGCACCCTTAATAGAGTTGGTCACCATCTTGGCCTCGATGGGCACGTCGTCGGGCACGTTGAGGCGATTCATCATGTTCTCCATCGTCTGCCCGACGAAGCGCACCATGAGCTCATCGCGCATCGAGAGATAAAAGCGCGTCTCGCCCGGATCGCCCTGGCGGCCGGAGCGACCGCGCAGCTGGTTATCAATGCGGCGGGACTCGTGGCGCTCGGTGCCCAGAACGTAGAGCCCCCCGGCCTCGCGCACGGCATCGCCGAGTTCCTGGGAACGCTCCTTGACCTTGGGCAGTTCGCGCTCCCAGGCCTCCTGATACTCCTCCTCGTTGTCCACCGGATCCAGGCCGCGCTCGCGCAGCTGAATATCCAGCAGGATATCGGGGTTACCGCCGAGCACGATATCCGTGCCGCGGCCGGCCATATTCGTCGCCACCGTCACCGCGCCGGGCAGGCCCGCCTGGGCCACGATCTCCGCCTCTTTCTCGTGGTGCTTGGCGTTGAGCACGTTGTGCTTGATGCCCTTGGCCTGGAGCAACTGGGAAAGATACTCGGAGCGCTCCACCGAGGTGGTGCCCACCAACACCGGCTGGCCCGCGGCCTGGCGCTGCCCGATATCCTCCGCCACGGCGGCGAACTTGGCCTCCTGGGTCTTGTAGATGCGATCCGAGTGATCCACGCGGGCATTCTCGCGGTTGGTGGGGATGGGCACCACGTTGAGCTTGTAGATCTGGTTGAGCTCCGCGGCCTCCGTCTCGGCGGTACCCGTCATCCCCGCCAGCTTCTCGTAGAGGCGGAAGTAGTTCTGCAGGGTCACCGTGGCCAGGGTCTGGTTCTCGTTTTTGATCTCCACCCCTTCCTTGGCCTCGATGGCCTGATGCATACCCTCGTTATAGCGCCGCCCGCCCAGCACGCGGCCGGTGAAGGAGTCCACGATGAGGATCTCTCCACCGCGCACGATGTAATCCTTATCGCGCTCGAAGAGCTCCTTGGCCTTGATGGCATTGTTGAGATAGCTCACCAGCTGGGAGTGCTCGGGGGCATAGAGGTTATCGATCCCCAGCTGATCCTCCACGAACTCCACGCCCTCTTCCAGCACGCCCACGGTGCGCTTGCGGTGATCCACCTCGTAGTGAATGCCCTCGCGCATGCGCGGGGTGAGCTGCGCAAAGACGTTAAAGTACTGGGAGGTGCCGGTGACGGGGCCGGAAATAATCAACGGGGTGCGGGCCTCATCGATGAGGATGGAGTCCACCTCGTCCACGATGGCGTAATGGTGCTCACGCTGCACCACCTCGTCGAGGGAGCGCACCATGTTATCGCGCAGGTAGTCGAAGCCGAATTCGTTGTTCGTGCCGTAGGTGATGTCCGCAGCGTAGGCCTGACGACGCTCCTCCGGACGCATCTCGGAGAGGATCACGCCCACCTCCAGGCCCAGGAAGCGGTGCACGCGGCCCATCCACTCGGCGTCACGCTTGGCAAGGTAATCGTTCACCGTGACCACATGCACTCCCTTGCCCGCAAGCGCGTTGAGGTAGGCCGGAAGCACGCAGGTCAGCGTCTTTCCCTCGCCCGTGCGCATCTCGGCCACGTTGCCAAAGTGCAGGGCGGTACCGCCCATAATCTGCACGCGGAAGTGCTTCTGCCCCAGCACCCGCCAGGAGGCCTCGCGCGCCACGGCAAAGGCGTCGAGCAGAATATCGTCCAGGCTTGCCCCCTCGTTCAGGCGATCCCGGAACTCGACGGTCTTTGCCTTGAGTTCCTCGTCGCTGAGGGCGCCGTACGTGTCCTCCAGGGCAATAACGTCATCGGCGATCTTCGCCAGACGCTTCACGGTGCGGCCTTCACCGGCGCGGAGCAACTTCGACAGTCCTAGCACTTCCCACGGTCCTTACTCTGATGAGGGCGGTTGACAGATAAATATCCTCCGACAGTCTACGCGGGAGACCCCCATACGCGTAACACCGCCGCCGACCACTCGGCCGGCGGCGGTGTCGGTACGGCTCGGCGCCTAATCCTGCTCGTCCTGGGTGAGCGAGATCAGACCGTAATCGAAGGCGTGACGGCGATAGACCACCGAGGGGCGGCCGGTCTCCTCATCGACGAAGAGATAGAAGTCGTGGCCCACCAGCTCCATCTCCGAGAGCGCGTCGTCCACCGACATCGGCGTGGCCGGGTGCTCCTTGGTGCGCACCACCTGCCCCGGCAGCACCTCATCCACGGAATCGGCGTAGGGATCCACGTCGAAGCGCCGCTGCTCCTGCTTGGCCTTGTCCGCCTCGGCCACCAGATCCGCGGCCACCTCCCCCACGCCCTTGGGAGCGCGGTGACCGGAGCGGGAGATGGAACGACGCGCCTTCACCTTGCGCAGAGAGCGCTGCATCCTGGCGATGGCGGTCTCTAAGGCAGCGTAGAAGCTATCTTCCTTGGCCTCCGCGCGGGCGAGGTGCCCCTTGCCGGAGGCGGTGATCTGAATGCGGTCACTCTGAGCCTCCCGGCGCGGATTGGGCTCGTGCTGCAATTCCACGTGGAACGAGGTGAGCGTGGGGTCCAGCTTTTCTATCTTGGCGAGCTTGGCGTGCACCCGCTCGGCGAAGTGTTCGGGAACCTCCACGTTGCGCCCGGTGATGGAAACCTGCGCTTCCGGGCTCAGGGATTCGTGGCCATGAACGGCAGTGGACATCTTCTTAACCTCCCTAGAAGTAGGTGGTGGACGTCATGTGTCCACCACTCATGATACCCGGATCCGGGGCGAGGCGGGGGTATTCTTTCTTGCCATGCCCGGGGCCAGCGCGCCCCTTAGGCGTGCGCCCACGTCACGGCCCCCGTCACCGCCACGCCCTCGGCCAGCAGCCGGGCCGCCGCGGCGCGCAAGGTGGCGCCGGTGGTCACGACGTCATCGACGAGCACCACCGGGGACAGCAGCGGGCCGAGTACCCGCACCGCACCGCTGACGTTGCGGCGTCGCTGCACGGCGGTCAGTCCCACGGAATCGCGCACCCCGGCCCGATAACGCAGCACGCCGCGGGCCAGGGGTATCCCGGCGGCCCGGCAACAGGCGGCCACGTGATCCCCGCCGCGCAGTCGGGCCGCGCGCGCCCTGACGGGCGCGGGCAACACCACGGCCTCCTCCGGCAGCTCGCCGCGGGCGCGCAGGTGCTCGAGGGCGGCCGCCAGCGCCGCCCCCACATACCCGCGCACCGCCCGGTTGCCGCGCTCCTTGAGCTCAAGGATCACCCGCTGGCGCGCCCCACCGTAGGGGCCCATCGACCACACCGGCACCAGCGGATCGAGGGAGGTGGTCACCCGCTGCGGCGGACTCGCCCACGCCAACCGGCACCGGGCGCACAGTACCTCCCCGGCCAGCCCGCAACCGGCACAGCGGCGCGGCAACACGAGCTCCACGGCTACCTCGCCACGATGGGGGTGGCGCGGGTGCCCTGCAGGCCGGGAACCTCCCGCCAGTAGGCCTCCTCCCCCGAGGGGGCATCGGGCATCACGCGGATCGCCAGGGCGTCGGTAAGATAGAGCTTGTCCGTGGAATCCGCCACCGCGGTCACCGGGGCGGAGACGGTGGCCGAGGCGATCGGCGCGGTCTCCGAGCCGTCCTGCTCCACCCTGAACAGGGGGCTACCCGGCTCGTTGGTGCCCACCAGCAGCGAGCCGTCGGTGCTCCAATCCACGGCGGTGACCCGCCCCGCGAGCTGAGGAGAGACCTCCATCGGATTGACGATGGCCCGGCCCCCCGCCTCGGCCTTGTCCACGATGCCCACGTACACGCGGGAGTCGATAATCATGGCCGCACGCGCCCCGGAGGGCGAAAGGCGCAACTCCGTCATCGCCGCCTTGGGCGGCTCCGAGGCCTCCGCCTCCCCGACGGCCTCGGCGCGGCGCATCGCGGAGAGCGACGCCGTATTCACCGTGGTGTGCACCAGCTTGCCCGTGCTCGACGAGCGCACCACGCGCACGACCTCCGAGTCGTCGATCACGACCCAGGCCGCCGAGGTGCCCTGCTCGAAGGAGGGGCGGGTGATCCGGTCGGCCTCCAGGGCCTCCTCGACTCCCCCCTCCACCTTGCCCAGCAGCAGGCCGGTGCGCGACCCGGCGCTGCGGGTCAAGGCGATGTGCCCGTCGGCGGTGATGTCCGCCTGCTCGATGGCCCCCGCGGAGCCGAGCGGACCCGATACCGGCTCGGCGGTGGTGGCGGAGACCGTGACGAGCGCGCCGTCCTCGGAGACCGCGTAGAGCGGGGTCACGGTGGTGGAGCCGACCTGGGGGTTATAGTCGGCCACGTCGTCGGTGGTGATCTCCTCAAGCCCCTCGGCCACGGGCGCGCCATCGACCTCGATGGCGTAGGGCCCGCCGATGCTCGCCCCGGCCAGCGTCCACGCCACCTGGGCGGCAAAGGCGATGCGCTGTTCCCGATCCAGGCCGCTCATGCCGGCAAAGCGCAGCACACCGCTGGTGGACACCGAGAGCGAGGCGCTCTGCGGAATATCGCTGCGCACGGCAGGGCGCACCGTCTCGCTGGGACCGTGCAGCAGCATTCCCAGCAGGGTATCGCGCACGTCCTCCTGACCCCGGTAGACCCAGCGGCGGTCGCTGACGAGGGTCTTGCCGTTTTTGCCGGGGAAGTAGAGGGTGCGCGGCTCGTAGTGGTTACGCAGATCCGTGCGCTCGATGATGACCACCCCGGGAAGGGTGGTCATGCGCCACTGGTCGTCCTCGTCGCGCTCGAATACCACGGAGGTCTCCATGCGCTCGTTGAGGGGCACGAAGGCGCCCTCGGCGTCCATCTCCCCGATCACGTTGGCCCGGATTCTCAGCGTGTGCTTGGTGCTGGTGGATCCGGGTTCGGTGCTAGTCTCCATCCCCTCGATCACGCGAATGCTCTGCTGCTTGGGCCAGGAGGCCGCCAGGTCGGAGGACAAAAAGGCCCGGGCGGACTGGTAGTTCTGGGAGGGATTCGCGGAGGCCTGGAAGAAATCGCGCAGCAGCACGCCGGGGTCGGCGTCGCGTTCGGGAACGATGGTTTGTTCCGGCTCCTGCGGGGCGGAACTAAAGGCGCGCAGGGCGCGGGGCTCGGAGTTGCGCGGCAAGGTGCTGCACGCGCCCAGCAGGCTCACCGAGCAGACGACGCCTAGGGCCGCGCAGGCGGCGCGTTTCCTGGTTCTCATGGCGTGGGGGCCTCCAATTCCAAGGGACTGTGCTCCACCGAGGCCTTCGGTGTGCGCGGCAGCACCACCCGGAACTGCGAGCCCACACCCTCGGTACCGGCGGCGTCGAGGATCCCGCCATGCAGGGCGACGTCCTCTTGCGCGATCGCCAACCCCAGCCCGGTACCACCGGAGTGGCGCTTCCGGGAGGGATCGGCCCGCCAGAAGCGGTTAAACACCAGCTCCTCCTGCCCCTCGCGCAGGCCCACCCCATGATCGGTCACGGTCACAGCCACGGCCTCCTCGTTGCCCGCCAGGCGCACCTCCACCGGGTTGCCCTCCGAGTGATCGATGGCATTAGCCAGCAGGTTGCGCAGCACCCGCTCCACCCGGCGGGAATCCGCCGTAAGATACAGCGGCTCGCCCGGGGCGTGGATAGTGACCTCCGCGCCGATCTCTGCGGCCAGGTGCTCCACCTGCTTCCAGGCCTCGTCGACGCACATGCGGATGTCTAGGCGCGATTCGCTCAGGTCCGCCACGCCGGCGTCGTGCCGGGAGATCTCCAGCAGGTCGGTCAGCAGGTCCTCGAAGCGATCGAGCTCGGTGGTCATCAGCTCGGTGGCCCGTCGGGTGCCGGGGTCGAATTCCTCGGCGTGCATGGCGATCATGTCCGCCGCCATGCGCACCGTGGTCAGGGGGGTGCGCAGCTCGTGGGAGACGTCCGAGGTGAACTGGCGTTGCAGGTCCCCATACTCCTTGAGCTGCCGGATCTGCTTGGACAGGGACGCCGCCATGGAATTAAAGCTCATGGCCAGGCGCGCCATCTCGTCCTCGCCCTCGACCGACATTCGCTCGCGCAGGTGCCCGGAGGCGAGGCGCTCGGCGATCCGGGAGGCTGAGCGCACCGGGGTGATGACCTGCTGGGCCAGCAGCCAGGCGATCCCGATGAGCAGCACCACCACGATGACGGCCGCCGCGGAGATCAGCCCGCGCATGAGCGCCATCGTCTCCTCGTCGTCCTCCATCGACAGCACCAGGTACACCTGGAGCCCGGGGATATCGGCGCTGGTGGGGCTGCCGATGATGAGCGCGTTGTAGCGCGTGCCGTCGCTGCGCCCCACCTCGTGAAACTGCGTGGAAACCTGCCCCTCGCCCACGAACGTGCGCAGGCGCTGCGGAATATCGAATCCCTGGGGGGCCGAGGCCTGCACCTGATCCTGGTGGGCCACCACCAGGATCGGCTCATACGGGGAAGCATCCGCCTCCGCCCCGGCGCGGTTAGTCAGCGCCGCGCGCGCGGAGTTGAGGCGCACCTGCACGGAGTTATTGGGGGAGGTGGCCGCGATCTGTTGCTCCACGGCCAGGCGCACCCGCTCGATCTCCAAATCGGCTGTGTTGATCTTGCTGTCCACCAGGCGCTGGGTGACAATCGAGATCATCGCCAGTCCCAGAATCAGCATGACCACGGAGGTGGCCACGAGCATCGAACCGATCACCCGCACCTGCAGCGAGGTCCGCCACGATTCCGCGATGGCCTCCTGCCACCGCGCGAGCCTCGTTCTCAGCACAACGCGCTACTCCCCCGAGCCCGTCTTGTACCCCACGCCGCGCACCGTGAGGATGATGGTGGGATTCTCCGGATCCTTTTCGATCTTGGATCGCAACCGCTGCACGTGCACGTTCACCACTCGGCTATCGGCGGATTGGCGGTAGCCCCATACCCGCTCCAAGAGCTCGTCGCGGCTGAGGGCCTGGCCAGGCCTACGGGCCATCTCCACCAACAGGTCGAACTCGATGGGGGTCAGGGCCACCTCCACGCCGTCGCGGCGCACGGAATGCCGGGGGACGTCGATGACCACGGAGCCGATCTCCAATACCTCGCTGGGTTCGTTGTCCGTGCGGCGCAGGCGGGCCCGGATGCGCGCCACCAGCTCCTTGGGCTTGAACGGCTTGGTGATGTAATCGTCCGCCCCCGATTCCAGCCCCAGCACCACGTCCACGGTGTCCGTCTTGGCGGTCAACATCACAATGGGCACGGTGGATTCCTGCCGGATCGCCCGGCAGATGTCCACGCCGTTCATGCCAGGGAGCATGAGGTCGAGCAGGATCAGGTCGGGTGCCTCGCGCTGGGCGGCGGGCACGGCCTCCACGCCGTCCATCACCGCCACGGTGTCAAAGCCCTCTCCCTCGAGCACCAGGGTCAGCATCTCGGAGATCGCGGGATCGTCATCCACCACCAAGATCTTGGCCACCATCGTCTTACCTTTCCACCGCGAGATCGCGCACTGCTTGTACTACCGCCTGTGGGTCCGAGGCTACCAGCCACGGGCCTTCCCACTGGCGACGCGCCAGCTCGCGGTAGGCCGCACGGGTCCGCTCCTGAAGGTCCCCGTCGTGCTCGTAGCGATCCCGGGTACGGGCGGCGTCCTCGCGCTCTCGGGCCCGGGCGCGGCGCAGCGCCACCTCCGGCGGGGTGTCGAGCAAGACCTGAAGATCCGGCCTCGGCAACCCGAACCGGCCGAACTCGAGGTCGCGCACCCACGCCACGGCCTGCCTGGCCCGGCGCGGGTCCCCGGCGAGCCGCGCGGCGGAATAGGCGGCGTTCGAGGCGACGTAGCGATCCAGCACCAGGATGCCCCGGTCGCGGTAAGCGCGCAGCGTCTCCGCCGCGCCGCGGCGATCGAGGGCAAAAAGGGTGGCCATGCCATAGACGGAATCGACCAGATCGCCCATCTGCCCGCGCAGGGCGCGCTGGGCGAGCTGGGCGTGGACGGAATCCTCGTAGCGGGGAAAGGCCAGCGTGTGCGCGTGAAGCTGCGTTCGGAGGGCGCCCACCAGGGTGTTTTTCCCGGCGCCGTCGATGCCTTCGATGGAGACGATCATCAGTAGCGGTAATGCTCCGGCTTGAAGGGGCCGGCCACGTCCACCCCGATGTAATCGGCCTGCTCCTTGGTCAGCCGCGTGAGCGCGCCGCCCAGGGCCTCCACGTGAATCCGGGCCACCTTCTCGTCCAGGATCTTGGGCAGGCGATAGACCTGGTTGTCGTAGCGCTCGGCGTGCCGGAAGAGCTCGATCTGGGCGATGGTCTGATCCGCAAAGGAGGTGGACATGACAAAGCTCGGGTGCCCGGTGGCGTTGCCCAGGTTGAGCAGGCGCCCCTCCGAGAGCACGACGATGGAGCGCCCGTTGGGCAGGGTGAACTCATCGACCTGCGGCTTGATGTTCTGCCGGGTAACGTCCTCGCGGCGCAGGAGGGAGGCCATGTCGATCTCGTTATCGAAGTGTCCGATGTTGCCCAGCACCGCGTGATCCTTCATCGCCATCATGTGGTCGAAGGTGATGATGCCCAGGTTGCCGGTGGCGGTGATCACGATGTCCGCCTCCGCGATGGCCTCCTCCACCGTGACCACGGGAAAACCCTCCATGAGCGCCTGCAACGCATTAATCGGATCAACCTCGGTGACCTTCACCCGCGCGCCCTGGCCCTTCATGGCCTCCGCGCACCCCTTGCCCACGTCGCCGTAGCCGCAGATGAGCACGTTTTTGCCGCCCATGAGCATGTCGGTAGCCCGGTTCAGGCCATCGATGAGGCTGTGCCGGGTGCCGTACTTGTTGTCGAACTTGGACTTGGTCACGGCGTCATTGACGTTCATCGCGGGGAAGGGCAGCTCGCCCCGCTGGGCGAAGTGGTAGAGGCGATGAACCCCGGTGGTCGTCTCCTCGGTTACCCCCCGCACGTCGCGGGCCACCCGACCCCACTTCTGCGGATCCTCGGCCAGCACCCGGCGCAGCATGGCCCGCAGCGCGACCTCCTCGTCGGAATCGTCGGGCAGGGTGTCCGGCACCACACCGGCGCGCTCGTATTCGCTGCCCCTGATCACCACCATCGTGGCGTCGCCGCCATCGTCCAGGATCATGTTCGGGGCGCCCTCCTCGCCCCAGTCGAAGATCCGGTCCAGGCACCACCAGTACTCCTCCAGGGTCTCCCCCTTCCAGGCGAACACCGCCGGACCCTGAGGGTCCTCCGGGGTACCCGAGCCCACCACCACGGCCGCGGCCGCGGCGTCGTCGGTGGAAAAGATGTTGCAGGACGACCAGCGCACCTGCGCGCCCAGGGCGATGAGCGTCTCGATGAGCACCGCGGTCTGCACGGTCATATGGATGGAGCCGGCGATGCGCGCGCCTTGGAGCGGTTGCTCCTCGGCGTACTCCCGGCGCAGGGCCATCAGGCCCGGCATCTCGTGCTCGGCCAGGCGGATCTGGTGTCGCCCGGCCGCCGCCAGGCTCAGGTCCGCCACCTTATAGGTCGGGGAGGTGCTCATGGGTGTCTCCTTAGCATCGCTGATCGGTTCGGGGAGATCGCTTCCCACCACCTTAGCCTGCGCGCAACCCGAGCCCCCTAGGACAACGCCTCTAGATACACCTCAAGGTCCTCCTCTACCTCCGCGGCCTCCAGGACCTCGGCGGCGGCCTCGCGTAGCTGCGCATCCCCGGCCCCGATCAGCCCACGCAGGAAGGGATGCCCATCGGCCACCTCCGCGGCCGAGAATGGGGCGCCGGCCCAGATCGCGGCCACCGTGGCCGCCGCCAGGGCGTTGAGTTGCTCCTCCTCGCTGACGGCCCCGCCCGCCCGAGCGAGCACGCAGGCATCGCGGACGGCCGCAACGACCTCCCGGGGTTCCAGCCGCCCGAGTTCATCGAGAAAATCCTCGTTGGCCTCCCGTGTAAAAATAGCGACGTCCCATGCGCCCACGACCATCCTGCCTCTCCGCATCCGGCCCCACCGCCCGGACCCGAGCCATCCCGACTCGCCTCCGGGCGGCAGTATGCCCTTGCTTTCATACCTAGTTCTGATAAATTCGTTATCAGGTTGTGACCTTACGGCATCGAGGTTATACCGAGACCGGATAACCCGGTCATGCCCCCACTCGGCACCCACGACGGCAACACCCATTCCGACCTGCGGGAAGAGGCTCTAGACAGTGACCAGGGATACACGCAAGGTGATGGTTTTCATCGCCGCGGGCGTGCTCGCCGCGACGGCCATCGGCTTCCTCGTATGGCGCTTATCCACCCCCTCCTCCCCCTCCACGCAGACCCGCCATTCCGCGGCAGCAGACGCCACGCCGCTCGATTCCGCCGAGGACGCCCGCGCCCCGCAGCGCACCCGAATCCCCGATGCCGAGCCCGCAGAGCCGCGCAGCGAGGCGCCGGCTTTGCCGCGCCAGGCCGAGCCCACGGTGCTGCGCGCGGCCCCCACCAAGATCTATCGCCCGGATAGCGTATCCGCGCCGAGCGCGGTCGAACCCGCCGAGCAGGAACCGCATGCCGTCCTCGCCTTGGGCGAGGCCACCCCGGCAACCGATTCCCGCCCCGCCGAGGAGGCCCAGACCCCCCAGACACCGACCCCGGGAACCATCGCCGAACCGGAACCGCGCGCCGAGGACGCCCAGCCGGGCTATCTTCCCCGCCTCTCCGAGGCCCTGGAGCACACCCAGGAGGAGCTGACCAAGATTCCCGAGCGTCTCTTTGCTCCCCTGCGCGAGGAGGCCACCGAGGAAGAAAACCCGGAACCGACCGAAACGGCCGAGCCCACCGACGCGGGGTGGGAGGTCGGCTCCACCGCGCCGAGCGATCCCCCCGCATCCGGCTTCTCGGAGGAACAGGCGACCCCCGCCGAACCGACCTCCGCAGAGCCACCATCCACTGCCGCACCGGGTTTCTAAAACCCGCGGCGCGCTATGCCCGCGCCCAGAACACCTCGGCCGCACCGGCGTCGGCGCGCAGCGACACCTCGGATTCGCAGGCCGGTATCCACGCGGCCTCCCCGGCGGTGAGGCGCTGCTGCCCCGCGCGCACCTGGCCGCGCGTGCACATGGCGATGGCCGGGCCGTCATGACGCAGCTCCATCGCCTCGCCCCGGTCGAGGCGATGTCGGCTGAGCTGAAACTCCGCGCTGGGCACCGGGTAGTTGCCCCGGGCATCGCACTCCACGGTGGGTTCGGCCAGGGAATCAAAGGTGAGCAACCGCACCAGCTCGGGTACGTCCACGTACTTGGAGGTCAGGCCGCCGCGCAGCACGTTATCGGAGTTCGCCATGATCTCCACCCCCATACCCCTGATGTAGGCGTGGAGCTGCCCGGCGGCCAGATACATCGCCTGGCCCGGTTCGAGGTGGACGTGATTGAGCAGCAGGGCCCCCAGCACGCCGATGTCGCCCGGATAGCGTTCCTGGAGGTCCAGCACGGTGGCCAGCACGTCGCCGATCCAGTCGCCGCGGGCCGCCAAGGGACGGGCGCGCTCCACGATCGCCTGGATCAGATCGGCGCGCGCCGCCTGCGGAATCGTGATCCAGGTGGTAAACAGGACGCGCAGATTGGCGGCCTCCTCGCCCTGGGGATCGAGCATGGCGAGGTAGCGCCGCGCCTCCGGACAATCGAGGGCCTCGAAGAGTTCCAGGGTGCGCGGCAGCGGACGAAAGCCCGCCATCGCGTGAAAGTCCGTGAGCGCGACGATGAGTTCGGGCTTGTGGTTATCGTCCTTATAGTTACGGTTAGCCGCCGTCAGGGCGATGCCCGCGGCGTTTTCCCGGGAGAATCCCTCCTGCGCCTGCGCCTTGGAGGGGTGCGCCTGGAGCGACAGCGGTTCCGCGGCCGCGAGCAGCTTGAGCAGGAAGGGCAGCCGATCCCCGAAAGCCTCCCGCACCCGGGGGCCCACCTGGGCCTGTGGGTCGGCGGCGATGACCGCATCGAGGGGCGTCTCCGCGGCGCCGAGGGTGGCGGGGGAAACCGGGTGCGCGCCATACCACAGCTCCGCCTGGGGATTCGGGGACGGAACCGGCTCGCCGCGGAGGCCGGGGATCAGCGTGCGCGATCCCCAGGGATAGGCGCGGATTACCCCGTTGAGCTTGTCCATGCGGTTGTTCATCCTCCATCTTCTCCGTGACGCCTCATGCTCCCCGCTCGGCGCGTCGACGCCCGCCGGGGCTATGGGCCCGCGCCGAGGCCCACGCAACGACCTACCAAGGTAGCATTGCCGCGCCCCCGCGCGGGGTGCGCAGCACCTAACCGCGAATGATGCCCAGGATCTCCTCCACGAGGGCGTCCACCTCGGCCCGGGTGGAAGCCTCGGCGTTGAGGCGCAACAGCGGCTCGGTGTTGGAGGCGCGCACGTTGAACCACGCGGGGGTGCCCGACAGGTCGATGGTCACGCCGTCGAGGGTATCGATGGCCGCAGTGCGGTCGGCGAACGCCTCCACCACGGCCTGGGTGGCAGCCTGCTGATCGGCCACCGTGGAGTTGATTTCCCCGGAGGCCGCGTAGCGGGTGTAGCCGCCCATGAGATCGGAGAGCGGGCGCTGCCCGGTCCCCAGGGCGGCCAGGACGTGCAGGGCGGCCAGGATGCCCGAGTCCGCGTTGAAGAACTCCGTGAAGTAGTAGTGGGCGGAGTGCTCGCCGCCGAAGACCGCGCCGTGCTGGGCCATCGTGGCCTTGATGAAAGAATGACCCACGCGGGTGCGCACGGCGATCCCGCCGTTGTCCTTAATGACCTCGGGCACGGAGCGGGAGGTGATCAGATTGTGGATGACCGTGGCCCCCGGGCGCTCGCGCAGGTAACGCTCGGCGACCAGGGCGCAAATGGCCGAGGGCGAGACCGGGTTACCCCGCTCGTCGACGACGAAGCAGCGATCCGCGTCCCCGTCGAAGGCCAGGCCGATGTCCGCCTTCTGTTCCACCACGAAGCGCCGAAGATCCTCCAGGTTCTTCGGCTCCAGGGGATTGGCCTCGTGGTTGGGGAAGGTACCATCGAGCTCGAAGTAGAGCGGGCGGATGTCCAGGGGCAGCCCGGCAAAGACCGCCGGAACCGTCAATCCCCCCATGCCGTTGGCGGCGTCCACCGCCACCACCAGGGGACGAATCTCGCCGAGATCCACCAGGGAGCGCAGGTAGGCGGCGTAGTCGGCCAGGACGTCGCGCCGGGTGATCTCGCCGGGGGTTCCCTCGTATTGCGGCACGCCGGTCACCAGGGCCTCGGCGATCTCGTTCAGGCCGGTGTCCTGGCCCACGGGGCGCGCACCCCTCCGGCACAGCTTGATCCCGTTATATTGGGCGGGGTTGTGGCTGGCGGTAAACATCGCCCCGGCGCACTCCTGGGAACCGGAGGCGAAGTAGAGCTCGTCGGTGGAGGTCAGGCCCAACAGCACCACGTCGAGTCCCTGGCCCGTGGCCCCCTCGGCAAAGGCCTGGGCCAGCTCCGGGGAGGAGGGGCGCATGTCGTGCCCCACCGCCAGTCTCGTTTCCCCCTCGGCGCGCAGTAGGCTCGCGAAGGCGGCGCCGGCCTCGCGGACAAATTCCGCGTCGATGTCGCGGCCCACGACGCCTCGGATGTCATAGGCCTTAATCACTGCGGTCACGGACTCGCGGGTGCGCATAAAAGAAGCTCCTCCTCCATCAGGGGTGTGGCGGCCGTGGGGCGCGCGGCCGCCACCGATACGGCACCCAAGTCTAGCGGGCCGCGCGCCCCGTGCCCGCGAACCGGAGGGCGCGCTACGACGCGCCCTCGTCGTCGCGCACCACGCGCAGGTGCGCGCGGCGCCGCTGCTTTTCCCCCGTCAACCTCTTGGAACGGTGCACCGGGTGCACCGAGGTATCGGCGCGCAGCGCGTGGTCGGCGGCCTCCTCCGCCCGAGGATCGTGGCCGGCGACCAAACCGGTGGAAAAGCGACCCGCCTCGCGCACCGCCTCGGCCAGGGCCGTGAGATCCTCGTCCTCGTCCATCTCGATTCCCTCGACCCGCAGCATTTCCCAGCCCAGGGGGGCCGTGATCCGCTCGGCGTGGTGCGCGCAGAGGTCCCAGCTATGTGGTTCCGAGGAGGGGGCCAGGGGACCGACCACCGCCGTGGATTCCGCGTAGGCATAGGTGAGCGTGGCTACCGCGGGTTTGCCGCAGCCGGGGCGGGAACAGCGACGAAATTGTTGCACGCCCACAGAGTCTAGACCTCAACTTGAGATTTGGATACCCCACCGGCGCGCCCCGACCACGACCCGGCCCCCGCCACGTAGGCTTGCCCCCATGTACACCAGGGCTTTCCGGGATCGCCGCGACCGGGGGCTACGCGGCCCCCTGCTCCCCTCCACCCTGCCGCGACACCGCAGCAGGGGGCGGCTTTTCGACGCCGCCGTACTGGAGGCCTACGCCCCCCTGGCCACGCAGTTCTACGAGCAGCTGGCCAACCTCGACATCGCGGTGGACACCGTGCCGCGCATGCAGCTACGCCCCGACCTCACCGTGCTTCCCCCCGAGATCGTGGCGGACGGGCCGGTGCCCCTGGGCCGCATCATTCCCGCCGGCGTGGATGCGGCCGGCCAGCCCACCCGCTCCCGGATCGTGCTCTTTCGGATGCCCATCGAGCACCGGGTGGAGTCCACCGGGGAGCTGCGCGATCTCCTCGCCACCATCCTCACCGCCCTGGTGGCCGGGTACCTCAACATCGACCCGCGCGACATCGACCCCGACTTCCAGTGGTAGGCCACCCCGCCCCACAGCACTGAAGAAAAAGCGTGGGACCCGGGCCCCACGTCATCGCCTAGGAACGCTTAGGAAATAGTGCGCCGCAGTCGGCGGCGCTCGCGGTCGGATAGGCCACCCCAGATGCCAAAGCGTTCATCGTGCTCCAGGGCGTATTCCAGGCATTCGTCGCGCACACCGCAGGCCCGGCAGATACGCTTCGCCTCGCGAGTCGATCCGCCCTTTTCCGGGAAGAATGCCTCGGGATCCGTCTGTGCGCACAGCGCCTGATCCTGCCATTCCTGCTCCACGGCCCCGAAAAGATCGTCGAGGGTGAGCTTGGCACTGGCTGCGCCACGGGGGGTGGCGTCATCGGCCATATCTTCCACGCCACGATCCCTTCTCCGTACCCAACAGTTGCTTACCTCGTTGAGATTGAACACCACGTCACTAGATAGCGTCAAGCCATATGCCGTCTTTTCGCCCCCGCCGGCGGATACGAGCACGTCAACAGTACCATTGACCACATTGGCCACAGAACTTACAGACCGGGGGTGGTGGTCAGGGGTGCTATATATAGTGGCGGCATCTTTTCGCCCCACTACCCCGGATCGGAACCCGGGCGCGCGTCCGACGCGCCTAGGCGTCCGTGGAAAACCGGATGCCGCCGTCCGGGATCGCCACGCCGGGCCACACCCGCATGCCATCGAGAAGCTCGCAGCGCGCCCCGATCTGCGCTCCCTCCCCCACCACACATCCCTTGATCCGGGCGTTGGCTCCCACCCGCGCCCCGGAAGCAATGATGGAGTCCTCGATCACCGCGCCCGGCTCCACCGTCACGCCGTCGAAGATCACCGAGTCGTCGATACGCGAGCCCGCGCCGATCTCGCTGCCGCGGCCCACCGCCGTGCCGCCGACCAGGATCACACCATCGCGCACGCCGGCCGAGGGATCCACCAGGCTCTCCCCCGTGCGCCCGGCGAGCAACGGCGAGGGGGCGATCCCGCGCACCAGATCCGAGGAACCCCGCACGAAGTCATCCGGACGGCCCATGTCCCGCCAGTAGGCGCCATCCACGTGGCCGAATACCCTCCTGCCCTCGGCCAGCAGCCCCGGGAACGTCTCTCGTTCCACGGATACCACCCGCCCCTCCGGGATCTGCTCGATCAGCTCGCGGCGGAACACGTAGCAGCCCGCGTTGATCTGATTGGTGGGCGGATCCTCCGTCTTTTCCAGGAAGGCCTGCACCCGCCCCTGCTCGTCCGTGGGCACGCAGCCAAAGGCGCTGGGATCCGCCACCCGCACCAGGTGCAGGGTCAGATCCGCCTCCTTCTCCTCGTGCGCGCGCAGCAGCGCGGCCAGATCCATGCCGCTGAGCACGTCGCCGTTAAACACCATCGCGGTATCGTGACGCAACCGCCCGTAGACGTTGCGGATGCCGCCCCCGGTGCCTAGGGCCTGTTCCTCCGTCACATACTCGATATCCAGGCCAAAGTCCGAGCCATCGCCAAAATATTGTGCAAACACCTCCGCGCGATAGGAGGTCCCCAGCACCACGTGCTCCATCCCCGTGGTCCGGATTCGGGCCAGCAGATGCTCCAGAAAGGGAAAACCGGCCGTGGGCAGCATGGGCTTGGGGGTATTCGCGGTCAGCGGACGCAGTCGAGTGCCCTTGCCCCCCACGAGGATCACGGCGTCGGTCTGCTTGGGATTCGGCATGGCGCTACTTTAGGATTCCTTAAAAAGTGGCTACTACGGCTTCGCGCGCTACCCGCGGGGCGGCGCGACGGGAATCATCTTCGCACGACTCACCCCCCTCTCACATAGTGGGACACGCCGAAAGCGTCGAGCAAAACTCTCCACCCGGCAGCCGATCCCAGCGCGATCCTAGCGCCCGCTGCCGAGCCCAGCGCGCACGCGCAACACCGCGGCGCGCGCCCGCAACCCCACCCACAGGGCCGCACGCACCGGGGCCCGGTGCCACCCCGGCAGCCGATCCGCTAGGAAGCGGTACGCGCTGGCGTGATGCGCCGGCACCGTCACCGCGGAATAATTGCGGGCCACATGGCCCTGATCGTGCTCGATCACCGCCGAGGGACACAGCACGTTGCGCCTGCCCGCCCGTCCCAGGCGATCGCCCAGATCCACGTCCTCCATATACATAAAGTAGCGCTCGTCGAAGCCCCCGATGGCCTCGAAATCCGCCCATCGCAGCAGCAGGCAGGACCCGGACAACCATCCCGCCGCGCGCTCGCGCCCCATCTCCTCGCCCGCCTTATAGGCCCGGCTCCAGGGATTATTCCGCCAGATTCTCCCCAGCAGGGCGTGGCCGATGCCGATGCCCAGGCGGGGCACGGCGCGCGCCGAGGGATACGCGCTGCCATCGGCCTGCCGGATCAGGGGCCCCACCGCCCCCGCGTCCTCCCAACGCCGGGCGCAGGCCACCAGCTCGTCGATGGCACCGGGGGCAAAGGTGACATCGGGATTGACCACGAGGAAAAACTCCCCGTCGATCTCGCCGCTCCGCCGCCGCGGGGCCAGGTGGCGCACGGCGGCATTAACCGCGCGGCCATAACCGAGGTTGCCCCCCGTATCGAGCAATTCCACCCTCGGACCCGCGGCGGCCTGGGGCGCACCATCGGTCGACCCGTTATCGGCCATGACCACGTACGTGAGGCGGCGCGTGGCCAGCTCCAGCGAGTCCAAAAGCGCCTGCAGGTGCCCCCCCGGGGAAAAGGTCACGGTCACCACCGCGAGCGGAAGGCACCGATCCTCCCCGTCCACGAAACGGCCCGGAACGGGCGAGGCACCGGCTGGCTGTGTAGGGCTCATGGTGCAGAAAGTGTAGCGTCGAGCGCGCGCGCCAGCCCATCGCGCCACTCGGGCAGTTCCCGATTCGAGGCTAGGACCGACCACGCCGGGCGGCGGGCGGCGGTGGGATACTCGGCCGAGGAAACCGGGCGCACCCGGGCTGGATCGTGGCCCGCCGCCGCAAAGGTGGCTCGCGCCAACTCATACCAGGTGGCCCGCCCGGACCCCGCCAGATGAATCAGGCCGGCCGGTTGTTCCCCCGCCACCGCCCACAGGGCGCCCGCCAGATCCAGGGCAAAGGTAGGGCTGCCCGTCTGATCGCTAACCACCCGCGGGTTGATCCCTTCCTCCGCCAGGCGCACCATGGTGCTCACGAAGTCCCGGTGACCGGTCAGCACGTGCCCGCTAAAAAGCCAGGACGTGCGCGCCACCGTGTAGCCACACCAGCCCGGATTGCGCGCGGCCACCCCGGCCAGCGCCGCCTCCCCCGCCGCCTTGGTGCGACCATAGACGCTGGCGGGCCGGGGGCGATCCGCCGGGGTGAGCGGGCGCGGCGTGCCCCGCCCCGTCGGAGCCGCGCCAAAGACGTAATCCGTGGAAATATGCAGCAGGTGCACCCCCTCCCGGGCGCAGCGAAGGGCCAGGTACTCGGGGGCGCGGACGTTGAGCTCGGCGGCGGCCTGGGGCCGTTCCTCGGCGGCATCCACGGCGGTGAAAGCCGCCGTGTTGATCACCACATCGACCCCACCCAGCACCGGGGAACGCGCCACCTGAGAGGCATCCGTGACGTCGAGGGCACTCCTATCGCACCAGGCCACCTGCACACCCGGGGGCGCGGTGAGGCGAAGACAGCGCCCTAACTGCCCCGCGGCTCCTGTGACAACCACCTTCACGGCGATAGACTCCTTGGGAGTAGGTTTTCGGATGTGCCCCGGATTCTATACCCGCCGGTGCCGCCCTGGCTCGCACCCGGCGACCGGTGTCCGCGCACCGGCCCCACCCAGCCCCTTGGAGCATGAAGCAGTGAACCATCATTCTTGGCCCCCACCGCCCACGAGCGCGCCCACACCGCGCCCCTCGCGCAGCATCCAGGCCCCACCGCGCGCCCGCCGCAACCTGGCCCAGGCGGGGTCGCGGCCCGTCAAAACCACCCTGGCGGCGCTCTCCTGCCTCGTGCTGTTGATTTCCGCCCTGGGCTACTTCGCCGTGGGTCGCCTGGGTTCCCAGCTCGCCTCCGCCGGCAACCTGCAACTGGGGGGCAATTCCGGCCAGGGGTCCGCGCCCGACGGCGCCACCGACATCCTCCTGGTGGGCTCGGACTCGCGCACCGACGCCCAGGGCAAGCCACTGAGCCGAGAAGAACTCGACGCCCTGCGCGCCGGGGTCGAAGACGGCGCCTACAACACCGACACCATCATGCTCATCCGGGTGCCCAACGACGGCACCTCCGCCACCGCCGTGTCCATCCCCCGTGATACCTACATCCGCGACAAATCCTACGGCAACCTCAAGATCAACGGCGTATTCAGCAGCTACAAGACCACCAAGGAGGATCAGCTGCGCGCCAAGGGGATGACTGATGAGGAGCTCATCGAAAAGCAGTCCACGCAGGCCGGACGCGCCGGGCTGATCTCTGCCGTCTCCGACCTCACCGGCATCGAGGTGGATCACTACGCCGAGGTCGGGCTCCTGGGCTTCGTCTTACTCACCGACGCCGTGGGGGGCGTAGAGGTATGCCTCAACGAGGCGGTCAGCGACGAGTTCTCTGGCGCCAACTTCCACGCCGGGCGCCAGACCCTCAACGGGCATCAGGCGCTCTCCTTCGTGCGTCAGCGCCACGGCCTGCCCCGCGGCGACCTCGACCGGGTGGTGCGCCAGCAGGCGTTCATGGCCTCGATGGTCAATAAGGTACTCTCCGCCGGAACCCTGACCAGTCCCGCGCGGCTGGGGGACATGAGCCAGGCCGTGGAACGCTCCGTGGTCCTCGATGACAGCATGGACATCATGAGCTTTGCCACCCAACTCTCTAACCTCGCCGGAGGCAACGTGGTGTTCAACACCATTCCGGTGACCTCCATCGACGGGGTGGGCGACTACGGCGAATCCATCGTGACCGTGGATCCGCCGCAGGTGCACGCCTTCATGCACACTCTGCTCGAGGAGGACAAAAAACCCAAGGATCACGACGATGCCGGCGAGAATCCGCCCCCCGAGGAGGACTCGGAGCAGGTCGCCGCGCCCAGGCATCCCGCCACCGTGACCGTGCTGAACGCCGGCTCCATCGTGGGGCTGGCCGGTGCCGTCAGCGCCCATCTCACCGCGGCGGGATACACCGTGGCCGAGACCACGAACGCGCTACCCGGCGCCTATTCCACCAGCCAGATCGTGGCCCCGCACTCGGAGGACCCTGCCGCCCAGGAGCTCTCCGCCGCGCTGGGCGATCTGCCCATCACGGTCAATAATGCCCTCGATCCCGGAACCCTGATCGTGGTCACCGCCGAGGACTACGCCGGCCCCCGCGACGACTCCGCGACGCAGAGCGCCGAGGCTGCCGTCCCCAGCGCCCTCAGCGAGGAAACCACCGTGGGGCAGCCCGGGGCGGACTTCGGCACCGCCAAGGTCGCCCCCGAGATCGACGCCGGCGGTGACGGGCCGCGCTGCGTGAACTAAAGTTCGCCTACCATCGGTGGGCATGGAACTCCTCGCCCACCTGCTGACGGCGGATCCGGCCCGGCCCCGATTCACCGTCTACGACGAGCACACCGCCTCCCGTCTCGACTTCTCCGCCCAGACCCTCGACAACTGGGCGGCCAAGGTGGGCAACATGCTCTACGAGGAATTAGACCTCGGCCCAGGTTCCCGCATCGCCATCTCCGTGCCCTGCGGCTGGCAGTCCTGCGTGATCGCCCTGGGCGCGCTGGCCGCCGGGGTGGAGTATGTCTTTGGCGAGGCCGCCGGGGCCGAGGCGAACTTCTGCGCGGCCGCACACGTGCCGGATCAGCCCGCCGGGGATCTCGTGGTGGTCACCGACGATCCCTTCGGCCGCGGCGTCGCGGAGACCGGCGGCACCCTGCCCGCCGGGGCCATCGACTTCGGCCCCACCGTGCGCTTTTACGGCGATCGTTTCCCCGCCCCCACCCCGCGCCTGGCGGACCTGGCCGAGAAGGCGGATCTCCCCGCCGAGGCCCGAGTGCTGTCCACCGACTGGACCGACCGCGATGGCTTCCGCCGCACCGTGCTCGAACCCCTCGCCGTGGGCGGCTCCGCGGTGGTGGCCACCGGCATGGTCACCGAGGAGCGCCTGGCCGCCATCGCGGAGGCGGAAAAGGCCACGATGCGGCGCTCCTCTCGGCCGTCACGCCGCGAGTAGGACAGCGGCGCTCTCCCGCGCGCGGACGCGCACCCAGCACTGGTACCGGCACGCTGTCGGGAGCCGGGCCTAATCGCCCAGCAGGCGCCGTTGGAGCGCCGCGTCCTTGCGCTCCACCTCGGCGGCCAGGGCCTCCTGATAGGCCACCATCTTCTCGCGCAGGGCGTCATCCCCGGCGGACAGGATCCGCACGGCCAGCAGCCCGGCGTTCTTCGCCCCGCCGATGGACACGGTGGCCACGGGCACCCCGGCGGGCATCTGGACGATGGAGAGCAGGGAGTCCATGCCGTCGAGGTCCTTGAGGGCGCGCGGCACCCCGATCACCGGCAGCGGGGTGGCGGCCGCCACCATGCCCGGCAGGTGCGCCGCCCCCCCGGCGCAGGCGATGATCGCCTTGAGACCCTGGCGGTGGGCGTTCTTGGCATAAGAGAGCATGCGCTCCGGGGTGCGGTGGGCGGAGACCACGCCCACTTCGAAGGGCACACCGAACTCGGCGAGGACCTCCGCGGCGGGGGCCACGGTGTCCCAGTCGGAGTCGGAGCCCATGATGAGGCCAACGAGGGGGGTCATGCGAGTGCGTCCTTTCTGGGTCAGCGGAGAGGTTAGTGCGCGGCGGGAACCCAGCCGTCGGCCCAGCGCCCGTGCACCAGGTAATAGGCGGCCAGGTCCGCCTCCCGGACGGTGGTGGCGACGTCCCGGCCGCAGAGATTGACGTGGCCGAGCTTGCGCCCCGGGCGGTGCTCCTTGCCGTAGAGGTGAATCTTGGCCGCGGGGAACCGGCGCCACACCTGCGCCATGCGCTCGGGCAGCGGCTCGGCGGGGTCCTCGGGGCCGCCGAGGGTATTGACCATCACGGTCACCGGGGCGGTGGGCGCGGTATCCCCCAGGGGAAGGTCCAGCACGGCGCGCAGGTGCTGCTCGAACTGGCTGGTAGCGGAGCCGTCCTGGGTCCAGTGCCCGGTGTTGTGGGGACGCATGGCCAGCTCGTTGACCCAGTAGCTGCCCCCCGTGTCAAAGAGCTCCACCGCCAGCACCCCGGTCACCCCGAGGCGGGCGGCAATATCCTCCGCCAGGGTGCGCAGCGCGCGATCGTCCTGCGCGCTCATGGTCGGAGCGGGGGCAATCGCCCGGTGGCAAATGCCGTCCTTCTGCTGGGACTCCACCACCGGCCAGGTTGCCACCTCACCGGAGGGGGTGCGCGCCACCATCGCGGACAGCTCGCAGCGAAAGTTCACCTTTTCCTCCGCCATGAGGGCCACCCCCGTGGCCAGAAGGTCCTCGACCAGCGCCGCCAGCTCCTCGCGTCCCTCGGGGAACCACACCCCGTGACCGTCGTAACCGCCGCGGCAGGCCTTGAGGCACACCCGGCCCTCCACCTCCTCGTGAAAGTCCAACGCCTGCGCCACGGAGGCAACTTCGCTAAAGCGCGGCACCGGAAAACCCAGTTCCCGCAAACGGCGGCGCTGGGCCAGCTTGTCCTGGGCGTACAGGAGGGCCTCCGGGCGCGGCTGCACGCTGATCCCCTCCTCGATCAACGCGCGCAGGTGCTCGCTGGGCACGTGCTCGTGATCGAAGGTCACCGCGCTGGCCCCCCGGGCGGCGGCACGCAGGTCCTCACGATCCCGGTAATCGCCCACCACAACGTCGGCGACCACCTGCGCGGCCGAGGCTTTCGGGGAACCGGCCAACAGGCGCACGGATTGCCCCAGCTCGATGGCGGCGGTGTGCATCATTCGGGCCAATTGGCCGTCACCGATCACGGCCACCACGGGCTGCCCCGGTGCGTGAGCGTCGGGATTTCCTTGGGGGTTTTTTGCTGCGTCCTTCACGCTGCTCAACTATAGTCATGCTCCTTATCTCACCCCGAGGAAAGCACGACCCCGCGCTGCTAGCCTTATCGGGTGAATTTTTTGCGCCTCCTCGGCTCGCGGGCCCGCCCCCACGCCGGTGCCCTCGCCGCCATCCTCGTCCTACAGACCGCCTCCACCATCGCCACGCTCTACCTGCCCTCGCTCAATGCCCGCATCATCGACGAGGGGGTTGCGCGCGGGGACGTGGACCTGATCTGGCGCCTCGGGGCGATCATGCTCGGCGTGGCGTTCGTCCAGGTCATCACCGCATGCATCGCCGTATGGTTCGGCGCGCGCACCTCCATGGGCATGGGGCGCGGCCTTCGCGCCGACGTCTTTCGCCGGGTGGCGGACTTCTCCGCGCAAGACGTCGGTCGCTTCGGCGCGGCCACCCTGATTAGCCGCGGCACCAACGACGTCCAGCAGGTGCAGATGACGTACATGATGATGCTGAACTTCATGGCCCCGGCCCCCATCATGATGATCGGCGGCGTCGTCATGGCCCTGCGCGAGGATCCCGGCCTGTCCTGGCTCGTGGTGGTCAGCGTGCTCGTGCTCCTCGCCGCCGTGGCGCTCATCATCGCCCGGCTCATGCCGCTGTTTACCGGCCAGCAGCGCACGATCGACGCCCTCAACGCGGTGCTGCGCGAGCAGATCACCGGCATCCGGGTGGTACGCGCCTTTACCAGGGAGGACCATGAGGCCGCGCGCTTCGATCGCACCAATGCCGAGCTCACCTCCCTCTCGGTGCGGATCGGCAACCTCTTCGTGCTGCTCTTCCCCGTCATCATGCTCATTCTCAACCTGGCTACGGGGGCGGTGATGTGGTTCGGCGGGCGGCGCGTGGACGCCGGGGTGGTCGAGGTCGGCTCGCTGACGGCCTTCCTGCAATACCTCATGCAGATCCTCACCGCCGTGATGATGGGCGCCTTCATGGCCATGATGCTGCCGCGCGCCCTCGTCTGCGCGGGCCGCATCGCGGAAGTGCTGGACCACTCCTCCTCGATCCCAGAGCCGACGCAACCGCAACGCCCCGACGGCCGCGGCGGCGTGGTGGAGTTCGACCACGTGAGCTTTTCCTACCCCGGCGCGGAGGCCCCGGTGCTGCGAGACATCTCCCTGAGCGCCCGCCCCGGCCAGGTCACCGCCATCATCGGGGCCACCGGCTCGGGCAAGACCACGCTGCTCAGTCTCATCCCGCGCCTCCACACCGCCACCCGGGGCCGGGTGCTCCTCGACGGCACGGACGTCACCGCGATGTCCCACGCGGACATCGCGGCGCGCGTGAGCACGGTGCCGCAGCGGCCTTACCTGTTCTCCGGTACCGTGCGCTCCAACCTCGCCATGGGCAACCCCCGGGCCAGCGAGGAGGAGATGTGGGCGGCGCTGCGCACCGCGCAGGCGGATTTCGTGCACGACCTGGATATGCGCCTCTCCCAGGGCGGCACCAACATTTCCGGCGGGCAGCGCCAGCGCCTCTGCATCGCCCGCATGCTCGTGGCCGCCCCCGCCGTCTATCTCTTCGACGACTCCTTCTCCGCGCTGGACACGACCACGGACGCACGACTGCGCGCCGCCCTGGCCCCCGCGCTGGCCCGGGCCACGACGATCATGGTGGCTCAGCGGGTCAGCTCCATCCGGCACGCCGACCACATCCTCGTGCTCGAGGCCGGGGAGATCGTTGCCCGCGGCACCCACGCTGAACTGCTGGAATCCTCCGAGACCTACCGCGAGATCGTCCGCTCCCAGGACGCCGACCCCGCCGATGCCACCGAGGAGGTGCGCCCATCGTGACCCAGAACCACAACGACGCCGCCGACCTATCCGAACAGGAGATCCTGGATCTTCAAGGCAAGGTCGGCACGGGCGACTGGTCCGGCCCCGCGCCGCGCCAGGCCAAGAACTTCCGCACCGGGGCCGCCCGCCTGCTCGGCCTGCTCTCCCCCTACCGGGGGTCTCTCGCCCTGGTCGCGGGCCTGGTGAGCCTCTCGGTGGCGCTCAACGTGTACGCCCCTCGCGTCACCGGCTACGCCATGGACGTGATCTTCTCCGGGGCCCTCGGCGCCCGCCTACCCGCCGGGGTGCCCAAGGAACAGATCGTCTCCGGGTTGCGCGCCGAGGGCAGCGACACCCTCGCGGACATGCTCGACCGCACGGACGCCACCCCCGGGGTGGGCATCGACCTGTCCCGCCTGGGCTGGCTCATCGCCGCCATCCTCGTCCTCTACCTGGTCGCCTCGGCGCTCATGTGGTTGCAGGGATTCATCCTCAACCGCCTGGTCATGCGCGCGGTTTACGAGCTACGCCGCGATGTGGAGGCTAAGATTCACCGCCTCCCGCTCTCCTACTTCGACACCAGCAAGCGCGGCGACGTGCTCTCGCGCACCACGAACGACGTCGATAACATCCAGCAGGCCCTGCAGCAGGCCCTGGCCCAGGCGCTCAACGCCCTACTCATGGTGATCGGCATCACCGCGATGATGTTCTGGGTGTCCTGGCAGCTCGCCCTGGTGGCCCTGCTCTCCCTGCCGCTGACCGGGGTCGTGCTCGCCGTCATCGGGTCGCGCTCCCAGAGACAATTCGCCACCCAGTGGCGCGCCACCGGCCTGCTCAACGGACACGTGGAGGAGGCCTTCTCCGGACACGAGGTGCTGCACGTCTTTGGCCGCACGGACGCCGCCGTGGCCGAGTTCGAGGAACGCAACCAGGAACTCTTCCGTGCCAGCGCCACGGCGCAGTTTCTCTCCGGCATGATGATGCCGGTCATGCAGTTCATCTCCTACCTGTCCTACGTGGGCATCGCCGTGCTCGGCGGGCTGCGGGTGGCCTCCGGGGCCATGAGCCTGGGCGAGGCCACCGCCTTCATCCAGTACTCTCGCCAGTTCAACCAACCGCTCGGGGAACTCGGCGGCATGATGCAGATGCTGCAATCCGGCGTGGCCTCCGCCGAGCGCGTCTTCGAGCTGCTCGATGCCACCGAGCAAAGCCCCGACCGCGCCACCGCCCAGGCCCCGGGTCGCGCCCGGGGCCTGGTGGAGTTCGAGGACGTCGCCTTCGGGTACCGCCCGGACACTCCGCTGATCACCGGGCTTGATCTGCGCGTGACCCCGGGGCAGACCGCCGCCATCGTGGGCCCCACCGGGGCGGGCAAGACCACCCTGGTCAACCTCATCATGCGCTTCTACGAGATCGACGCCGGACGCATCACCCTAGATGGCACGGACATCCGCGACCTGTCTCGCCGGGAGCTGCGCTCCCAGGTGGGGATGGTGCTCCAGGACGCCGTGCTCTTCGAGGGCACCATCGCGGATAACATTCGCTATGGTCGGCTCGACGCCACCGACGAGGAGGTCATCGCCGCGGCCAAGGCCACCTACGTGGATCGTTTTGTGCGCACCCTGCCCGAGGGCTACGCCACCCGCATCGACGGCGACGGCGGGGCGTTGTCGGCCGGGGAGCGCCAGCTGATCACCATCGCGCGAGCCTTCCTCGCCTGCCCCGCGCTGCTCATTCTCGACGAGGCCACCTCCTCGGTGGATACCCGCACGGAGGTGCTGGTGCAAAAGGCGATGAGCGCCCTGCGCGCCGAACGCACCTCCTTCGTCATCGCCCATCGCCTCTCCACGATCCGCGACGCGGACGTGATCGTAGTGATGGTGGACGGCGCCATCGCGGAGCAGGGATCCCACGAGGAACTCCTCGCTCGCGACGGGGTGTACGCCCGGCTGCACGCCGCGCAGTTTCACCGGGAGGACTAATCCCCCGGCGGGCTACCACCGCACCAGATCGGTGATCGCCTGGGCCACCTTCTTCGGTCGCGGCAGGCGGGCAAACACCACGGGGCGGTCGTAGCCGGCAAGGCCCAGGGCCACCCGGCCGCGACCCCGCTTGCGCGCCCCGCGCACCCGGTGCAGCGCAATCTCCTCGGTGCGCGCGCGCCACCCCGGCCCGCGCACCACGATGCGCTGGGTGGTCACCATGAACCGTTGCCGTCGCGCCCGGCGCAGCGGCAGCAGCAGCCGCCACGCCAGGGCCAGCGCCCACGCCCCCACCAGGGCGTTGCGCAGATCCAGGTTCACCGCCACCTCGGGGCGGTCCAGGTAGCCGACGCCGATCCAGGCCACGCCGGTGAGCACGATGGCCTCGAGGGCGGGAAAAATCAGCGTGCTCAGCGGGGCGCAGACGTCCACCACCATCCGTTCCCCGGGGCCAAGGCGAAAGGCAGCCATGTTCCCGCTACCCCTCGACGGCGCGCCGCAGGTGCGTCACGTCCCCGGCGGAGAACTCCTGGCGGCCCCGATCGGTCTCCACGATCAGGGCCCCCGTGGCGGAGACGTCCACCGCCGTTCCCTCGATGCTGTCCGCCCAGCGCTCCACGCGCACCTCCGCGCCCAGGGTGGCGCAGCGCGCCCGGTAGTCGCGCAGCAGGGCGGGACTCGCGCAATACCACTGCTGAACCCGGTCCTCCAGGGCGTTCAGGAACCCGGCCGCGATCTCCGCCGGCTCGTGCGCGAGGCCCTCCAGGACCAGGGAGGTGGCGTGGTCCACGGGCAGCTCGTCGCGGTCCAGGGCGAGGTTGATCCCGCAGCCCACCACCACGCGGGGCGCGGCGTCCAGGTCGGCGGCCTCCACGAGGATTCCGCACACCTTGCGCCCGCCGAGGAGGACGTCGTTGGGCCACTTCAACGCCGCGCGCGGTACGGTATCGACCACCGCCAGCCCCACCGCCAGGGGCAGCAGGCCAAGGCGATCCACGAGCTTGATCCCCGGCCGGTACAACACGGAGATCGCCAGTTGCTTATCCGGCACCCCCACCCAGTGCCGGTGCAGGCGCCCGCGACCGGCGGTTTGGTGGCGGGCGATGAGCACGGCGCGGTCGGGGGCGTCCCCCTGCTCCAGGAGATCCGCGTTGGTCGAACCCGTCTGCGCCACCACTCGCAGCCGGGAGTAGCTTCCCGCTCGCCCGCCTAGGTGCCGCCGGAGCGCTGCTTCATCCATGCCCACCACCATACCCACCGGGCGCAGCGCCTCTTTCGACCTCGGCGGGGCCAGCCATGCGCTCCCGCTCCGGGCGCACCGTTAGAATGAGCAACTATGACTGATCTTTCCACCACCGCCGGAAAGCTGGCAGACCTCACCGCCCGCCTCGCCGAGGCGCAGGCCCCCGCGGGCGAGCGCGCCATCGCCGAGGTTCACGCGGCCGGACGGCTCACCGCCCGCGAGCGCATCGGTGCGCTCCTCGACGCCGACACGTTCGTCGAGGTCGATGCCCTGGCCCGCCACCGCGTCTCCGAGTACGGGCTGGACGCCAACCGCCCGGCCACCGACGGGGTGGTGGCCGGGTACGGCACCGTGGCCGGGCGCAAGGTCTGCGTCTATGCCCAGGACGCCACCATCTTCGACGGTCGCCTGGGCGAGGTCTACGGCGAGAAGATCCTCAAGATTCACCAGCTCGCCGCCAAGACCGGCGTGCCGGTGATCGCCTTCCTGGAGGGCGCCGGGGCGCGCGCCGCCGAGGGGACCGCGGCGCTCTCCTTCTACGCCCGCATCCTGGCCGCCGCCACCCAGGCCTCCGGGGTGATACCGCACGTCGCGGTTCTCACCGGGCGGGTCACCGGCCCGCACGCCCTGCTCGCGGGCGCCGCGGACCTCCTTATCATGGTGGAGAGCCAGGCCCAGCTGCGGCTCGGCGAGGACCCCGGCGAGGAATCCCTGGGGGCCCGCGAGCACGCGGAGCACTCCGGCGTCGCGCACCTGACCGCGGCCGATGATGCCCAGGCCATCGACGCCCTGCGCGGACTGCTCGGCTACCTCCCCTCGAATAACCGCGCCGAGGCCCCCCGGCCGGTGGAATCCCGGATCACCGGTTCCATCGAAGAAAACCTCTCCGCCTCGGACACCGAGCTCAACGCCCTGATCCCGGATGACCCGCACGCCCCCTACGACATGCGCGAGATCGTCTCCCGGGTCGTGGACAACCACCAGTTCCTGGAGATCCAGGGGCGGTACGCCACCAACGTCCTCACCGGCTTCGCGCGCATCGAGGGTCGCGCGGTGGGGATCGTGGCCAACCAACCCGCCCGAGACTCCGGCCGGCTGGATTCCCGTGCTGCGAGCAAGGCCGCGCGCTTCATCCGCACCTGCGACGCCTTTAACGTCCCCGTCGTCTCCTTCGTGGACGCACCGGGCTTCCTTCCCGGCGCGGACGAGGAGCTCGGCGGGGTGGTGCGCAGCGTGGCCAAGCTGGTCTACGCCTACGCGGAGGCCTCCGTGGGAACCATCACCGTGATCACCCGGCACGCCATCGGCGCCGCCAGCGTGGTCATGGGGGCCAAGGACCTCGGCGCGGATCTGGTGTTCGCGTGGCCCACCGCCCAGCTTGCGGCGATGCACTCCGAGGCCGCCGTGCCCGAGATTCACGCCGCGGAGCTGGCCAAGGCGCACCGCAAGGGCAAAGACGTCGAGGCCCTCAAAGCCAGGTACCTCGCCGAGTACGACGAACGCCACCTCTCGCCTTATCAGGCCGCCGAGCGCGGCATGGTCGATGCGGTCATCCCGCCGGAACGCACGCGCGGCCACCTGGTCGAGGGCCTGCGCCTGCTCGATCGCAAGGTCACCTATCCGCCGGCGAAGAAGCACGGCAACATCGCACTCTAGGGAGGAACTGGCATGACCGACGCTTTTACCCCCCGCCTGCGGGTGCTCTCCGGGGCACCCGATGCGACAGAAATCGAGGCCCTGCGCCGGGCCCTGGGCGAGCTGGCCCGCAAGGAACATCTCAAGACCACGGTCGACCCCGACCGCTGGGGCCGCCCGGACGATTACTTTTCCCCTCGCCCCTTTAATCCCCGCGCTTTCCGCGCCGTCCCCTACCGCTGACCTCACCCGGCAAGGAGCAAACCATGCGCCTCATCTTGGCCTCGCAATCGCCCTCCCGCCGCGCCATCCTGCGCTCGGCGGGCGTGGATCCGGTGCTCCATCCCGCGCACGTGGACGAGGAGGCGCTGCGCGCCCGCCTACCAGAGGATTCCGCCCCCGCCGAGGTCGTCTGCGCCCTGGCCCAAGCCAAGGCGCAGACCGTCGCCGCGGCGTACCCGGGCGACGTGGTGATCGGCTGCGATTCCATGCTGCTGCTCGACGGACAGCTGCAGGGCAAGCCGCACACCGAGGCGGAGACGGTGCGGCGCTGGCGCGCCCAGGCCGGACGCACGGCGGAGCTGCTCACCGGTCACTGCGTGATCGGCCCCGAGGGGCAGTCCCTCGCGGAGACCACCCGCACCACCGTTTCCTTTGCCCAGGCGGCGCAGGAGGATATCGCCGCCTACGCCGCCACCGGGGAGCCCTGGGGGTGTGCGGGGGCCTTCACCCTGGAGGCCCTGGGCGGGTGGTTCATCGACCGCGTCGAGGGCGATCCCTCCTCCGTCGTCGGGTTGTCGCTTCCCTTCGTGCGCCGCGCCCTTTATTCTTTCGGCTTGACTGTCTCCGACTTCTGGAAATCCTAAAACCACCTATGTCTCCCGCTCACGCGCTCATGACCCGTCGCCGTTTCACCTATCGCACCCGGCTCAGCCGCCCCGCCTCGCGCCGCCTCGACGGCATCGACCTGGCCCGCGCCCTAGCCATCATCGGCATGTTCTACATGCACACCTGGGGGCACCTGTGGGGCGATAACCTCCTGTACAACGCCTTCGAGGGCCGCTCCTCCATCCTCTTTGCCGTGCTCGCCGGGATTTCCGTGGTCCTGCTCACTAAGTCGCGCGATACCCTCACCTCGGTGCTGCAGCTGGTGGGGCGCGGTGTCATCCTGGTGGGCATCGGCCTGGCCATCTCCCTGGATTCGGTGGGACCCATCGTCATCCTGGTTACCTACGGCTTCCTTTATATCCTGGTCGCGCCGCTGGTCTTTCGCCTGAACCTGATGATCACCACGATCGCGGCGGCCGCAGCGGCGCTGTTTTTGCCCTTGTTTTCCTTCGAGCTGCGCCGAGTGCTGCCCGATCCGCCCGCCTATGGGGCCACCCCTACCCTGGCGCTGATCGCTAACGGCCAGTGGTCGGAGTTTTGGCAATATCTCTTCGCCACCGGGCTTTTTCCGCTCATGACGTGGACTCCCGTTTTCCTCGCCGGGGTAGCCGCCGGCAAGTTCCTCTTTACCACGGATCAGGCGGCCCGCTGGCTGGCGGTCATCGGTGCACCGCTGTTCCTGCTGGGATACGGCGGCTCCTGGTTGTATCTGCACCTGAGCGATTTTCAGGAAAGATACAGCGCCTTCCACCCGGACGGGGCGGTGGCCACGGACTTCCTTCTGCATAACGCCTATGGCGTGACCCCCACCGATTGGTACACCTGGCTTTTTCTTTACGTCCCGCACTCCGGTTCCATCGCGGAGATCCTGTCCTCCACGGGAATCTCGTTGTTCGTCATCGGTCTATGCCTGATCGCCTGCCGCACCCCGCTCTTTAACGACCTCGTTTATCCGCTGCGCGACCTCGGTAAGATGCCGCTGACCGCCTACGTCGGCCATATCCTGGCCATCGGGTATCTCAACGCCAACGGGCACAATATCGCCGAGCCCGGCTTCGCCCTGATCAATCTCCTGGGCCCCATCGTCTTCGCCATGATCTGGTTCCGCCTCTGGCGGCGCGGCCCCATCGAGCAGCTCATGTACTGGGCGCTCGCGCCGCTCTCTCGCCTGTCGGCGCGGCTGCGGACGGTCTCCGGGACGTCGGCCTCCGGCGCGCGGCGTTAGAGTGGTACGCATGAAGATGACCGATATGCTCGCGCCCCCGCCGGTCACGCTGCCGGCGGATCCTGCCGAGGGCTCAGATCCCGGTGCTACCGCCACGGCCCTGGCCCATCCCGATAGCCCCCTGGTGTGGGCGGTACGCGCGCAGGAAGCCCTCGCGCAGGCGGAGGATGACCGGGATCGCCTGGTGGCCTACGCTCTTGCCCGCACCGGATACCACCGCAGCCTCGATCGCCTGCGTGCCCACGGCTGGAAGGGCTGGGGCCCGGTGCCCTTTTCCCACGAGCCGAACCGGGGGGTGCTGCGCGCCATCGCCACCCTAGCGCTGGCGGCCCGCGCCATCGGGGAGACCAACGAATACGACCGCTGCCGCCAGATGCTCTCCGACGCCGACCCCGGCTGCGTGTCCGAGCTGCTGGATTAGCCCCTGGCCTCGACCCGGGAGATGGCCTCGCGTGCCACCTTTTCCTGGATGCCCATATCCAGCTCGGAGGTAAAGCCCACGCAGGAGCAATTGATCTCGCCCAACACGTAGGTGTCGCTGCCGTCCTCGGCGGTATCGAGCATGAAATCTGCGGTCCAGATCAGCGGGATGTTATCCCCGCCGAGCTTCTCGGCGATCACGGGGCGCACGGAGGCAAAGAGATCCACCAGCTCCTGCCAGGCCTCGGGGGAATCGTAGGTGTACTTGGCCCCGGAGAAGAGCGTGGCGGAGAAGTTCTCGCCGCCCTGCGCGGGCTTCTTGTGCACCACGAACACGGGGTCGGGCCCTACCAGGAGGATGCGGATCTCGCCCTCCACGATGCGCGGCATGAAGCGCATGTCCACCAGCATGCCGTTGTCGCCCACGATGTACTGCTCGCAGAAGTCCATGAACTCGCCCAGCTCGCGCTCTTCGGTGTGGTTGTCCACGGCCTCGGTGCACGTGAGCTTCGTGTCCAGCGGAAGGGCGGTGCCGGGGGTGACGGCGGCGGCCGCGGCCTCGTCGGCGATGCGCACGCGCCAGATGCCGGAACCGGTGGAGCCGCGGTTTTGCTTGAGCACGCGCTCGCCGTAGGACAGCGAGGTCGGGAAGGTCTGATGGAAGGCCTCGACGTCGTAATAAGCAGCGGTGTCAGAGGGCACCAGATCCGTGTCGTTGAGCTTGACCAGGGCGTCCTTGGCGCCGTAGGCCATCATCTCCTCCGGGGTGGACATGCCCACCAGGCCGGCCTCGGAGAGCTTGGTCAGTAGGTCAAAGTATCCCTTCTCGCCGCCGGGGATGTTGCCGGGGTTCACGCGAGAGATGTAGGCGTCGAAGTTCTGGGAGACATAGGCGAAGAGATCCTCGGCCCACTCCGGGCGGAAGTAAACCACCTCGGAGCGCCACCCAGCCTTCCTGATCGCATCGATGATGGGCATGGTGTCCTTGCGGTGCCCATCGAAGTACTTGTCGGAGCCGCCTTCGACCTCAAAAACCACAATTGCCTTGTGCACGGAGGGAAACCCTTTCTGAGCCGCTACGGGAAACATCACCGGCGCCGTTGGCCAACCCAATCGTGGCCAGCCGCAGGTGAGGCGGGCCGTTGTCTTCCGGCCCACTCGCTAGTTTAGGCCCGCGAGGTGACGAACTCACCCGGACGGAAATAAATGTATTGAACACCACAACAGGCGCCCGGTGGTGATGATTCGGTGCGGATACTATGATTGTGTATTCCGTTAGTGCCACCGCGTCCATGCCGCCCCGGCGCCACCAGAAAGAAGAGGAACTCATGCCCGTCCCCGCCGACCCCCACCCCTCCTTCCAGGATTACGCTCACCCCGAGCGCGTGGTCTCCGCCTCCTGGCTCTCCGCGCGCATCGGCCTTCCGGGACTACGGATCGTGGAGTCAGATGAGGACTCCCTCCTCTACGACATCGGGCACATCCCCACCGCGGTGCGCATCGATTGGCAACACGACCTCAACGACCCCATCACCAGGGATTTTATCGACGGCGCCAGCTTTGCCGCCCTCATGCGCAGCAAGGGCATCTCCCGCGACGACACCGTGGTGATCTACGGCGATAAGTCCAACGGCTGGGCCGCGTACACGCTCTGGGTCTTCGAACTCTTCGGCCACAAGGACGTGCGCCTGCTCGACGGCGGACGCGACGCATGGATGGCCGAGGAACGCGATACGTCCTTTACCGTTCCCGCCTATCCCCCCTCGGACTACCCGGTGGTGGAGCGCAACGACGCCGCCGGCCGCGCCTTCGTCGACGAGGTCCTCGGCGCCGCCTGCACCACCAAGACCACGCTGATCGACGTCCGTGGCATCGACCACTACACCGGGGAGATCCGCCGGCTTCCCGCCCAACACCAGACCGAGAAATCCGCGCTGCGTGCGGGCCATATCCCCACGGCCATCAACATCGCCTGGGAGAGCGCCATCTACCCCAATAACAACTTCCGCAGCCGCGCGGAGCTGGAACGCCAATACCATTCCCTCGATCCCGCCACCCCCACCATCGTCTACAGCCACCTGGGCGATCGTTCCGCGCACACGTGGTTCGTGCTCACGTACCTGCTGGGATTCCAGAACGTGCGCAACTACGACGGCTCCTGGGCCGAATGGGGCAACATGATCCGCATGCCCATCACCATCGGCGGGGAATCCTAAGGCATTATCGACAGCGGTCCTTTCGTACCCTCCCCCTTTTCCTCCTCGTATCGCCGCCGTCAGGTGTGTAGCATGTTTTTCTGTGCTCGCGCATCGCGCGGCGATTTTTCCTGCCCAAAACACGGGGACGAAACGCCGCGCGTCCGCGCGTCGATGTACCCCACCAACCGCTCATCAGGAGGCTGAGACCCAAGTGGCAGGAGAAATATCCAAGGTGCTCGTGGCCAACCGTGGCGAGATCGCGGTGCGCATCATCCGCGGGGCCCGCGAGGCCGGCTACTCCACCGTGGCGGTCTACGCCGAGTCCGACGCCGACGCCCCCTTTGTCGAACTGGCCGACGAAGCCTTCGCCCTGGATGGGCAGACCTCCGCGGAGAGTTACCTCAACATCCCCAAGATCATCGATGCCGCCCACAAGGCCGGCGCCGATACCATACACCCCGGCTACGGCTTCCTCTCCGAGAACGCGGACTTCGCCCAGGCCGTCATCGACGCCGGGCTGACCTGGGTGGGCCCCTCCCCCGAGGCCATCGCGGCGCTGGGCGATAAGGTCACCGCCCGGCACATCGCCGTGCGCGCCGGAGCCCCCATGGCCCCCGGCACCAAGGACCCGGTTTCCGGGCCGGAGGAAGTTCTGGCCTTCGCCGAGGAGCACGGGCTTCCCATCGCCATCAAGGCCGCCTTCGGCGGGGGCGGGCGTGGCATGAAGGTCGCCTATACGGCAGACGAGGTGGCCGACCTCTACGACTCCGCCACCCGCGAGGCCGTCTCCGCTTTCGGCCGGGGCGAGTGCTTCGTGGAGCGCTACCTCGACAAGGCACGGCACGTGGAAGCCCAGGTGCTCGCAGACCAGCACGGCAACGTGGTGGTGGTGGGCACCCGCGACTGCACCCTGCAACGCCGCTTCCAAAAGCTCGTGGAGGAGGCCCCGGCCCCCTACCTCAGTGACGAGCAACGCTACGCCATCCATTCCTCCGCCAAGGCCATCTGCAAGGAGGCCGGGTACTACGGCGCGGGTACCGTGGAATACTTGGTGGGATCGGATGGGCTGATTTCTTTCCTGGAGGTCAATACCCGCCTTCAGGTGGAGCATCCGGTCACGGAGATGACCACCGGCATCGATCTCGTGCGGGAGCAATTCCGCATCGCCGCGGGCGAGCGGCTGAGCCTCACCGAGGATCCCGCCCCCCAGGGGCACGCCTTCGAATTCCGCATCAACGGCGAGGACGCCGGAGCCAACTTCATGCCCGCCCCCGGCACCATCACCCGCTACCGGGAAGCCGGGGGACCCGGCGTGCGCGTGGACTCCGGCGTCCGAGAGGGCAGCGTGATCGGCGGGCAGTTCGACTCCATGCTCGCCAAGCTCATCGTCCACGGGCAGAACCGGGAGCAGGCCCTGGCCCGAGCACGCCGCGCCCTGGCGGAGTTCACCGTGGAGGGCATTCCCACCGTGCTCCCCTTCCACCGCGCCATCGTGGAGGACCCGGCGTTCATCGGCACCGGCACGGGTTTCGCTGTGTACACCAAGTGGATCGAGGAGGCTTGGGACAACACGGTAGAGCCCTTCGACGACGCGGAGGCCGCCGATCCCGCCGAGCCCACTCCCCGCAACCGCATGACCGTGGAGATCGACGGCCGCCGCGTGGAGGTCGCGCTCCCCGCAAATTTTAGCTTGGGCGGCGCTAAGAAGCGCACGAAGCGCCGCCGCAACAAGGGAGCCACGGCGGCCGTCTCCGGCGACGCCGTGGCGGCCCCCATGCAGGGCACCGTCATCAAGGTCGAGGTGGAGGAAGGCCAGACGGTCTCCGAGGGGGAGATCGTGGTGATCCTGGAGGCCATGAAGATGGAAAACCCGGTGAAGGCCCACAAGTCCGGCGTGGTCACGGGGCTGACCGTGGCCGCCGGGCACGGCGTGACCAAGGGCGAGCAGATGCTGGAGATTGTGGAGGGCTAACGCTGGAGAGAAGCAAGGCGCGGCGCTATCGACTCCTCCATCAGCGTAATCTCACTCTCGACAATCCTGTTACGCCGCGCGTATTCCCGCCAGGAAGAAAAAACTGCATGCAGACGCCGCCTCCGCTCACGGGCCTCGTCCTGCGCCATTCCGCATTCCTGCGCCAGGGCCCGCAATCCCTCCACTTCCTCCGGAAAAACATCCGCCCCCATAATAGAGGTAGCACGGGTTTTATAGAGATCAGGATGCGGATTGACGTCAAAGGCCGGGCTCAATTCCCAAGAATTTCCCGCGGCCAAGAAACCATGATTACGCAGATGATCATCAGTATTTCCCAACGCCACGCCAGCAATCACGCGATTGTACAACTCCCGATGATCTTTTTTGGGAGAAATGGATATATCTCGTATTACTTCCACAAGATCCAGGTAATCGAGTCGCTCTCCATCGCGCGAACCTGTGGCAGTCATGGCACTGATATAACCGCGCCGCTTCCCCGCCGCACACCTATCGAACCGGCGCACCAATAAGACGCTGCGCCGGGAGATACTCACCAAACGATGCTCAGGAACCTGAATGCCTGCGGCACACAGAAGATCCAGCATCGTCGCCTCCCACGCCATCACATCCCAGCGATCTCCGGCATGCGGAAACTTTGCTATTGCCAGGGCGCCGTCATCCAACCGTACCGAGGCCTTAGGCCGGGCCCCACCCAGACCCGTGGTGCCGGTATCCAGAAGGTGTTTGATCGCTACGGTACCCTCCCCATCGGCCACCACATCATCACTGGCACGCAATAAAGCGGGCAGCGAAATAAGCTTGGGCACCTGGGAGGGTTCACCAAGAAAGCGATCCTCTCCTTGCCGACGAAAACGCAAGGCCCCCTGCCGGGTATTATCGCTCACCCCTAACAGGAAATCCACATCGTCAAGGCGGCGCGGCACCCGACCCTTTTCTCGCGCCCGTGCCCGCTCCGCCTTGGTAATAAGGTTGCGCCCCCAACGATCGGGAGCGCTATCACTGAAAGCTCCCAGAAGACCGTCTTGATACTGCGCACCGGCGACCAACAGCAACGAAGGATCGATATTCATTCCTCCACCCGCCAAGTAGGAAGGATCGTAGAGAAAGGTCGTCGAGACTCTCTGGCGCTGCCTAATAAAATGCGCTTGTCCCACTAATTGCTTCTCACCGAAGAAAATATCGATCGCGTCACCCACCGTCATCACCGCGCCCGCTTCTTGTCCAACCGACCCGCCCGCAGTCGGCCGATGTCGCTGTTGAGCGGGTCCACAGTGTCCACTACCCGATCGAGCAGCCCCAGGGCGCGCAGCACCTGGGCGACGCTGGCGAACTGGACGGTCGGGTTGCCCCGCTCGATCTTGCGCAGGGTATCGCGGGTAATGCCCGCGCGTTCGGAGACCTGCTGGGCGGTCAGCCCCAGCACCATGCGCCAGCCGCGCACGTACTCTCCCAACTCCGTGAGCTGACGATCGATCCGGTATCCCACCATGCCCCCTACCCTACCTATGGCGATCAGCATCGTCACTTTGTTCCATAAGGACGATGCCGCTCGCCATAGTCGATCTAACCGATCTCGACGATCAGGTCGCCGCCCTCCACCTTGGCGGGCTGAGAGAGCACCACCCGGGAGACCACGCCGTCGATGGTGGCGGAGATGGTGGCCTCCATCTTCATCGCCTCGATCACCGCCACGGGGTCGCCTGCGCTGACCTCATCGCCCTGGGCCACGTTGACCGTCACCACCCCGGAAAACGGCGCGGCCACCTGGCCGGGCGCCGAGGGATCGGCCTTTTCCGCCGAGGCCGTCACGGACTCCACGGAGCGATCCCGCACCCGCATGGGGCGCACCTGCCCATTGACCGTGGCCACCACGGAGCGCAGCCCCTTGTCGTCGGGCTCGCCCACGGCGTCAAGGCGCACGAGCATATTGCGCGCGGAGCCCGGCAAGGAGATGGAGACCTCCTCCCCCTCCACGAGACCATAGAAAAACTCGCGGTCGCCCAGCTCGGAGACGTCCCCGAAGCGGCGGCGATGCTCCGCCAACTCGGCGGCCGGCGTGGGAAACATCAACGCGTCCAAGGCCGCGCGGCGCTCCAAACGATCTTGAGATTCCAATCGTTCCTGCTGCTCGGCGGGGATCTCGGTGCGCTGACCGCGCCCCGGCGCGCGCCCGGCCAGAGCCTTATCACGCAGCTCCTCCGGCCATCCCCCGGGTGGGGTGCCCAGTTCGCCGCGAAGGAAGGCAAGCACGGAATCGGGGATATCGTAGGCGCGCGGATCGGCGGCAAACTCCGCGGCCGTCACGCCTGCTCCCACCAGGGAGAGCGCGAGGTCGCCCACTACCTTGGAGGAGGGGGTGACCTTGGTGGGCCGCCCAAGCAGGGCACTGACGTCCGCGTAGGTATCCTCGATCAACTCGAAGCAGTCGCCCAGCCCCAGCGCGGTGGCCTGGGTGCGCAGGTTGGAGAGCTGACCGCCGGGGATCTCGTGGTGGTAGACCCGCCCCGTGGGTCCGGGGATGCCGGATTCGAAGGGGGCATAGAGGGCACGCACGGCCTCCCAGTAGGGCTCCATGTTCCCCACCGCCTCGAGGCTCAGGCCGGTATCGCGGTCGGTATGGGCAAAGGCGGCCACGATGGCCGAGAGCGAGGGCTGCGAGGTGGTGCCGGACATGGGCGCCGAGGCGCCGTCCACGGCGTCCGCCCCGGCCTCCACGGCGGCGAGGTAGGTGGCGAGCTGCCCGCCCGCGGTGTCATGCGTGTGCACGTGCACGGGCAGATCAAATTCCTTGCGCAGCGCGCCCACCAGCTTCTTTGCCGCCGGGGGGCGCAGCAATCCGGCCATGTCCTTGATCGCCAGGATGTGCGCCCCGGAGTCCACGATCTGCTCGGCCAGGCGCAGGTAGTAGTCCAGGGTGTACAGGTTCTCGGCGGGGTTGCTGAGGTCGCCGGAATAGGCCATCGCCACCTCCGCCACGGCGGTGTTGGTCTCCAGCACGGCGTCGATGGCCAGGCGCATCTGACTGACGTCGTTGAGGGCATCGAAGATGCGGAAAATATCCACGCCGGAGGAGGCGGCCTCCCGGACGAAGGAGCGGCACACGGAGTCCGGGTAGGGCATGTACCCCACCGCGTTGCGCCCCCGCAGCAGCATTTGGATGTTCACGTTCGGCATGGCCTCGCGCAGCGAGTCCAGGCGGGCCCAAGGATCCTCGTGGAGGAAGCGCATGGCGACGTCGTAGGTGGCCCCACCCCAGGCCTCCACCGACAGCAGCCGCGGGGTCAGCCGCGCGACGGCCCTGGCGGCGGGCACGAGCGCGGAACTGCGCACGCGCGTGGCCAGCAGCGACTGGTGGGCGTCGCGGAAGGTGGTGTCCGTGACCGCCAGCGCATCCTGGGCACGCAGCTTCTCCGCGAAGCGGCGTGGGCCCAGGTGACGAAGCTCGTCGCGGGAACCGCGCTGGAGTGGCTCATCCGACACAGCGGGCAGCTTCTTTGGCGGGTGCAGGGAGGTGGGGCGCGGGCCGTGCGGCTTATTGACGGTCACGTCGGCCAGATAATCCAGGATGCGGGAGGGCTCATCGTCAGCGGGCGGGGCCTGCAGCAACCAGGGGTGATCCGCGATGAAGGAGGTGGAAATGCGCTCGCGCTGGAAGTCCTCCTCGCGCAGCAGGGCGCGCAGGAAGCCGATGTTGGTGGCCACGCCCGAGACGGTGAACTCGGCCAGGGCACGTTGGGCGCGGGCCACGGCGGTGGCAAAGTCCGAGCCTCGGCAGGTCATCTTGACCAGCATGGAGTCGAAGTTCGGGGTGATCTCGCCGCCCAGCATGGCCGCACCGTCCAGGCGCACCCCCGCCCCGCCGGGGCTGCGATAGGCGGTGATCGTGCCGGTATCGGGCCGGAAGCCGTTGGCGGGGTCCTCCGTGGTGATACGGCATTGCAGGGCCGCACCGTGGAGGGTGATCGCCTCCTGACTCAGGCCGAGGTCCGCCAGGGTGGCCCCGGCGGCCAAGCGCAGCTGAGTCTTGACCAGATCCACCTGGGTGACCTCCTCGGTCACGGTGTGCTCCACCTGGATCCTGGGATTCATCTCAATGAAGACGTGCTTGCCCTGGTCGTCCACCAGGAACTCCACGGTGCCTGCCCCCTGGTATCCGATGTGTTCGGCAAAAGCCACCGCATCGGCACAGATCCGCTCCCGCAACTCCGGGCTCAGATGCTGGGCGGGGGCGATCTCCACCACCTTCTGGTGGCGGCGCTGCAAGGAGCAGTCGCGCTCGTAGAGGTGGATCACGTTGCCCTCGGCATCGCCCAGGACCTGCACCTCGATGTGCTGCGGGTTGACCACCGCGCGCTCCAGGTAGACGCGACCATCGCCGAAGGCCGCGGAGGCCGCGCGGGAGGCCTCTACCGCCAGGGCCGGCAGCTCCTCCGGGGATCCCACGAAGCGCATGCCGCGCCCGCCACCGCCGGCCACGGCCTTGACGAAGAGGGGAAACTCGCGCCCCCTGGCCATCTCCACCAGGGCATCGATGTCCGCGGAGGGTTCCGAATCATCCAAGATAGGCAGGCCCGCCCGGCGGGCCGCCTCCACCGCGGCGGCCTTATCTCCGGTGAGGTCGAGTACCTCCGGGGACGGACCGATGAAGGTCAGCCCGTTGTCCGCGCACCGGCGAGCCAGGGTGGCGTTTTCCGAGAGAAATCCGTAGCCGGGGTAGACGGCATCGGCCCCCGTCTTTTTCGCCGCCCGGATGACCTCATCGATGTTCAGATAGGCCTTGACCGGGGAATCCTCGGCCCCGATGCGCACCGCCTCGGAGGCGAAGGAGCGGTGAAACGAATTACGATCCTCCGCAGGGTACACCGCCACCGTCTCCGCCCCCACCTCGTAGGCGGCGCGGAAAGCACGGACGGCGATTTCGCCTCGGTTGGCCACGAGAATCTTGGCAAAGGTGGGTAGGTTCGATGGTGCTACCACGGTGGTATTCCTTCCTCGCGGAATGTGAGTGGTGCTACGAGACTCACAGCAGTGTAACTCACCACCATAGCCACCCCGTGTCCAGCGTGGGTCGCCGTGGCGATCCACGGGGCGGGTGATTAGCCGAGGTCGTCGTGGGAAACCAGGCGGCGCGCCGCCTCCGTGATGGAACCAGACAACGAGGGATACACGGCAAAGGAATCCGCCAGGGAATTGACCGTGAGGCTGTTGTTCACCGCCACGGAAATGGGCAGGATCAGCTCGGAGGCGGTAGGGGCCACGATCGCGCCGCCGATGATGATGCCGGAATGCTCGCGACAAAAGAGCTTGACAAAACCGTGACGCAGCGAGCGCATCTTGGCCCGCGGATTGGTTTGCAGGGGCAGCGTGATGCTGCGCGCGCGGACCTCACCGGATTCGATCTGGTGCTGAGTCACCCCCACCGAGGCGATCTCCGGGCGGGTAAACACGGCCGTGGCCACCGTCTTGAGGCGCAGCGGGGACACCCCCTCCCCCAGGGCGTGATACATGGCGATGCGCCCCTGCATGGCGGCCACCGAGGCCAAGGGGAAAAGATCGGTGCAGTCGCCCGCGGCATACACGCCCGCCACGTTGGTGCGCGAGACCCGATCCACGTGAATGTGGCCGGAGGGGGTGACCTCCACGCCCACCCCCTCCAGGCCCAAGTCCTTAGTGCTGGGCACCGAGCCCACCGTCATCAGGGCGTGGGAGCCCTCGATCTCACGGCCGTCGGCGGTGCGCACCACCACGCCAGAGCCGGTATTGACCACCTCGTCCACGCGCGCGTGCTTGACCAGCTTCACGCCCCGCTCGGCCAGCACGGTCTCCAGCACGTCGGCGGCATCGGCGTCGTCGTGCGGCAGGATGCGGTCGCGGGAGGCCACCATCGTCACCTGGACGCCGAGTTCGGCAAAGGCGGAGACGAACTCCGCGCCGGTCACACCGGAGCCCACCACGATCAGGTGCTCGGGCAATGCCTCCAGGTCGTAGATCTGCTGCCAGGTAAAGATGCGCTCCCCATCCGGGCGGGCCCCGGGTAACACGCGCGGGCGCGCGCCCGTGGCCAGCAAAACGAGGTCGCACTCCAGGATTTCCTCGGCGCCGTCGGCGCTGTGCGTGACCTTGATGTAATGAGTGGTCTGCTTGGGCTTGTAATCGTCAAAGCGTGCGGTGCCGTCGATCACCCGCACGCCGATGCGGCCGAGCTGGGCGCGAATATCCCCGGATTGATCGGCCGCCAGGGAGCGCACGCGCTTGTTCAGCGCGTCCACATCGAGCAGCGCCTCCGTGACGTCCTTGCCCAGGCCCATCGCATCGGCGCGGCGCAGATCCGTCTTAATGTTGGCGCCGGCAATGAAGGATTTGGAGGGCACGCAGTCGTGGATCACCGCCGAGCCACCAGGCCCGTCGCCTTCCACCAGCGTGATCTCCGCGCCGTACTTCGCTCCCGCCAGGGCGGCCTCGTAGCCCGCCGGGCCGCCGCCGATGATCACGATGCGTTTGGACAAAGGGAACCTCCAAAGTACTCGGGTATTTCACAGGTGCAGTGCGCCTGCAAGTCTAACCCACGGGGGTACCCGCGAGCCCGGGCGCCGGGCCGCCGACGCTTATCGCCGCCCCGCCCGTTCTCGCGCGTGCTGCTCGACCACAGACGCAAACAAGCGCACCCCCATATCCAGCGCGCGCTCGTCCACCCGCAGATCTCCCTGATGCAAATCCTGAGGTTCGCCCTGACCCGACCAGCATCCCAGGCGCGCCATCGATCCCGGCACCTCCTGGAGATACCAGGAAAAATCTTCGCCACCCGAGGATTGCGGGGCCTCCACCACCGGGTCCTTCCCCAGAGCCTTGGCCCCCTCCGCCAGGATCGCCGTGGCGGCGGCATCGTTCAACACTGGGGGCACGCCGCGCAGGTAGTCCAGGCGATGCGTGCAGCCGGTGGGGGCCAGCACCTGGGCCACCAGCTCCTTGACAAGGGTCTCCGCCCCATGCCATACACCCATGTCCGCCGTGCGCAGCGTGCCGCTGATCCGCCCGGACTGCGGTATCGCGTTGGCCGCGTCCCCGGCGGCGATGGAGCCGAAGACCAAGACGGTCCCGGTGCGCGGATCTACCCGGCGGGAGAGCAGACCGGGCAGATCCGTGGCAAGCTTGCCCAGGGCATAGACCACATCGGCGGAAAGGTGCGGGCGCGAGCTATGCCCGCCCGGCCCGGAGACGTCGATGGTCAACAAATCCGTGGCAGAGGTAATCGCCCCATTGCGCAGCCCCACCTTGCCCACCGGGAGCTTGGGTTCCACGTGCAGGGCATAGATGGAACCCACCCCCTCCAGCGCGCCCGCCTCGATCACTTCGGAGGCCCCGCCGGAGAGAACCTCCTCGGCGGGTTGAAAGATCACGCGTACCGGCGGGATATGCCCCTCCTCGGCGGAAAAGTCGGCCAGCGCACAGGCCAGGGCCAGGGCGATGGTGGTGTGCACGTCGTGGCCGCAGGCGTGGGAGATGCCGGGGCGGGTGGAGGAAAAGGGCAGGTTAGTAGCCTCCGCCACGTGGAGGGCGTCGATGTCCGCCCGGAACGCCAGGCGGGGGCACTGGGGATCCTCGAGGCCGATGTCCACGGTCAGGCCGGTGCCCGGCAAAAGACGGGGGTGCAGGCCGTGATCGCGCAACACCTCCGCAAGGAAAGCCGTGGTGGCGTGCTCCTGGTGGGCGACCTCGGGGTGGGAATGCAGGTGGCGACGCCATCCCACCGCCTCGCTGCGGTGAGCGGCCAGCCATGTATTCACGTGATCCGCAATGCGCACGGGTATCTCCAGCCTCCTGACGATCCGCGACAAAAATGCCTGTCCGTCATAGTAGCCCCCGGCGCGGGAACCCGACTCTTTGTCCCCGGTGGAGACCTACGCCCTGCCTGGCTCCCACCACCGCGACCTCACCAGCGCTCGGGGTTGAAAGGCCACCGTGTCCTCCTCGGCGACGGGCCATTCGAAGCTGATCTCGATTCCCTGCCGCGGATGGCAGATGACGTCCACGGCGTGTTCCACGCCGGGCAGGAGTACGGCGGGCGGCACTTGCAGGGCGCGGGCTAATTTGTACACGGTGGACAGTACCGGATCGGAGGACTTGGCGCTGGTGTTCTCATTGCGCTCCAGGTTGCTCACCTGGTTGCGGCTTATCCCCGCGAGATCAGACAAATCCTGCTGACTGAGTCCGCGCATGATCCGCAACTCCTTGAGATTGCAGGCCAGGGCGTGGCCGTAACTCGCCCACTGAACCCAGTTCTGATCGCTACTCATAGCGACTACCCTGCCCACTACATCGGGAATAGTCCGCCAACTACAGTGTGCAATCTCCCTTTTACCTCACCACCGCGCACCGGAACCAGCCGCTCGGACACAGGCGCCTTCGCCAATCTCCGCTCTCGCACGCGCCGACGGCGCCCGGCCCACACTCAGAATTCGATATTGCGCGGCCCATAGAGGCGATCGCCCGCATCCCCCAGGCCGGGCACGATGTAGGCATCCTCGTTCAGGCCCGGGTCGATCGTCGCCGTGACCAATCGCACCGGCAGCCCCGAATCGGCGAGGGCATCCACCCCCGCCTGGGAAGAAACCATGCATATTGCCGTGATATCCGTAGCACCACGCTGCGTGAGCAGGCGCAGGGCATGCAGCAGCGAGCCGCCCGTGGCCAGCATGGGATCGACCACGAAGACCGGCTGGCCGCTGAGATCCCCGGGGAGAGCCTCCAGGTAGGGAACGGGCCGGTGGGTCTGTTCATCGCGAGCCAGGCCGATGAACCCCACCTGGGCATCAGGGATCATCGACAACGCCGGATCGATCATGCCCAGTCCCGCGCGGATCACCGGGACGATGATCGGCGGCTTTTCCAGCCGGGTACCGCGCGCGATGGCCACCGGGGTTTCGATATCGCAGTGCTCCACCGGTAGATGCCGGGAGGCCTCGTAGATGAGCATGGCCCCCAGATCCACCAGGGCCGCGCGGAAGACCGCGTTATCGCTGCGTCGATCGCGCATGATGGTTAGGCGGGAGGCGGCAAGCGGGTGATCGATCACGGTAATATCCATGAACCCCATCCTAAGCGGCTGAGCCGTGACTTCCCCGGTGCGGGAACCGGAAGGTCGGTGCGCGCAGTCCAAGAACACATGACCGATCTTCACCTTGACTGCTCCCATGCCCGCCTCCTGGCCGCGGATTTGGCCCGGGCCTGTGCCCCCAGCCCACGGCCTCCCCTGCCGCAACCAGACGACTCCCCGGCCACCGAGGCCTTTCATCAGCGCCTACGGCTCAGCGTAGCCGCGCTCCACGAGCGTCACGACAGCCTTGTTTCCCTGGGTCAACGCCTCGCGGAGGATTCCTTGCACACCGTGGCCTGCATCGAACAGACCGATTCCCGCCTCGCCGCACACCTTGACCACCCGGACGCGCCCCGGCCATGATGTCCCTGCATTCCTACCTCCTGGCCCTCGCCCGCCTCGCCCCCGTTCCCATCGCTGCGCCACCGCTGCGCGAAGTCCCCGACGTCCGAGCCGCAGACCGCCTGGGGCGATACTTCCGCCCCGATCCCCTCCCCCTGGTCGATCACGCGGCACGGCTCGCGGAGGATCGCACGCGGGTTCTCGCCGTCACCGACACCGCCAATGGCCTGATTCACGCGGCACGGCGGGACATGGAACGCATCGCCCTCGACCTCCTGGGGCGCTTCCGCCAGGCCGCCGCCCACACCGCAGCGCAGGGGGCCACCGGCCCCCTCGCCTGGCCCGCGCTCCAGGCCCATCTCCGCCTGTGGGGGGAGCAGGCCCTGGCGCAAGCGCAGCACCGCAGCGCACAGCTGGAATCGGAGTTGGACCAAGCGGCCGTACACCTGCCCGAACACCGAGACGAGGTACCCGCCCGTGCTCCGCTGTCCACCGGGCCGGATTCCGGGGATGGCGAGGAGCACAAGCCGGAGGCAGAGGAACACCGCCACGATACCGAGCCGGGCGACCCACAGGCGGGAGCCCGGGCGGTGGCGGCCGCCCGCAGCGCCCTGGGCAGCCCCTATGCCTGGGGCGGCACCAGTCCACAGGGCTTCGATTGCTCCGGGCTCACCCAGTGGGCCTGGCGGCAGGCCGGCGTGGAACTGCCCCGCCTGGCCCAGGATCAGGCGGTGGGCAGGCCGGTCTCGCCGGAGGAATTGCAGCCCGGTGACCTCGCGGTGTGGGACGGACACGTGGCCATGTACTCGGGCAACGGCATGCTCATCGAGGCCGGCGATCCGGTACAGGAAAACCCGGTGCGCACCTCAAACATGGGCATGACCTTTAAGGGGTTCTACCGTCCCACCGGCTAGACACTCGGGTAGAATCCCCGCCATGAGCATGAGAGCCATCCTCCCCGTGAAGCTGTCCCTCACCGAGGGCGATTATTACACCTTGTGGGCCCCCGAATGGCGCGAGCACGGCGCTAAGTGGCAGGGCTTCCTCGGCGCCGGGGAGAAGCTCTATTTCTTCGAGTCCGCCGCCGCCATGCTGGCGTTCTTAGACTCGGGCGAACAACACGACCTGCGCGATCACCCGCGCTGGCAGGACTTTGCCGCACGACCGGAGGATCGCGTGGAGCCCGCCGAGCGCGAGCACTTTGACATCATCGGCCTGCCCGCCGTTTTGGCTGAGCGCCCCTCCTACGATCACGTTGCCTGCGTGGCCGCCACGATCCGCATGGCGCGCGCCCTCGCCGAGGTCGGTAGCGCGCAGGCGGCGCTGAGTTTCTTTGCCTCCCATTCCATCCTGAACAACCTCGAGCGCGGCATCGATCACTATCGCGGCGAGCACGGCGAGCAGGAGTGGTCCGGCGTGGGGCGCGTGGTTCTCCACAACTGGCAGCAGGTGGTGGCCGATCTCGATGGCATCTTTGAGGTGGTGCGCCCGGAAAAGACCGAAGTAGACAGCGCCGAGGAGCGCCTGGCGGCAGCGATCACCGCCGCCGAGGAGCGCCGCCGCCAGGAAGAGGAACAAGCCCGGGAGGCCGCGGAGGCCGCCGACCCCTACGACTCCACCGTGTGGGCCGCCGCCGGCATTGACCCGATCAAGGTGTCCATCGACGGCAGCACCCTTTACACGCTACGCACGTACGTGCGCGGCACCCCGGTGTTCCTGGGGCGCTACGGGGAGATCTTTACCTTTAATAACCGCAAGGCGTTGGTGCGCTGGCTGCTCTCCCACGACGCCCACGACCTTGCCGCGTTGTCTACCTGGGAGGACGTTCTCTCCGCCGCCAATGCCGGGGAGCTGGAGGTCACCGTGCACGCGGATAACGTGTACTCCTTCAACGGCATGGAACAGGCCATCGCCAAGAGCGTGGACGCCGTGGATACCGCCCAGATGGCCCGCTGCTACGAGCTGCTGGCCGACGCCGCCGACTGGGCCGACGACGACTCCCTCAACTCCTTCTTCCTGGCCCACCCGCGCATGCAGGACTACATCTCCTACATGCTCGGCTCCGCCGAGACCGCCGGCTACGTGCCCTCCGCCCCCTTCACCCAGCACTCCAACGACTGGAAGGAGATGGAGCGCATGCTGGTCACGCGCTTCTCTCGGTCGTAGGGCACCCCACGCCGTGGCTATGCCCGAAACCACGATGCGGGCCGTCTAACATAGACCCCGATGCTACCTCTTAGCTCTCATCGCACCCTCGCCGCCGCCTGCGTGCTGCTGCCGCTGCACTGCGGTGCGCTTAGCCCCGCCTCGGTGCAGGCCGCCACGCTACCGATCCCGGCGGCCCCCGGGATCGCGGCCCCGGGGGATCCCGCCACGGACGGCACCCCCGCCCGCACGGAGGCCCCGGATACCACGAGCTGCCCGCACGCGCTGCACCCCGGCGATCCCGTGACCACCTCGGAGGCCCTGGCTCCCGGCCGTGCAGCCCCCACGCCGCCCCCGGTGACCTACCGCGGCTCCTGCGGGATCACCGCCGCGCCCGGCTACCGGGTTCCCCCGGAGCAGACGGCCAGCGCGTGGATCGTCTTTGACCTCGATTCCGGGGAGGTTGTGGCCCAGAAGGACCCCCACGGGCGCTACCGCCCGGCCAGCGTCATCAAGGTCCTGCTGTCCCTGGTGGCGCTGCGCGACCTGGATTATCATGCGGTGATCCCCGTCAGCGAGCGCGCCGCGGGCATGGAGGGCTCGGCGGTGGGGATCGGCACCACGGGGCGCTATACCACGGAGGACCTCCTGCACGGCCTCCTGCTGGCCTCCGGCAACGACGCCGCCCAGGCCCTCGCGGAGGCGCTCGGCGGGGAGGCCGTGGCGCTGCGCAAGGTCAACGAGCTGGCCGCCCAGATCGGGGCCACGGATACCCACGTGGGGTCGGTCACCGGACTCGATACCGCCGGGCAGATGACCTCGGTCACCGACCTCGCCGCGATGTACCGCTACGCATGGCGCAACCCCGCCTTTGCCGCCATCGTGGACACGGAGTTTTGGAACCTGCCCGGCTACGATGAGCACCCCGGCTACGAGGTGTGGAACGATAACGGCCTCTTCCTCAACGATCCCGACGGCATCGGCGGCAAGACCGGCTATACCGACGACGCCAACCACACCTTCGTGGGCGCGATGGACCGAGGCGGCCGCCGCCTGGCCGCCGTGCTCCTGGATACGACTATCGATCGGGGTCGCCCCTGGGAACAGGCCCAGCGGTTCCTCCACGCCGCCTACGCGGTGCCGCGTGGGGCCGCTATCGGTTCCCTCGACGAGCAGCCCCCTCGGCCCGGCGCAGCCACCACCGAACCCAGCCCGGCGCCCACCGGCCCGGAGTCCTCGACCGCGGCGCCGTCGAGAAACAACGACGTCCGCCTGGGGCTCATCGTCGCCGGCGGCGTGCTGCTGGCGGCTACGCTCGGGGTCATTCTGAGCGTGCGGGCTCGCAGGAGACGCTGACCGGCTGGCCATAGAGCGCCTCGCGCAGCTCGTCGCCCCGGCCGGGACACACCGACCACGAGCTGACCACGATGCTCTCGATCGCCTCGTACTCCCCGAGCGCGTCCGGGGGCCGTAGGCCGCGCTGCCCATCGAGGGACAGGCTCAAGCGATCCGCGGGCATCTGCGCGGTATCCCCGTAGACGGTATTAAGAAGGGCAAAGCGCTGCGGCAGGGTGGCGGGATCCGCGGCACGGCCATAGATAGCGGAGATGGTGCGGACTGCGGCGGGAAGGTACTCGGCGTTGGGGGCTGCGGCGCAGATCTCCACCCCGCCCGCGTTCGCGCATTCGCTTAGGCCATATTCCCGCTCCTGGGCACGGTCGATGTTGTCCTGGGTGATCAGGCGCACGGGGATCGCGGCGGCAAAGACCGCGATGAAAAGGAGCGGTGCCCACCACGCCTGGCGCAATCGAACCCCCAGCGCGGCCCCCGCGCCCGCCACCGCCGCCGCAAGGCCGAGGGCTGCGAGAGAATGGGGCAGGTAGGCCACCAGCTCCCGGCCCACCACGCCGCGGGGCACGGAGAAAGACGCGCTGCCCGCGCAGGCGATGAGCACCAACACATGCGGCACGATCACCACGGATACCGCGATGGCGCAGCTGCGCGCCATCACCACTGCGGGGTGCCGGGTGGAGAGGCGCTGCCATTCCACCACGCCGGAGCGCCATCGCCACTGCCCGACGATCACACCCACCGCCGCCGCGATAGGCAGGTATTGAAACATCAGGAGAGGATATTCCTCTCCCAGGAAGATCCTGGGGCTGCCGCCCCACCGCCCCAGGCTGGCGAGGAAGGCCCACACCAGGTGCACGAGCACCACCCCGGCCAACAGAGGTGCGAAGGAGGCCCGAAGCGGCCCGCCGGCGGCGCGGAAACGCGGCAACGCCCCGCGCGGAAAAGACACCCCGCCGCCCGCGCCGCGCGGATGTACATCGTTGAGGTACGCCCAGGCCCCCGCCAGCCCCAAGCAAAGGCAGGTGGGCACGCTAAGATCCCAGGCTCCGCCGTACATCACGGTGGTGCCCGGCGCGCGGAATGCGCCCCACATACTCTGCCACGAGGAGGGGCGAAGCGGCCAGGCAAACATCATGGAGCACAGCACCGCCGCCAGCGGCAGGACCCAGATCGCCGCCCGCCGCCACAGGCAGGCGCCCAGCAGCCCGATGCCCCACAGGCCGATGCCCCACAGGCCGATGCAATCGCGCAGCACGGCGATCACCCCGAAGTCGGTCACTCGGGTGGGAAAACTCAGCACCGCCAGGATCGCGGCAAGCACCACGGCCGCGATCAGGAGGATGAGGCGCTGCCGACGCACCGGGCGCGGGGAGAGCTTTTCCCAGTGCGTCTCGCTGACGAATACGAAGCCAAGGGGCAGGGCGATAAGCGCCGCTATCCACAGCGCGAGGATGTCGGAGTCGCCTCCGGAGCGCAAGGTGGCCAGGCTCGCTAAGGATAACGCCTGCGAGGCCAGCACCGCTACAGCCACCGCGGGCCATACGCCGCGGGCGCGGAGCCAGTATTTCATCCCCGGCCTCCCGCGATCTCCAGGTATGCGCGCCGCACCGCCTCGATCTCCGGCTGTCCAGCAAAATCCTCCCACGAGCCGTGATACTTCAGCGCCCCCTCGACCATGACGGCCACGGTATCGGCCAATCCAATCACGTCTTCGAGGATGTGCGTGGAGATCACCACTACCCCGTGACCCGCGGCCTGCCTGATGATACCGCGCAGCGCGGCGCGCTGCTCCACGTCCAGGCCTGCGGAGGGTTCGTCGAGCAGCAGCGGGGGCCTGCCGGTGCAGGCGGAGCCTATGCCCACGCGCCGCCTCATGCCGCCGGAGAGGGAGGCGATCCGCGCGTCCGCGCGATCCTCCAAGCCCGTCAGGGCGAGCAGGCGCGCGATCTCTTGCCGCGCGGCCTGCCCCTCGATCGTTCGAAGCCAGCACATGTAGGCGAAGTGTTCCCGCACCGTCATGCGGGAGCGCCCCAGGTTGTCCTGGGGCAGGTATCCCACGTGGCCGCGCAGCTGTTCGCCGCTGTACTCGCCAAGGCGAATGGTGCCCGCCGACGGTTTCTTCAGGGTGGCTATCGCGGAGATCAGGGAGGACTTGCCCGCCCCGTTGGGGCCGAGCAGGGCGTGAATGCCCCGCCCCAGGTTCCACGTCACGCCATCGACCGCGCGGCGCGCGCCGTAGCGCACCTGCACGGATGTCACAGAAAGATTCATGCTTCCACCAAAAATAAGGGGCCTGGTGCAGACGCAACCAGGCCCTCACGGGAATTATCTCACTTCAAAGGACCAACCGTGTGGGGACCCTACAGTGCATTTCCCGGCCGCCATTATACCGGGATTCGTCCACGGGGAGTTACGATCCGGAGCGTGCTTACAATTAACCTTGATGCGGAATTGCCCCGCGCCATGCGGGCACGTTCCCACCACAATATCCCCGCTCCTGGTGGCGTAGCATCCCGAAGGAACGGCATGTGCAACGCCGGGAACCAGCGCCAATGAAATCGAAAAACAGAAAAAAGGACGGTTATCTTTTTCTTCATCTTCACCTTACCCTCCACGGCTATTAAGCCATTGTAAGCTCGCGAAATCGTGACAAAGGTAAGGCTATACCCTAGAAGGGGTCGCCACAATAGGAAGCAAAGAAAAATGTTCCCTCTACCCCCAAAAAAAGGGGTAGAGGGAACATCGCATACCCGCACGCGCTACCTGCGGCGGCGCAGCAGCCAGGCGGCGGTGGCCCCCAGGGCCGCGCCCGCCCCCAGCGTCCGGGGCGAGAAGCTCTCCTCGCGCACCTCGTTGCGCACCCGAATCACCGCCGGCTCCGGGGCCGGAACGGGGGTCTGCGCCAGGGATTCCGCGGTGGTAGCCGCCCAGGCGGAGACGTAGAGCACCACGCGCCAGATCAGGTACATCAGCACCATGAGGCCGATGATGGGGCCGAAGGTGGCACCGGCGGGGTTGCTCAGCGCGTTGGAGGCAAAGAGCGATCCCAGCTGTTTGATGAGCTCGAAGGCCACCGCTCCGATGGCGGCGGCCCTCAAGCCCGAGCGCCGCGGCACGTGCGTGCGCGGCAGGAAGATGATCATCCAGGCCATGACCAGGAAGTTCGCCAGCAGGCCCAGGAGGATAGCCACGCCCATGACCACGTACTGCATGCCGGGGGCGTCGTCGAGGCCGACGCGATCGAGCAGCCTGGCTGTGATCCCGGAGGAGCCCACGGCGGTCACGCCGAAGGCCACAGCGAAGGAAAGCAGAAGCCCCAGCAGGCCCACCAGGTCGAGGGCCTTCTTCACGGCGAAGTTCCCGTCCGTGGGGTCAAGCCGCCACATCTTGGACACGCCGTAGCGCAGGTTGTTCATCCACCCCAGCCCGGACCACAGGGCGGTCACCGCGCCGACTCCGGCCACTGCGCCGCGCTGCGCGATGGCGGTGTCCAGGATGTCATTGACCATGTCGCCCATCTGGCCGTCGAGGTTCCCGGCGATCTGGTCTTGCAGGCGGGTCAACTGATCGGGGTTGGCCGCCAGCACCGCGGCGGCAATCGCCACGCTGAGCATGAGGATGGGAAACATCGCCAGCACGGAGAAATACGTGATGCCCGCGGAGTATTGATTGCCGCCCATCATGGCATACCGCTCCTGCATGAGCATGATGTGATCGAACCAGCCCCACCGGGCGCGCAGCTTATCGATCATTCCCGGCTCGTCGGTACGGATGCGTTCGATGCCGTATTCATCGGTATCGCGCTTGTCGGCGCTGGTAACGGTGGCCACGGTGCGGGCTCCTCTCGTAGGCGGTTGGGGCGTTGGGTGAGCACGTGCGCGACCCACGGAGCCACTGTAAACCATGCCGCAGCGCCGGGGCGCATGTGTCAGGGGCGCGGCGGCAGGAAGCCGATCTTGTCGTAGACCTCCGCGAGCAGGGGGGCGGCCTCCTCGGAGGCGCGCTGCGCGCCCCGAGCCAGGATATTTTCCAGCTCGGCGCGGTCGCTCATGAACTCCTCGTAGCGCGCGCGCAGCGGGGCGGTAAACGCCTCCAGCGCCTCGGCGGTGTCCACCTTGAGCGCGCCGTAGCCCTTGCCCTCGTAGCCGGCCACCAGCTCCGCGATGGGGGTGCCGGTGAGCGCGGACTGGATGCCCAGGAGGTTGGAGATGCCGGGCTTGTTCTCCCGGTCGTAGGCGATCACGCCGTCGTTATCCGTCACGGCGGAGCGGATGCGTTTGGCGGAGGTCTTGGGGTCGTCCAGGAGGTTCACCAGCCCCTTGGGGTTGGCGCCGGACTTGGACATCTTGGCGGTGGGGTCCTGGAGGTCGTAGATCTTGGCGGAGCCCTCGGGGATGAAGCCCTCCGGCACTACGAAGGTGGGGCCGTAGCGGTGGTTGAAGCGCTCCGCGAGGTTGCGGGTTAGTTCTAGGTGTTGGCGCTGGTCCTCCCCCACCGGCACCAGGTGCGGGCGGTAGAGGAGAATGTCGGCGGCCATGAGCATGGGGTAGGCGAAGAGGCCCGCCGAGGTGCGTTCGGCCCCGCGCTTGGCGGACTTGTCCTTGAACTGGGTCATGCGCGAGGCCTCACCGAAGCCGGTGAGGCAGGTGAGCACCCAGGTCAGCTCCGCGTGCGCGGGTACCTGGGACTGCACGAAGAGCGTGGACTTGTCCGGGTCGATGCCCAGGGCCAGCAGCTGCGCGGCCCCGGCCAGGGTGCGGGCGCGCAGCTGCATCGGGTCCTGCTCCACGGTGATGGCGTGGAGGTCCGGGATGAAGTAGAAGGCGTCGTAGCCGTCCTGGAGGTCGATCCACTGCTTCAGCGCCCCCAGGTAATTACCCAGGTGGTAGGAGTCGGCGGTGGGCTGGATGCCGGATAGGACGCGCTGGGGGGTGTCGCTGTGCTCGTGGCTCATGCCTTATCAGTCTAGAGGCTGATCCGGAGGCCGGAGCGCACGGGTTCATTGCCTCCTCACGGCTCTGATCAGACCATCCCACCGCGTACTATTGCAGACCCCACCCACGTGATGCGCTAACAGCCGCCACTTCTCGGTAGTTTCCACGCCTGTCATTACACAAAGACATCCGCTTGTTCGTCCCCCATTCCCAGAGCGCCGACGATAGAATGCAAAAGCGGCCGACCTCCCCTTGCCGTCTCGGGGAGGCCGGCCGCGCCGGTGCCCAGCGTTATCGTTCTTAGAGCTTCTTCGAGGTGGGGCTGATCTTATCGGCGATCATGGCCCACGCCGTGGTGATAAGGGAGCCCCCCACACCGATCACCAGGGCCGCCAGGATCGCGACGACGCTGTGCCCGGCGGCGGCCGCCCAGAAGAAGCCGCCGATCAACCCGGCCAGCCCGAGAACGAATAACACTATCGCAACCATATACAGATCCAATCAAACGGGAAGAACCTTATCGAGGAAAAGTATAAGACACGTCCACAGTCACTCTCTACCGGGGGTGGCGCGCCTACTCCGCCTCGGCGGCCAGGTCTGCACCTGATCTCGGGCGTGCTTGCGGCGCTTTTTATTGTCCATCTCCACGGTGAGCGACCACTGCATATCCTCGTTTTTCGGCTTGCGGTGATGTCGGCCGGCCTGCCTGTTGAGCAGCGCGTACCGGGCGGCGTCGTACCCGGAGCGTCGTCGCGCGCTACGCCACCCCCGGCGCAGCAGGTGATAGGACAGCCGCACGCGCGGGTCAATGGGCTGATCGCGGCCCAGGTACTCGAACACGGGCAGCCCCTTGTCGTAGTAGATAGCCAGGCACCGCGAGCCGAACCCCACCACGAGTGCCGCGATAACCACCGCGTGCTCGGGCACGCTCAAGGCCAGCAGGCCCATGTAGGTGATGGTCACCAGCACCGAGATCGAGGCATACAGCTCCTTGGCAAAGACCAGGGGCATGCGGTCGGACATGAGATCGCGCAACACACCCCCGGCCACGCCCGTGACCACGGAGGCCACCGTGGCGATGACGAAGCCGTGGCCCAATTCCAGGGCGATCCTGGTACCCAACACGGAGAAGGTGGCCAACCCCACCGCATCGAGCACGAGAAAGAGCACCCGAAAATAATGCATGAGAAAAGACAGGGAGATGGTCACCAGCGCCGCGACGATCACGATGATGAGGTAGACGGGATGGGCCACCCAGGTCAGGGGATAGTTATTGAGCAGCACGTCGCGTACCGCTCCCCCGCCCAGCGCCGTCATGCAGGCCACCATCACCACCCCAAAGATGTCCATTTTTTGACGGCCCGCGGACAGGGCGGCGGTGACGGACTCCGCGGTGATGCCTACCACGTATAAGACGGAGAGCAGCATTATGCGTACACGACGTTGAGCGGCGAATGATCAGACCAGCGAAGCTCCACCGCCTCCGCCTTGTCCACCCAGGTGCGCTGGGCACGCTGCATCATGGCGGCCGTGGCCGCCTGATAGTCGATGCGCCACCCGGCGTCGTTATTAAAGGCCTGGCCTCGGTACGTCCACCAGGTGTACGGCCCCGGCCCCTCCGGGTTGAGGCGGCGATGGACGTCAAACCACTGCGGATCGCTCGCCGCCGCGCGGGCCGGGCCGCCCGAGTAGTCCACCGCGCCCATGTACTCCCCGATCCCGGCCTCCACCTGGGTGGAATCATCCGGGAAGGTGCCAAACACGGAGTCCATGAAGGCCCGCTCGTCCGGGAGGAAGCCGGACTTTTTCATGTTGCCCTTCCAGTTCTTCAGATCCTCGCGGCGGTGGCAGACGTTCCAATCCCCGCCGATGACCATGTTCGGGTATTCCCGCGCGCGCTGGGCCAGGATCTCCTCGAATTCATCGAAGAAGCAGTACTTCTCGTCCTGCTTCTCCGTGCCCTCGGAGCCGGAGGGAAGGTAGAGGGAGGCCACGCGCACCGGGCCGAACTCCGCCTCCACCGTGGCCTCAATCCACCGGCCGGAATCCGCGAAGGAACCGAACCCCACGGAGACCTCGTGCAGCGGGGTACGGCTGAGGATGCCCACCCCCGCGCGCCCCTTGGCCACCGCCGGGGCACCCACGTAGTGCCAGCCGGCCTCCATCACCGGGGCCAGGGCCGCCTCGGTCTGCTCGATACTCGCGCGCACCTCCTGCATCAGCACCACATCCGGCCGGCTGCCCTCCAGCCAGGCGTTCATGCCGAGGTTGTCCTCGCTGCGTTTCTTGGTGGCGGCGCGCACGCCATTGACATTCACGGAGGTAACGGTCAGCGTCATGCGCACCACAATAGACACCGAACGGATGATGGCCAATACATCCGGCCGCCACGCGGCACCCTCGGTGAGGGTGGTCTACCTCAGCCCAGGAAAGGAGCCAAGGCCGTGGCCCTCCGGCAGAAACAACGCCAACCCTACGCGGTGGCCCGGGCCCGGGTTCTTCACACCCGACGCCTCTCCCCGCACTTCACCCGCATCGCCCCGGCCGGGTCGGGGATGGCGAAGATCGGCGCCCCTCTCCCCCTCCCCAACCTCGCGGGGTCGCGCAACTGGTACCGGGACTAGCTGGCCCCGCCGGAACGGGAACGCGGGGACATGCGCACCTATTCCATCCGGGCGCTGCGCCCCACCACCGACACAAGCAGCACCGAATTGGTGATGGACTTCGTCGTGCACTCCGATGAGGGCCCGCGCCGTGACGCCGAGGCCGCCCCCTGGCGTCGCGTTCCGCCCGGGTAAAGCGCGATCGCGCTTTACGGGGACGAGACCGCCGCCCCGGCCATCGCCCGGATCCTCAAGGATCTTCACTGCCACGGCCCCGACGCCCGATCCCCGCTCGGTAGGCGAGAGCGCATAGTTATTGCAAGAGGTGCCCGAGGACACGGGGGACGGTGAGCGCTTCCGGATCGCCGGGGAGGTCGGCGTGGTGCGGGGCCTGCGGCGATACCTCGTGGGCAAGGCGGGGGTGGCGCGCTCGCAGGTGGCCTTCGTGGGCTACTGGCGGCGCGGGGCGTCCCCGCACTGACGCCGCGCACAGGTCGAGCGCACCCGACGCCCTGGTTAGGGGTACCCTGGATAGCCGTTGAGATGACGCATCCAAGAACGAGGAGAACCATGGCTAAGATCATTTGGACCCGCACCGACGAGGCGCCGTTGCTGGCAACCTACTCCCTCAAGCCCATCGTGGAGGCCTTCGCCTCCACCGCCGGGATCGAGGTAGAAACGCGGGACATCTCCCTGGCCGGGCGCATCCTCGCGCAGTTCCCGGAGCGCCTCGACCCCGAGCAGCGCATCGACGACGCCCTGGCCGAGCTGGGCGAGCTTGCCACGACGCCCGAGGCCAACATCATTAAGCTGCCCAATATTTCCGCCTCCCTACCGCAGCTCAAGCGCGCCATCGCGGAGCTCCAGGCCGCGGGCTTTGACGTACCAGATTATCCCGAGGATCCCTCCTCCGAGCAGGAGCGCGAGGTGCGCGCCCGGTACGACGCCGTGAAGGGCTCCGCCGTCAATCCCGTGCTGCGCGAGGGCAACTCCGATCGCCGCGCGCCCAAGGCCGTCAAGAACTTCGCCCGCAAGCGTCCGCATTCGATGGGCGCGTGGAGCAAGGACTCCAAGACCGCCGTGGCCACCATGAGCGCTCACGACTTCCGCCATAACGAGAAGTCCGTCATCATGCCCGCCGAGGACACCCTCTCCATCGTGCACGTGGGCAGCGACGGCCACGAGATCACCCTGAAGAAGGCCCTGCCGGTGCTTTCCGGGGAGGTCATCGACGGCACGGTGCTTTCCGCCAAGGCCCTCGACGAGTTCCTCGCCGCCCAGGTGACCCGCGCCAAGGAGGAAGGGATGCTGTTCTCCGCGCACCTCAAGGCCACCATGATGAAGGTCTCCGACCCCATCATCTTCGGCCACGTGGTGCGCGCCTACTTCAAGGACGTCTTTGACCAGTACGGCGAGGCCCTGGAGGAGGCCGGGCTCAACGGCGAGAACGGCCTGGCCGCCATCTTCACCGGCCTGGAGTCCCTGGAGGGCGGCGCGGAGATCCGCGCGGCCTTTGACAAGGCCCTGGCCGAGGGCCCCGACCTGGCGATGGTGAACTCCCACAAGGGCATCACCAACCTGCACGTGCCCTCCGACGTCATCATCGACGCCTCCATGCCCGCCATGATCCGCACCTCCGGGCACATGTGGAACAAGGACGACCAGGAGCAGGACACCCTGGCCGTGATCCCCGACTCCTCCTACGCCGGGGTGTACCAGGCCGTGATCGAGGACTGCAAGGCCCACGGCGCCTTCGACCCCACCACGATGGGCACCGTGCCCAACGTGGGCCTCATGGCCCAGAAGGCCGAGGAGTACGGCTCCCACAACAAGACCTTCAAGATCCCCGCCGACGGCCGGGTGGAGGTGCGCAACGCCGCCGGTGAGGTGCTGATCTCTCACGAGGTGGAGGCCGAGGACATCTGGCGCGCCTGCCAGACCAAGGACGCCCCCATCCGCGACTGGGTGAAGCTGGCCGTCACCCGCGCCCGCCTCTCCGAGACGCCCGCTGTCTTCTGGCTCGACCCGGAGCGCGCCCACGACCGCAACCTCACCGACCTGGTGCAGAAGTACCTCAAGGAGCACGACACCGAGGGCCTGGACATCCGCATCCTCTCCCCCGTGGAGGCCACCAAGCTCAGCGTGGAGCGCCTGCGCCGGGGAGAGGACACCATCTCGGTGACCGGCAACGTGCTGCGCGACTACAACACCGACCTCTTCCCCATCCTGGAGCTGGGCACCTCCGCCAAGATGCTCTCCATCGTCCCGCTCATGGCCGGCGGCGGGCTCTTTGAGACCGGCGCGGGCGGCTCCGCGCCCAAGCACGTCCAGCAGGTGCAGGAGGAGAACCACCTGCGCTGGGACTCCCTGGGCGAATACCTGGCGCTGGCCGAGTCCCTGCGCCACGTGGCCCAGGGCGAGGACGAGAACAACCGCGCCGCCGTGCTGGCCGCCGCGCTGGACTCCGCCACCGAGACCCTACTCGACGAGGGCAAGTCCCCCTCCCGCAAGGTGGGCGAGATCGACGACCGCGGCTCCCACTTCTGGCTCTCCCTCTACTGGGCGCAGGCCCTGGCCGAGCAGACCGAGGACGCCGCCCTGGCCGAGGTCTTTGGCCCGGTGGCGAAGGCCCTGGCCGAGAAGGCCGAGGAGATCGACGCCGAGCTGATCGCCGCCCAGGGCCAGCCCGCCGACCTCGGCGGCTACTATTGGCCCGACGAGGCCAAGACCACCGCCATCATGCGCCCCTCGGCGGCGTTCAACGAGATCATTGATGGGATTAAGGGGTAGATAGTTTCCCTCTCCCGGCAGGGGAGGGACCCCAAGCGGATACCCTCCCTTTACACATCATTCGTAGTGGCTCCACATGCGCAGCACCAGCACGGTTTTCTCCTCCTCAAGGATCTTATAAACCAGCCGGTGCTGAATGTTGATCCTGCGGGAGAAGTATCCGGTGAGATTACCCACCAGCTTCTCACAAGGCGGAGGAGTGGCCAGCGGATCACGCTCTAAAAGGCGAAGCAGAGCCTGCGCTTTAGATTTTAACCCCGCAGCGGAAAGGTTTCGCGCGTCCTTTTGCGCACGCTTTGAATACACAATCCGCCATTCCGGGCCTACCATTCCAGCTCCGTGGAACCCCCCTGAACGCCTTCAGCCTCAGCCTCACGCAGGGATTCCACCATGCCAGGAATGGATGTCAGGTACAAGGTCTCTTGAATAGCCCGCCAGTCCTCTTCGCCCACCAGTACCGCGTTGTGGCGCTGTCCCGTGATGAGAAGTGGATCTGAATGCTCGTTTACCTTATCAATCAAGCGATACAAGTTAGCGCGGGCAGCGGTGGATGTGGTACTTGCCATACCACCGAAGCGTACGGGATAACGTGCGTATCGACAATGTACATACCCCCGGGCACCCCCTAGCAACACCTTACCCCCGGGTTGGCCCCCTGCTCCGCCCAGGTGGCCCGCCAGAACTCCCGCTCGGTGGGCACCGAGGCCTCGGGGTGGTGGGCGCGCAGGTGCTCCACGTAGTGCCGGTAGGCGTTCTCCCCCAGTATTTCCGCCACGTACCAGTACGCTTTCTTCAGCAGGCCCCTCACGCGCGCAGCAGCTCCTTTTCGATCTCCTTCTCCGCCCTGGTGGCCACGAGCCCGGCGGGGGCGAACAGATTGGAGGGTGCAAAGGGCTCCTCGCTGGTCTGCGGCTGCCCACCGGCGGCCCGCACCCGGATCGCCCGCGCGCAGGCGGCCACGGCGGCGGCGACCACCACGAGCACCAGCACCACGAACACGATGGAGAGCACGCCCTGCACGGCGGTGTTGCGCACCACGGCCGCCATCGCCTCGCGGGAGGAGGCGCTGTCGAAGGCCTCCAGGCCCTGATCCAGGGCGTCGCGGAAGCGGCGGTGCTGCGCCCAGTAGCCGATGGTGGGGTCGGCGGAGAAGATCTTGTGCCAGGAGGCCGTCATGGTCACCACCAGGTCCCAGGCCAGGGGCAGGCCGGGAATCCAGACCCACCGATACAGGCCCTTCTTCACCACCACCACGAGCACCAGGGAGAGCGCGATGGCGGCGAGCAGCTGGTTGGCGATGCCAAAGAGCGGGAAGAGGACGTTGATGCCGCCGAGGGGGTCGCTGACCCCCATGAGCAGGATGGCACCCCACAGCCCACACACCAGGAAGGTGGCGATCCAGCTGCCGGGGGTCCAGGAGGGATCTCGGAAGCGGCGCAGGCCGGGCACGGCGGCCAGGGTGTCGGTCATCATGAATCGGGCCACGCGGGTGCCCGCGTCCACGGTGGTGAGGATGAACAGCGCCTCGAACATGATGGCAAAGTGGTACCAGAATGCCTGGAGGGAGGCGTTGCCAAAGACCTCGGTGAGGATCTCGGACATGCCGTAGGCCAGGGTGGGCGCTCCGCCGGTGCGCGAGATGATGGTCTCCTCCCCCACGGCCGCGGCGGCGTCGGTAAGCCGCTGGGTGGTGAGGTCTGACCCGGGCAGGCCGAGGGAGTTCACCCAGGTGGCGGCGGTGTCGGCCGCGCCGCCGGTGAGGGTGGCGGGGGCGTTCATGACGAAGTACATGTGGCGGTCGATCACCACGGCGGCAATGAGCGCCATGATCGCCACGAAGGATTCCATGAGCATGCCGCCGTAGCCAATCATGCGCATCTGGGATTCCTTTTCCACCAGCTTGGGCGTGGTGCCAGACGAGATCAGGGCGTGGAACCCGGAGAGCGCGCCGCAGGCGATAGTGATGAAGAGGAAGGGGAACAGCGAGCCGGAGAACACCGGGCCCCCGCCCTCGCGGGCGAAGTCGGTGATCGCGGGCATCTGCACCTCGGGGCGCACGATGAGGATGCCCACGGCCAGCAGGGCGATCACCCCGATCTTCATGAAGGTAGAGAGGTAGTCGCGCGGGGCGAGCAGCAGCCACACCGGCAGCAGGGCGGCCACCACGCCGTAAGCAATGAGGCACCAGGCCAGCACCACGGGGGAGAGCATGAACCATTGCGCGCCCCAGGGGGTTTGGGCCACCCAGCCGCCGGCGACGATGGCGGCCACGAGGAGCACCACGCCGAGGGCGGAGACCTCCACGATCCGTCCGGGCCGCAGGTAGCGCATGTAGAGACCCATGAATAGCGCGATCGGGATGGTCATGGCGATGGAGAACACGCCCCAGGGGCTGTGCGCCAACGCATTGACCACGATCAGGGCCAGCACCGCGATGATGATAATCATGATGGCGGTTACCGCGACGATGCCCGCCGCCCCGCCCACGCGGCCTATCTCGTCGCGCACCATCTGCCCCAGGGAGCGGCCCCGGCGGCGCGTGGACACCCATAGCACGAGGTAGTCCTGCACCGCCCCGGCGAAGATCACGCCGAGGACGATCCACAGGGTGGACGGCAGGTAGCCCATCTGGGCGGCCATGACCGGCCCCACCAGCGGCCCGGCCCCCGCGATGGCGGCGAAGTGGTGGCCGAAGAGTACGCGGCGATCGGTGGGCACGAAGTCCTTGCCGTCGGCGTGCCGCTCGGCGGGGGTGGCGCGATCATCGCGGGGGCGCACCACCTTGGTGGCGATCAGCCGGGAATAAAAGGTATAGGCGATAATATAGGAGCCCACGGCCGCGGCCACCAGCCACACCGAGCTAATGGTCTCCCCTCGGTGCAGGGCGATCATCGCCCAGCCCGCGGCGGCGATCACGGCGATGAGCAGCATGACCACCCTCGATGCCGCCGAGGGTCGCTGTCCCATCACGCCCACGGGAGCGCCCGTGGCCTCATTGCGCAGAACCTCCACCGCGCCTCCTTTGCCTTGACCACGCCCCGCTGTGAGGGGACTAACTTTCACCTCGAATTGCACTTGAAGATACAGGGCGGGGCCTGGTGAATATAAATCTTCCACATAGACAGAGCGGTTCATTAGGGTGGTGTGCCAACGTCCCCACCCGCACGGAAAGGCAGATCATGACCACCAAGTACGACAATTCGCAGGCCGCCCAGTGGAACTTTGAGACCCGCTCCATTCACGCCGGGCAGTCCGTGGATTCCGACACCTCCTCGCGCAATCAACCCATCCACCTCACCAGCTCCTACGTGTTCAACTCCGCCGAGCACGCCAAGCAGCGCTTTGCCCTGGAAGACGCCGGCCCCATCTACTCGCGCCTGACCAACCCCACCACGGAGGCCCTGGAAAACCGCCTGGCCTCCCTGGAGGGCGGCACCCACGCCGTGGCCTTCGCCTCCGGGCAGGCGGCGGAGACCGCCGCGATCCTCAACCTGGCCTCCGCCGGGGATCACATCGTCACCTCCCCGCGCCTCTACGGCGGCACGGAGACCCTCTTCCAATCCACCCTGGCCCGCCTGGGCATCGAGGTCACCTTCGTGGACGACCCGGACGATCCCGCCTCCTGGGCAGCCGCCGCGCGCCCGAACACCAAGGCCTTCTACGGGGAGACCTTTGCCAACCCCCAGGCGGACATCCTGGACATTCCCGCTGTCGCGGAGGTGGCGCACGCCCACCGGGTGCCGCTGATCGTGGATAACACCATCGCCACGGCCGCCGTGGTGCGCCCCCTGGAGCTCGGCGCGGACGTGGTGGTGGCCTCGCTGACCAAGTTTTACACCGGCAACGGCTCCGGCATCGGCGGCATCCTGATCGATGGCGGCTCCTTCGACTGGACGGTCGAACGCGACGGCCAGCCGGTATTCCCCCACTTTGTCATTCCCGATCCCGCCTACCACGGCCTGCGCTACGCCGACCTGGGCGACGTCGCCTACGGACTCAAGGCCCGGGCGGGCCTGCTGCGCGATACCGGCGCCACCCTTTCCCCCTTCAACGCCTGGGTAACGCTGCAGGGCCTGGACACCCTGAGCCTGCGCGTGGAGCGGCACAACACCAACGCCCGCGCGGTGGCCGAGTATCTCGCCACGCAGGAGGCCGTGACCAGGGTGAACTACGCCGGCCTGCCAGATTCCCCCTGGTACCAGGTCAAGGAGAAGCTGGGCCTGGCCCACACCGGCTCGGTGCTTTCCTTCGACATTGCCGGCGGGCAAGACGAGGCGTGGCGCTTCATCGACGCCCTGCGCCTACACTCCAACCTCGCCAACATCGGGGACGTGCGCTCCCTGGTGGCCCACCCGGCCACCACCACGCACTCGCAGTCCGACGAGCACGGGTTGGCCCGCGCCGGCATCTCTCCGGCCACGATTCGCCTCTCGGTGGGCATCGAGCACATCGAGGACATCCTGGCGGACCTCGACCTCGGCTTCCGGGCGCTCTGACACCCCCGTGGTGCCACAGGGGTACTCATGCGTCACGCGCGGGTGCGACGACGATCTTGCTAGTATATTGACCCAGGTCACATTTACACCGATAGCAAAGGCATCCGTATCGCATGTTCGCACCCCGCACCCTCGCCCGTTTCATGCACCTGTGGCCGCCGTTTCTGGGCGCCGGGGTCAAGGTCAAGGAGGCCGCGGCGGACGGCTCGCGCTTTCTTATCACCTACAAGCCCAATAGGTTCACCCGCAACGCGGTGGGCACGGCCTTCGGCGGCACCATGTTGTCGATGATCGACCCCTTCTTCATGCTGGTCTCCCTGTATGGGCTGGGGTCGGATTATTACATCTGGGACGTGGGCACGGAGGCGCAGTTCCTCAAGCCGGGGCGCAGCCGGATTAGCGCGGACATCTCCATCGACGACGCCACCCTGGATCTGATCCGGCGCAAGACCGCCGACGGTTCCAAGTACCTGCACTGGTTCGAGGTGGATCTCATCGACGAGGAGGGCGACGTGGTGGCCCGCATCCGGCGCCAGGTGTATTACCGAAAGAAAAACCACTAGCCCACCGCGCTTTCCGCTACGATAACGAACCAAGCTGTCTATACAGAGTTGTCTAGCGGAAGGCTCGCCATGCATCACCTCGCGGCCGAGGGCGCCCTTACCACCGTGCCCATCGGCACCTTCACCACGGAAGCCGGGGCCGCCATCCCCGGCGCGCAGATCGCCTACCAGCGCTGGGGTACCCCACTGCCGGATCACTCCAACGTCCTACTGGTGGAGCACGCCCTCACCGGGGATTCCCGCGTGGATCAGTGGTGGGGGGAACTGTTGGGGCCGGAGCGCGCGCTGAACACCCGCCGTTACTGCGTGATCAGCACCAACGTGCTGGGCGGCTGCCAGGGCTCCACCGGCCCTTCCTCTCCGCACCCGGATTCGCCGGGCCGATGGGGTTCGCGCTTTCCCGCCCTTTCCATCAGGGATCAGGTGCGCGCGGAGCGCCTCTTTCTCCGGGCGCTGGGCATCGAGCGGGTTCACGCGATCCTCGGCGGCTCGATGGGCGGGGCGCGCACCCTGGAGTGGGCGGCCCTCTACCCCGAGCGGCTCGGCGCGGCGGGGGTCTTCGCGGTGTCCGCGCGGGCGAGCGCCTGGCAGATCGGGATTCAATCGGCCCAGATCGCGGCGGTGGAAAACGATCCCCGCTGGCACGGCGGGGACTACTACGACACCGACGAGGCCCCGCTGGGCGGCCTGGCCACCGCGCGGCGCATCGCGCACCTGACCTACCGAGGGGAACTGGAGCTCGACGAGCGCTTTGGCACCCGCGCCCAGCAGGGCGAAAACCCGTGCGGGGCGTTTCGCAGCCCCCAGCAGCGCTTTGCCGTGGAGAGTTACCTGGATCACCAGGCGGACAAGCTGGCCCGGCGCTTCGACGCCGGTTCCTACGTGACGCTGACCGACGCCCTCAATCGCCATGACATCGGCCGGGGCCGCGGCGGCCTCAACAAGGCCCTGGCGGCCATCGTCACCCCCACGTTCGTGGCGGGGGTGGACACGGACATCCTGTATCCCTACCACCAGCAGGAGCATCTCTCGCGCAACCTCGGCAACCTGCTGGGCATGGCCAAGATCGTCTCCCCCGTGGGGCACGACGCCTTCCTCGCGGAGACCCGCCAGATGGACCGGATCATCCGCGACTTCCTGGGGCGGGCGCCCGCCTAGCTGCCCAGGGAATCCACCGAGAGCGCGAAGAAGGCCATGCCCCCGCCCAGCAGGGTGTCAAAGAGGACGTCGAAGCGGCGGGAGCGCACCGCGAAGATCCCCACCAGACGGGAGTCGCACAGCAGCCGCACCAGGGCCAACCAGAGCAGTGCGGCCCCCAGCGTCACGGTGGCGCGTCGCCAGTGTTCGGTAAAGGCAAAGAGCGCGCTGAGCGCCAGGCCCAGCAGGAAGGCCCCGAGCATGGCGCACTGCACCCCGCGCGGCAGACGCGAGGGGGCAAGGGTCGCGTCGTGGGGATTATCGAGGTAAGGGCTAGGAGGCATCGGCGAGGCGTTCCGCCCGCTCCACGATGTTAGCCATGAGGAAGGTGCGCGTCATGGGACCCACCCCGCCGGGATTGGGGGAGATGGCCCCGGCCACCTCCCAGCAGTCCGGGTGAACGTCGCCGGTGGTCTTGCCGTCTACCCGGGAGACGCCAACGTCGAGCAGCGCCGCGCCCGGTTTAATCATGTCCGCGGTGAGCATGTGGGGCTGCCCGGCGGCGGCGATGATCACGTCCGCGGCGCGGGTTTCGGCGGCCAGATCCTTGGTGCCGGTGTGGCACAGGGTCACGGTGGCATTCTCCGAGCGGCGAGTGAGCATGAGGCCGATGGGACGGCCCACCGTCACGCCGCGGCCGATGACCACCACCTTGGCCCCATCGAGTTCCACGCCAAAGCGGCGCAGCAACGCGATCGCGCCGTGGGGGGTGCACGGCAGCGGGGCGGGTTCCCCAAGGACGAGCTTGCCCAGGTTCACCGGGTGCAGGCCGTCGGCATCCTTGGCGGGGTCGATGCGCTCCAGGATCGCGTTTTCGTCGAGGTGCCCAGGCAGGGGCAGCTGCACAATGTAGCCGGTGCAGGCGGGATCGCCGTTGAGTTCGTCGATCACGGCCTCTAGCTCTTCCTGCGTGGTCTCGGCGGGCAGGTCGCGGCGCAGGGAGGCGATGCCCACCTCCTCGCAATCTCGGTGCTTCATCCGCACGTAGTTTTGGCTGCCGGGGTCCTCGCCCACCAGCACGGTGGCCAGGCCGGGGGCGATTCCCTTCTCTCGCAGGGCGGCCACGCGGCGGCGCAGATCCGCCAGCAGCTCGGCGCGGTAGAGTTGTCCATCCAATTTGATCGCAGTCACGGCACCCATTATGCCTGCCCCTAGAATAAAGGCCATGCCCGCGCCCTTTCACGTCATCTTTGATAACCCGGTCATCCCCGGCAATACCGGCAACGCCATTCGCCTGTGCGCCAACACCGGCGCCCACCTGCACCTGGTGGAGCCGCTGGGCTTCAACTTCGACGATAAGCACCTCAAACGCGCGGGCCTGGATTATCACGACCTCGCGGAGGTACGCATCCACCCCGATCTGGGGTCCTGCCTCGCGGCGCTGCCGGACTCGCGCGTGTTCGCCTTCACCTCGGCGTCGTCCATCTGGCATTCCTCGGTGCGCTATCGCCCGGGCGACGCCCTCCTCTTCGGCACCGAGCCCACCGGCCTGCCCGAGGAGCACATGGCCCACCCCCGGGTCACCCGGCGGGTGCGCATTCCCATGCTCCCGGCGCGGCGCTCGATGAATTTGTCCAATTCGGCGGCCGTCGCCGTCTTTGAGGCCTGGCGGCAGCTGGGGTTCCCGGATGCGCTCTAACGTTGCCGCGCGGCGGACAGACCGCACGCCTTGGACTTAATAGACTAAGCGGTACGGCGACTGCTATCGTGCTATGAGACATTTCAGGAATACGAGGAAAGGACCTCGCCCCATGAAGCTTCGCCGCCTGATCGCCGCCGGAGTCGCCGCCACGCTCGCCACCACCGGGCTGGCCGCCTGCTCAAGCTCCGATGCCATCCGCATCGGCACCACCGATTCCGCCCGCGGGGCGTGGAAGGTCTTTGAGAACAAGGCCGCCGACGCCGGCATCAAGCTCAAGACCACCGAGTTTGGGGATTACAACACCCCCAACGACGCCCTGGCCCAGGGCGAGCTGGACGTCAATCTCTTCCAGCACCTGAAGTTCCTGGCCAACTACAACGTGGGCGCCAACCAGGACCTCGCCCCCATCGGTGCCACCGAGATCGTGCCGCTGGCGCTCTTCTGGAAGGACCACTCCTCCCTGGAGGGGATCGAGGGGCAGACCATCGTCATCCCCAATGACACCGTGAACCAGGGCCGCGCCATCAACGTTCTGGTGCAGGCCGGGCTGCTCACCCTGAAGTCCAAGGATCTGCTCGATCCCACCCCGGCGGACATCAACGAGGCCGCCTCCAAGGTCAGCGTCACCACCGTGGACGCCGCCCAGACCGCCGTGACCTACGGCGAGGGCCGCCCCTCTATCATCAACAATAACTTCCTGGATCGCGCGGGCATCGACCCCAATAGCTCCGTCTACCAGGATGATCCCACCAACAAGCTGGCCGAGCCCTACATCAACGTCTTTGTCACCAAGGCGGAGGACAAGGACAACGAGGACATCGCTAAGCTGGTGGAGATCTGGCACGATCCGGAAGTGCAGGCCGCCGTGGCCGAGGACTCCAAGGGCACCTCCGTGTCCGTGGAGCGCCCCGCCGAGGAGCTTCAGGGCATCCTGGACAACCTGGAAAAGGACCTGCGCGCCGCCAAGTAGGCGACCCCGGCCCGAGATCGAGGAAGAAATAAAGGTATCACTCCTTATGGCTGCTAGTTCCGCCGCTACCGGCACCGGAACCCGGATCGAGTTCCGCAATACCACCAAGGTATTCCCCGCCAAGGCCCGCCACCAGGCCTCTGAGACCACAGCCGTGGATAACGTCACCCTCACCGTGGAGCCGGGGGAGATCCTCGGCGTGATCGGTTACTCCGGGGCAGGCAAGTCCACCCTGGTACGCCTGATCAACGGCCTGGATCAGGCCACCTCCGGGCAACTGTTGCTCGATGGCACCGACGTGGTGGGCATGTCCGAGCGCGAGCTGCGCGGCGTGCGCAGCAAGATCGGCATGATCTTCCAGCAGTTCAACCTGTTTACCTCGCGCACCGCGGCGGGCAACATCGAATACCCACTCAAGCTGGCCGGGGTACCCAAGGACGAGCGCCAGCGCCGCGTGGCGGAGCTACTGAGCTTCGTTGGCCTGGACGATAAGGGCCAGAACTACCCCGAGCAGCTCTCCGGCGGCCAGAAGCAGCGCGTGGGCATCGCCCGTGCCCTGGCCACCAACCCCTCCCTGCTGCTGGCCGACGAGGCCACCTCCGCCCTGGACCCGGAGACCACCCACGACGTCCTCGACCTGCTGCGCCGGGTGAACAAGGAGCTGGGCATCACCATCGTGGTCATCACGCACGAGATGGAGGTGGTGCGCGCCATCGCGGACAAGGTGGCCGTGATGGAACGCGGCCGCGTAGTGGAGTACGGCAGCGTCTACGAGGTCTTTTCCCACCCCCGCACGGCGGTGGCCGGGCGCTTCGTGGCGACGTCGCTGCGCAACACCCCGGACAACGTGGAGACCGAGGATCTGCTGGCCCACGAGGGCCGCCTGTTTACCATCGAGCTCACCGAGGAATCCGGCTTCTTCGCCGCGGCGGCCGCCGCTCGCAGCGCCGGGGTGCACATCGCCATCGTCCACGGCGGCGTCACTACCCTCCAGCAACACAGCTTCGGCAAGATGACCGTTCGGCTCGACGGGCCGCAGGACGCGGTAGAGGCCTTCCGCGAGACCTTGGCGCAGACCACCACCATCCAGGAGATCACCCGATGACCACCACCGTTCTCGCCGCAGACTGGGATCGCCTGGGCGATACCTTCCGCGACGCCATCGCCGATACCCTCATCATGGTCTCGGTGACCATGCTGCTCTCCGGGCTCCTCGGCCTGGCCGTGGGTGTGCTGCTCTACACCACCCGTTCCGGCGGCATCCTGAAAAACCCCGTGGTGTACACCGTGCTCAACGTGTTGGTGAACTTCATCCGCCCCATCCCCTTCATCATCCTCATCGCCGCCCTCCAGCCCCTCACCGTGGCCGCGATGGGCACCTCCGTGGGGCGCGACGCCGGCATCTTCGTCATGGTCATCGCCGCCACCTTCACCGTGGCGCGCATCGTGGAGCAAAACCTCGTGGCCATCGACCCCGGCGTGATCGAGGCCGCCCGGGCGATGGGCGCCAGCCCCTGGAAGATCATCACCTCGGTGATCATCCCGGAGGCCCTGGGGCCGCTGGTGCTGGGCTACACCTTCATCTTCATCGCCATCGTGGACATGTCCGCGATGGTGGGCTACATCGGCGGCGGCGGCCTCGCGGACTTCGCCATCGTCTACGGCTACCGGGCCTTCGATAAGGAAACGATGTACGTGGCCGTGATCGTCATCGTCATCCTGGTGCAGCTCGCGCAGTTCCTCGGCAACTGGCTATCAAAGAAGATCATGAGGCGCTAACCCCCTCCGGCTACTCGACACCACCCCCACCGCAGCTTGGGAGAGATTCCCCGCGGTAGGGGTATTTTTTACCCTTGCTCCATAAAAAGTTGGAGATACCTCTAGATAGAAGAGTTAGGCAAGACTACGGTCCAGGACAGGAACAAAATGTTCCTTCCCTCATATTGAAACAAGGAGGTACTCCATGTCATTCAGTAAGAAACTCTCCCGCAGCCTGGCCGCCACCGCACTGTCCGGCGCGCTGGTCGCAGGCGGCGCGGCCGCCGCGCTGGCAATCCAGGTCAACGTCGATGGTGGCACCTGGAGCTATGGCATCAACAGCACCCACGTCTATTCCAACTATTATCACCCCACAACCAAGCACGGTTCTACCGCCGTGGGAACCTTCACCGCCGATAGTGGGTGCCAGGACCCCAACCTGTGGGCAAAGGCCTCCGCACCCAAGAGAAGTTATGCAGTGGATAAATCCTACTACCGCTTCTGCTAATCCCCGCCCCCACGCCCCACCCGCCGCCTCTTATGCTTCGGGCGGGGCGCCTCCCTAGGAGACCCGCCCATGCAGCGCTTATTGCACGTGTCCGCCGCCGTTCTTATTCTTTTAAGCTTTCTTGTCGCCTTTCCCCTCGCCCATCTGCTCGACAGCGATCTCGGTTCCACCGGTAGGCAAGGATTCCTGATCATGGAGTCCTCCGGAGAGACCTCCCCCACCGAGCTCCGCGACGAACTGGTGCACTATGCCGAAGATCGCCGCATCACCGTGGGCCTGGAGCACTTCGAGACCACCGCCGCAGGCACCACCCATCATCTCTACGTGGCAGCCGGGGAGGATTCCTCCACCATGAGCACGTGGTTACGCACCGGATACTCGGGATTTGACCCCTCGGTAACCGTCTCCGTAAGCCCCCTATCCGAGGCACCGCTGACAGACGCAGGTGGCCTGTACCACGTCTCTGGCGATAAAGCAGAGGTGCGCGATCTCCAACAGCACGTGGAAAGCCTGGGTTTTACAGCAAGCTCCCTCAAGCTCGAGTGGTACTACTTTCTTACCGATCCCGTCATCGTCACCGTCACGGCCATGTTGTTCCTCGTCGCCACCCTGACCCTGAGCGGGGTTCTCCTACGGGCACGCGATTACGCCATTCGACGCATCCACGGCCAAGGATTCTGGAACATCATCGGCCGTGACCTGCGCGACCTCCTGCCCACGGCCCTCGTCTCCCTGTTCGCTAGCGCGGCGCTCAGCGCCCTGGCCCTCTACTTTTATAACGGGCTCCGCGCGGTGGGACTATACCTGCAATGCTTCGCGGCACTCGGCTTACTCGGCGGCATCGTGTTCTTCCTTAGCCTCCTCGTTGCGGTGGGCATCCTCCATCTGGTTTCCCTCATTCCCGCACTAGGCGGCAAGATTCCCGGTGCACCCGTGACCATCGGCACCTATGCTCTGCGCTTGTGCGCCCTCCTCGTGACCATCAGCACGGTGAGTCAGGTGGTAGCCGCAGCCCTAGAAATGGATCATCAGAAAACGCAGCGCGAGGTCTGGCGTGCGCATGGCGAGGCGGAGGCATTCTATATTTCCACGCGCACGGGGGACATGCATGGAGACATCGCACCCGCCCTGCGCGCCGCCGACGAAAGAAACGAAATCCTGCTCGCCGATGTTCAATTAGATAACACCGCCAACCCGGAATTATTTCTCACCAATACCCTCTTTGCCGAGCAAGAACTCTCCCTCCCCGCCAGCGAGAGAGCCCAACCCGGCGAGGCGCTCATCCTGATCCCAGAAGGCACCCCACCCGAGCACATCGACCGCGCCCACCAAAAGATACTTTTCGAAGCCGATTATGCAGGAATTCCGGCGCCAAACATCATAGAAAAACCCATTCCCGGCGATACCAAAATATTCACCTACGCCACCTCCTTTGGCTTCACCACCCCCGAGGCCACAGTGAGCAAAATTCCCATCATAGTACTCCCCCGCAGCTTAGAAACACTGGCAGATCTCAACCTCGTTGCCCCCGCCACGCAGTTACGACTATTCGCCGCCAACAGTGAGGCCATGCAGAAACTCATTGCCGATCCCTCGGCCGGCCCCTACATCGGCGGACATTTCACCGCGCTATCGCATTGGGAGGAAGCACATACCAAAGCACAGAACCAATTCCGCTTCCAATCCCATCAACCTGGCAATCCTCATCCTCGTGGTCACCGCCTACGTGATCGGTTCCGCCGCCGTGTATCAGACCCGGCACCGACAGCGCCTCATCGTCACCGACCTCATGGGACGCTCCCCCTGGCGGGCACGCGCAGGCCTGCTACTCATCGAGGCGGTATTCCTACTCATTCCCGTGGCATGGTTACTGCACCGCCACCACGCCTACAAAGAAGCCGCGCTCACCGCCATACCCAGAGAAATACTGCGCACCATGGCCATCACCCCAGAACTCGTGGCCACCACCCTCAGCATCTCCCTGCTGTGGGCCGCCACCTGCCTTTTCATGTCCGCCCGCTTCGGCCGCATGTACTCCCACACCCCCGCGCGCTAAGGAGAACCATCATGAATCACACCATCACCGTCTCCGGCCTGACCAAAACCTTCGGCCCACGCACCCTGTGGCGCGGGGTGGAGTTTACCTGCCCCCAAGGCAGCATCACCGCACTCACCGGACCATCCGGCAGCGGTAAATCCACCCTGCTCAATTGCATCGGCACCCTCGATACCGCCGATTCCGGCACGATTATGGCAGCAGGCAAGAACATCCAGAAATTATCCAGCGGCAAGCGACGCGCGTTCCGCAAGAACAACCTGGGGTTTTTATTCCAGGACTACGCCCTCATCCCAGACAAATCAGCGGAATACAATATCCGCCTTGCCACAACAAATAAGCAGCAAAAAGAACGCATAGATTCCGCGCTAGAAACCGTGGGATTAAGCGGATACCACAAGCGCGTGGTGCACGAACTCTCCGGCGGCGAACAACAGCGCGTGGCCCTGGCACGCATCCTAGCCCGCCAACCGGAGATCATCCTGGCCGACGAGCCCACGGGCGCGCTCGATCCCCACAACGGACACAACGTGGTGGAACAATTACGCGACCTCGCCAACCAAGGAGCCACGGTGGTGATTGCCACCCACGCCCCCGAGGTGCGCGACGCCGCAGACCAGCACATCGACCTGAGCCGATTCCTCGACGAGGACTAATCCGCCACCCACACGCTGGTCGTCTTGGGCGCACCGCCGCAGGAAGCCACCACGCCCTCCACCTCGCGGCGGTGCAGCGCCACCCGCCAGGAGCGCCCGTCGCGGTGTCGCACAACCACGGCACCCTCCGGGGCGTCATCCGCAGTCAGATCGCCGTAACGCAGATCCTCCCCGACGGCGAGCAGGCCACGCGCCACGTGCAGCTCCGCCACCTGGCCGCGCGGCCCATAGAGGCCGGTGCCACGATTACCGGGGTAAAAATACCGTCCGGTCAGAGCTCGCTCAACCATCTCGCCAGCGGCCTCGGGGTTGAGATGCCCGAAGGAATAGGCCCAGGGCATGAGCAGCATCGCGGGGGCAAAGCGGTGCCCCTTGGTATGCGAGGTCTCCCAGACCACGGAGTTCGGGCAGTGCTCCTGCAATTGGGCGGCCAGGGGGCGGCCTTTGATCGCGCAGCACCGATCGCGACGGCCGTGCGTACACACCAACACCAGGGGCGTATCCACGAGGCGGCCGCCGTTGCGGCCCGGCCCGGTGAGATCGAGGCCCAGAAGATCCTCGGGGGCGTCGATAAGCAGCAGCTCCATCCGTGCCTCGCGCACCCACACCAGGTAGCAGCGGTGCTTGCTGCCCACCTCGCGGCCGGCGCGACCGGGCCTGCGGATGAGCTGAAGGCTGGCAGTGCCTTTGAGCATCTTTTTCAATCGGGCGCTGAGATCGGGGCCAAAGGTTCCGCCGTCGAGCACGTCGCGCGACCACCCACCGGGCCATTCAAAGAGCACGTAGACCTCGCCCTTCTTGGCCGAACCCGCCAACGGACCCCGGAGCGCGTCGGAGCACAGCGGGGTGTCCTGCGCAGGCGTGGTAACCATAGGCCGCTATCCTAGCGGCTTTTCCGGTAATGCATCGAGATATCTGTACGCCTCACCGTGCCATATACATTTCACAAGGTTGCCCCCACGATATACGGTAGCGGTATGTCAGTGCTTATCGACGCCCCCCGCTCCCCAGGCCGCCACGCCATGGCCGCGGCGCTCGTCGCGAGCGCCCTACTGCTCGCGTCCTGCGGCACGGACAACGAGGCCGCGTCGCCGGAGCCACCCGGCAGCGCCACCCCGGCCTCGCGGAGCACGCAGGCCGACGGCGCCACGACCTCCGATAAAAACGGCGCCGGCCTGACCCCGCTGGGCAACGCCGACATCGCCATGAAGACTATGCGCCCCGGGGAACCCTCCGAGCTGGTGGTCACGGAGATGCGCATCGGCGCGCACGAGGGCTTCGACCGGGTGGTCTTTGAGATGAAGGGCCAGGGGCACCCCGGCTGGTACGCAGATTACACCGATCACCCCTCTCAGCAGGCCTCCGGTAGCCCCATCGAATATCACGGGGCCACCGCCCTGACCGTAAACATCGACGGCACCGTCTACCCTTTCGACCTCGGCATCGAGGACCCCCATCTCAACCGGATCACCCCATCCGATAGCGGGAACATCACCGACGTCATCAGCGCGGGAACCTTCGAGGGGCGCTCCCAATTCATCATCGGACTGAACAAGAAGGTGCCCTATTCCGTGCAGGTGCTCGACGAACCCACCCGCCTGGTCATCGACCTCGTTCCCTAGACGATGCCCATGAATACCTACGCCACCATGCGCGCGCACGTGACGCCCATTCCCACTCCCCCGGTGGTGCGGCTGAGCAGCTCCGTCCTCGGCGGGGCCGCCGTGGCGGTACTCAGCACCGACCTTCCCCGGGCGATCCAGGTGCCGCTGGTGCTCCTGTTCCTGCTTATCAGCCTCAGCCTGCCGCTGATCCACCCCTACCGCCGCCGCATGCGAGAATACCGCCGCGAACACCGCGCACCGTGGCGGCCCCAGGTCTGGCAGTTCCTACCACTGTTTGCGCTCTGGTTGGCGATCATGCTTGCTCCCCTGCTGGCCCCGGCTCCGCCCTGGGTCAGCGCACTTGTCTTCCTCGCAACAACCGGCTGGCTTCATCTGACGTTTCCACACGTAGACGGCTCCCGGGCCCTCGCCTACGTCCACGTCAGCCCTCGTTAGTGGGCGATGTATGCAGCCCAGCCCATACACGCCCGGTACGGTGGCTCACGAGGTATTCGGAAGGGACAAGCACGTCACCGCCATCCGGCGACTCCTCACCATGACGGCGGCCTGCCCTCGCTGAGAAGGTCGCACCCGCGTTTTATGGGTCCTCGTGGGGTGGGGAAAACCTCGCTTCTGCGCACCACCCGGCTATGACTCCTCGACGATCCCGCGGATTTTGTTATTCGCCCACACATAAAGCGCATGTCCTACATAAAAAAGCGCCGCGTTGCCCGCCGCCACGGGCAGCCACCACCCCCACGACATCGAGCCCTGCACCACCACGATGACGCTAAACACGAGGGAGAATGCCACCGCCCGCCACGGCTCGACCGAGAAGGCACGCATCCGCTAATCCAGCTGCCCGCGCAGGGTCTCGGCCTGATCGGCTAGCCCGGCCAGGGCGTCCTCGTCAAAGCGCCGGGCCACCCGATGCTCCTCGGGATCGAGGGCAAAATACTTCATGGCCGTGGCGAGCTGGACGATCCGGGGCACGTCGCTGCGCAGCTCTCTCGTCCCGCGTCCTCCCCATTGCTGTAGCTCCACCGCACCGGCGTTCTTCTTGGCCCGGGCTACCACGGCGGCCAGCCCGGCCGCCAACAAAAAGGCGTCCCCGTGGGGCAGGGCGGCGTCGGTATAATTTCCGTGCAGATCCTCAAGACCCAGCTCCGCAAAGGCGAGCGAGAGCTCCACCGGGGCCGCCTCCTGGCTCTCCAGCCACGCCACCACGGCCGCCATTTCCTCGGTTTCCTGCAACGATACGCACATGCACCCCACACTACCGCCAGAAGATCCCCTGAACCCGCCCTCGCTCATTCCCACTGGAAACGCCCCAGTACCCGGTGATACTCGATTCTCCATGCGCCATACCCGTGTGCACCGTGGTGGGCCTGATCCATGCATCCGGCGTGGGCCGGCCTCCCGTGTGCCCCAGGGTTTGTCTTAAGAGAGACACCGCGATGATCGGCTGCGCGGTCATCAGCCTCGTACTCGCTGACGTCCCGGAAATGAGCTACCTGCTTCTGGTCTTAGCGCTCTCTTAAATCAGTGCTCCAGTTCAGCTGCTGAATCGCGGTGTCCCATTGCCGGTACTCCTTGGCGGCCTCGTCCATCTTCACCCGCAGCTGCGCCACGTTCATACTGGCCACGTAGCGGATCTCGCTGCGCGAGTAGCGATCCTGCCGGGCGCTGGCGGCCTGGGCCAAATCCGCGTACAGCTCGCGGCGCACCCGGGCGGCATCGCGTCTGGCGATGGCGTCGGTCAGCGTATGCTCCTCGTCGAAGGCCGTGACCGTATTGGTGGCATTAATTCTGCGAATGAGCCAGGTGAGACGCGCCAGGAGCTGTTCGGCCTCCGCCAGCAGCTCCGTCGGATCCTCGTCCGGCTCCTCGCCCTCCTGCACCCGCGCCACGAGGCTCAGGCGCTCCTTGAGCTGGAAGAAGCGGCGCTGCGCCTCCGCGCGCTCCGCGAGAGCCTCCGCCAGTTTCATGCCTTACTCCCACTCGATCGTCGCCGGGGGCTTGGAGGTTACATCGAGCACCACGCGATTGACCTCCGCCACCTCGTTGGTGATCCTGGTAGAGATCGTCTCCAGCACCTCGTAGGGGATGCGCACCCAATCGGCAGTCATGGCGTCCTCGGAGGACACCGGGCGCAAGACGATGGGGTGCCCGTAGGTGCGGCCGTCGCCCTGCACGCCCACCGAGCGGACATCCGCAAGCAGCACCACCGGGCACTGCCAGATCTGCCCGTCCAAGCCCGCCCGGGTCAACTCCTCGCGCACGATCGCGTCCGCGGCGCGCAGGATGTCCAGGCGCTCCTGGGTGACCTCGCCGATGATGCGAATACCCAGTCCCGGGCCGGGGAAGGGCTGCCGGCTGACGATCTCCTCCGGCAGGCCCAACTCCCGGCCCACCGCGCGCACCTCGTCTTTAAAGAGCAACCGCAGCGGCTCCACCAGGGTGAACTCCACGTCATCGGGCAACCCGCCGACGTTGTGGTGGCTCTTGATGTTGGCGGTACCCGCACCGCCCCCGGACTCCACCACGTCCGGGTACAGGGTGCCCTGCACGAGAAAGTCCACCTCCTGGCCCTCCAACACCCCAGCCACGGCGCGCTCGAAGGAGCGGATAAACTCCGCGCCGATGGCCTTACGCTTGGCCTCCGGCTCGCTCACCCCCGCCAGTTTGTCCAGGAAGGCCGCGCGTTCGTCCATGGTGACCAGGCGCGCGCCAGTAGAGGCCACGAAGTCCTGCTCCACCTGCTCCCGCTCGCCCTGGCGCAGCAGGCCGTGATCGACAAAGATGCAGGTGAGGCGATCCCCAATGGCGCGCTGCACCAGGGCCGCAGCCACCGCGGAATCCACACCGCCGGACAGGCCACAGATCGCGCGCCCCTCCGGCCCCACCTGCTCGCGCACGGCCTCGATCAGCTGTTCCGCGATGTTCTCCGGGGTCCAATTCTGCGGCAGGCCCGCGATCTCGGTGAGAAAGCGAGTAAGCACCTCCTGGCCGTGCGGGGAATGCAGCACCTCCGGGTGATACTGCACGCCGGCCATGCGCTTATCCGGACACTCGAAGGCCGCCACCGGGGCACCTGCCGTGGTGGCGGTGACCTCGAAGCCCTCCGGCGCGCGGGAGACCGAATCGCCGTGGCTCATCCACACCGTGTGCGTGGTCTCGAAATCGCGGTGCAGGCGGCCGCCGGATACCTCCATGTCCGTGCGGCCGTACTCCCGCTGCCCGGTGGCGGCCACCTCGCCGCCCAGGGCGTTGGTCATCAACTGGAAGCCGTAGCAGATGCCAAACACCGGCAGGCCTAGCTCAAAGATCTTCGGATCCAGGGAGGGCGCGCCCTCCGCGTAGACCGAGGAGGGGCCCCCGGAGAGCACCAGGGCGGCGGGATTCTTCGCGCGCACCTCCCGGGCCGTGATCGTATGCGGCACCACCTCGGAGTACATGCGGGCCTCACGCACACGCCGAGCGATGAGCTGGGCGTACTGAGCACCAAAATCGACGACGAGGACGGGGCGGGGAAGATGGTTCTGCTGCGCTTCAGTCACAGCCCACCAGCCTACCCGAGGCAGGAGGGGTTATCCCAGCGCGGGGAAGGAGCCCTAAGGATTCTTGCGATACTTAGCCGAGCGTTTAGACGAGGGCTGGAAACCGAAGCGCGGCTTGGGGTACTGGCGGAAGTACAGCTCAGGGCTGGCCTCGAATTCATGTCGATAAACTTCGTTTCCGCCTCCACCGCAAAGGCGGTGGCCATACCAGACACTATGCTTATCAGGATCTGAAGATCCACCTCTGCGAGGCCGTAACCATCTCTAGAATCAGCGGTCCACAAGCCGTACAGCCTCTCCCCCGCAAACACCGGGACGGTGGCGAACGATCCATAGGAGTATTTCCCGGGGAGCCTGCTTTACGTCCTCCTCTAGCTTCCCTTCACCCGCCACTACCTTTTCAAGCTCTCATCCTTCATCGAAAAAATCCGATCAGAGACCTTAGAGGAGCTTCCCGCCACACCCCACCTCGGAGCCTCAAGACAGAATCTCTCCGAATCACTGACGGTAAACAGGTTGACACGGACATTGTCGCTGGAAGGAAGTGCATGACGAGCAAACTCAAGCATAGCCTGACGGGCGGCATGCAGATGCTTCTCCCGCTCACGCTTACCCTCCATGACTATCGCGCTCCTGGGAAGCATATTCATCATGTTCAGGCTCGCCAGGTATTCCCGAACCTTCAGCGATTCAGATTGAGTAGCATGCCGGTAACTTTCCTGCTTGTACTTGTTCTGCCACGCCCGAAACAAGATACCGGCGAAGAGAGCACCGACACCGAGATGAATGCCGCTATCCCCCACGCCCCTCCCTTCCAGGGCGCGAGCGCAAGAAGAACAGCCCCCGCACGCCTCCGAATAGATGGGGCTGACGCGCACGATCCTCGTCAGCCAATCCACCCCCGGAGGACGAATATCCTCTAGGTAAGCGTCTTTCGCCACAACCCCCCTCTACCCCGCGACGGAAAGCCCCACCTTCTGGAAGGACTTCAGATCGGTGTACCCGCACTTGGCCATCGCCCGGCGCAGCCCGCCGACGATGTTGTGCAGGCCCATTGCCTCCCGGGAGGGCCCGTGCAGGATCTCCTCCAGGCTCGGCCACTCCTCGTCGGAAGCGAATTCGTAGGCCTCGGCCACGAAGCCTCGGGGGAACCTCGGGTGCGCGGCGGTGGGCGGCCAGTAATACCCCTTGCCCCCAGCCTCGACGGCCGGGGCGAGCGGCGTGCCCAACACCACCGCGTCCGCGCCACAGGCAATGGCCTTGACCACGTCGCCGGAGGTCTCCAGCTCGCCATCGGCCAGGATGTGCACGTAGCGCCCACCGGTCTCGTCCAGGTAGTCCCGGCGCGCCGCGGCCACGTCGGCGATCGCGGTGGCCATGGCGGATTCGATACCCAGCGCCAGGCCGTTGGTGTTCACCCCGCCGCCCACGATGACCCCGGCCGCCCCGGTGCGCATGAGGTGCATGGCGGTGGTGTAATCCGTCACGCCCCCAGCGATGACGGGGACGTCGAGGGAGCCAATGAAGTCCTTGAGGTTGAGCGGCTCGCCGCCCTCGGTCACGTGCTCGGCGGAGATCATGGTGCCCTGGATGACGAGCAGTTCGGCCCCGGCGGCGATGACCTTGGGGGCAAACTCGCGGGCGTTTTGGGGCGAGACCCGCACCGCCACCGTGGCCCCCTCGGCGCGCACGGCGCGGATGCGCTCGGCCAGCAGGTCATCGTCCACCGGGGCGGCGTGGAGTTCCTGGAGGACTCGGGTGGCCTCGGTGGAAACCAGCCCGGCGTCGTTATCGGCGGCGTCGATCACGCGCTGGATGGCGGCCTCCAGGTCGGCGTGGCGGCCCCAGAGGCCCTCGGCGTTGATGACGCCCATGCCGCCCTGGCGGCTCATCTCCGCCACGAACTCGGGGGTAGCCAGGGCGTCGGTGGGGTGGGACATGACCGGGATGTCGAAGGCGTAGGCGTCGATGTTCCAGGTGGTGTCCACGTCCTTGGAGGAACGGGTGCGCCGCGAGGGGACGAGGGAGACGTCCTCGAGACGGTACGTGCGGCGGGCCTCGCGCCCGATGCCAATCTCAATGTAATCGCGCATGGGGTACTCGTCTATCTCCTAGTGGTAGTTGGGGGCCTCGACGGTCTGGGTGATGTCGTGCGGGTGGCTCTCTCTGAGTCCCGCCGTGGTGATCTGCACGAAGCGGGCCCGCTGCAAATCCGGGATCGTGGCGGAGCCGGTGTACCCCATCGCGGCGCGCAGGCCGCCCACGATCTGGTGGGTGATGGTGTCGATGGAGCCGCGGAAGGGCACGCGCCCTTCGATGCCCTCCGGTACGAGCTTGTCCTCGCTCTTGACGTCCGCCTGGAAATAACGGTCCTTGGAGTAGGAACGCTTCTCCCCGGTCAGGCCGCGTCCCTGCATGGCACCCATGGAGCCCATGCCTCGGTAGCGCTTGTACTGCTTGCCACCCACCACGACGATGTCACCGGGGGCCTCCGTGGTGCCGGCCAGCATGGAGCCGAGCATGACGGTGCTGGCACCGGCGGCCAGGGCCTTGGCCACGTCGCCGGAGAACTGCATGCCGCCGTCGGCGATGATCGGCACGCCGGCGGGGGTGGCCGCCGCGCTGGCCTCCAGGATCGCCGTGATCTGGGGGGCACCCACGCCCGCCACCACGCGGGTAGTGCAGATCGAGCCGGGGCCGATGCCCACCTTGATGCCGTCCGCGCCCGCGTCCACCATCGCCTGCGCGGCCTCGCGGGTGGCCAGGTTGCCGCCCACCACGTCCACGCGATCGCCAAAGTCTTGCTGCACCCGGGAAACCATCTCCAGCACGCGGTTGTTATGGGCGTGGGCGGAGTCCACGATCAACACGTCCACGCCCGCCTCCACCAGCAGTCCGGCGCGCTCGTAGGAGTCCTGGCCGGTGCCGATGCCGGCGGCCACCAGCAGGCGGCCCGCGGCGTCCTTGGAGGCGTGGGGGTACTGCTCGGACTTCACGAAGTCCTTGACGGTGATCAGTCCCACCAGCCGGCCCTGCTTGTCCACGATGGGCAGCTTCTCCACCTTGTTGGCGCTCAGCAGCTCCAGGGCCTCTTCCTTGGTCACGCCTTCCTGGGCGACCACCAGGGGCATGGGCGTCATGACCTCGCTCACGCGACGGTGGGTGTCCGCCTCGAAGCGCATGTCACGGTTGGTGCAGATGCCCACCAACACGCCCTTCTCGTCCACCACGGGCAGGCCGGAGATCCGGAACCGCGCGCACAGGGCGTCCACCTCCGCGATAGTCATCTCCGGGGTGCAGGTCACCGGGTCGGTGACCATGCCGGACTCGGAGCGTTTGACGATCTCCACCTGTTCGGACTGCTCCGTGGCGGAAAGGTTACGGTGCAACACGCCGATGCCGCCCTGACGGGCCATCGCAATCGCCATGCGCGCCTCAGTCACGGTATCCATCGCGGCCGAGGCGATCGGCAGCCCCAGACGGATATTGCGGGTGAACTGCGAGGAGGTGTCCACGTCGCTGGGCACCACGTTTGACTCGGCGGGCAGCAACAGCACGTCGTCGAAGGTCAAGCCTCGCAGCAGTACCTTGTTGGGATCGTCTCCGCCGGTAGATACCTGCTGCACCATGTAAAACTCTCCTCACTGTTGATGTGCCTGCCCCGGAGGGTGTTCGCCTTGCTTCTTTACTTTAACCGCTTACTCTAATCTGTTCTTCCATGCCGGGGTAGCGCGGTAGAATTGCCAGCATGCGGGGCCCGACCATAGGATCGGCGATGTGAACTTCGACGCTCAGATGCCGCTTGATCCGTTTGCCGATGATCCGAACGACCCCGCCTCGTTCCTCGACGGAGACGAACCCGCGCTGCCGCTGACCGACGAAGAACGCGAGGGCATCGAACGAGACCTCGCCCTCGTGCAGGAGTTCAAAGTGGTGCTGGGCCCCAGGGGAATCAGGGGGATTTTTTTCTTCTGCGAGGATTGCTCGGAGAACCACTACTTCGATTGGGACATCCTGGCGGCCAACATGCGCGCCACGCTCGAACACACCCTCAGTCCCGTGCACGAACCCGGCGCCGAGCCCGACGTCCAGGCCTACGTGCCGTGGGATTACGCCCTGGGGTACCTTGACGGGGCGCGCGATAGGTAGGGAAACTTATTCCGTGGCACTCGGCTCGGCCGGGCCGTGCCCCTCATCCTGACTGGCTCCCACCAGCAGGGGCGTTTCCTGCGCGGGAGGCATCGCCGCGGTCGGTTCGACGTACTGTTCCCCGCCCACCGCAGCTCCGGCCGGTGCTCCGCCCCGGATTGGCTCGGGCGTGGCAACCACGGTGGTGGTCACCGTCACCGTATTCGTCTCCGTGACCGTGGCCTGGGGTTCCGTGGCGGCCGGCTTATCGCTAGGGGGCGAGGGCTGCTGCCCCTCGGGTCTCGGCGCGGGCTGGGCCGCGGCTCCCGGCACCGTCGTGGTCACCGTGACGGTGGCGTTCTTCGCCCCGCCGCTATTCCCGTCCACGGGGGTGGCGGCCTCGGCGGGGGCGCGATTCTGCGCCACCTTAGCGGCCGCCTCCATGTCCTTGGCCATGAGCCTGGCCTGCTCTATCAACAGGCGCACGCCGTCCATGTCCCCTCGCTCAGCCAGGCTATCCATCTCCTCAAGGGTTCCGGCCAGCTCCACCACGTCGTGCACGGGGTCCTGCCGCGGAAACAGGGTGGTAGAAAGCCCATAGAGCGGGGAGTTCGGCCCGGCGTTCAGCAGCATCGCACCGCTGCCCGCGATGACAAGCGTCGCGGCGGCGGCACCCACCAGGCCAGCAAAGAAGGGGCGCGAGCGGCGGCGCGAAGACAACTCCACCACTTGGGCCTCCAACCGCGGGGCGGACGGCAGGGGTCGATCGACCTCGCCGCGCAGCTCCAGCAGCATCCCGGCGAGCTCGTCGGTGCCCTCGCTGCGATCCACGCCCCGCGACAGCTCGGTGAGGAAAGCGTCGCTGAACTCTAGCTCGCGTTGTTCACGAGGATCGTTCGTCATCGCTCTCCTTCTTCCATTTCCCTGCGCAGACTGGCCAGCGCCCGGTGCTGAGCCACCCGAACGGCACCGGGGGTGCTGCCCACCATGTCTGCGGTTTCTTCCGCCGATAGTCCCACGAGCACGCGCAAAATAACGATGTCGCGCGATCTCTCGCTAAGTGAATCGAGGAGTCGGCGCACTCTGTTACTACCGTCCGCGACCAGGGCTTCTTCCTCCGGACCGGCATCCGTCGAGGCGGAATCGGGCACCTCGTCGGTGGGATGGGCCTGATCGCGCACGTAGCTGCGCCGGGCATCGGCCACCTTGTGGCTGACCACCCCGTAAACGTAGGCCATGAAGGGTCGCCCCTGGTCCTGGTATCGCTCGATGGAATGCACCACCGCCAGGCAGGCGTCCTGGGCAATGTCCTCCGGTTCCGGGATTCGGCCCGGGCCAATCCGGGCGCGCACGTAGCGCAGCACGAGCGGGTGAATGATCTCCAGGATTCGCTGCAAGGCGTCCCGATCCCCCTTCACCGCGGCGGGCACGAGAGCCTGTAGTTCCTGCTCAGCTTCGCTCACGTCCTACTCTTTTCCTCGCGGCGCCGGGGTACTGATTCAGCATACTTGAGGCACGCGCACCGCCATGGTCTCGGCACCACACATAGCGGGCGTGACATCTGTTTTCGATGCGGACACCGCTCGGCCACGTCCCGTTCACGTTGGACTGTCAGACTCGCCAGTAAGCATCGAACATTCACCACCGGAGGTTTTTACGTCATGGCCCCACCGCCCCCGACCACACTCAACCCCTGGGAATGGCAGCGCCACGGTGCCTGCCGCGGAACAAGCGCCGAGGTGTTCTACCACCCCGACGGCGAGCGCGGGCGCGCCCACGCGCTGCGCGAACGCAAGGCCAAAGCCATCTGCCGGTCGTGCCCCGTCCTAGAGAGCTGCCGCGAGCACGCGCTGCGCACGGCGGAGCCCTACGGGATCTGGGGCGGCATGAGCGAATCCGAGCGCACGGCGCTCCTGCGGCGAAACCGCTCCGGCTACTCCTCGCGCAGCACCACCCGCGCCTCCCAGGGCCGCAGGATCTCTTCTGCCGCCTCCTCTTCGTAATTGCTCAGCAGCGCCTCGGCCTCACCCAACGCGGCGCACACCTCCCCGGGGCATGCCACCTGCCGGGACGTGAAATTCACCGCCACCACCAGCCGGGTGGTGCCCCAGGCGCACTGGTAGGAATAGACGCAGGGATCAGCCCCGGCAATCGGCTCGTACGTGCCCTCGCGCACCACCTCGCGCAGCGTCGTCTTGCGCAGCCGCAGGAGGCGTCGATAGTAATTGAGCACCGAGGCATGATCGCGCTGCTGAGCAGCCGCGTTGATCTCGGCGTAGGTGGGGTTGACCTCGATCCACGGCCGGGCCTGCGGCGTATCCCCGCTAAACCCGGCCTGCGGCAGGGCGCTCCACTGCATGGGGGTGCGCGCGTTATCGCGGCCCCGGGCGTGCACGCGGGCCAGGGCCTCATCGGCGTCGAGTTCCCCGCGCTCCCCCACCGTGGTACGGTACCAGTTCAGACTATCGAAGTCGCGGTAGTCCTCGATGCTCTCAAAGGCGGCATTGACCATGCCCAGTTCCTGCCCCTGATAGATGTACGGGGTGCCCTGCTGGAGGTAGAGCACCGTGGCCAGGGCCTTGGCGCAGGCCGCCCGGAACTCAGGGCGATCGTCGCCAAAGCGGGAAACCGCGCGGGGTTGATCGTGGTTCTCCCAGTACAGGGCGTTCCATCCCGCGCCGTGCAGGCCAAGCTGCCAGGAATCCAGCACCTCCTTAAGTTCCGCCAAGGCGGGGCGCTTGAGGCTCCACTTGCCAAAGCGCGGGTCATTCCCCAGGCTCACGTGCTGGAAGTGGATAATCTGGTTGAGCTCCTCGCGCTCCGGGGCGGTATAGAGCACCCCCTCGCGCGGGGTGGGGCCGTCGAGTTCCCCCACGGTTACCACGCCGCCGCTTCCTGGTTCCCCGCCGAGCGACCACGCCTCGCGATTCATCAGGTGCAGCCAGGTGTGTACCTTGGATCGGTTGTTCACAAAGCGCATCGAGGAGGTCACCCGCCCCGACTCCTGGTGGGGATCGTCGGGAAAGCCCTCCGGCTTATCGGCGGTGCCGATGGCGTCCACGCGCCACCCATCCACGCCGCGCTCCTGCCACCAACGGATCATCTTGACGATCTCCTCTCGCACGGCCGGGTTCTCCCAGTTGAGATCCGGCTGCTTACGCGAGAACATGTGCAGGTAAAACTGCCCGGTGCGCTCGTCCCATTCCCAGGCGGAACCACCAAACTCGGAGCCCCAATTATTTGGCGGAAGCGGTGTCCCGTCCTCCGCGTAACCGGCGGGATCGCGCCATATGTAGTAATCACGATGGGGATTATCCTTGCTCTCGCGGGAACGCAGGAACCACTCGTGTTCGTCCGAGGTATGGTTGACCACCAGGTCCATCATGATCTTCAGACCCATCTCGTGCGCGCGGGCGAGCAGCTCGTCGAAGTCCCCGAGGGTGCCATACTCCGGCATGATGTCCCGGTAATCGGAGATGTCGTAGCCGTTATCATCGTTCGGGGAGCAATACACCGGGCACAGCCACAGAATATCCACCCCCAGTTCCTTCAGATACGGCAGCTGCTGAATAATGCCGGGAATATCGCCGATACCGTCGCCATTGGAATCCCGGAAACTACGCGGATAAATTTGGTAGACCACCGCATCGTGCCACCACTGCAGCTGCTCGTTTTTACCCATTGTTCTTGCCTTTCCTCATCGCGCTTCCATCTGCACCAACACGCCGTAGTGATCGGAGACCACCGGCTCCTCCCGCCCGGTGAACACCACCCGGTGCGCGCGCACCGCCACCGGCCGATTCACCAGCACGTAATCGATCCGCGCCCCGACGCGGGCTTCCTCCCATCCCACGATCGAACCCGCGATGGTGTCGTGCCCCTGCGATCGCGGCGCAAGATCGCGGGTATCGAGCCACCCCAGGTCGCGGATCATGCTGTAGCCCTCGCCGCGCACCGTGGCCGGGTTATTCAGATCGCCCGCCACGCACACGAGCTCGTCAGGGTAGCTCCGGGCGAAATCCTCGATCACCTGCCATTCCCGCCTAAAAAGGTCCTCACCCGCCGCTGTCCACCAGGAAAAGTGTCCGGAAAGCACCCAGCCCCAGCCGAGTATCCGCACCGCCAGCGCCACCCTGCGTCGCACGTCCACGTAGGGGTAGTCCGCCAGCACCAGGCGGCGCACCTCAGTCACCGCCGGGGCCGCAGACTCCCCGGCGGTAGGCTTCGTCCGCACCAGCAGGCCCACGCCCTCGTCGTATTTGCCAAAGCCCTGGTGGGCCTCAGCCCAGTAGCAGCGGTACTCCCCGCCCAGGTGAGCGCAGGCCTCCGCGAGTACCTGGACGTAATTATCGGCACCCACCGGCAGGGCGCTTGGCCCCTGAAAGCGCGCGGAACGCCAGGCAACCCCGTCTTGGAGTTGGTTGGCCTCCTGCACCGCCACCACGTCCACCCCCTCGGTCACGATGAGGCGGGCAGTGACCATGATCTTGGCCGACTGATCCTCCTCGCACCAGCTGTGCGCATTTAGGCTGAGAACTTTCACGGCGGGGTCTCCTCCTCGGGGATTCATCGGTGCGCCCCGGCCAGGGCCACACGCCACCCCAACGGGGCGGGGTGGCACAGGGTGGCGAGAGATCGGGTGCACCCAAGCCTAGGTCGCCCGCCGCCTTATGCCCCCGATCATTGGCTGCCGGGGCACGGCATCGGTGCCAAAAGCGCGGAACCTATGCCGCAATCACGCAATCATGGCAATCGGCACTGGTCAAGACCGTAGAGTGATCCGCATGTTCCCCCTGCAATGAGCCTCCCACCCGGCGCTACGGGGACGCGAAGAAACGTGTAGGAAAGAATAAGGTGCTTGACCATGATGGAAAAAGTACAGAGGTTCGGCAGCGCCATGCTGGCGCCGGTGTTGCTCTTTGCCGTAGCCGGGCTGGCCGTGGCCCTCGCCATCATCGCCCAAAACGAGCAGATCGTGGGCGACCTGGCGGCTCCCGGAACCTGGTGGAGCAACTTCTGGCGGGTGTGGGAATCCGGCGCCTGGACCGTGTTTAACCAGATGGAGCTGCTCTTTGTCCTGGGGCTGCCCATCGCCCTGGCCAAGATGGCCAACGCCCGCGCGGTGCTAGAGGCCGCGCTGCTCTACCTCACCTTCAATTACTTCGTGGCGGGCTTCCTCGAGGTCTTTGGCCCCGCTTTCGGTATCGACTACGCCGCCGAACCGGGCGGGGAATCCGGCCTGAAGATGATCGCGGGCATTAAGACCCTGGACACCGGCATTCTGGGCGCGATCTTCCTCTCCGCGGTGGCCGTGTGGTTGCACAACCGCTTGTTTGAAAAGAAGCTCCCGGAGTTCCTCGGCATCTTCCGGAGCAGCCAGTTCGTGTACATCGTGGGCATCGTCGTCATGCTGCCTCTCGCCCTCATCGTCTGCTTTGTCTGGCCCCAGGTGCAACTGGGTATTGCCTCCCTCCAGGGCTTCCTCATGGCCTCCGGTTCCCTGGGCGTGGGGCTATACACGTTCCTAGAGCGCATCCTCCCACGGGCCTGCACCACTTCGTCTACTTCCCCTTTGTGTTTGCCCCCGCCGTGGTGCCCGAGGGAATCCAGGCCCACTGGGTCAATAACCTCAGCGAGTATGCGCAGTCCAGCGCTCCCTTAAACGAGCAGTTCCCCGGCGGCGGCTTCGCCCTCCATGGCAATCCCAAGGTCTTTGCTCCCCTGGGCATCGCAGCGGCCTTTTACAGCACCACCAAGCCAGAAAAGCGCAAGGCCGCCCTGGCCCTGCTGGTTCCCGTGGTGCTCACCGCCGTACTCACCGGTATTACTGAGCCGCTGGAGTTTACCTTCCTGTTCGTCGCCCCACTGTTGTTTACCGTCCACGCCGTGCTCTCCGGCCTCATGACAGCCCTGATGTACCAGCTGGGCCTGGCCGGAAACATGGGCGCGGGACTCATCGACGTCATCGCCCAAAACTGGGTGCCGCTGTGGGCGCAGCACCACGCCACCTACCTCATGCAGATCTGCGTAGGCCTGTGCTTCACCGCAGTCTATTTCGTGCTTTTTCGCTTCCTCATCCTCAAACTCAACCTGAAAACTCCCGGTCACGAGGACGATAAGGATGTCAAACTCTACTCAAAGCAGGAATACCGAGAGGCACAAAGGAAAAACTCCACCGAGACCCCGACCGATCACACCGAGGCAGCCTCCGACCCCTACTCCCAGCGCGCCGCAGACTTCCTGCGGCTCCTCGGCGGGCCGGGTAACATCACGTCGGTGAACAACTGTGCCACCCGCCTGCGCATCTCCGTGGCGGAGCCGGACAAGGTGGCCGAGGCCAACGACTTCCAGGAGGCGGGGGCACTCGGGGGGGCAATAAGGGCACCGCAATCCAGGTCATCGTGGGCATGGACGTGCCGCAGGTGCGCGATAAGTTCGAAAAGCTCATGGGGGATGGCGCCTCCTAGCCGCTTCCCCAATCGAGCGCGGCGTTGCTATGCTACGCAGGCAGAACGACGCCGCGGAGAGTGGAAGGAAGCGATGAATCTCGACAGCATCGTGGCCGCCACGCAGGGCACCTGGAACAACACCGAGCACGACATCCTCGCCTACCTCCTGACCCACCAAGCCGAGGCCGCCAACGCTTCCATGCAACAGATCGCGCAGCGCACCTACATCTCCACCTCCTCGGTGATGCGGCTGGCCAAGCGCCTGGGATTCTCCGGCTTCGCGGAGATGAAATATTTTATCCGCACCTCCCTGTGGGAAGCCGCAGAACGCGATGCCCCCGACCCGGTGGCCCTACAGCAGCAGGATCTCCTCGGCACCCTTACTCACCTGGAATCCACCGCCACCGACCCCATCGTGCAACGACTCTACGAATCCAACACCGTGTACTGCCTGGGCACCGGCTCCTCCCAGCGCCTCACGGCCTCGGAGTTCGCCAAATCCCTCATGGCCAACGGCAAACAGGCCACCGTGATCACCGACCTCACCGAGATGAAGGTCAGCCTGCCCATGATGAAAGCCAACGACACCCTTGTGCTCGTCTCCCTGGGCGGCAACAACCCCGGACTTCGCGGCAATACCCCGGGCCGCCGCCCTGCGCGGGGTCCCCACGCTCGCGGTCACCCGGCTAAGCAACAATCCCCTGGCGGCAGCCTCCCGGTGGAACGTGCACTACTGCGCCAGCGCGCTCACGCCCCCGTGGCACGTGGGAGAGTTTTACTCCTTCATCGGTCTCAACGTGGCCCTGGACTATCTGATTAGGGCATACATGGAGTACCGGCTGCGAGAGGAAGAAACCGCAAAATAGGAAAACCACTCTAGCCAGCGCATCCCACACCGGCCTCAACGGAAAAATTGCCCCAATCATTCCCTATTCATCAAAGGTGGTGGTTTCATCAAAAATCATCCCCTCGTTATGGGAATAAAATTTCTCGTACGATCCGGGCAGCACGGCGCCGCAAACATCCGCCCCTCGAAAATCGCAAACGTAAGCATTCAAAGCATCGAACCTTGCCCCACGCAAATCCGCATGAGCAAACGAAACGTTCTTAAATTCGGCTTCAATAAAATGCGCCTTGACCAACCTTGCACCCGCAAAGCTCACATTATAGAAATTTGACCAGTACGCATTCATCCCCTCAAGCTTTTGCCTGGAAAATCAATATTTTGCATTTCAGCATTCTCAATGATAGGTATATTCATACCGTAATCCACCTTCCATCATTACCACTTATCCAAGTTCCACACCACCCATCACAAAGGAGGCTTTTCACTGGAACTGCGGGGAGTTCCTCACCCAGTCGGGACATTCATCAGTCCCGTAAACCCTCCTACTCCAAGGGCAATAAGCGGTAATCACACCTCGACTTCCTCTCCCTTCTCCCAAGTCTCGATAGTTGACAACCGCCCTCATTAACCTATTTTCAGTAATTTTGCGGCTAGTAATGAACCTACCGCACTGCACCCTATTAATGGGAAGATAGTAAACGTGAGCCGTTCCATCAACATCGATCGTGGGCGCGGCCTGCGTTATATACCTCACCGCTTTTACTGACAACCGGTGTTTATTTTCTATTTTATTTTTCATATCCCGCCGCAACACCACATACTTCCCCTCCTTGCTCGTCCAGGAAGCCATAATATCGTATTCACCATTACCAACAAAGCCTCCCGAAGACCCTTCCCTAAGGGAAGGGATGATACCCCGATCCAGCATTCCCAGCAGGGACGCAGGGGTGAAGTGTCCAGAAAATCCAAAATCTCTCAGCTGCCAAGCCTCCGGGACGATCCGATCAATGACGGAGGCGGAGGCTATCTGTGGCGCAGAAAAACCATCCCCGCCGCAAAGACCAAACTAGCCAACGTTTTCTTCAGCATGAAATGACCGTACCCACAGGGATCTCGCTTAAGCAAGGAAAATATATGATATATATCACATATAGTGACTATAGGTGGATATCTCCACCCTATGCTCAGCCAGGGCTTCGGCCCTCATTAACCGTGAGCCACAAAGGCTCCCCCACACTGCCACGAGCAGCGCGGGGGAGCCTTGTCTCGTAGTCGCCTAGAAGGCGACCCTCACCTAGTGGTGATGATGCCCACCAGCGGCGGACTCGTCCTCTTCCTTCGGCTTTTCCACCACGGAGGCCTCCGTGGTCAAGACCATGCGCGCCACGGAGGCGGCATTGACCACGGCGGAGTGCGTCACCTTCACGGGATCGATGATCCCCTGCTCGATGAGGTTGCCGTACTCCAAAGTGGCGGCGTTGAAGCCCTCACCATTGGGCCGCTCGGCGGTGTGGGCCACCACCACGGCGCCGTCCAGGCCGGCGTTCTCCGCGATCCAGAAGGCGGGCTTGACCAGAGCGCGGGCCAAGGCCAGTACACCGGTCTTGGCCTCGCCCTCGAACTCGGAGGCAAAGGTCTCCAGCTCGCGGGCGATCTGCACCAGCACGGAGCCACCACCGGCGATGATGCCCTCCTGCACGGCGGCGCGGGCGGCGTTGATGGCGTCCTCCACGCGCAGCTTGCGCTCGCCCACCTCCGTCTCGGTGGCGGCGCCGACCTTGATCACGGCCACGCCGCCGGAGAGCTTGGCCAGGCGCTCCTCGGCCTTCTCCTTGTCCCAGGATGAGTCGGTGTTCTCGATCTCCCGGCGGATCTGCGCGCGGCGGTTGTCCAGGGCCTCGGCGGTACCGGCACCGTCCACGATGACGGTCTGATCCTTGGTGATGGTCACGCGGCGCGCCCCACCCAAGACCTCGGTGCCCACCTCGGGGAGGTTGACCCCCACTTCCGGGTCCACCACGGTGGCACCGGTGACCACGGCGAGGTCGTCCATGAAGGCCTTGCGGCGCTCCCCAAAGTACGGGGACTTCACGGCGGCAACCTTGAGGGTCTTGCGGATGGAGTTCACCACGAGGGCCTGCAACGGCTCGCCTTCGATGTCCTCGGCGATGATGAGCGCCTGCTTGCCGGATTCCGCGATCTTTTCCAGGATCGGCAGGAATTCCGGCAGGGAGGAGATCTTGTTGCGCACCAGGAGCACCACGGCGTCCTCGAGGATGGCCTGCTGAGCGTCGGTATCGGTGATGAAGTAGGGGGAGAGGAAGCCCTTATCGAAGGACACGCCCTCGGTCACGTCCAGGGAGGACTCGATGGAGGTGGATTCCTCCACGGTGACCACGCCGTCCTTGCCCACCTTCTCCATCGCGCCGGAGACCATCTCGCCGATGACCTCGTCGCGGGAGGACACGGTGGCCACGTTGGCTACGTCCTGAGTGGCGGAGACCTCGGTGGCGCGGGCCTTAAGCTCCTCGACGACCTTCTCCACCCCGGCGGCGATGCCCCGATTGAGCTCGATGGGGTTGGCGCCGGCGGCCACGTTGCGCAGCCCCTCGGTGATGAGGGCCTGGGCCAACAGGGTGGCGGTGGTGGTGCCGTCGCCAGCGATGTCGTTGGTCTTGATGGCCACGGACTTCACCAGTTGCGCGCCGAGGTTCTCGAAGGGGTCCTCGACGTCGATGTCGCGGGCAATAGTCACGCCGTCGTTGGTCACGGTGGGCCCGCCGAAGGCCTTGTCCAGTACCACGTTGCGGCCGCGCGGGCCGAGGGTGACCTTCACGGCGTCAGCAAGCGTATCAACGCCGCGGAGGATGCCCTCGCGGGCCTCCTGGTCGAATGCAATGAGCTTTGCCATGTGTTAATCCCCTACTTGGCTACGACGGCGAGGACGTCGCGCGCGGAGAGGATCAGGTACTCCTGACCCTCGTACTTGATCTCGGTGCCGCCGTAGCGGGAGAAGATCACGGTATCGCCCTCCTTGACGTCTACCGGGATGCGCTCGCCCTTCTCGTCGAAGCGGCCAGCACCCACGGCGATGACGGTGGCCTCCTGCGGCTTCTCCTTGGCGGAGTCCGGGATCACCAGGCCGGAAGCGGTGGTGGTCTCCGCCTCGACGATCTGCACCAGGATGCGGTCCTCAAGCGGGGTGATATTGACGTTTGCCACTGTTATTCCTCCATGGGGGTACGTGCTTACTTGATTGTGCCGGTTGCTGCTATCCAGCACAGCCGTCGTCGCGGGTGAACAACTGTGTGTCTCACAACCTGACTGGCACTCTACCCCTGCGAGTGCCAGCGTTCAACCATTCCCGCCGGTTTGTGGCGCGAGCGCCACCCCCATGCGCTAGAGTTTGTAAAAACCATTGGCCTGATAGAAACGGTTTCGCCATGACCGCCTCCTCACCTCAGCAGCCGCGGGAACTGCAGCGGCAGCTCACCAACCGCCACATCCAGCTCATCGCCATCGGCGGCGCCATCGGCACCGGCCTGTTCATGGGGTCGGGGAAGACCATCTCCCTGGCCGGCCCCTCGATCCTCCTGGTGTACGCCATCATCGGCGCCGCGCTTTTCCTCTTCATGCGCTGCATGGGCGAGCTCCTCCTGGCCAACCCGCACGTCCATTCCTTTTCCGACATCGCGGAAAAGTACCTGGGGCACTGGGCCCGCTTCGCCATGAGCTGGACGTACTGGCTGTGCTGGATCGTCACCGGCGTGGCGGATCTCGTCGCCATCACCGGCTACTTCCGCTTCTGGTGGCCGGGGATGCCCAGCTGGATTCCCATCCTGGGCACCATTGCTTTGCTTTTTCTCCTCAACGCGCTGACCGTCAAGGCCTTCGGGGAGACGGAGTTCTGGTTCGCCCTCATCAAGATCGTGGCGATCGTCGCGCTCATCGTGGTGGGAACGGTGCTGATCTGCCTGGGCGCCACCAATAGCTCCGGCTCGACCGCCGCCGTGAGCAACCTCTGGGAACACGGCGGCCTCTTCCCCCACGGCTTCAGCGGCTTTGTCACCGGTTTCCAGATCGCCCTCTTCGCCTTCGTCGGAGTGGAGCTCGTGGGCGCCACCGTGGCCGAGACCAAGGATCCACAGACCGCCCTGCCCAAGGCCGTTAATTCCATCCCCCTGCGCATCGGCCTGTTCTACATCGGCTCCCTAGCCGTCATCATGATGGTCACCCCCTGGAACGAAATCGTCCCGGAAAATTCCCCCTTTGTCACCATGTTCGCCCTCACCGGCCTGCCCGCCGCGGCCACCATCGTGAACCTGGTGGTCATCACCTCGGCCGCCTCCTCGGCCAACTCCGGCATCTACTCCACCTCCCGCATGGTCTACGGCCTGGCCCACAGCGGCGACGCCCACCGCGTCTTCGCCAAGCTCTCCCCCCGCCAGGTGCCCCGCAACGCACTGACCCTCTCGTGCGTCTTCCTGCTCTCGGCGCTCGTGCTCATGGCCACCGGCGACGGCGTGCTGGAGGCCTTCACGATGGTTACCTCCATGTCCGCCACGCTTTTCCTCGCCGTGTGGACGGCCATCACCTGCTCCTACCTCGTCTACTGCCGCCGCGAGCCAGACGCACGGGACCGCTCGGCCTTTCCCACCCCCGGTGGGCGCGCCGCGGCGATCGGCCTGCTCGCCTTCTTCGCGCTCATGTGCGTGGCGCTCTCCCTGGCCGCCGATACCCGCGGCGGGCTGATCGCGGCACTGCTCTGGGTGGTCGCCATCTGCGCGGTGGGCCTGCGGCGGCACAAGAGCACCGCGTAATGCGTCATCCCTCGTGCACCAGCGGAACCTCCACGTCCAGGGAGGGATCGGTGCCCACCCCCAGCCCGGAGGGCCGCGCCCCCTCGGCAATAAGCTGCGCGGCCACCGCGGCGATCATCAGGCCGTTATCCGTGCACAGCGGGAAGCTGGGCACGCGCAGCTCGATGCCCTCCGCCACGCAGCGCTGAGCGGCCAGTTCCCGCAGCCGCGAGTTGGCCGCCACCCCGCCGCCCAGGAGCAACACCTCGGCCCCGGTATCCCGGCAGGCGCGCACCGCCTTCATGGTGAGCACATCGCACACCGCCTCCTGGAACGAGGCACACACGTCCTCCACGCTGATCACCCTGTCCTCGCGCTCGGCGGCCTCCACGTAGCGGGCCACGGAGGTCTTGAGGCCCGAGAAGGAGAAATCGTGCCGGTGCCCGCGCTCCTCGTCCACCTTTTTGGTCAGGCCGCGCGGGAAGGCGATGGCCGCGGGGTTCCCGCGGGCGGCCAGGCGGTCGATGACCGGGCCGCCCGGGTACCCCAGCCCCAGCAGGCGCGAGACCTTGTCGTAGGCCTCGCCGGCGGCGTCGTCGAGCGTGGAACCCAGCTCACGCATGGGCCTGCCCACGGCCTCCACCTCAAGCAGCTGGGTGTGCCCGCCGGAGACCAGCAGCGCCACCGAGTGCGGCAGCAGGGTTCCCTCCAGGTTGGCCACGGCCACGTGGCCGCCCAGGTGATTGACCCCGTAGAACGGGACGTCCCAGCCCGCGGCATAACCCTTGGCGGCCGAGGCCCCCACCAGCAGCGCCCCGGCCAGGCCCGGCCCCACGGTAGCCGCCACGGCGTCGGGGCGCTCGATACCGGCCTGCGCCAGGGCCTCGCGCACCACCGGCACCATCGCCTCCAGGTGCGCGCGGGAGGCGATCTCGGGGACGACGCCGCCGAAGCGGGCGTGCTGCTCCATCGAGGAGGCCACCACGTTGGCCAGTTCCTCCACGCGACCATCGTCGTGGAGGCGCACGATGCCCACGCCCGTTTCGTCGCAGGAGCTTTCAATACCGAGGATAATCATGATGGTTTCACAGTAGCCTCACGCATCATGGTGTACGCATCCGCCCCGGAGGGCTGATAGTAGTTGCGGCGCGTGCCCGTGATCCTAAAGCCACAGCTTTCGTAGAGGGCCCGGGCCGGGGCGTTATCGGTGCGCACCTCCAAAAAAACTGGGGCCGCCAGCAGGTCCGCGGTATGGAGGAGCTGATCTAGCAGGGCTCGGCCAAGGCCCCGCCCCTGGTAGGCGGGATCCACCGCGATGGTGTACACCTCGCACTCGGGAGCCTCTTCGGGCCCCAGCACCGCCATCCCCGCGTAGCCCACCAAGAGATCGCCGTCACAGGCCCCCACGTAGAAGGAGGAGGGGTGCGCGATCTCCCTCTCGAAGGCCTGGCGCGGCCAGGGACTATCTTCCGTGAACAACACCTGCTCTAATTCCGCGCACCGGGCGGCGTCCGCCGCCGTTAGCCGCCGCAGCCCCACCATTTATTCACCTCCGGGATCGCCGGGGAACGCGGCACAGGCTTGGGTTCGACGGCATCGGGGCGGCGCAGATACAGCGGCCGCAACGGCGCCGGGGTCGCGCTCATGTCCGCCACCGCCACCAACGCGGCGGGGGTGGGCCCGAGGTGGCTGCGCGGGACATCCGCCAGGTGCTCGGGCAGCTTTTCCACCAGGTGTTCCGGGATGCTCAGGTGCCCGGGGGTCTCCCGGGAACGCAGCGAGGCCGGGGCCACGACGTCCGGGCCCTCGACGCGCTCCCCGTGGCGATAGGCGGCCCAGTACACCTCCCGACGCCGCGCGTCGGTGGCCACCAGGGCCACAGGGTGCTCTCGGAGCTGATACCCGATGGCGTCCAGCGAGCACACCCCGTGCACCGGCAGGCCCAGGGAGTGACCCAGGGACTCCGCGGTGACCATGCCCACCCGCAACCCGGTAAACGGGCCGGGGCCGCAGCCGACCACCATCGCCCCCATGTCCACCAGGGAAAGGGCCTGCTCACGCAGCATCTCCTGGATGGTGGGAACTAAGAACTCGTTGTGGGCGCGGGTGCCGCGCACGATGCGCTGCGCCACCGCGTCCCCCGTGGCGGTATCCACGATACCCGTCACAAGGTCCGCCGTGGCGGTATCAATGGCGAGAGCTAACACGATCACCAGAATAACCCGTCGTCACCCCGGCGCGCCCCTAGCCCAGCAGCCGCTGCCCCACGTACTCCTCACCCTCCCGAATACCCGGAGGAATCAGGTACAGGCCCGTGGCGATGTGCTGCAGATATTCCGTGAGCAGGTCGTCGGCCATGCGGGAGAGCACCGGGATGAAGTGGGTGCGCGGGTCGCGCACGTAGGCGATGAAGAACAGTCCCGCCTGCAACCTGCCCAACTCCGTGAGGCCCTCGGTGTAGTTATATCCCCGGCGCAGCATCCGCACCCCCTCATTATGCACGGGGTGCACGGTGGCCAGGTGCGAGTGCGCATCGATGCTGCCCTCGTGAAAGTCCGGCGCGCTGAACTCCTCACCACCGGACATCGGCGCACCCTGCACCTTGTCCCGGCCAATGATCCGCTGCTGCTCGGCCAGAACCAGCTCGTCCCACACCTCCATCATCATGTGGATCTTGCGCACGCACAGGTACGTGCCGCCCGCGGCCCAGGCGCCGACGTCGTCGTCCGGTTGAATCCACAGGTGCGCATCGAGCTCCTTCGCGGAATCCTCTGCCTTGATGTTGGCGGTGCCGTCCTTAAAGCCAAAGAGATTGCGCGGCGTTTCCTGCTGCGTGGAGGTCGAGGCGGTGCGACCGTAGCCCAGTTGCATCCAGCGCACCGACGCCGTGCCAAAGGCCAGGCGCTTGAACTGGTGCATGGCGTGGAGCACCACCATCGGATCCTCCGCGCAGATCTGTATCACCAGATCACCGTGCGAGCGGTCCTCGTCGATTTTCTCCGCCGCCATGCGCGGAATCCCCTGGCGCAGGGCCTGCGGGCAGTACCGATCCAGGCCGAATTCCTCCCGGAACAGTCCGGCGCCAAAGCCAAAGGTGATGCTCAACCGAGAGGGGCGTAGCCCCATCGCCTCGCCGGTATCGTCCGGGGGTACATCGTCGCGCGTCTTGGGCGGATTGACCGGCTCGCCCGCCTGCATGCGCTCGGCCGCCAACGTCCACGTGCGCAAAAGGGCCACCAGATCCTCCCGGCGGGTGGCCACCACGTCGAAGGCCACCATCAGCATCTGCTGCTGGGCCGGGGTGATGATCCCCGACTGGTGTTCCCCGCGGAACTCCACGGCCTCGTCCGCGGCGGCCTGCTCCGGTGCCGTGCCTCGTCCCAGGGCGAAGCCGCCCAGGGCGGTGCCCGCGCTCACGCCGGTGCCCAGGAGCATGGCCCGGCGGCTGATTCGAGTAGGCATTAGACGATCGCCTCGGTCAGCGTGGCCAGGGGCACGCGCAGCGCGTCTACGCGATCGGACAATTCGCGGCGGGCCTTATCGTCCAGGGAGTCGTAGGAGGCAAATCCCTCTCCCGTGCGGTGCTTGTCCAGGGCGGCCTGGAGGGCCTCAAAACGCGAGGCGATGGTCGCGGCCAGGTCCTCATCGTTGCGTTTGGCTAGGGCCTCCACCGTGCCGTAGGCTACCCGGGCGCCCTCAAGGTTGCCCTGGAAATCATAGAGATCGGTGTGGCTAAAGGCTTCCTCCTCGCCGGTGATCTTGGTGGTGGCCACCTCCTCTAGCAGCCCGATCGCCCCGTTGGAGATATCCGCGATACTCACGGAGAAGTCGGGAGAATACACCAGATCGTAGAGCTTCTGGGTATCGCCTATCAGACTCCGGGAAAGGTTCTCGCGCTCTTCCGGGGCGGCCGCCGGGGCGCCCTCGGGCCGCCACAGGTCCTTTTCGATGCGGTGCCAACCCGTCCACGGGCGTCTATCGTTCTCTTCGGAGGCCTGGTAATCGGCCTCCCGCTCGTCGAGGGCGGGGTCAAGATCGCCAAAAGCCTCGGCGGTCGGTTCGATCCGCTCGTAGAACATGCGGGCGGGCGCATAGGCCTTCTTCGCCGCGGCCTCGTTGCCCTGTCGATACGCGTCGGCAAAGTCCTCGGTGGCGGCGAGCAGCTGGCCCACTTGATCCCGGACGTAGGCGGTGTAGTTCACCACCGCGGCGTTAATGAGCTCCTTTTCGTCGGCGGAGACCTCCACCTCCTCGCCCTGCGTCACGGTGAAATCGCGCGCGCCCACCAGGGCGCCCACCATGTTCTTCTTGCAGGCCGTCACGTAGGTGCCCGGTTCGAGCAGCACCGTGTAATCGACGGTGGTGCCCGGCCCGATATTCTCGCGCTCGCCCACGATGCGCAGGCGATCCTCGGCGAGGATCTCGAACTCATTGCGCACCGTGCCCTCGTTTTTCACATGGAAGGTCACCCGACCGGACGGGACCTCCGAGGCGGAGACCTCGCAGGCATCGTCGGCGATGCGCACCTCGATGGGCCCGCCCGCGGCCCCGTTGTCCCCGGTATTCTCCGGATTGTTTGCCACGCAGGCGCTCAGCGCCACGGCCGACAGCAGAACGGGAATGATACGAACACACTTCATGGCCTTTAAGCCCTCTCTTTATTTTTGATACCGCTCCGGGCGCGCCGCTGCTGCCGCCACACCAGCGGCAGCGCCACCGCGAGATACAACGCCCAGCCCACCACCTGCACCACGGTGGGTGCGAGATTGACGTTAAACATGGCCTCTGCCAGCACAAACCACCACGCGCCCGGGTGCACGCCAGGAAGGTGTCCGTCGAAATAACCGGAAAGATCGTAGGCGCTCGTGCCCCACCCCGGCAGCACCCCGGCCTCCTGGAGATCCCCCAGGCCATAGGAAACGATGCCCGCCGCCACCACGATGAGCAGATAGCCGGTGAAGGTAAAAAACGCGCCCAGGTTGATCCGCGCGGTGCCTCGATAGACCAGCCAGCCGATCACCATCGCCGTGGCTAGCCCCGCGATCACCCCCGCGGTGGGCTGCCACAGACCACCGCGGGCGGTAGCCCGCACCGTGGCCCACACGAATACCGCCGTCTCCAGGCCCTCGCGGCCCACGCTCAGGGCCGCGAGCCACACGACCGCCCACGCCGAGGAACCCTCTAGGGCCGTGGCGGTCTGGGCGCGTAGATCGGCGCTGAGCCGACCCGCGTGCTGCGACATCCACAGGATCATCCAGGTGATCATGGCCGCGGCCACCAGCGAGAGGATTCCTCCCAGGATCTCCTGGGCCTGGAACGTGAGCGTGTACGGCCCCCAGGTCATCACCGCCCCCACCGCCAACGGCACCATTGCCGCCAGTCCCACCCCCAACCACAGGGCGGGCAGCATGTCCCGGCGATTCGTCTTCACCAGGCTCGCCACCAGGATCCCCACGATCAGGGATGCCTCGACCCCTTCGCGCAAGGCAATCAGAAAATTAGCCAGAAACACTGACCCAGCCGCCTTCCAGGCACGTGTTATAAGGAGAAAAGTATTCTTTCTCCACGAGAAAAATTAGCCTCGGCTCGCCTCATCAGTCAATAAGATGACCCCCTTATTTACCCCCGAATGAGCATTTTTTCACAGCGAAATACCCCCGATTACCGATCCCCGGGTTCCGATGCCTAGAAGTACGACCAGAACCGCGCCACGATCGCCACCCCGATCGCCGCGATCCACACCACGGCGATGAGCAGCTTCCCGCGATCCCATCCCCGGATCAACGCGGATCCCGAATCCCCGTAGGCACGCAGGTTAAAGGCCGTGACGTACACAAAGAGCACGATGGTGACCGCCCACACCCCCATGCAATAGGGGCACAGCGCCCCGATCACGTACACCGCCTGGAAAAACAGCCAGTGCACGAACAGTAGCGCAAACGTCATGCCCGCCTGGGCCCCGAACCAAAACCACCCGGCAAACCGCCCCCCGGCCGCCACCGCCGCGCCGATGAGGGCGACCATGCCAAAGCCCACCAGGCCGATGAAAGGATTCGGAATGCCAAAGGCCGCCGCTTGCACGGAGCGCATGACGTTGCCGCAGGACACCACGGCATTGAGATCGCAGGTGGTGATGTAGGAGGGATCCTCCGCCAGCTTCATCTTTTCCACCATGATGATCCCGGAGAGCACGATGCCCACGATGCCTCCCACAACGAACAGCCACCCCCACGCCGCCGAGGGAGCGACCCTCGGGACGGGAGAACTATCGCCCTCGCGCGCCTGCGCATCCCCCTGCTTGGTTCCGGCCACCGCGTCCGCCATCATCGTGCCCCTTTTTCTTGCTTTCGTTCATGGGCGCCGGGCGCGCCATCATGCCCCTCCTATTTTAGGCCCCGCCGCGGCGCTGCCACGATATGATCCTAGCCTCAGAGGAGGGATCGTGCTCCACGGCGGTGATGCGATCCAGGCACACGAACAGATACTCCCCCGCGATCTGCTCCACCAGGCCGCCGCCCCATTCCGCCACCACCACCGCCTGCGTCAGCTCCGAGTCCAGGTCGAGGGAATCCAAGGCACCCGTCGGGTCGGCCGCGGCCTCGCCCTCCCCCAGCAGGCGGTAGGCGTCCACGTGAATCAGCGTGGGTCCGCCCGCGCGATGACGGTGCTCCCGGGCGATGATAAACGTCGGGGAGGTGACCCTGCCGCGCACCCCCATGCCCGTCGCAATCCCCTGGGTCAGGGTGGTCTTGCCCGCCCCCAGGGGGCCATCGAGCAGAACCACGTCCCCTGCCTCCAGCGCCGCGCCCAGGTACGCGCCGAGCGCGCGCGTGTCCTCCGCGTCCTCGCACCGGCGCATGCCCTCGGCCGGAAGGGTCTCCTTCATTCTTGTGTTCCCTCCTCCACATACACCCTGCGGGTACGACGCCGGGGCGCGCACACCACCTCGTAGCTGATCGTGCCGCTGCGCCGCGCCAATTCCGTGGCGCTCATGGCGTCGCGGCCAAAGATAATCGCCTCATCGCCGGGGCGCACCCCCCGCGGGTTCTCCCCCAGCCACACCAGGAACTGATCCATGCACACCCTGCCCACCTGGGGATAGCGGTGGCCTCCCACGGTGACCTCCAGGTGCCCCTGCGCCGCGCGCGGGAGCCCATCGGCATAGCCGGCGGGAATCAGGGCCAGGAAGCCATCGCGCGGGGCCCGCCACGTCAGGCCGTAGGAGGCGCCCTCCCCCGCCCGCACGGGTTTCACCAGCAGCACTCGCGCCGCCCAGGTCATCGCCGCTATCAGCCCGTGGTCTCGCCCCACCACGGGTTCGAGCCCGTAGAGCGCTAGGCCCACGCGCACCATCTCGTGGTGTAGATCCGGGCGAGTCAGCGTTCCTGGGGAATTACAGAGGTGATTGACCGGTACCCGCAGACCGTGCGCCCGCGCGCAGGCGAGCGCACGGCGGAACTGCTCGGCCTGCGCATCGGTGGCGGGGTTCTTCGGCTCATCGGCGCAGGAAAGGTGGCTCATCAAGCCCGTGACCCGCAGCGAGGGGCAGGCCGCCAGGGCCGCAAAGACCTCAGGCCAGTCCTTGGGCTCCACGCCGCTGCGGTGCATGCCGGTTTCCACCTTCACGGTGGTCTCGTAAGGCGCAGCGTGCCTCTCGACGTCGCGCGCGGCGTCGATCAGCGCCCGCGCGTGCTCCGGCGAGGTCACCGCCAGGCGAATCCCCCGGCGCACCGGCTCTGCTATGTCCTGATCGGGAGACCACAGCCACGCCGTGATCGGCGCCTCGATACCCCGATCCCGCAGCCCAAGAGCCTCCTGACACGTGGCCACCCCAAGTTCTCGCGCCCCATGGCGCAGGGTGGTGCGCGCCACCGCCTCGGCACCGTGGTTATACCCATCGGCCTTCACCACGGCCATCAGCCGCGCCGGGGCCACCCGCTGCGCGAGGAGACGGGTGTTATACGCGATGGCCCCCAGATCGATGCGGGCGGTAAGCAAATCCATGAGGCCCTATTGTGCCACCCCGCTGCCCCGGGTTATTCCACGGTGACGGACTTAGCCAGATTGCGCGGTTTGTCGATGTCCTCGTTACCGCATTCTTGGGCGATGTAGGCCGCCAGGAATTGCAGGGGCACCGTGGCCAGCAGCGGCTGCATGAGAGTGGAGGCCTCCGGCAGGCGAATAAGCCAGTTGGCGAAGGGCTCCACGGCGGTGTCCCCATCCTCCGCGATCACGATGGTCTTTGCCCCGCGAGCGCGGATCTCCTGAATATTGGACACCACCTTGGAGTGCAGCAGCTTCACCCCCCGGGGGCTGGGCACCACGACCACCACCGGCAAGTCGTCCTCGATGAGCGCGATGGGGCCGTGCTTGAGCTCTCCGGCGGGAAAGCCCTCGGCGTGAATGTAGGCCAGCTCCTTGAGCTTGAGCGCCCCCTCCAGAGCCACCGGGTACCCCACGCCGCGCCCCAGGAAGAGCATGGTGCGTATCGCCCCCAGGGTGCTAGCGATGCCGCGGCACTGCTCCGAGGCGGGAAGCAGCGCCTCAACCTTGGCGGGAATGGCCTCCAGCGCCTCCCAGATCTCCTTGATCTCGTCCGGATACTTGGTGCCCTTGGCCTGCGCCAGGGCCAGGCCCACGATGTGATTGGCGGCCACCTGGGCCAAAAATGCCTTCGTGGAGGCCACGCCGATCTCCGGACCGGCGTGGGTGTATAAGACGGCATCGGACTCGCGGGGGATCTGAGAACCATTCGTATTGCACACGGCCAGTACCTTCGCTCCCTGGGCCTTGGCGTAGCGCACCGCCTCTAGGGTGTCTGCGGTCTCACCGGACTGGGAAACCGCCACCACCAGGGTGCGCGCGCCCAGGACCGGGTCGCGATAGCGGAACTCGCTGGCCACCTCGATCTGCACCGGGATGCGAACCCAGTGCTCAATGGCATACTTGGCCAATAGGCCGGAGTGATAGGCCGAGCCGCAGGCCACCACGAAGATCTGATCCACAGCGCGCAACTCCTCATCGGAGAGATTCTGCTCGTCGAGCACGATGCGCCCGTCCTGGAAGTGACCGGCCAGGGTATCGCGCACGGCGGCGGGCTGCTCGTGGATCTCCTTCATCATAAAGGAGCTGTATCCGCCCTTTTCCGCCGCCTCCAAATCCCAGTCGATAGTAAAGGAACGCCCCTGAGCCGCCGAGCCGTCAAAATTAAGAATCTCGTAATCATCCTTGGCGATAATGACCACGTTATCCTGATTGAGCTCCACCGCGTTTTTGGTGTATTCGATAAAAGCAGCGACATCCGAGCCAAGGAACATCTCCCCCTCACCCACGCCCACGATGAGCGGGGTGGAGCGGCGGGCCGCGATAATCTGATCCGGGTGATCCGCGTGCAGCACCAACAGGGTAAAGGCACCCTCCAGGCGGCGCAGCACCTTTAACGCGCTGGCCCGAATATCCCCAGCGGTATCCCCCTCGTTATAAGCCAGGGCGATGAGATGCGCGGCGGTCTCCGAGTCCGTCTCCGAGGCCATCTCGATTCCCCGCCCCTCAATCTCCTGACGCAGCGGGGCGAAGTTCTCAATAATCCCGTTGTGAACAATCGCCACCTTCCCGTCATAGGAGAGATGCGGATGCGCATTTTCATCCGTGGGCCGCCCATGGGTGGCCCAGCGCGTGTGTCCGATGGCGGTGGTACCCGCCATGCCGGACGCACCGATCTTCGCGATTTTATCTTCGAGGTTGGCCAGCTTCCCGGCGCGCTTGGCGCAATGCAGCTCACCGGAGTCCGCCACGGCGATCCCCGCCGAGTCATAACCACGATATTCCATGCGCCGCAGCGCATCGAGGGCCACGCCCAGGCCCTGGCGGTTGCCGACGTATCCTACGATTCCACACATAGCCGCCAGGATAGTGTACGGATCAACCAGGCACCATCACATGATGTTTGCACAGTTCAGCGCCCGCCCATCAACACCAAGTGTCGCACACCACGGCCTCTTGGCTCAGAAGTAGCCCGGCATGTGTCTCTATCGTGGGAGCGATCTCCCACAAAGCAAAGCCCCATTTACTATCCTGTAGGCGTGTCTGAGAATCTGAACAAACACCTCTCCAAGCTCTCCAAGCGCGGGCCATACCGCGTGCTCGTGGGCGACCTCGCGTACGCCGGGCTTCCCGGCAAGGTGTACACCCCCGCCGAGGGTAATGGCATTCCGGCGGTGGCCTTTGGCCACGACTGGTTTACCGGCATCAAGGCGTATCGCGCTACCCTGCGTCACCTGGCGAGCTGGGGGATCGCCGTGGCCGCTCCGGATACCCAGGCCGGTTTTCGCCCCGATCATCGCAGTTTCGCCGCCGATCTCAACACCTGCATGCAGATCCTGGCCGGGGTCAAGCTCGGGCACGGCAACGTCACCGTTTCCCCCGGCAAGATCGGCCTGGTGGGCCACGGCATGGGCGCCGGTGCCGCCGTCCTGGCATCCACCGGCGAGGAGAAGGTGCGGGCCGTAGCCTGCGCCTATCCCGCTACCACCTCCCCGTCTTCGACCGAGGCTGCCCGGGCGGTCACCGCCCCCGGCCTGGTCCTTGGCTCGGGCCGCGATAACCTGCTGGAAGCTGGCAATCCGGCACTCCTGGCGCATCATTGGCGGGGCGAGGTGGCATATCGTGAGCTAGAAAAGGGTACGCAGCACGGTTTTAGCGAGGATACCGTGCGCAAGGTTCTGGTGGGAGCTAGCGGCCCCCAGACCTCCGCGAAAGAGACCGCACGCGGGCTCATCACAGGTTTCCTTTTGCATCGCCTCGCGGGGGAAAAGAAATATTCTGGTTTCTCCGCCCCGGAGGCCACCGCCAAGGGAGTTTTATCCTTAGGCGCCGCGGATATTGAGGAAAAAGCCTTCAAGCACCGCAAGGTGTCTCTTACTTCCTAAGCATTTTAATCCTTCGCGCCTCGAACCCATCAGTTTCTCTTTAACACCCCCTGCACCGGCCCGCGTGACGTGCGCTGCCCTGCGGGGGCCAGCGTGGCCCGGGGTCGCTCACCGGTCACCGGGACTCGCTCACCCCAGCGCTGCGTCTCGCTCCCAGCCTGTCCCTTCGCCTGGCTGCCTTGGCTGCGTTCCATGTCCCGTCGGCTTTGTTCCAGGGCTACCTCAAACTCCAGCATTCTTGTGGCGGCTCGTTCCCGGAAACGCCGCGCAAACTCCTCAAAATCCATTTACCACACACCTGCCTTCCGTGCTCCCCCAGGGGATTTTTCGGCCGAAGGATCGCTGCGCTCTTCCCCCGGTGCAGCGACACCATCCTCCTCGCATTCGGTTTCCCCTTCCTGTGCTTCTGATCCGTTGTCGTTATCCTGATTCTCCGATACTGCGTCGTCCCTAGGAGACCACTCGGCTCCCTCCATGTGGGCTAACTTCTCCGCCGGTGGTTCCGGCTCCGGCACCGAAGCTAGATCCTCGATCGTTACCGCCGTCGGTTCCGGAGGGGCCGATGGGCACTCCTCCGATGGATTTTCCATCTTTTCCGGTGGCGACGGGCATTCCTTTTCCTCGCCCGTGCTCTCATCCGTCATAGGCGGTGTGGTTTCTGCACACGGCTCCGCTGGCAGCTGAGACTGATCGCAGGCATGCTCGCAAGAGGAGGCATCCCCGGCGCCCGCAATATCCACCTCCACCATAGAATCAAGGAAGGCATGAGCCGCTTGACTGACCTCCTCGGACACCTGGTGCGCCACCTCTAGGCCATACTTCACCACGTCGATACCGGCTTCTATTCCTACAGCCGCAACCTGGGTCACCGCACAGTTCATCGACTCGCTGGCCTCGGGCGCACCAGTACAAGTACCTTCCCCGCCCTGAGTCCCAACGCTGGCGGAAGACATCCCCGATCCCGATGGCGGCTGTACCGGTGTTTCCTGCGGACCTAGGCACTGCTGTATCACCTGCGTTTGCACCGCCGATACCACCGCCCCACCCCATGCCCGCGCCTCCTTATCTACGGAAACAGGAGATTCCTGCCGAGGCACCGAAGCAGGCTTATGGTCCAGCGAGGCTGCTTCAGTGCCCACTGCTTCGACGGGCTGCGAAGGCATCGGCGCCACCTCCGTGCGCTCCACGGCAGGCGCCGGAGACTGGGCTACCACGGGATCGGGCGTATCGGCCGCCGCAGGAGCGGTCGCCGCGGAAGTCGCTCCCTCCGGCACAGGATCTTTCGGACCACCGCACACATGCCCCTGCGAGGTGGCCTGGGTACCAGAAGACCCACACGACGCAACTGCTTCCCAAGGCTGTCTCGGTTGCTCCCCCTCGCACACCACCACGGCCCGTCGCTCCAGTTCCTCCATACACCCGCGCACGGCCTGATCTCGCTCCTGGCACACCTGCGTAATATTCTGCGCCGCTTGATCCACCAGCGTGGCAGCCGCGCCAAGGGCGCAGTGAAAAGACTCGTGATGCTCGGGGCTCGCCTGAGGATCCACGCAGCGCAGATGCTCGCTGAGCACCGAGACGGACTGGGTGAGCGCGGCAAGGATCTCCGTCACGGCGGTATCGGAAGTACGCGCGATATCGTTGAGCGCATCTGCCGCCGGAACCGTACACTCATCAAGGTCTTTCGCCTCGCCACGGTTTTTCCACCAGCCCTGGATTCCCTCCGCCACGACGTCGCCAATTACCCCCAGGGCAAGGTGCTTGAGCAACTGCAACAACCCACCAAGCCACCCCTTACTCAGGCCTGCCGTATCAGTGGCACCCACCGCCAGGGTCATGTGGTGGGAAATCTCCTGCGGGTTAAGCCCCGCGATACCGTCCACGGTGCGGTGCAATTCCCCCACCGCCATCGCAGGCCCCGCATAGCGGCCCCGCGCCGCGGCCCGAAGCTCGGCCACGGCATCGCCGTACTTCTGAACGCTAGTCATCCGCGCCGCTCCAGGTCGCGCGCATGATCACGATCCGCGCCATCCACGCGGTCAATATCACGCAGGATCCCCCGCAACACCTGAGAAAGACGCCTCATTCTCTCCATCTCCGCCGCGTGCATACGTAGATACAGGGTGGAAAGCCGCTTCCCATGCTCAGGAAAACCCTGCCCCGTAGCGTACGGTGACAAGGAGGGCGGAGACGCCCCGTGTGCGCCCATGCGCTCCTCTAATTCCTCAAGGCCCCGTCGCACCATGCTGCGGATGACTTCCGGGGCGATAGAGATGTTCTCCACGCCAACCCCCTTGTGCCGGCATCGCCTCTGCGATGCGAGTCAAAATAAATCCTCTCCCTATTCTTTGACTCCATCCGGTGCCACCGAGGTTCCCCCGCAGGCGAAAATACCGAGAAACTACACTGCTGCCACCACCGCAGCGAGCTTGCCCGCCACCCGGCGCGCTTGTTCCTCCTCCGCGGCCTCCACCATCACGCGGAAGAGCTCCTCCGTGCCCGAGGGGCGCAACAGCACCCGCCCGGTCTCGCCCAACTCCGCCTCTGCTTCCTCAATGGCCTTCGCCACCTGGGAGCTATGGGCAATACTATTTTTATCCGACACTGGAACGTTGATGAGAACCTGAGGTAGAACCGTCATGACGTCGGCAAGTGCGGACAGCGTCTTACTGGTTTCCGCCATCCGCGCCATCAGGCTCAGACCGGTCAAGACACCATCACCCGTCGTGCCGTACTCGGGGATGATGATGTGACCGGACTGCTCCCCGCCCAGACTCAAGCCCGAGGCATTGATCTCCTCCAGCACGTAGCGATCCCCCACCTTCGTGGGTACCACAGTAATCCCCTGTTCCTCCATCGCGAGACGCAATCCGAGGTTGCTCATCACGGTAGCCACGAGCGTGTTTTTCTTCAGCTCGTTATTATCCTTCATGGCCACCGCCAGGATCGCCATAATCTGATCGCCATCAACCACTCGCCCCTGCGCGTCCACCGCGAGGCATCGATCCGCGTCACCATCATGCGCCAGCCCCAGATCGGCACCGTGCTCGAGCACCGCGCGTTGCGTCTGCTCAATGTGGGTGGAACCGCACTGATCATTGATGTTGTAAGCATTCGGTTCGTGATGGATGGCGATCACCTCGGCCCCCGCGCGACGATATGCCTCCAGGGCAATCTCCGAGGCCGCACCATTGGCGGCATCGACAACCACCCGCAGCCCCGTCAGATCCGCCTTGACTGCCTCCTTAAGGTGCGCCAGGTAGCGCTCGTGGGCATCCGTCGCCTCCTCGATGACCCGGCCCACCCCGTGTCCGGTGGGGCCTTCCTCCTCCAATTGCGCCATCACGGCCTCGATCTCATCCTCCACCGTGTCGGGGAGCTTGCGGCCGCCGGCGGAGAAAAACTTGATCCCATTATCCGGCATGGGGTTGTGCGAGGCGGAAATCATCACGCCCATATCCGCGCCATAATCATCGGTCAAAAAGGCTACGGCGGGCGTGGGCAGCACCCCCACCCGCAACACATCGACCCCCCGCGAGGCCATACCCGCCGCCAAGGCCGCCGCCAGCATCTCTCCGGACACCCGCGGATCGCGACCGACAATAGCGGTAGGGCGACGCTTGGAGGACTGATTTTCGGCCGTGAGCACCTGAGCTGCCGCCGCTCCCAACCGTAACGCCAGCGAGGCTGTGAGGGTCTTATTCGCTAATCCGCGCACGCCATCAGTACCAAAAAGTCGAGTCATACGTTCCATTATGCCCGGCGGTTCCCCCGCAACCGTTCACTGCCCCACAACGGCAAACGCCGCCCCCGCATGCACGGGAGCGGCGCACCAGCGCGGAAAATCAACGCTTGGAGTACTGCGGAGCACGGCGGGCCTTGTGCAGACCAGCCTTCTTGCGCTCAACGGCACGAGCGTCACGGGTAAGGAAGCCAGCCTTCTTCAGGGCTGCACGATCCGCCGGCGCATAGGCGTTGAGAGCACGGGCGATCGCCAGGCGGAAGGCACCGGCCTGGCCCGTGGGGCCGCCGCCCTTCAGATTCGCCTGAATGTCGAACTGCCCCTCACGATCCAGCAGCACCAACGGGGACTTGACCGTCTGCTGGTGAATCTTGTTCGGGAAGTAATCCTCCAGGGTGCGGCCATTGCACACAAACTGGCCGGACCCCGGTACCAGGCGCACACGCACGATGGCGCGCTTACGACGGCCCACGGTTTGGATCGGGCCCTCGACACCGGCCTGCTCAGTCTCGACCTCCACCTCGGTCTCGGCGATCACGTGATCGCCGATGGTGTTGGTGAACTCTTCGGCGGCAGCCGCGGCAACCAAATCCTCGGCGTCTGCGACGTTATTCTCGATGTTATTGTTCAGCTCGGTCACTGTGCCACCACCTTGATCTCGTAGTTCTCCGGCTTCTGGCCAGCGTGCGGGTGCTCAGCACCGGCGTAAACGTGCAGCTTCTTGATCGAAGCGTGAGACAGCTTGTTGTGCGGCATCATGCCCCGGATGGACTCTTCCACGGTGCGCGCCGGGTGATCGGCAAGGGCGCGACCCAAGGTCATGGTCTTCAAACCACCCGGGTAGCCCGAGTGACGGTAACGCATCTCACGCTCACACTTGTTGGAGCTCACGGCAACCTTGTCCGCGTTGATGATGATGACGTGATCGCCGCAATCAACATTGGGGGCAAACTGGGGCTTGCCCTTACCACGCAGCAAGTTCGCGGCGTGCGTGGCAAGGCGACCCAGAACCACATCAGTGGCGTCGATAACATACCACTTGCGGGTAATGTCACCGCTCTTCGGGTGATAAGTAGACACTTAGGTGACTCCTTGACGGTCTATCTTTAAGAACTGCCGGCCAGTGAGTGTGCCTCATCACGATCACGGCGGCCGGTGGGGACCCGAGATCAAGCACAGAATGCAGGGCACACAATCAAGCGATTATATGTTGTCTCTAGCAAACGGCAAAACCACGATGATAGGAGCGCTACCCCACCGCGCCCGTGCCTGTCCTGCGATGACATGCACTCCCATCATCGTGATACTTGACGGCGCCCTGTTGCACCGTTGCTTACGTCCCCCGGGATTTAGCCCCAGGAGGCCGCCGCCGCGCGATTCACGTCCGCCATGCGATCATTGCCTTGGGAGACCGTGCGCGCGATGGTACCGAGTATCTGGTTGAGATCCTCGGCCGAGCGATCCCACTTTTCCTGGGCCGCCTGATAGGCCACCGCCGACTCGCCTTCCCACGCGGCCACCATCGGTTGCAGTAGCGCCTTCAGTTCCCCCAGCAGGGCGTTGATCCTGCCCGAGGTGGCGTGAATATCACCAGCGGCAGCCTCAATAGCCCCAAAAGAATACTTAATATGATCCATCATGTACCCCCTTCTTTAATCTTTTTTCGCATCGCTTCTTCGCGGAATGCCTACAAGGCAAGACCGCCACCCACGGAGCTCAGAGCCTGAGCATTGTTGGCCTCCATATCCTCAAAGTGATGCGCATTCGAGCGGATATTCTCACTGATGGAGGCGAGGGCCTCTCGTAGTTCCCGAGCCGAGGTGTTCCATCGCTCCATGAGGTTATCGAAGCTGACCTGAGCGCTACCCGCCCAGGAGCCGCGAACCCCATCGACCACCCCCTGCAATCTAGTCAGTTCGGACTGCACCTGGCCGTTCGTGTCATCCACGCGACCTGCGGTGGCGATCATGACGTCGGCTTCTGTCCTGAGCATCCCTGACATCGCTACCCCTCCTTTACATAAACAAAACAGATGGTGAATGGTCGGGAAGCCCCACCGCAGTGGAACCTCCCACTTATCTTTGACTTCCCCACTCCCTCGCTGGTTCCCGCCCACGGGATATTTCCCCGCACCACCCCCTCACACGATCTCCAGAGACTCTTCCACCATGCGGCAAGCGGCGCGCTGCACCACGGTGGAGGCCTCACGAGTATGACACCCCACGCTCACGTGACGGCCTGCTTCCACCCAGGCACTCCATTGCACTACCGATCCATCACCGGGTTCCTCCCGATAGCGCACCTTTTCTTTTTCCGCTTGCGGCGCGGTCTTCGGCTCCACTTCCCCCAGCGTGGGATCGCGCTCGGCGGTCTCGATCACCTCGCGTAGCACCGCCGCCACCGGCACTCCCGATACAGGTTCGGCGGCGACCCTGATCCGCAATCCCGTATCTTCCCCGCGAAACACCACATCCCCGCCCTCCAGGTCCGCGCGGAAACCGTGCGGAGTGGTCACCCGCACCCCGCCGACTTCGTGTACCACGGTGGGAGGCTCCGCAGCGGCAGGTGGAGCGGGAAGGGCGTCGCTAGGCATGGACGCCGGTGTACTCGTCTCACCGATGAGGGGAGCGGCGTGGACGGGCTGGTCGTCCTGCGTCGCCAGTCCCTCGGGAACCGTCTCACCCACCGCCCACCAGGAAAGACCCAAAACGGCGATAATAATGCCCGCGATCGCCCCATGCATCCAGGTCACACGCCCCCACCACGCCCGGTATCCCCCGCCACCATGCCGCGATACAGGCCTCCGATACACCCCTCGGGTATCCTCCCGTGCCCCCACTCCCGCCGGAAAAACCTGCGGGGGCGGCTCGATGGTTTCCACAGGTGGCGTGGACTCCACGACCTCCGTGGGAGTGTCCTCACCGGCTTCTCCAGACTCGGGTGCACCCAGGCCCACCGCACGAAGCGCCTCAACCACGACCGCAACCGCTGCGGCGCATTCCGCATCCTCCTCGGCATTGTGCGGTTCCATCCGCACTTCCACCCGCTGATCATCTTCCTCCAGCAGGGCCTGAGCCTGCTCAACCACGGCCGTGACGGCCCAGGGTTCCGCCAGCACGGGTGGGACGAGATCGTAACGGTACACGGTATCCGTTCCCTCAAAGACGGTGGCTTCCTCCAGGATGGTGACGATCAGCCCCATGGTTTTTCCTCTCCCTCTCCGGTTACCCGCATGGTGCCCGCATGGCAAGACAGCGCACCCGAGGATTCAGTGCGGGCCACCTGGATTGTGATCGGGTCCGCCCCCTGGTCCAACCATCGCCCCCGCCCGGGAGGCTGAGCCACGGGTTTCATGCCGCAAACAGCACCTTCTTCCCTATCCGCGTCCAAAAGGAGTACTGCGGGAATCTGATCGCGTAGTGCCGCGAGAAAAGGCTGATACATCGCCCGATTAATCCCTCCGGATTTATGCGCGACCACCAGGCGTAACCCCACGTCGCGGGCGTGCGGCAGCAATGCGATGATATGAGACAGGGCGCTGGCCTCCACCAGATCCGCATCATCGATCACCACGTAGATCTCCGGCCCCTCCCACCAGCTGCGGCTTCGCAGTTGCTCCGGGCTCACCTCCGGGCCGGGTATGCGTTCTCGAAGCGTCACGGCCGTGCTGCGCAACGCCTCCTCGGTGATAGTGGAGGAAGCGCTATAGGCCGCCAGCATCTCCTCGGGCACCGCTCCCAGATGGGCGCGGCGGTGATCCACCATGACGATTCTGGCCTGGCGCGGATCGCGCCGAACGAGCCCTGCGAGCACCGTACGCACCAGGGTTGACTTGCCCGATCCACGGGCACCAACGCAGAGCAGATGATCGGTGCGCCACGACACCGGATCCAGGTGAATCCCACCGATTCCCACCGTCACCGACTCCTCCACGTGGGGGAGATCGGCAAGAGAAAGGTCTGTGGGAAACACCTTGAGCCTGGGCACCGGGTTCTGTTCGGCGGAAACCATGGCGATATGGGCAATATCCTGCGTGGAGCACCGGCACCACAGCATCTGTTCCCCGTCCTGGGTGATGCCGCGGCCCGGACGAGCCGGGATCTTTTGTTGAGCCTTCCTATCGATCAGGGAGTCCATGGCCTCACCTAGCTGCAGCTCAAGGCGCACATCGATAAGATCGCGAATGGCCGGGCGCAACACGGTCCATCGCTGCGTGGAAATCATCACGTGGACGCCCGCCGCTGCCCCATCGGCCACGATGCGCTCTACCCGCTCCACCTCGTCCTCGCAGTCTGTCACCAGGGCATGCCAGCCGTCGATCACCACAAAGGTATGGCGCCCCTCCTCGGGGATCGCCTCTTCCACCAGGGCGGTCACCTCGTCGAACACGCGGTGAACCCGCCCCAGATCTTTCTTGTGCGCCACCCCCGCTACGTGCGGCAGCCGCGAGAGGACCTCGTGGTTCTCTCCGCCCATATCCACCACGTAAAATCTGACCTGATCGGTGGTATGCGTGGCGGCCAGGGAAGCCACGATGCTTTGCAAAGCCGTGGACTTGCCCGAACGCGGGCCGCCGCACAAGGCCACATGTCCGCCGCCCACCCGAAAGTCCACAACCAGGGGATCCTGCCGCTGCCGATACGGGCGGTCGATAATGCCCACCGCCGCCTTGAGATTCCCCATCGGTTCGACCACCCCCGCGAGCTCCACCATGTCCGGCAGCGGGGGCAACCACACGGTGCGGGCCTGGTGTCCGCGCTGCCGTGCGGCGGCACGAGCGCTATCCACCACGGCTTCCAAGACCGTACCAGAGCCCTCTTCCACCACCTCCACCACCTCTTTTTCCACGTCATCCCAGCTTTGGTAGCGGCGTACTCCGGCGCGGGAAGCCTCAGCATCCCGTCTGCTGATCAGGGGACCAGAAACATAGGCTGCCCGAAAGCCTCGCACATCCTCTGCCCCCGCCTTGAGGAAACCCATCCCCGGGACGGCGGGAAGCTCGTGGGCGTCGGGAACCCCGAGGACCTGGCGGGATTCTGCGGCGGAAAAGGTGCGCAGCCCGATGCGGTACGAAAGGTGGGAGTCCAACCCTCGCAACCGCCCTTCCTCCAGGCGCTGACTTGCCAAAAGTAGATGCACGTGGAGCGATCGCCCCAACCTACCCACGGCCACAAAGAGATCGGCAAAGTCCGGGTGTTGACCTAAAAGTTCGGAGAACTCATCCACCACGATCAAAAGCGCAGGCATGGGTTCGAGGTCTGTGCGTCCCGCGGCGCGCGCGGCCTCGTAATCGAGTACATTGGCGAAGTTACCGGCCTCGCGCAACGCCTCCTGTCTGCGGTTCATTTCCCCCGCGATGGCATCCTGCATACGCTCCACTAGGATGGCTTCTTGCTCCAGGTTGGTAATCACAGCCGAGGTATGCGGGAGATGATCTAGGCCTAGAAAGGTCGCCCCGCCCTTAAAATCCACCAAGATCAGGCTGAGTTCCTCCGGACTGTGCGTGGCAGCAAGCGCCGCCACCAAGGTGCGCAATAATTCAGATTTGCCCGACCCGGTAGCACCGATGCACAAACCATGCGGTCCCATCCCGCCGTGGGCGGATTCCTTCAAGTCCAGCCACACGGGGCTTCCCGTCTCCGTGCTCACCCCAATGGGAACCTTCAGCCGAGAACCGGGATCGGCTTGCCGACCAGGCCATAATCGATCGATGGCAAGATCCTCGCGCCCACGCATCCGCAACAGATCAAGCAGATCGTTGCTGCGGGCGGGATCCATCCCCGCCAAGGCCGCATCGGCCCGATAATACGGGGCTATGCGCCGAGCAAAAGCCGCCGCCTGCGGCACAGTCATCAGATCCGGGGCACCCAGGAGTTCCTTGCCACCGACCGTGTGCACCCACATTCCTTCGTCCTCACCGACGTCGAGGGCCAATCCCTCCTCCTGCGCTCGGTGTCGGAGGACGCTGGGCGGGCCGCCGCGGGCGATCTCCACGACGGTATCAGCCTGTGGAGCCTCCTCGTCGCCATCCACCACGGCGATCACATACGCGGCCTTTTGCGGAGCGCGCGTGTGGGGCAGCCACTTCAACCATTCCCATTCCCGGCCCTGCGGATCCGCGATGATGCCCAACGCCTCCGGTCCATGGTGAAACGCGAGTCCGCTCAGGAGGGCCCGGACGCACTCGGCCGCCCGAACTCCCGCCACGGACACGTAGGGGAAAGCCCGAAGCTGCACCACCACCGGGCTATCGGGAACCGTGCTCACCGCCCGCACGGTATGCCGAAGCGCCATCGCACACACCGGATCCAGATCTTCCGACGCTCCCGGATCCCCAACGTCGATGGGGGTACACAGTGCCGATGACCCCACCCCCACGCGCGCCTCCAAGTAGTCCTCGTCCTGGGCCGTCTTTTCCCACATGCGCTCACCGCCGACCAACGCCCAGAGATCGCCGGGATCGGGATAACAATGCGCCTGGTGATCCCGTTGCGCTCGGGCATTGCTCAGGGCCGTAGCACGCAATTGACCAAGGTGGCGCAGATACGTGCGGCGCGTCTCATCGACGTCGTTGGCTGCCTGCGGGGAGAACATCATGAGGAAGCCCATCGCCGCCATCAACGGCATGACCAGCATCATCGGGTTGATCGCACCCGCAGAAAGGAACATCACGATGACCATCGCCGCCATTGCGGAGACCATCACTACCGGCATGAGTAGCCGCACCAGCGGGGTCGTCGATGGCTTGTGTGCGGGCGGCACGGGCAGGGCTTTGAGTACTCCCTCGGGCCGGGGTGGTGCCGGTGCGCGCTGAGACATCGAACGATATTCCACGCACAGCGAGGTCTCGGTACGCGCGACGCGAGAGACAGGTGTTGCCATAACTTCCCCCTTGTGTGTCTTCCCCTCTAGCCACAACCCCCTGCTGTGGACATCATGCACAGAATAGACCATGATGGATAAAAAATAACCGATGCGTCTCACCCGGGGGTAGGCGCATCCATACTCGGGGGAGTTCATGGTGACCGCATCCACCAGTCATATGCTCAGATTGCGCGTGCGACTGCACGCAGGTTCCTACCGCCGTGAGGCGGATCTCGCCGTGCCCGCACACTCCTCGCTCTCGGAGGTCCTCGACGAACTCCTAGCCCTGTGCGGCGCACCCCTGCTCACCCGCCCGTGGCAGGCCCTCACTGCGGGTGGGCAGGTCATCGAGCCCACGACCGCGCTGGCGCACACGGGGCTACGCGACGGCGATACGCTCTTGCTTGGCCCGCAACGGGAACGCGTCCACCCCGTACTTCTCGATGCCACCGAGGCACTCACCGAGGAAACCACCCGCAGCGCGCGTCCCGTCCCACCGTCATTCCTCGCCCATGTCACCGCCACCACCGCGCTTTTTATCCTGGTCGTAGCGCTCTCTCACTGGCTACCGCTGTGGGTCGCCTTTCTTCCCACCACGATCGCCGCGCTCATCCTAACCCTGTGGACTCACCCGCTTCCCGGGGTGATCGCCACCGGCACAGCGTGCGCCGGAGCATCGGGATTTTTCTGGATCTACCGGGGACAGCCGCAGGATTGGCCAGCTTATGCCCTCCTCACGGGACTGCTTTCCACCGCGGCCGCGCTGGTCCTTTTCGGCCTCGCCGCCCACGGCCTACCCATACGTTTCATCGCGGTCGCCAGCACTGTCTGCGTCCTCGTTTCCTCCGCCGTGGCCGCCTGGTTCGTTCTTCGCGATCTTTCCGGCACGGCCGCACTGACCACGCTACTGGGGTTCTTCCTCGTCGCGCTCTCCCCTAGGCTGGCCACTGCTTGCGCCGGGCTCGCCCCGCCGCGGCTGCCCTCGGCAGGCCAAGACCTCGGGTTATCCGACGCCCCCCTGCCCCACATCGAGGGGCGGGCGCGGCGCGCGCGGCTCCTCTACGAAGGGATTCACCTTGGCCTCGCGCTCATCGTCGTCCCCGCGTTGCTCGGCATAGGATTCACGGCGAGCCGGTCTCCAGCCGGACTAGGTTTTGGTATCGCCCTGGTATGCGGCATCGGCCTCATCTTCGCCCTGCACGCCCTGCGCCATCCCCACCCCCTCGTGCTGTGCTCGCACGCCGCCGTCTCGCTCGCGGCGATCGCGGCCCTGGCTGTGGCGGCGGGTTCCAGCCTCGCCGTGCTGGCCATCGCGGGAATACTCTGCCTCGCCGGTATGAGCATGCCGTGGTGGTTGCCCCGTCTTCCCGCCCCGGAACCCACCCAGCTGCTGTGGTGGGAACGCCTCGAGTCCCTGGCCATCGCCGCCATCGTGCCGCTGTGCCTGCACCTCGCCGGGGTTTTGCCGCCATCCGGGGGTTGAGCCTGTGATCCGCCTGATCCTTTTTCTCCTCTGCCTCGGCACCTGGCCGGTGGTCCTCGCCGCGCCAGGATACGCCGAGGAGCGCTGCGCGGCGGGGATCGCCCTCACCGGGCCGGTGCCACCAGCATCCATGCCCGGTTCCGAACACGCCTCGGGTGCCGGGGTGACCGTGGCGGTAATCGATACCGGCGTGGCCTCGCATCCGCAGCTGCGCAATCTTGACGCAGGCTCCGATCTTGTCTCGCCCGAATCCCCCGACCCCTTTCACGACTGCGACGCCCATGGAACGATCGTGGCCGGCATCATCGCTTCGGCGGATCGGGGGATTGCCCCCGGCGCGCGCATTCTCAGCATTCGCCAGACCAGCTCCACCACATCGCACCCCGATGAGACCTCTCGGGCCAGGGGCACCCTCTCCTCGCTCGCCCAAGCGATCCGCGAGGCGGTGGATCGCGGCGCACGCGTCATCAATGTCTCGGTGGTCGCTTGCGTACCGCCCGAGCGTGCCCAACGCCTCGATACCCGCGTTCTCGACGAGGCCCTCGATCACGCCGAGCAGCAGGGTTCCGTGGTCGTGGCGGCGGCGGGAAATCGCTCCACGCAGTGCCAGGATTCCTCCGTGGTCTACCCGGCGCATGCGCCCACCGTCGTCGCCGTCGGCGCCCTCGATGACCCCCACGACCTGGCGGACTACTCCTTATCCAGCGGTCGTCATCTCCTCGCCGCCCCGGGGCGGCTCGCGGCAGGTCTCGATCCCCAAGGCCCCGGTTGGATCGGGGCGGTGGGTTCCCCCGATTCCTCCGGTTTCATTTCCGCCCCGCAGGAGCTGATCGGTACGAGTTTTGCCGCACCCGTGGTCTCGGGGATCGCCGCGCTGCTCCTGGAACAGCAGCCCGATTATTCCCCGGCCCAGGTACGGGCGCACCTCTTTGCTGCCGCTCAACCGCCGCACGGGGCCATCACCACGCACGATGCTATCGCCACGATCCTGCCCCGGTCGGCGCCGCCGCGCGAGATTCCCGCGGTCTCTCGCCCCGTTCCCCCCGACACCCGCGCGCAATCGCAGAGCCTGCACCTCGCGTCAGCCCTGGGCTGCGCGGTCCTCGGCGGGATGGTGATCCGAGGGTTCCTCTTACGCTATCGGTCCCAGCGCCCCTCCGCTCACACCTGGGGGTGATCGCAGCTCATCGCATTGCCTCCTCCTCGCTCAGCGGTGCACCCTCGGGCAGCAAACGAAGAGCGGGCCACCATCCCGGAATCGGCTCGGGCAGCCCCAATACCGCCACAGTCTCTCGCCCCGGTAAGCGATGGCGCACCCCGTGCGCGGTCACCACGTGATACCCCGCCCCGGTATCCACCGCGATGGCCCCACGCAAGTCGGCGGAGAAAAACTCCGCCACCGCCAGGCGACTCTCCGCCTCCCCGCGGTCTCCTCCGCTATCCCATCCCCGCTCGGGCAAGATCGCCCGCGGGCTGTCCGGCAGGGCACGACCCACGCTCCCCTCGGCGCCCACCGCGCAGAGATCGGTATTCGCGGGATCGATCAGACGTACGGCGTGATCCGGCAGGTTCAAGAGGTTGGGTGCCTGGGGGCGAGCCGCCGCCTGCGCGCGGGAAACATTGCGCTGAGTCGCCCCCATGTCCGTGAGCATAGCCGCCTGTTCCTCAGTCACCTCGTGGATCCCCTCGGGGGAGGAAGCCCACGCCTCCGCACCCACGCGCCACACCTCGGGCAGGGGGTGGGGAAAGGAAATTGCCTTGCTCTCCTCAATCGCCGCAGTCAAGGGCGCCGGTGGTTCCCACACTGGAGCGGTCGCATCTATCCCCAATCTTCGGCGCACCACCACCCCCTCGGGGGTATCTCCCAGGGGCAGCGCCGCCCTGCCTCCCGCCGTTACCAGGTAGTCCATCGGCACCGGGCCGTGCGTCTCGCGCAGCAACACCGCCTCGTGACCATCCAGTGCGTGCGGCGTACGCCCCAGTTCCACGCTGAGCCGACCACCGCGCAGGCAGGCGGCCCACGTGCGTTCCTCCTCCGGTGGGTTCGCGGCGGCGATAAAGCCGGGGGCATCGCTGAGTCCTAGCGGCCTACCATGGCGCAGGGAGCCCAGCTCCTCGTCGGCGATGTCCGCGGGTTCCGCGGCCGTCCCCAGGATGAGGCGGGCGGAGGCGAGATTGCTCACCGGGTGCACCTCGCCGTCGAGACGCACGTAAAGCTCGCCGCTGGCAGCGCGCAAAAGGGCGACGTCCTCGCCGGGGATGGGATGCGGGTCAAGAACTGCAAGGAGGCCCGATCCCATGAGAAAAAGCACCGCGAGAACCACGCCCACGGTGGCGGCCCGGTGGCGTTTGGCCAGCGGATCGTGGATCATGCGGGCATCGCCCAGCACGAGCGCGTGATGCATCCTACGCAGCAGAAAGCGGTGCCCAGAGACCTGGGCTTGCGTGGTGGGCGCGAGAACAAGACGATGATGTGGCATCCCCCGATGAACCTTCCCCCGAAGATAGTATCCGTGACAGCCTCATATTATACCGGAATCACCACCCCCACCGGGGTGAGCGGGCGTGAGCTCCTTATTCCGTCCGCACGGGGGCACCACCCTCGGTAAACCTCCCCGCCACGGGCCAGCTGGCATCGTTTTCGGCGTCCTCGTCCGCATCCGGCACGTCGGGACGGTTGTTGGGTTCGGTGGGCCGGTGGAAGTAGGGCTGAGACTCCTCCTCCGGGGAAGCGGCCACCCCGGCCTCCCCCTTGGTGGGGATGGGATAGCGCTCATCGAGGGATTCGGGAGAATTGCCGGGTTCGCGCATCGCCTCGAGTTCCTCGTCGGTGAAGGCCTCATTGACGGCAAAGATCGCCACGTTATCCTCCAGGTACACCAGGGTCACGCCGGGGGTGTACCACAGCCCGTCCATCATGCGCTCGTTGCGCGGCTGGGAAATCCAGAAGTTTTCCGGCGAGATCATGATGTACTTGACGCCCATGCGCTCGGCGGCCTCGTCCACGTTATTGCGCTCGTTGGGGGCACCGGGGTTCCCGGCCCCGAGGGCATTAGGCCACCAGTACAGCAGGCGCGTGGCGGAGTCCTTGGAGTCGGCGGGCCAATCGTAATGACGCATGACGGTGGGCAGGGAGTTGTAGGCGTACATCCAGCTGTGACCGTCGGCGGGTTCGCCCATGATGAGGCCCTCGTAGGCGTGCGGCTGACGCGCCAGCCAATCGAAGGCCCGCAGATCCACCGCGCTGACCATGCGATCATCCTCGCGGGAGGAATTAATCGCCCACTCCGCCCCCTCCGCAATCTGCGACCACAGGTTCGCGTAGATTCCTCCGCCCACCGGCAGCGCCAGGGCGATGGAGACGATGGCCGAAGCGCGCCCCCATTTTTTCACCGGAGCCAGGCACACCAGCCGAAGCAGAGTCGCCACGCCGATGCCCGCGGCGGCCATCACCAGCATCGCCACGGGAATCACGAGCCGATGCGCCATGGAGTAATGCAGGCCGCCGATGGCGCTCAGAATCTCCCCCCAGGCACCCCCCAAGGGATACAGGGCATTGACCGCGAGCACCACGGAAAAGAGATAGAGCAGGGGCGCCCACAGGTTGCGCCGCCACACAATCAGGGCTATTCCACCGATGAGCGCGGCCCACAGCACCCAGGCGAGAGTGATCTCGCCGAAGGCATCCACGTGTCGGGTGTTCATCCACAGTACCTTGGCCCAGGCCTGCCCGGAAGAAATATCCTCCTCCCCGGAAAAGGCCGCCACCTCCTCGGTGACCTCGGAGCCCACGAGCAACTGCGGCAGCAGCAGCACCACGCCCACCGCGCCAAAAGCACCCAGCACCCCACCATCACGCAGTCGCACCCGGATCCCCTGCCACAGGCCCTCGGCGGGACGAGAGGGCACCCAGATCAACCAGCACAGCCACCACAGGAGCAGGGCACTCACGATGATCGTGGCCGCCGAGGGGTGCATCTGGGTCACGCCCATGAGCGCGAGGGCCGCGGCGAGGCCGCTGCGGGGATCATCCGGCACGTTCATGAAAAGAGCGATAACAACCCCGGTCAGAGACACCGCCGCCACATAGGGCCAGGCACCCACGTAGTTACCCACCCAGTACCCTGCGGGGGCACCAAAGATCATGAACCCCGCCAGGGCCGCGCCCAGTTGGGCGGTCAGGCCGCGGCTGCGCATCATCTTCCACGCCAACAGTCCCACGGAGAGGGGGAAGCCCACGCCGGGGATGACGGCGCTGGCCACATTGACGGCCTCGATGGGCGATACCCCGCCGAGCTGGGCGATGAAATACGTGCCCGCGTGCCAGCCGCTGGGATAAAACATCGAGGCCTGGGTCTCGATGTTGTGCAGCTCCCCCATCCTGGTGGGCGAGGCCACTCCGGATTCCATGATCCAGCGCACCACGTTAGCGTGCCACTGCACATCCCAACCCTGGAAGACGTTATTGAGCCCCTCGGGCGCGCGGGCGATAAAGCCCAGCGACTTCCCCACTATCACGTGCGCCCCGGCGACCACGCCCAGGGCGGGGATGATCCAGGCGGCATCGACGATACTGCCGCGGCGTCGGTGCGCATCGCGCCACCACTCGCGCTGCGTCCAGCGCGGCCCGGTGTCCTCCAGGGACTCCTCGCGGTGCGGCGCGGCGGGATCGAGGGCCTCCTTGTACACCGTGGGCCGGGCGGCCAAACCCGTGGCCAGGTCCACCGCGGCGGCGTCACCGAGAATGTCGGCATCGGGTTTCAGGTAGATCACCGTGGCCGCCATATTCCGCCCGCGATCCCGGCGCCTCGTCCACAGCGCGGCGCGACGCCTTCTACCACCACGACGCCGACCGTAACAGTATCGCCACCCCAGGGCGAGGAGGAGCAGAACTATCCACAGGCCGCTTACGGACAACAGATCGTAGCGCCACGGGGTTACGCCCATCAGCCAGGCCGCCAGGCCAAAAACCCCGAAGCTCACCGGCACGGAGGCCACCACCGCCCACGGTACCTTCAGCCCGGAAGCCCAGCTCAGCAGGAACCCCGGCAGGGTAAAGATCAGTACCGCGAGATAGGCGATCTGAGCAGTATCCATGGAGATGCCTCGTGGTCCTTTCGTGGTCTTGGGCAGCCCCTAAAGGGTACTGGTCTCCTGGCCCTGGCGCGGTAGCGCCGCACGCCGATCCCGAGTCACCAACGCCCGAGCTGCTAGTTCCCGTTCTTCAGGATAGTCCACCCCCACCAGGCTCAACCCCCTGGCCGCCGCCACGGGTACTCGGGGGGAGCGGCGGCGCTCCTGAAGCAACCCCAGCGCGGTCTCCGGAGCGAACCTCCCCTCCCCCGCCGCCAGGCAGCACCCCACCAGGGCGCGCACCATCGACCAGCAAAAGGCATCCGCGTGGACCTCGGCCTCGTACAAGGCCGGCTCGCTCGGGGTGGAGGCGTCGCGCCAGCGCAACACCTGAAGGTCACGCACCGTGGTGGCGTGCGGCTTGGCTTTACAAAAAGCCGCGAAGTCATGCAAACCCACCAGGTGATCGGCCGTGTCCTGAAGTCGGGAAAGCTCCACCGGCTTGGGCCAGGCCGCGGTATCACGCGCCCTGGTCGGCAGGGGACCGCCGGGATGCGTGGTCACCCGGTACACGTAGCGACGGCGCAGGGCAGAAAACCGGGCGTCGAAGCCCTCCGGGGCGACCTGGCAGGCCGCAAGCCGGATGTCCTCGGGCAGCAGCCGAGCGAGCCGCCGCACCAACCGGCGTGGGTCTCCCCCCAGGGAGCGCTGCTCCAGGCACTCCGCGGGTACGTCCGCGTGCGCCACCTGGCCCGAGGCGTGCACCCCCGCGTCCGTGCGCCCCGCCACCGTCAGGCTCACCGGCACCCGCAGAACCAAGGCCAGCGCCTCCTCCAGCACGCCCTGAACGGTACGCAGGGAGGGGTCCTTCTGGTTGGCCCAGCCGTGAAAATCCGTGCCGTCGTAGGCCAGATCGAGCCGCAGCCGCACCTCCCGACTCATCGGCGCCACCAGCCCGAGGCCAGGGCCAGCAGCCATAGGGCCGGGGCGTCGATAGCCATGCGCTGATACAGCCCCACCGGGTGCCCATAGCCGGTGCCGAGGGCGGCCGCAGTCGTCAGCGCCGCCCCCAACACCGATACCCCCAGGAGCACCCACGTCACCGGGATAAGGGGGCCACCCGCGGCGGCGCGCGGCACCTCCTCGATTATCGCGCGCTGACGCCGGGAAGTCACCCCGGCCACCGCCATCACGCACCACATCGCCGCCACCGCCACGGCTTCGAGGACATAATGCGCTGTGGAGTAGTGCGCCGGATCCACGGCCAGGGCCAGCGCGGCACAGATTCCGGCGGTTATAAACCCCCCGCCCATGGGCGCGGCCCCAGCCATGCCATGCCCCCGCTGAAGGAGCCAGAGCCCGGCGACTGCCACCATCACTGCGGCGAACAATCCTGCGCACTGAAACCACAGGTAATGCGGGCTGCACGCCACGCGCGGGGCAAAGAAGTCCTCCATCGGCAGACACTCGGACACCTGCAGATCGGCCACCATGTTCCACCGAGGCAGGTACTCCCCCCGCCAGCCGATCGCGGCGATGAGCCGTCCCCCATACCACGCGGCCAGCGCCAGCAGGAGGACAACCGCCGGTGTCGTTCTCAATGTGCGTTTCACACGCAGCACCATACCGCAGCGCCGGGACACCGGGACAAAAGCGCCGGGGTAGGAACATCGGCGATGTTCCTACCCCGGCGCTCGACGAGAGCACCTCTGAGGAGAGATTACTTCTCCTCGATGTTCTCCTCCGCCTTCTCGGGAGCCTCAACGGCTTCCTCAGTAGCCTCGGTCTGCGCGGCCTCCTTGGCCGCGGCCGCACGAGTAACGCGGGTAGCCTCGGTGCTCACGGTCTCCTCCAGAATCAGGGAGACCTGAGACATCGGGGCGTTATCGCCGCGACGGTTGTCGAGCTTCACGATGCGGGTGTAACCGCCCTCGCGGCCCTCGAACTTGGGGGCGAGCTCGTTAAAGAGGTGGGCCACAACGTCCTTGTGCGGCACCTTTTTGAGCACCTCGCGGCGATCCGCGAGCGTGCCCCGCTTGGCCTTAGTGATGAGCTTCTCCGCGTAGGGGCGAAGCATCTTGGCCCGTGCATCGGTGGTCTTGATGGCACCGTGCTCGAACAGCTGCGCAGCCAGGTTAGACAGAATCTTCCGCTGGTTGCTGGCAGAGCCGCCGAGCCGTGCGCCCTTCTTGGGGGTAGGCATGAATAACTCCTCGTGTGAAAGTTAAGTTGAGCGGGCGTCTTACTCTTCGGAATCTTCCGCTTCGTCGTCCACGTAGTCGCCGGTGGCGGCGTCGTATCCCTCAAGCACCGTCGGATCGAAGTCGTCCGGGGCGTCCTTGAGGGTCAGCCCCAGGTTGGCGAGCTTGATCTTGACCTCGTTGATGGACTTCTGCCCAAAGTTGCGGATGTCCAGCAGATCCGATTCGGTGCACTCCGCGAGCTCACCGACGGTGTGGATCTCCTGGCGCTTCAGGCAATTGTAAGACCGAACGGAAAAGTTGAGGTCCTCAATCGGGGTCCCGTAGGCAACCATGAACTCGGACTCTCGCGGGGAGGGACCGATCTCGATCCCCTCGGCGGAGGTGTTGAGCTCGTGCGCCAAGCCAAAGAGTTCCACGAGCGTCTTGCCCGCGGAGGCCATGGCATTGCGCGGGGTGAGGGAGTTCTTCGTCTCCACGTCGATGATCAGCTTGTCGAAGTCCGTGCGCTGCTCCACGCGGGTGGCCTCGACCTTGTAGCTGACCTTAAGCACGGGGGAATAGATCTGATCCACCGGGATCCGACCGATCTCCCCGCCACCCGTGGGGGCGGCGGGCACGTAACCCCGGCCGCGCTCGACGATGAACTCAATCTCCAGGCTGCCCTGCTCGTTGAGGGTGGCGATGTGCAGATCCGGGTTGTGGATCTCCACCCCGGCGGGGGGCTGGATGTCGCCCGCCGTGATCTCGCCCTCGCCCTGCTTGCTCAGGTACATCACCACAGGTTCCTCGGAATCCGAGGACAGCACCATGGACTTGATGTTCAGGATAATGTCGGAAACATCCTCCTTCACCCCGTTGATCGTGGTGAACTCGTGCAGCACACCATCGATCTTCACGCTGGTCACCGCCGCGCCCGGGATGGACGACAGCAGGGTGCGACGCAGCGAGTTGCCGAGGGTGTAGCCAAAACCCGGCTCCAGCGGCTCGATGATGAACCGGGAGCGGGACTCCTCCACCACCTCTTCGGTAAGGGTGGGTCGCTGAGAAATGAGCATGGGACTCTCCTTTGGCGCCCGCTATTTGACGCCGATAGTGGGGAAAGGGACGGATAACGAAGCTCGAAGATTACTTCGAGTAGAGCTCGACGATGAGCTGCTCCTGCAGCGGAACGTCGATCTGTGCGCGCTCGGGCAGCTGGTGCACGAGGATGCGCAGGGTGTCCGGGACGACCTGAATCCAGGCCGGCACGATGGCGTCGGCAAGCTGCTCCTGGGCCTCTTCGAACCACTGCATCTTGCGGGAACGCTCGCGCACATCGATGATGTCGTAGCGCGACACGCGGAACGAGGGAACATCGATCTTCTTACCGTTCACGGTGAAGTGACCGTGGGAAACCAGCTGGCGGGCCTGGCGACGGGTGCGCGCCAGACCGGCGCGGTAGACCACGTTATCCAGGCGGGACTCCAACAGAACCAGGAGGTTCTCGCCGGTCTTACCGGGCAGGCGGTTGGCCTCCTGGTAGTAGCGGCGGAACTGCTTTTCCATCACGCCATAGGTGAAGCGGGCCTTCTGCTTCTCCTGCAGCTGGAGCAGGTACTCGGACTCCTTAATGCGGGCGCGGCCGGCCTGACCCGGGGGGTAGGGGCGACGCTCGAAGGACATGTCCCCGCCGACGAGGTCAACACGGAGACGGCGGGACTTGCGGGTTGCGGGGCCGGTGTAACGAGCCATAGTTAGTTACCTTTCCTTTCCCTTAAACGCGACGACGCTTCGGCGGGCGGCAGCCATTGTGCGGATGCGGCGTGACGTCGGAGATCGAATTGACCTCGAGGCCGGCGGCCTGGAGGGAACGGATAGCGGTTTCGCGGCCCGAGCCCGGACCCTTGACGAACACATCCACCTTCTTCATGCCGTGATCCATTGCCTTGCGGGCGGCGTTCTCCGCGGCCAGCTGCGCGGCGAACGGCGTGGACTTGCGCGAGCCCTTGAATCCCACGTGGCCGGAGGAGGCCCAGGAAATCACGTCGCCGTTGGGGGCGGTGATGGACACGATGGTGTTGTTGAAGGTGGACTTGATGTAGGCGTGGCCCTGGGCCACGTTCTTCTTGACGGCGCGGCGGCCAGTGCGGCGGGCGCCAGAGCGAGTCTTCGGAGGCATAGATTACTTCTTCTTTCCGGCGATCGTCTTCTTCGGGCCCTTGCGGGTGCGGGCGTTGGTCTTGGTGCGCTGACCGCGAACGGGCAGACCGCGACGGTGCCGCAGGCCCTGGTAGCTTCCGATCTCAATCTTGCGGCGGATATCGGCCTGAACCTGGCGGCGGAGGTCGCCCTCCACCTTCCAGGAAGCCTCAATCACGTCACGCAGAGCAGAAAGCTGCTCGTCGTTGAGGTCATCGGTGCGCAGATCGGGAGAGATGCCGGTCTCCTCCAGCAGCTTGGCCGAGCGGGCCGGGCCGATGCCGTAGATGTAGGTGAGTGCAACCTCCATGCGCTTATTGCGCGGGAGGTCCACACCAGCAAGACGTGCCATGTGGCAGTACCTTTCCGGTAGTTACGGTGGTTTTCTCCCTGCTCACCCCCGCCGCGCGGAATCTGACGCGCACGACGCGTCCGCGACAACCGGGGCTCCAGCCACCGTGGCCGAAGGTCATGCAGCTTCGCGCGCACGCGCGCAAAAGCCTGGAGCAAGGAGGCGAAAAGACTTACTTGTAGCGGTAGACGATGCGGCCGCGGGACAGGTCGTAGGGGGAAAGTTCCACCACGACGCGATCCTCGGGCAGGATACGGATGTAGTGCTGGCGCATCTTGCCACTAATGTGGGCGAGAACCTGGTGGCCGTTATCGAGCTCGACCTTGAACATTGCGTTCGGCAGGGGCTCGATAACCCGACCCTCCACCTCGATGGCGCCTTCCTTTGCCATATCCTCCACTCTCCGCTGACATGTGTTGTATAGCGACCACGCCGCGCCGCACACGAACGCACGACGCGATAGGACATGATCTCGGCTTACTTTACACGCCGCATCTCCAGCTAACAAAAAAGGCGAGCGGGTAAAGTACCCGCTCGCCTTGCGTACAAAAATCTAGTAGACGTAAACCATATCGCCGATCTGAAGCTGATCGAAGTACTGCACCGCATCGTCGTGGTTAAGGTGGATGCAGCCGTGCGAAAGCAGGGCGGTATTTCCCTGGTGGAAGGCGATGCCGTTGTTGGTGAAGTACACCGCGTAGGGCATGGGCGCGCCGTTGAACTCGTAGGAGATCTCGTCTTTGACCTTGCGGTTCACGTAGAACGTGCCGGTGGGGGTGGCGGTCTCCGGCGTGGGGGCACCGGCGGACATCGGCACCGGCCCGTAGGTGACCTTGCCGCCCTCCTGCAGCCAGGTGCGGTTGCCCTGAAGGTCGATGCAGGCGCGAGCCTGCTGCGGGCAGGGCGTGGAGCTGACCTCCGCGGCGCGGGCATCCGCCTGCTGTTGCTCGGCCACGCGCTGAGCCTCCGCGCGGCGCTGCTCCGCGGCGCGGGCGGCCTCCTCGGCCGCGGGATCAACCACGGGAGGCTGCTCGGGCTGATCGATCAGCCCGGGAAAGGCCGTCTCCACGGAGGTATCCACCAGCTGCCGAGCCGGCTCGGCGAGCTCCGGGGGAAGAAGACCCGCCTGCTCGTGGAGCGCGTCGCGAATCTGAAGGGCCTGATCGCCCCACGTCAAGGCGATCGGAGCGGAAGTATTCTCTGCCGCAGAGGCAACGGAGGGAGCGGCCAGGAGGGCACCCGTCGCTGTACCAGCGGCAGCGAAGGAGGCCGCCCGACGCCGCGTGGCAGAGGGCTTAGCATGGCGGGGCTTGTATGACATGACCGCAAGTATAGCTGCTACCGTACCTTAAACCCGCATCGGCGCAACCGGCCGGATCACTACTCCGGGCGTGGAGTCAAAATCCTAGGCCCCTCCGCCGTGGCCGCCACCGTGTGCTCCCAGTGCGCCGCCCAGGAACCATCCGCGGTCACCACCGTCCAGGCGTCGTCAAGCACCTCGTTATCCCAGGTCCCCAGGGTCAGCATGGGCTCCACGCACAGCGTGGTGCCCTCCTGCACCACCGGCCCCTTGCCGGGGCGCCCCTCGTTGGCCAGGAAGGGATCCTCGTGCATGGTGCGCCCGATACCGTGCCCTCCATAGCCATCGACGATCCCCAGCGGCACCCCCCAGCGGCGCTCGGCCTGCCGGGTGGCCACCTCCAGGGCATGCGAGATGTCGGTGAGACGCGCACCCGGCACCACCGCCTCGATTCCCCGCTGCATCACCCACTCGGTGGCCTCGTTGAGCGCCTTGGCCTCCGGGGAGAGCTCCCCTACCCCAAAGGACCATGCGGAGTCGCCCACCCAGCCATCCAAGGTGGCACCGCAGTCGATGGATACCAGATCGCCCTGGCGCAGCACCACCTTCTCGCTGGGCATACCGTGCACGATCACCTCGTTCACGGAGGCGCAGATGGAGGCCGGGAAGCCCTCGTAGCCGAGGAAGGTCGGGGAGGCCCCGGCGTCTCGAATCACGGCCTCGGCCACGGCGTCGAGCTCCGCGGTGCTCACGCCGGGCTTCGCCGCCTCCCGCACTGCGCACAGGGCCCGGCCTACGATCTCCCCCGCCGCCTGCATGGCGTCGAGCTCCCCGGGCGTCTTGCCCGGTATCTTCTTGCGAGTCTTAAAACCCATCGTCTCCTCAGTTCTGTGTTCTTCACCCCGCCCGGCTTTCCCACCGCGCAGAAAATCCCCGGGGGAATGCCACCAGGGACTCCCACGGGGATTGCTATGCCGATCGACGATCGGCGGTTACGCGCGCTTCCCCAACTCCGCCAGGGCGCGCGCGCTGATCTCCTCGACCTCACCCTCGGCGTCGATGCTGACGATCGCCTCGCCGTAGTGCTCGATAAGGGGCGCGGTCTCCTCTCGATAGACCTTCAGCCGAGTACGGATGGTCTCCTCGTTATCGTCCGCACGGCCGCGGGCGAGCATGCGCTCGACCACCACGTCCTCGGAGATGCGGAAGTTGAGCACCCCGTCGAGCTTGAGCCCCTGGCGCCCCAGCAGCTCGGCCAGGATATCCGCCTGCTCCACGGTGCGGGGGAAGCCGTCGAGTAGGAAGCCCTCGGCGGTATCCGCCTCGGTCAGCCGCGACTCCACCATGCGCGCGGTGATGTCGGTGGGCACGAGCTTGCCCGCGTCGATGTATGCCTTGGCCTCCATGCCCAGCGGGGTCCCCTCCCCGATATTGGCGCGGAAGAGATCTCCGGTGGAGATGTGGGGCACGCCCAGCTTCTCCGAGAGGAGCGCGGCCTGGGTGCCCTTGCCGGCACCGGGAGGACCGAGAAGTACAAGTCTCATTTGAGCAATCCTTCGTAGTTACTTTGCAGCAGCTGGCTTTCAATCTGCTTCACGGTGGTCAACGCCACGGACACAAGAATCAACACGGCGGTGCCGCCGAAGGCACCCGTGCCCGCGCCGCTCTGGTGGCCCACCCCGAAGTCCAGGGCAATATTGGGCAGCACCGCGATGACGCCCAGGTACAGCGCGCCGACGAAGAGCAGGCGATTCATCACGTAGGCCAGGTACTCCGCCGTGGGCCGCCCCGGTCGGATGCCCGGGATGAAGCCACCATACTTCTTCATGTTATCCGCCTGCTCGTTCGGGTCGTACTGCACCGAGACGTAGAAGTAGGAGAAGAAGATGATGAGCACGAAGTAGAGCACGATGTACTGCCAGGAGGAGGGCGTCTGCAGCACCGAGATGACGTTGCGCTGCCACCAGTTATCCGGCTGCCCCACGCGACCGGAATAGACGATCTGGGTGATGAGCACCGGCATGTAGATCAAGGAGGACGCGAAGATCACGGGGATCACGCCCGCCTGGTTCACCTTCAGCGGCAGGTAGGTGGAGGAGCCGCCGTACTGACGACGCCCCACCATGCGCTTGGCGTATTGCACCGGGATACGGCGCTGGCCCTGCTCCACGAAGACCACGCCCACCACGAGCAGGATCACGGCGGCGAGCACCACGGCGAACATGAGGCCACCGGAATTGTTGAGCACCGAGACGCCATCGGTGGGCAGGCGGGTGGCGATACCGGCGAAGATGAGCAGGGACATGCCGTTGCCCACGCCCTTCTCGGTGATCAGCTCACCCATCCACATCACCAGCACCGCACCGGCGGTCATGGTGATCACCAGCACCACCAGGTCCCAGACGCCGCGGTCGGCCACCAGCACCTCGACGCCCGCGCCCAGGAGCTGCTGCCGATCCGCCAGGGCCACGATGCCCGCGGATTGCAGCAACGCCAGCGCCACCGTGAGGTAGCGGGTGTACTGAGTCATCTTGGCCTGACCCGACTGCCCCTCCTTCTTCAGCTGCTCGAAGTGGGGAATCACCACCGTGAGCAGCTGCACGATGATAGAGGCCGTGATGTAGGGCATGATGCCGATAGCAAACACGGAAAGCTGCAAGAGCGCGCCGCCGGAGAACAGATTAACCAGCGAGTACACGCTGCCTTGTTCCTGGGTGAGGTCGCGCAAACGGCCGCTGATCTGTGCATAATCCACTCCCGGGGAGGGGATCTGCGCACCGATGCGGTACAAGATGATCATCGCGATCGTGAAGAGAATCTTCCGGCGAAGATCAACATCCTTAAAAGCCTGGATAACGGCGGACACTTATCCTCCTGGCTCCGCGCGCCCATCACCGTCTGGTGATCCACGCGGCAGAGTGTTCTATTCCTTCCAGCCCCTAACGCCCCGCATACACGCAGCCAGGGGCGCCGGACACAATTGACTCCACTACCCTACCAGCCGCCCGAGGTTTTCCCACCCCTGGGTGAGCATCGCCTTAGTGTTCGGCCGGCATCGACTCTTTTCGCCCCGCCCACAGCAGCGCCACGAAACCCGCCCCGCCCCGCCGAGCAGGAGCACGGCCGCCGCGTCCTCGCCATTGAGGCCACCGCCAAGGCCCACCGCCAACCGGGCCCACCAGGTACACAGCCCCAGCGCAAGGACCACCCCCATCATCGCGCGCGGGATCCTGCGCACAAAAAACAGCGCGATCCCCATCAGCATCAGCGCCGCGTTGGCCAGGGACAGCGTACGCGGCACCGCGCCGGCACCGCTTTCCAGAAAGATCACCGAAGCCAGGTCCGCGACCAGAAGAAACCCCATCACTGCGGCCGCGGCGGCGGCCCACGTTCTCACCGTCATGACGTCCACCGTATAGCCGGCGAGAACGCGAAAGACCCCGCCCCCCGGATAGGGGTGACGGGGATTCTCGCGCGGGAGGCTACTTGGTGGTGGTCGCGGAGCCGCCTGCGGCCTCGATCTTCTCCACCGCGGACTTGGAGAACTTCTCGGCGGTGACGTTGATCTTCACACCGAGGTCGCCCGTGCCCAGCACCTTCACCGGCTGCTTGGGACGCACGAGGCCCTTGGCCACGATGTCGGCCACGGTGATGTCGCCGCCCTCGGGGAAGGCCTTGTTCAGGTCGCCCACATTGACCACCTGGTAGTAGACCTTGTTCGGGTTCTTGAAGCCCTTGAGCTTCGGCAGCCGCATGTGGATCGGCATCTGCCCACCCTCGAAGGCCGCCGAAACCTGCTTGCGGGCCTTGGTACCCTTGGTACCGCGGCCGGCGGTCTTACCCTTGGACGCCTCGCCGCGACCCACGCGGGTCTTGGGCTTGTTTGCACCCTTGGAAGGGCGCAGATCGTGGAGCTTGATGATATCGCTCATGTGTTATCTACTCCCCTGCCACTTCTTCGACAACCACCAGATGGCGGACCTTGTTGATCTGCCCGCGCACGGCGGCGTTGTCCTTCTTGATAACGCTGTGGCGGATGCGCTTGAGGCCCAGGGCCTCAAGGTTGGCCTTCTGCTTCGGGTTCGCACCCACGATACCGCGAATCTGCGTGATCTTCAGTGCCATGATTAGGCCTCCTGTCCAGCGCGGGCGCGCAGCATACGGGCCGGGGCGACCTCTTCGAGGGTCTTGCCACGGCGGGCGGCGACCTCCTCCGGGCGGACGAGCTGCTTGAGCCCCGCCACGGTGGCGTGCACCACGTTGATGGCGTTGTCCGAACCCAGGGACTTCGAGAGGATGTCCTGCACGCCGGCGCACTCCAGCACCGGGCGGGCGGCACCACCGGCGATCACACCGGTACCGGGGGCGGCCGGCTTGAGCATCACGCGGCCGGCGGCGGCCTCGCCGATCACCGGGTGGGTAATGGTGCCGGCCACCATGGGCACGCGGAAGAAGTTCTTGCGGGCCTCCTCGGCGCCCTTCTGGATGGCGGCGGGGACTTCCTTGGCCTTGCCGTAACCCACGCCGACCATGCCCTGGCCGTCGCCCACGATCACCAGGGCGGTGAAGCTGAAGCGGCGACCGCCCTTGACCACCTTGGACACGCGGTTGATGGTCACGACGCGCTCGATGTACTTATCGCGCTCGTCGTTGTTGCTGCGGCGATCGTTGTTGCGCCCGCCGCGGCGATCGTTGTTGTTCTTCTTGTTCTCGTCGGCGGAGCGCCCGCCGTCACGCCGTTCACGTCCCGGCATTACGCGATCCTTCCGTTGATGTTCTGCGAGGCGGCGATCATTAGAACTTCAAACCACCTTCGCGGGCTGCGTCGGCCAGCGCGGCAACGCGGCCGTGGTACTTGTAACCGGCGCGGTCGAACACGACCTTTTCGATGCCGGCCTCCTTGGCGCGCTGGGCGATCAGCTCGCCCACCTTGGCACCCTTGGCCTTCTTGTCGCCCTCCATCGCCCGGATCTCCGGCTCGATGGTGGAGGCGGCAACGAGGGTGTGGCCGATGGTGTCGTCGATGACCTGCGCGTGCATGTGACGCGAGGAGCGGTGAACCACCAGGCGCGGGGCCTCGGGAGTACCACGCAGGTTCTTGCGGACGCGGAAGTGACGGCGGGCACGGGCAGCGCGACGGCGCGAGGAGATGTCCTTGCCCACCGGCGTGCGCTTCTTGTTCTGCTCTGCGTTGTTGCTCATGCTTACTTACCCGTCTTTCCGACCTTGCGGCGGATCTGCTCACCCTCGTAGCGGATGCCCTTACCCTTGTAAGGATCGTCCTTCCGCAGACGACGGATGTTCGCGGCGATCTGCCCAACCTGCTGCTTGTCGATACCGGCGATGGAGAACTTCGTGGTGCCGTCCACGGCGAAGGTGATGCCCTCCGGAGCCTCGATGAGGATCGGGTGGGAATAACCCAGGGAGAACTCCAGGTTCTTGCCCTTGGCCTGCACGCGGTAGCCCACGCCGAAGATCTCCATCTTGATGGTGTAACCCTCGGTGACGCCGACCACGCAGTTGTTGATCAGCGACCGGGACAGGCCGTGCAGGGCGCGGTTCTTGCGCTGATCGTCCGGGCGGGTCACCAGGATCTGGTTGTCCTCCACGGACACAGCGATGGGTTCCGGGACGTCCAGGGACAGGGTGCCTTTGGGGCCCTTGACCTCGACGTGCTGGCCATCGATCTTCGTTTCCACGCCGGACGGAATGGCGATGGGAGCCTTACCAACTCGCGACATTGCTTATCACTTCTCCCTTTACCAGACGTAGGCGAGAACTTCTCCGCCTACGCCCTTCTCGCTCGCCTGGCGGTCGGTCAGCAGCCCCTGGGAGGTGGAGATGATCGCCACGCCCAGGCCGCCCAGGACCTTCGGCAGTTCGGTGGACTTTGCGTACACGCGCAGACCCGGCTTGGACACGCGGCGCAGACCGGACAGGGAACGCTCGCGCTGGGGGCCGTACTTCAGCTCAAGGGTCAGGGTCTTGCCGACCTTGGCGTCCTCGACGGTGTAGTTCGCAATGTAACCCTCCTGCTTGAGGATCTCGGCGATGTTCGCCTTGATCTTCGAGGAAGGCATGGACACGACGTCGTGGTGCGCGTGGTTCGCGTTGCGCACGCGCGACAGCATGTCCGCGATAGGATCAGTCATGGTCATAAAGCGACCTCTAGCCTTTCTCGCCGCGGTTCCCGTGGCTCACCGATCCGGCGTTCTCCGTGCATCTTTTTGGGCCACTTGCGCTCTCCCCCACTCAGTAATGGGGGCTGCTCGCTGCCACATTCCACACGGTCCGCGCATCCGGCGAGGGGCCTACGGCAAAGTAGGTGTTCATGTTCAATTAACGGAAAGCCGCGCGCCACTACCGTGACGCGCAGAAATCCAAAGATTCACTGTACCGGTACCACCCCCCGATCGCAACCCTAGTGCAGGATGCTCTGGTCGCCCGCGGGGATGATGCCGCAGGTACTCGGGGCGGGCTTGCCCTCGAAGCGATCGTTCAGCCAGCCCACGGCCTTAGCAAACCAAACGGCCCCGCCGGCCACGTGAGCAACAGGGTGCTCCTCGTACTGCACCGGCACCCCGGCGGCGCAGTACTTGTTGGCCAGGGCGCGGGAATCGTCGGCCACCATCACGCCGTCGCCCGCCTTGCCCAGACCGCGCGGGACGTCCACCGTTCCGATAACCTCACCCACGGTGCCCTGGCTGTAGTAGAAGGGAATGGTCGGGTCAGGACCAAGGCCCATGTTCACCTTGCGGACCACATCGACCAGCTCGGGCACCGCATAGGGATCGCGGTACTCCGGCTTGACCAGGGACTCCCAGGTCAGGCCCGGGGCGGTGCCCACGACCTCCGTGATCGAGGCGCGCTCCATGCGAGCGAGCATCATGCGACCGAAACCGTTGAAGTACTTGTTCAGATCCAGCCCGTAGGCGCGGGACAGGCCCACCACGGCCATCACCTGAATCGGGGCCCAGTAGGCGGAACCGCTAACGTAACCGATGTTGTTGATCGGGTTGACCAGCACGCCGCCGGTCGCGGCGCCCACCAGGTTATCGTTGATCTCCGGGGCGTAGGAGGGGGCAAGTTGCGCGGCCCAGTTGGTGGCGATGGAGCCTCCCGAGTACCCGAAGAGGCCCACCAGCGAATCCTGGTTCAGTCCGGTGTCCGGCACGGACAGGGCCGCCCGGATGCCGTCCAGGGTGGTGGTGCCGTACTCGGGTCCGGCGATAAAGTTGGCATTCTGCCCCTCGATGTCCGGGAAGGCCACCGAGTAGCCGCGCGCCAGGAAATCAAGGAGCTGGGCCGTCTCCACGGTGGAGTAGGAGATGGTGCCCAGGGCCACGTCCCCGGCGATGGCGCGGGAGGGAGCATGCTCGGGATCCAGGGAATCGTAGATCGAGTGAATGGAGACCAGCTTGCCATTGCCCGGCCCCGTGGGCGAGAGCACGGAGGTGATGCCGTGGGTCTTATTCCCCTGCGAGTCCGTGGTGACGTAGCGGATCTGCGCCACGTCCAGCGGCGTCGGGGCGCCGAGCGCATGGTAGGCCACGTGGCGCACGCCCAAAACCTCACCGGGGTTACGCCCGGAGAGATCCTCATGATTTTCAAAGAAGCTGTGATCGGCCTGGCGCACCGAGGAGCCACCCATCGGAGCGCCGGGGTGCGGGCCTTCCAGCGAGGGCAGCGCGACGGCGGGAGCCGCCGGGAGGGCCGTCGCCACGGCGGTCAGGAACGCAAGCAAACGCGTCTTCTTCACGTATTCATCCAATCTTCTCCACCACTGACGAAGTTTCACCCCCGAGCCAAACAACCAGGGGAAAGACAGGCGGAGCATAGCCAAAAGACATTTCCCTAAGGAAGCATAGCAAAACCAGTGTGACTGGTGTGACTAGGCCTCAATCTCGCACACCCTCGCGGCGGCATGGCAGCGATAGACCACGTCACCGAGCCGCGACAGAACCCGCAGACTCAGCAGCCTTCCCAGCCATCTCCACCCCGCAATATCGCCCACGATTCCGGTAAGCAAAGGAGGTTCCCGCCAACCTCCTGGCTGGCGGGAACCTCCTGCAAACGCCGGGCAACCGGCGCGGGGGCTAGGCCTCCTTGGGCTGCATCTTGCCCTCGGCGTCCTTGAACGGGAAGCCGAGCAGGCGCAGCAGGGAGCGGCCTTCCTCATTGTTCGTGGCGGTGGTCACCAGGGTGATGTCCATGCCGCGCGGGCGATCAACCTTGTCCACGTCGATCTCGTAGAACATCGTCTGTTCGGTCAGACCAAAGGTGTAGTTGCCGTGGCCGTCGAACTGGGTGTCGGAGAGGCCCCGGAAGTCGCGGATACGGGGCAGCGCCACCGTGAGCAGGCGATCCAGGAACTCCCACATGCGGTCGCCGCGCAGGGTCACCTTCGCGCCGATCGGCATGCCCTCGCGCAGCTTGAAGTTGGCGATGGACTTGCGCGCGCGACGGATCTGCGGCTTCTGGCCGGTAATGAGGGTCAGATCCTCGATGGCACCGTTGATGAGCTTCGAGTCGCGGGCGGCGTCGCCCACGCCCATGTTCACCACGATCTTGGTCAGACCGGGGATCTGCATGACGTTCTCGTACTCATACTTCTCGTTGAGCTTGGCGCGGATCTCCTCGCGGTAGACGGTCTTGAGCCGCGGGGTGTAGTTCTCGCTCATTAGATGTCCTTCCCGTTGCTACGCGCGATGCGGACCTTCTTGCCGTCCTCGTCGAAGCGGTAGCCGACGCGGGTGGGCTTACCCTCGGAGTCCAGCAGCATCACGTTGGACACGTGAATGGGGGCCTCCTGGGTCACGATGCCGCCGGACTCTGCGCCGCGCTCGGGGGCGGAGTTGGCCACGTGCTTCTTGATGCGGTTCACGCCCTCGACCAGAACCTTGTCGTTCTTGGGGAAGGCCTGGATCACCTTGCCCTGAGCGCCCTTATCCGGCCCGGAGATCACCTGGACCATATCGCCCTTGCGGATCTTCACCTTAGATCACCTCCGGTGCCAGGGACACAATCTTCATGAACTTCTTCTCGCGCAACTCGCGGGCCACCGGCCCGAAGATGCGGGTGCCGCGGGGCTCGCCATCGTTCTTGATGAGCACGGCGGCGTTCTCGTCGAACGCGATGTAGGAGCCGTCCGGGCGACGGGTCTCCTTCTTCGTGCGCACGATCACGGCCTTGACCACCTCGCCGGCCTTGACGTTGCCGCCGGGGGTGGCTTCCTTCACGGTGGCCACGATGGTGTCACCGATACCGGCAAAGCGTCGGGTAGAACCGCCGAGAACACGGATGCACAGGATTTCCCGCGCACCGGTGTTGTCGGCGACCTTCAGACGCGATTCCTGCTGAATCACTGCTGGTCTCCTTGACCTGGTTGAGTGTGCGCCAGATTTCCGTCCTGCGCGCACGCGGTCTATGTACAAAGCTCGTTTTCTGCGCCGACCACAGGCCATTCGGGCTCGGAACGCACCCTCCACGCAGACAACCGCCCTATTAAATCACCTCATCGACTCCGGGCGCAACAGCGCCTCAGGGGGTAGCGGCCGCCGCGGCCGGCTTCGGCTCCACCGCCAGCAGCGCCTCCCCCGCCGTCACGACGCCGGGGAGCGCACGACTTGCCGCGGGTAGCACGGGGCCGGTCTTTTTGGCGTTGGCCACCACCACCGGGGTGGTCACCTCGTAGCCCGCACCCGTGATCGCTTCGATGTCGAACTCGCACAGCACGTCACCCACCTGCACCCGGTCCCCCTTGGCCGCGCGGGGGCTAAAGTGTTCTCCCTTGAGGTTCACGGTATCGAAGCCGATATGCATGAGGATGTCCACCGGAGAGCCATCCTTGGCCTCGGTACGCACGGCGAAGGCGTGGCCGCTGGGAAAAGCCACCGTCACGGTGCCCGCCACCGGGGAGCGCAGCACGCCCTCCCGAGGAACCACGGCCATCCCCGCGCCGAGCTTGCCCGCGGCGAACATCGGATCGGAAACCTCGGAGAGCTCCAGAACCCGGCCCGTGAGCGGGGAAGCCACGGCGGTGGCCTCGGCGGAGGCCGCCGCGCGGGGCTCCTCCGGGTGCCCGCCACCCACCACGGCGGCGGGAGCGTCCGGGTCGATCGTGCCGTTGCGGGCCACCAGGTAGCACCCGTAGCCCCAGGTGGCGGCGAAGGTGACCGCGAAGGTCACCGCCGAGAGAACAAGGAAGGTGCCCCAATCCCCGGCGCGCATGGAGACCACGCCGAGGAACCCGGCCGCGCCGAGCGCGGTGGCCTTGATCTTCCACAGCGCCACCAGCGCGCCGCCCAGGGCCGCCCCGCCCATGGCCACGAAGAAGGGCCAGCGCAGGCGCAGATTCACACCGAAGATGGCGGGCTCGGTGATGCCGAACACCGCCGAGACGCCCGAGGCCCCCGCCAGGCCCTTCAGCTTGCTCGACGTGGCCAGCGTCCATACGGCCAGGGTAGCCGCGCCCTGGGCGATGTTGGCCATGGAGGCCACGGGGAACACGAAGGAGCCGCCATCGGCCGCCCAAAGCTGGATCTCGATCGGCGGGAAGGACTGGTGCAGGCCGGTGATGACGATGGGGGAATAGAACAGGCCGAAGAGCAAGCCGCCGAGGGGGCCGGCCACGTGGTAGAGCCAGGCCAGCCCCTCACCCAAGGCGTCGCCCGCGGTGCGCATGACCGGACCCACGGCGAGGAAGGTGATAAAGCCGGTGACCAGGAGGGTCAGCACCGGGGTCAGCAGGAAGTCCACGGTGCCCTTGAGGCGCTTGTGCAGGAACTTCTCCGTGGTGGCCAGCAACCAGGAGACCACCAGCACGGGGAGCACCGTGCCCTGGTAGCCCGCCTGGGCGACGTGAAGGCCAAAGATGTCCCAGTGCGGCATCTGGCCGTTGGCCGTCGCCTCGGCCACCTCGTAGCCGTTGACCAGCATGGGCATGACCATCGCCATGCCCATGCCCGCACCCAGGAACTCGTTGCCGCCGAAGCGCTTGGTGGCCGTATAGCCCACCAACACCGGGAGGAAGGCGAAGGGAGCGGAGGCCAGGAGGTTGATGAGTTCGGAAAGATCCGCCATCTGGGGGTAGGTGGCGATCAGGGAGCGCTCCCCGAACACACCCTGCGCGGTGAGGACGTTGTTGAGCGCCATGAGCAGGCCGCCGCCCACCAGGATGGGGATCAGCGGCACGAAGATATCGGAGAGCACCTTGACGGCGCGGGTCACGGGATTGCCGCCCGTGGCCGCGACCTCCTTGAGTTCCTCGGTGCTCACGGCGATGTTCTTGGTGGTCTGCGCCTCCATCTGGGCGAAAACCCGATCGACGTCGCCGGGCCCCACGATGACCTGAAACATGCCGCCGGCCTCAAAGGTTCCCTTGAGGTCGGGATCGTTGTCCAGGCGTTCCCGGTCGATGCGGGAGCCGTCCTTGAGCACCATGCGCAGGCGCGTGGCGCAGTGTGCCGCGGCGACAAGGTTGTCCTCCCCGCCCACGGCCGCCAGCACGCGGCCGGCTACCTCTTTGTGTTCCACGGTGGTTATTCCGCTTTCTGTGTGAATGTGTGTGATGGAAAAGCCTACGGGTGGCGCCAGCTGGCCCCCGGCGTGCAAAACGCCTGAAGGCTGGCGGTAACCCCGCTGGTGCCGGCGAAGATCTCCACGGCCGCGCCATCGACGATCACCTCCAACGGGCCGGGCTCCACCCGGAAGGTGCGAGTGTCCCAGGCGTTGCCGTCGCCGCGGTCCAGCGCGGCGTGCCCACCCCGGCGCCCCACGGAGAGCACCCCAGCGGCCGCCTCGTAGGCCAACCGCACCTGAGTCTCGCCGGCGGTATCCACCAGCCGTTTGTCGATGTCCTCGCCGCCGAGGGAAGCGGTGAGGCGGAAGGCGTTGGGGGCGTCCAACCGCGCGGGCAGCAGGGGTTCCTGGCGCAGCCGACCACCGACGAGCGTGAGCCGACGCAGGCAGGTAAGCATATGCACCCAGCCCTCGGCCAGGGAGGGCTTATCGTCCTGCGCGGGCTGACCCATCCAGGCGAGCATGAGGGCGGCGTCGGGAGACTCCGGAATGAGGTGCGGGGCGTAGAACTCGTGGCCGTAGTCCAGCTCGCTGAAGCCGCGGGTCACGCGGAAGGTGGTGCCCTCGAGGTGCCCCACCAGGTAGCCGCACTGATCGGCACTGGCGTAGTGCGTGACCATCACATCGGGGTTCTCCGGGAGCACCTCCTCGACCTCGTCGAGGCCTTGCGGGCAGATCACCAGCACGTCCATGTCCTCGCCGGTGCGCCGGTCGATGAGCCGGATGAGGTTGGGGCACTCCCACATGTAGCCGTCGGGAAGAAGGTCCGGGGCATCGCCCGGGACGGCCCCGCTGGTATCGAAGTCCAGTGGCCCGGCGAACTCCCAGTCCCGGAGGTTCACGGAGCGGTACAGTACCGCCGTGCCCTCGCCGCGACCCGGGCCACCCTCCCCCTCCCCGCGCTGGGCACCGAGCACCATGCGCCAGGCGCCGGGGCGCTCGGGATCCGGCCCCACGTGCGGGTCGCGGTAGTGCGGGGTAAAGCCCTCGGGGCGGGTCGCGATGACCGGGTTGTGTTCCACCCGCCGGTACACCCCGCCCAGCGGTCCGTCCGGGTCGTCGAGCAGCGTGAGGTTTTGGCTGGCCTGCCGCCCCCGCTCGGTCTTGAGATTTCCGGTGTAGAACAGGGCCACCTCGGCGCTTCCCCCGTATTCCCCGCGCAGATGGTCCGGGATGCGCACCGCGCAGCCGGAGTAGCAGCCGTGGGCGTCGTAGGGATAACCCGGTTCCATGGCGGCGGGCAGGTGATGAGGAACGAAGGCACGGGGTCCGGTCAACGGGATCGCGGCATGCCCCCAGCCGGTGCGCTTGGCGGCGTGGGGGAACACGGGATCGTGCTGGTAATGCACGTGCACGGTGGTGCCGCTGAGAAAAAGCCCGTTGGGGTCGTTGAGCCGCCCCTGCGGCGGCGAAACGTGATAAGCGGGGCGGTAGTGATGCTGCGCCATGCCCACCAGAATAGCCGCCGCGATGTGTCCCTAGCCACCCCATAGCGCCCGATTCCTTCTTTTTCTTGCCCGTTCCATCCCAAAATACCCGAGAAACATGCCCGTTCCCCCTTCCGATCGGGCATAATCGCGCCCTCATCCTTGCTACCGTGGCACCTAACCGGCGTGCACAGAACGCCGTGATCCGATCGCACCACCACCGGGAGGCACCCATGATCACCGTCTACGGCGAGGGGCTCATCGACCTCGTCCCCGCCGACCCCACCCCGCTGGCCCCGCTGCGCCCAGCCCTCGGCGGCGGCCCCTACAACGTGGCCGTGGCCGCCGCCCGCCTGGGAGCGGAGGTGGCCTTCCAATCCCGCCTGTCCACCGATGCCTTCGGCGAGGCCCTAACGCGCGCTCTCCGCGAAGAAGGCGTGGATACCTCGGGCGTGCAGCGCGGCGAGGCACCCACCACGCTCGCGGTGACCAGCATGGATCGCACCGGTTCCGCAAGCTACTCCTTTTACACGCAGGGCACCGCGGATCGCCTCGCCCGCCCGTGGGCCACCGACGCTCCGATCGCCTGCTTTGGCACCTGCTCGCTGGCGCTGGAACCCGCCGCGAGCCGCTACGCGGAAGTGCTGCGCGAGATGGCCACCCGGGGCGCCCTCGTGGCCCTCGACCCCAACATCCGCGCTTTCTCCGCCACCACACGCCACCGCGCGTTCCTCCGCAGCCTCCTCCCGGATGTCACGCTGCTGAAGCTCTCCGAGGAGGAAGTGGAGTTCCTCGGCGGGATCGAGGAGATCGCCGCCCCCGTCATCGTCATCACGCGCGGCGGGGAGGGCCTGAGCGTGCGCACCGCGCGGGCTCGGGTGGACATTCCCGCCGTGCCCGTCGCCGTGGCGGACACCATCGGCGCGGGCGATACCGTCCTGGCCGCCCTGCTCGCCTACGCGGATCGGCGGGGGTGGGGCCCCGATTCCCTCGCGGGGCTGGGCGAGGCGGATTGGCGGAAGGTACTGCGCTTCGCCGCCACTGGCGCCGCCCTGACCTGTTCGCGACCGGGCGCTCAGCCGCCCACCCGGCACGAGGTGCTCGCGGCTATCGACGCTCCCGCTGTCTCCGCTTAGACACCTTGCCCACCCCGGTATAGGGAAATTCCGATACGATCTCGACGACGTCGGGCACCGCAAAGCTCGACGATCCGGACTCGCGAACAAACTTCCGCAGGTCAACAGCGGTAAGCTCCCGCCCTTGCTGCGGGATCACGTAGGCCACGATCTTTTCCCCCAGCACCTCATCCGGTGCCCCCACCACGGAAGCATCGTGCACGCCGGGGTGCCCCAGCAGGGCATTCTCCACGGCCTCGGGGGCCACCTTCTCCCCGCCCCGGTTGATCTGATCCTTGGCCCGGCCCACCACCGTGATGTTGCCGCGTACGTCCACGGTGGCGATGTCTCCGGTGCGGTAAAAACCATCCTCGGTAAAGGAACGCGCATTGGCCTCGGGATTGCGGTGATAGCGGCGAATCGTGTAAGGCCCGCGCGTGATCAACTCGCCCGGCTGCCCAGCGGGTACGTCCTTGCCCTCGGCGTCGATGAGGCGCACGTCGTCGTGAGGAGAGACCGGACGCCCCTGGGTGGCGATCACAACCTCCTCGGGATCGTCCAGCCTGGTGTAATTGACCAGGCCCTCCGCCATGCCAAAGACCTGCTGCAGCCGGCACCCCAACTCCGGGGTCACGCGGCGCGCCACGGCCGCAGACAGCTTGGCCCCACCCACCCACAGGGTGCGCAGCGCGGAAAGATCATACCCGGCCCGCTCCGGAAAATGAAGGTAGCTCAGGAGCATGGGCGGCACCAGGGCGGCGTGAGTGACCCGATGCCTCTCCATCAGCGGCAGCACCGTCATGGGGCTGGGATCCGGGGAAAAAACGATGTGCGCCCCGCGCATCATGGCCCCGAGTATCCCCGGCGAGGACATCGAGAAGTTATGCGCGGCGGGCAGGACGGTCAACAGCACGCTGTCCTCATCCAGGTCGCACACCTCGAGGGAGGCACGCACGGAATACAGGTAGTCATCGTGGGTCTTGGGAATCAGCTTGGGGACGCCGGTGGTGCCGCCCGAAAGCTGAAGAAAGGCCAGCTCCGCGGGGTCTACCTCCGCCGGGGTCGGGACGGGTTCCGTGCCCCAGGGGCAGTCCGCCGAGCACGTATCGACCTCCACCCGCACCACGTCGGGGCGCCGCCGCTCCAGGTCGCGAATCACGCGGGCGTGGTGCCGATCCCCCTTGACCGGGCCGACGTAGTGGCGTGCCGGCGCGGTATCCGCAAAGTGCACGACCTCCGTGGAGCCGTGGGCGGGCAGGGTCATCACCGGGATGGCCCCCAACCGCCAGACCCCCAGAATGGTCTCCAGGTAGGCCACGGAGTTGGGCATCTGCACGAGGACGCCGTCGCCGCGGCACACCCCCACCGCCGCCAACCTGGCCGAGGCGGCGGCCACCGTCTCGGCCAGCTGCGCCCAGGTCAGCGAGCGGTAGCGGTCGGTGGCCGCCAGCCGATCCGGGTACCGTTCCACCGTGCGGCTAAACATCCGCCAGTGATGGTCTCCCGTCCACAACCCCTCCTCGCGGTACCGCCGGGCCACCTCCTCGGGGACACCGGTGGCCACCATGCCGGGGGTGGTAGCCGCCCGCAGTGCGTTGAGTTCTTTTTCTTCCGTCACCCTGGATCTCCTTGTGCCCATAGCCGCAGCAATAACCTTGGCTAGGCTAACATTATCCAGGCGCGGGGGCGAGGGGCGTTTCGCGCCAGCGGCCCCGCCCACATGGGCGGGGCCGCTCGACAACAACGGGGCCGTGCGCTAGGAGGCCTTGGTAATAACCACTTCCACGTGGCGCTCGCGCGGGGCGGAGCCGTGGTTCTGCCGGCCCACCGGCTCCCAGGTCATGGCCGCACCGCAGCGCACTCGCTGGCTAGTGTAGTCATCCATGATGAAGCCCCAGGCCAAGGTGCCCTTCTCTCCGGGCATGAGATCGTAGGGGCCGAGGTTTTGGCCAAGCGACCAGAACATCTCTCGGTTATATTCCCAGTCGTACTTCTTCTTGATCTCGTTGGTGAGCTTGACCGTCACGGAGGCGGACCACGTCCACTTCTTCTTCTTGCTCTCCTTGATGGTCTGCTTCAGCGGCACCACCCCCTCGGTCTCATTGACGGAGGACTGCCTCCCTTCCACATCGAAGTGGGAATCCCGCAGCTCCACGTACTCGCGCACCTCACCGCGCTGGGTACACTGCGTACCTGGCTGCGGCCCGCGCTCCTTCGCCTGAAGCTTGGCCACCGGCGCCCACGAGTCCGAGGTACGCCCCACGGAGAAGTCCGGGGCCGCCACCGCCGGGGCCGCCACACCGATCAGCGCCGCCAGGGCGGCGGCGCTCGCCGCTACCGTGGTCGCAATCTTCTTTGCTGCCACCGCCATCACGCCTTACCGTTAATCGTCTGCGCGCCCGGGCCGCCGTCGCTGCCCTTGCCCCAGGAATCGCTCACCGGCATGTAGCTCTGGGTGTAATCGCCCTCCGCGGTGGTGCGGTGCCACACCACGAAGCGCGTGCTCGGCCCCTTGCCCCGGTACTCGCCGAAGGAGCGTTCGGTGCGCCACAGCCCGGTCCTCTTATCGCAGGTACGCACGCGGCCAATGAACTCCTTCATGTGCACGCCGTAATCGGCCCGCACGGTCTCACCCGGCTTGACCTTGATCGGGCCGAGTTTATCGCCCACGGACCACTCCGAGGTCTCCACCACCCCGTAGCGGGTCTTGAGGCCCTTGAAGAAGGTATCCCACATGTTGCCGCTGCTCATGGCCTTCACGGACTCATTGACGCCCTCCGTAACCTCCAAGGAATACGTAATCACGCGATCCGTGGTGTTGGTAAACGAGGAGGTGCCGTTGTAGCGATCCCACTCGTCCACGATCCACTGCTCCCAGGGGTGGCGCTTGGCATCGGTGAGCACGTTGCAGGTTTCGTTATTGACGAAGGTCGAGCGGTGCTCGTTTTGATCCGGAGACACCTTCTGCTGGGCCACCGCGGTACCGCCACCCAGGCTCACCATCGCCACGACCGCGGCGCACGCGGCCGTCGTCAGCCTCTTTCTCATCAGCCCGATCACCCTGCCTCGCCGCTTAGGCCTCGTTCGAGCGCATAGACACCTTCACGTGGCGCTCCTTGGGGATGGTGCCGTGGAAGGGGCGACCGGTGTCGCGCCAGGTGCCGCCGGTGCAGCGGAGGTGGGTGCCCTCGAAGCGCTGGTTGAGGAAGCCATACTCCAGCACACCGGTGTAACCGGGCTTGACCGGGTACGGACCCAGGGTCTGGCCGACCTCCCAGGTCTGCGTGGACTGGTAACCGGCGCTAAACGTCACGTGGAAGAGCTTGAGCAGGTCGAAATCGACGGACCCACCCACGTTCCAGGACTTGGTCTTGCCCTCGCGCAGGGTCTGCGTGAGCGGCAGGTCCTCGTCGTTGTAGTTGGCGACGGTCGCGGTTCCCTCCACCTCGAAGGTGCTGGAGACGATCCTGAGCGACTGCCCGTTCTGCCCCTCGATGGAGCAGGACTGCCCCACCTTGCCCGGCACCACGGCCTGCGCGGCGGAGGCCGCGGGTGCCGCCGCCACGGCACCGAGGGACACGGCCGCGGCGGCCATGATGGAGACGATCTTCGAACGCATAAACTGACCCTTTCTTCCTGCACGATGCACGGCCGCACCGCCGTATCCCGCGCATGCCATCCCACAGGCCTACCTGAGGAAAATCTGAGAAAACTTACGGGATCAGCATAATACTCCGCGATATTTTTGAACACGGTCATACGCTTTTAGGGGGTAGCGATAATGTTCCTCACACTTTGAACATCTTCTTCGACCACCCCACTCCAACGCTCCCACCTGGAGATTCTCGCCATCATCGCCACCGCGCCGCCCGCATAACCCGCACAACGATCTCCCTTTGGACACCCCCGCAACCCTCCTTGCCTCCCACGATCCCGCGCCGCCCGCATCGCCTCAGGCATAAGACAAGGGCCCGGCCTTCCCCTGCGCGGGGAGGCCGGGCCCTCTCACGTCGATCAGGCGAGGGGCCTACTTGGCCTTCTCGATGATCTCCACGAGACGGAAGTGCTTGTCCTTCGACAGCGGTCGCGTCTCGGCGATGCGCACGAGGTCGCCCACGCCGGCGGACTCGTTCTCATCGTGCACCTTCACCTTGGAGTTGGTGCGCATGGTCTTGCCGTACAGGGCGTGACGCTTGCGGTCCTCCAGCTCCACCACGATGGTCTTCTGCATCTTGTCAGAAACCACGTAGCCGGTGCGGACCTTCTGCGCGCCCTTTTCCTTCTTAGTCACGTTTGCCTCACTCATAGTTAAGCCTCAGCTCCCGGGACGACGGACAGGCCAAGCTCACGCTCGCGGATGACGGTGTAAATGCGGGCGATGTCGCGCTTGACCGTCCGCAGCCGGCGGTTGTTGGTCAGCTGGCCGGTGGCCATCTGGAAGCGCAGGTTAAACAGCTCTTCCTTGGCCTCGGACAGGCGGGTCTCAAGTTCCTCCACGGACAGCTCGCGGAACTCATGTGCGGGGGTACCGGTAGCCATTAGAACTGGTCCTCCTTAGAAATGATGCGGACCTTGCAGGGCAGCTTCTGGCCGGCACGACGCAGGGCCTCCACGGCCGTGGCCTTGTCCGGGTAGCTCATCTCGAAGAGAATGCGGCCGGGCTTGACGTTAGCCACCCACTTCTCCACGGGACCCTTACCGGAACCCATGCGCACACCGAGCGGCTTCTGGGTCAGGGGGCGATCCGGGAAGATGTTGATCCAGACCTTGCCGCCGCGCTTGACGTGGCGGTTGATGGCGATACGCGCCGCCTCGATCTGTCGGTTGGTGATGTAGGCCGGCTCCAGCGCCTGGATGGCGTAATCACCGAAGTTGATGCGGTTACCGCCCTTGGACACGCCACGACGGGTCGGGCGGTGCTGGCGGCGGTACTTCACGCGCTTAGGAATAAGCATTGCGTTTAGCCCTCCTGCTTCTTCTCAGCGCGGTTCCGGCGCTGGCCACCGCGGCGCGGACGGCCGGCGCGGTCACCACGGCCGCGACGCTCGGACGGTGCGTTGAGCTCGCTCTCGCGGCGGCCACCGACCACGTCGCCCTTGTAGATCCAGACCTTCACGCCGATGCGGCCGAAGGTGGTGTGGGCCTCGTGTACGCCGTAGTCGATCTCGGCGCGCAGCGTGTGCAGCGGCACGCGGCCCTCGTGGTAACGCTCGGTGCGGGACATCTCGGCGCCGCCAAGGCGACCGGAGCACTGTACCTTGATGCCCTTGACCTGCGGCTGGCGCATCGCGGATTGGATCGCCTTGCGCATGGCGCGGCGGAAGGCCACGCGGTTGGCAAGCTGATCCGCCACGTTCTGGGCCACCAGCTGGGCGTTGGCATCCACGTTCTTGACCTCAAGGATGTTGAGGGCAACCTGCTTGCCGGTGAGCTTCTCCAGCGAGCGGCGGATGCGATCGGCCTCGGAACCGCGGCGGCCGATGACGATGCCGGGACGGGCCGTGTGGATGTCCACGCGGACGCGATCGCGGGTGCGCTCGATCACGACGTCGGCGATGCCGGCGCGCTCAATTCCCTTGGACAGGAACTCGCGGATCTTGATGTCTTCGGCGACGTAGTCCTTGTACTGCTTGTCGGCGTACCAGTGGGACTTCCAATCGGAAGTGATTCCCAGCCGGAGGCCGTGGGGGTGAATCTTCTGGCCCACTACTTGGCCCCTTCCTTCTGGCTCTCGACAACCACGGTGATGTGGCTGGTGCGCTTGCGGATCTGGTAGGCGCGACCCTGGGCACGCGGCTGGAAGCGGCGCATCGTGGGGCCCTCGTTGGCATAAGCCTCGGAGACCACGAGGGTGCGCGGGTCCAGACCAAAGTTGTTCTCAGCGTTAGCCGCGGCCGAGGCCACAACCTTGGCCACCGGCTTGGCGGCGCCCTGGGGGGCGTACTTGAGGATGGCCAGGGCCTCGGACACCGACTTGCCGCGCACGAGATCAATCACGCGGCGAGCCTTCATCGGGGTGACGCGAACGTAGCGCGCGGTAGCGCGTGCGGAGGTGATGGTCTCACTCATCGCTTATCGACGTCCCTTCTTATCGTCCTTGACGTGACCCTTGAAGGTCTTGGTGGGCGCGAACTCGCCCAGCTTGTGTCCGACCATGGAGTCATCGACGAACACCGGCACGTGCTTGCGACCGTCGTGGACGGCGAAGGTGTGGCCGATGAAGTCTGGCAAGATGGTGGACCGGCGAGACCAGGTCTTGATGACCTGCTTGGTGCCCTTCTCGTTCTGAGCATCCACCTTGTTGAGGAGGTGCTCATCGACGAACGGGCCCTTTTTCAGGCTGCGTGGCATAGTGACTTACCTCCTCTTAGCGCTTCTTGTTGGACCGGCGACGACGCACGATCATGTTGTTGGAGTAACGGTTCGGGTTGCGGGTGCGGCCTTCCTTCTTGCCCCACGGCGACACCGGGTGGCGACCACCCGAGGTCTTGCCCTCACCACCACCGTGCGGGTGGTCCACGGGGTTCATCACCACACCGCGGACGGTCGGACGCACGCCCTTCCAGCGCATGCGGCCCGCCTTACCCCAGCGGATGTTGATCTGCTCGGCGTTGCCTACCTCGCCCACGGTGGCGCGGCAGCGGATGTCCACGCGGCGGATCTCGGAGGAGGGCATGCGCAGCACGGCATACTTGCCTTCCTTACCGAGGAGCTGGATGGACGCGCCCGCGGAGCGGGCGAGCTTGGCGCCGGCGCCCGGCTTGAGCTCCACGGCGTGGATGGTCGTACCCGTGGGAATGTTGCGCAGCGGCAGGTTGTTGCCCACCTTGATGTCCGCGTTGGGGCCGGCCTCCACGACCATGCCCTGCTTGAGGCCCTTGGGCGCCACGATGTAGCGCTTCTCGCCGTCGATGTAGTGCAGCAGGGCGATGTTGGCGGTGCGGTTGGGGTCGTACTCGATGTGAGCGACCTTAGCCGCGATGCCGTCCTTGTCGTTACGACGGAAGTCGATCACGCGGTAACGACGCTTGTGTCCACCGCCCTTATGACGGGTGGTGATGTGGCCGTGTACGTTACGGCCGCCGGTCTTGTGCAGCGGGCGCAGCAGGCTCTTTTCCGGCTTCGAGCGAGTGATCTCCTCGAAGGTAGAAACGGAGCTGAAGCGGCGACCCGGAGTTGTCGGCTTGTACTTGCGAATAGCCATAATGTGTCCTTACTTCTCGGCACCCTTAGGCGGCCGAACCGCCGAAGATGTCGATGGAGTCGCTGCCCTCGCGGAGGGTGACGTAGGCGCGCTTGGTGGCCTTGCGGCGACCGAAGCCCGTGCGGCTGCGCTTGCGCTTGCCCTCACGGTTCACGGTGTTCACCGAAGCAACCTTGACGCCGAAGATCTCCTCCACGGCTTGCTTGATGTGGGTCTTGTTGGCGTCCGGGGCCACAAAGAACGTGTAGGTGTTCCGCTCCATGAGGCCGTAGGACTTCTCGGAAACGACCGGCGCGAGAATGATGTCGCGCGGGTTCGCAATCTTCGCCATTAGTTCTCCTCCTTCTCCGCGGCAGCGTCGCCGGCGCGGTTGATGAAGCTGTGCAGAGCCTCCACGGAGAACACAACGTCATCGGAGTTGAGCACGTCGTAGGTGTTCAACTGATCCGGGGTGAGGATGTGCACGTTCGGCAGGTTATTAGCGCTGCGGCGTCCGTTCAGATCCTCGCGGCCGATCACGAGCAGCACGCTCTTGCGGTCGGTGAGGCGCTCGATGAAGGCGCGGGCGGCCTTCGTCGAGGGCTTCTGGCCCGGAACGAGCTCCTCGATGACGTGGATACGCTCGTTCGAGGCGCGGTTGGTCAGCGCGCCGCGCAGGGCGGCGGCCTTCATCTTCTTGGGCGTGCGCTGGGAGTAATCGCGCGGCTGCGGGCCGTGCACCACGCCACCGCCGGTGAAGTGCGGGGCGCGGATGGAGCCCTGGCGGGCACGGCCGGTGCCCTTCTGACGGAACGGTTTCTTGCCGCCGCCGGAGACCATGCCGCGGGTCTTGGTGGCGTGGGTGCCCTGGCGCTTGGCCGCAAGCTGCGCGTTGACAACCTGGTGCATCAGCGCCACGGAGGCCTCGCGGTCGAAGATCTCCGCGGGAAGTTCCACCTGGCCGTTGGTCTTGCCGTCCGCGGTGTGGACGTCCAACTTCAGAGTGCTCATGCGTGTGCACCGCCCTTCACTGCGGTCTTAACGGTGACGATGCCGCCGCGGTTGCCCGGGATAGCGCCCTTGATGAGCAGCAGGTTCGCCTCGGCGTCCACCTTCTGGATCTTCAGGTTCTGGGTGGTCACACGGTCGGAACCCATGCGGCCGGCCATGCGCTTGCCCTTGAACACGCGGCCGGGGGTAGCGGCGCCGCCGATACCCCCGACGCGACGGTGCGCGGCCTGGTTACCGTGCGCGGCACCCTGACCGGCAAAGCCGTGGCGCTTCATGCCGCCGGCAAAGCCCTTGCCCTTGGTGATGCCGGTGACGTCCACGAACTCGATGTCGTTGAAGATCTCCACGGTGATGTCCTGGCCAACCTCGTAGCCGGAGACGTCATCCATGCGGATCTCGGTCACGTGACGGCGCGGGGTCACGCCGGCCTTCTTGTAGTGTCCCGCCTGCGGCTTCTTCACCTTGCGGGGATCGATCTCGCCGTAGGCGATTTGGATGGCGTTGTAGCCATCGGTCTCGATGGTGCGGATCTGGGTGACCACGCACGGCCCGGCCTCCACGACCGTCACCGGAACCACCCGGTTCTGATCGTCAAAGACCTGGGTCATGCCGAGCTTGGTGCCCAGAATGCCCTTGATCTCGTTTTCACTCATTAGTTCTTCTCCGCCAAAGTTTGTCGTCGATCGTCGATCACTGGATGTTCACATCGACGCTGGCCGGAAGGTCGATGCGCATGAGGGCATCCACCGTCTTGGGCGTCGGGTCGAGAATGTCGATCAGGCGCTTGTGCGTGCGCATCTCGAAGTGCTCGCGAGAATCCTTGTACTTGTGGGGAGAACGAATAACGGCGTACACGTTCTTTTCGGTGGGCAGCGGCACGGGGCCGATGACGCGAGCCCCGGTACGGGTCACGGTCTCGACAATCTTGCGTGCCGACGCGTCGATCGCCTCATGGTCATAGGCCTTGAGTCGAATGCGGATCTTTTGTCCCGCCACGCTTATCCTCTTCCTCGCTCGTCCCACGTCCACCGGGGTGGAGAGGTGGGAATTAGCTTCCTGATGTTCTCTATAACGTTGTCCCAGGGCCGGGGCCAGCAGGTTCAACGCCAGTTCTTCACTTGACCGCCATGACATCACCGGCGCGGTGCGGGACTGCGCAAGCAAACGCACCGCAGCGCCGATCCGTGCCGAACCGATCAAGTGCAAGGAACCCCCACGCCCGAGGCGAGGAAAGTAACCCTTGCGCACTGCCGCTGTTTATTTGCCATGCCCCTTCTCCGGTTTCCACTCTCGGGAATGCCGCGCCTCCGCGGGCCGACCTACCCCGATCCTGGACCCTTCCTTGCGAACCCGACCCCACGGGGAGGCCCTCGAGCGCGCAAACGAAGGTGTCATGTTCGCCTCACCAGCGGCGGGACACCTCGCCCATCCCGTGCACTCCACGTGCGAGAGTGGACGCGGAAGAGCCACGCCGTGTTAAAGCAACCCCGCCATTAAAGCACGGAGGAAATTTTTATGCAACCTCACATTTCCTCTCGTTCACCCCGCTGAGCAGGACTTCCCCATCATGTTTCCACGCCGCTACATAGCGCCACCCTCGCGCTTCCGTCCAGATCCGTATACTAGCGGCCGTACCGTGCAGACCATATCGATTCAGAAGGAGCATCATGGCTGAGAACAAGAACGCAAACGCGAAGAATAACCAGAACAACACCGGCGCGGAGGTAGCCCGCAACGACGCCCTGAGCACCGAGCACGGCCGCACCGTGATCGAGGATCAGGTGGTCGGCAAGATCGCCGGTCTCGCCGCCCGCGAGGTTTCCGGTGTCCATGCCCTCGGCGGCGGTGCCGCTCGGATGCTCGGCTCCATCCGCGAGTCCTTCGGCGCCTCCGATAACGTGCAGCAGGGCGTGGACGTGGAGGTCGGCGAGAGCCAGGCGGCCGTGGATCTCTCCATCGTGGCCGAGTACGGCGTGGCCATTCACGAGCTGGCCGAGGCTATCCGTCGCAACATCATCCGCGCCATCGAGCGGATGACCGGCCTGGAGGTCACCGAGGTAAACGTCACCGTTACCGACGTGCACCTGGACCTCGACGACAACGACGAGCCCACGGAAGAGGACTCCGAGGACGCCCCCCGCCGGGTGCAGTAACCCCGCACGGAGGCGATCGGCCTGCGGCGCTCCGTCGGCTCGTCCCCGGGGCGTTTCCGATCCCCCGCGTTTCCCCTTTTCGATCCCGCACGCACAAGGAGGCCCCTCGTGCCCATGTCCGATTCCCTCCCCTATGAGGATGCCGAGAAGCTCGTGCGCATGGTGTGCGCCCTGCCGGGCGTCGCCGATCTCCATGCCGGAACCTTCGGGGAGGTATCCCTGCTCTACCCGGGGCGGCGCGTGCGCGGTCTGCGCCTGCGTGAGGGCACCCATCTGGAGGTTCACCTCGTCGCCGATCTCGCCGCGGCCCCCGACCTCCACGACCTCGCCCGGGAGGTTCGCCGGGCGGTGCAATCGGCCACGGGTTTCACCGTGGACGTCATCATCGCGGACGCCGTGGACTCCACCGCGCCCGAGACCGCTTCAACCGATACGACGAAGGCCCGCGACGCTTCCTCAGCGCCGCGGGCACCGAGGAAGATTTCATGAAGAACATGACCATCATCGGCATCGCCTTCGGCCTTGCCGTGGCCCTCTCCGCAGCCGCCGGCGGATTGAGCGGATTTATCGTTGCCCTTCTCCTAGGCGCCCTCGGCGGACTCATCGGCGCCCAGGTCGAGGGACGCATCGACCTGCGTGCCCTCTGGGATAGCCTGACGTCCGGACGAGGTGGTAAGGGGTGAGCGATCGCGGCCGCATTTTCATCACCGAACGCGCCGTCTCCCGCATCGTCGCGGCCGCCGCCCAGTCCGTGCCCGGAACAACGCAGGTGGGCAAGGCCTTCGACCGGCTCGCGGCGCGCGGTTTCCCCCGCTACGACGTCCTGGTCGATGCCGAGCGCGGCGTAGTCTCCATCGAGGCCTTCATCGCGGTGACCTGGCCCGCCCCGGTCACCCGCGTGGCCGAGGAAGTGCGCACCACCATCACCAACTCGGTCACGAGCATGACCGGGCTGCGCGTGACGCACTGCAATATCCTGGTGGGGGCCGTGGTCAAGGGAAGCCGCCGCATCACCGCGGAGCTTATCGACGCCACCCCCAGCCTTCCTGCCCTGCAGCCGGTCACGGTGCGCGAATCCGCGATCACCGAGCCGGATCAGGCCGGGGACGGCCCCAGTCGAATGCCGCTGCGCCCCGTGACCGTGGCCGCCACCCGGATCACGAACCCCGAGGTGGTCACCGCGCAGGCGCAATCCCTCGTGCCCATCGCCGTGGCCTCGGAGGAAACACCCCCGCCGGAGATCACCATCGCTTTGCCACGCCCACTGAGTCCCATCACGGTCACCCCGTGGCATCCGCTGAGCCCGGCGCAGGAGAAGGGAGAAGCCCGTGTCCGATAAACATCGCCCCGGGTACGGCCAGGAGCCCAAGGCCGCCCCCGCCGCCCGCTGGGTTTCCGTGCTGCTCGGCCTCGGGCTCATCGCCCTGGCCGGGGTGGCCGGCCGCGAGCTGTGGGTGCACTACGCCAAGGAGGAGCGCAGCAGCTGGATTCTTCCCCTGCTCGACAACCTCGCCCAGGGCACGTTCCAGCAGTGGATGATTCCCGCCGCCATCGGCGCCGTGATCATCGGGCTCTTTTTCCTGCTCATCGCCCTCAAGCCGCGGCGCCGGGATTATCTTCCGTTGGAGTCCCGGGTCTCCCTGTGGGCCAGGCCTGTGGACCTCGCCCGGCATACCACCGCCACCGCCAAGCGCGTGCCCGGCATTACCTCCGCCGCCACCCGCGTGCGCGGCAAGCAGGTGCGCCTCCACGCCACGGCCACCAGCGGTGATGACACCGTGGGCCAGCGCGTCCACGACGACGTGCACCGCGGCCTCGATCCCCTGGTGGGAGGCTCCATGACCGTGAAAATTAGCGTCGATAACTCCGCCGGAGGTGAGCAGAAATGAGCCGCGCGCTCTCCGCTGTCGATCGGATCATTCTCGTTTTCTTCGGCCTGCTCGGCCTCCTTGGTGGCGCCTGGGGCATCGCCTCGTGGCTGCGGGTGGAGCAGGTCTCGCGCGTCAACCGACGCATCGACGCCTCCGTGTTTTCCACCGTCCAGGACTCCCCCTGGTTCACGGCCGCCCTGTGGATCACCATGATCCTCGGCGTGATCCTGGGCCTGTGGTGGATCGCCGCCAACCTGCGCCGCCGGGGCTTTAACCGGCTGCGTTCCGAGGCTTCCACCGCCCACGGCTCCATCGACATCAGCCTGGTGCGCGTGGCCTCCGCCGTGGGGGAGGACCTGTCCGAGGTACCGGGGGTCACCCGCGTCCGGCACCGGGTAGCGATGGAGCGCTCCCGCCCCACCATCACCTGGATGATCCGGGGCGAGGCCATCACGGATCTCCTGGAGCTGCGCGAGGCCATCGAGCGCAACGAGGAGGATCTGCGCGCCGCGCTACCCGGCATCGACGTCGACAGCGTGTACAAGATCAACCTCGCCCCCGTGGCGAGCTAGGCCAGCGGGAGCACCGCGCACACCACGCCCAGATCCCGCGCCCGTTCTCCCCCGCGGGGGAGAATCACCAGGCCGGTGCCCACCGCACCGGCCTTAATTTCTGCCCAGCGCAGCGCGGAGTGCGTCACGCTGCGCCTGCCCTTGGCATAGACGTCGATGCCGTGGCCGACCACCACCAGGTCCCCGCCCTCCAGGCGGCAGGCGTAGGCGGCGTCGCCCAACAGCTCCGGGCGCAGCCCGGCGAGGTCGCGGCGCTGAGTCCCGATGCGATCGATGCCCCGAATCAGCCCCAGCCGGTGGTCGATTCCCTCCTCGTCCCGCAGCACCAGGGGCCCGCCCACCCGGGCGCGCACCACCGCCGCCAGCCGCCACCAGGCCGGCTGGCGGGAGCGATCCGGGTGCCGCACCATCACCGAGCCCTCGCCGGGATGGATGCTCACCAGGTGATCCGGCTGCGTGGTGTACACCAGCGCGGGCTCATCGCCCACCCGCACGGGATGCTCGCGCAGGATACGCCGCAATTCTTCGGCCACCTGTTCGTCAGTGGCACCCCAGCCGATGCCGCGGTTTTCCAGGATGCCCCAGAGCTCGGAGAGCTCGAGGTCGGGCTGGGCCTCCCAGACATCGCACAGCAGGTTCATCAGGGGCTCTATCCTGGTGGGATCCTTCATCTTTGCGTCCGCCCTTCTCATGCGAAAGGGGCCGCTCCCCCGTGCGGAGGAAGCGGCCCCTATGCGCGCTTAGGTCTCAAGCTTTACTTGATCACCTTGGTCACGCGACCGGCGCCCACGGTGCGGGAGCCCTCGCGGATGGCGAAGCGCAGGCCCTCGTCCATAGCGACGGGCTGGATCAGCTCGACGCGCATATCGACGTTGTCGCCCGGCATGACCATCTCGACGCCCTCCGGCAGGTGAACCACACCGGTCACGTCGGTGGTGCGGAAGTAGAACTGCGGACGGTAGTTGTCGAAGAACGGGGTGTGGCGGCCGCCCTCGTCCTTGGACAGCACGTACACGGAACCCTCGAACTCGGTGTGCGGGGTGTAAGCGCCCGGAGCGATGACGACCTGGCCGCGCTCGACGTCCTCGCGCTTGATGCCGCGCAGGAGCAGACCGCAGTTGTCGCCAGCCTCGGTGTAGTCCATCATCTTGCGGAACATCTCGATGCCCGTGACGGTGGTGTGGGTGGACTTCTCCTTGATGCCGATGATATCGACATCCTCGTTCAGGTTGAGCTTGCCGCGCTCCACGCGACCGGTCACCACGGTGCCGCGGCCGGTGATGGTGAAGATGTCCTCGATCGGCATCAGGAACGGCTTGTCGGTCTCGCGCTCCGGATCCGGGATGGAGTCGTCGCAGGCCTGCATGAGGTCCACGATGGACTGGGTCCACTGCTCGTCGCCCTCAAGAGCCTTCAGGGCGGAGATGTGAACGATGGGGGCATCCTCGTCGAACTCCTGCTCGGCGAGCAGCTCGCGGATCTCCATCTCCACGAGCTCGATGATCTCCTCGTCATCCACCATGTCGCACTTGTTCAGGGCCACAAGGATGTAGGGCACGCCCACCTGGCGGGCGAGCAGCACGTGCTCGCGGGTCTGGGGCATGGGGCCGTCGGTGGCGGCGACCACGAGGATGGCGCCGTCCATCTGAGCGGCACCGGTAATCATGTTCTTGATGTAGTCAGCGTGGCCCGGGGCATCAACGTGGGCGTAGTGACGCTTCGGGGTGGAGTACTCAACGTGGGAGATGTTGATCGTAATACCACGCTCCTTCTCCTCCGGCGCCTTGTCGATGGCGTCGAAAGCGAAGGCAGTGTTCTCATCGGGGTACTTGTCGGCCAGCACCTTGGTGATGGCGGCCGTGGTGGTGGTCTTACCGTGGTCCACGTGACCGATGGTACCGATGTTGACGTGCGGCTTTGTACGCTCGAACTTCGCCTTTGCCACTGTATGTCCTCCTGGACTTCATGGTGGCTACGACTCTCGCAGCCACGTAATTAACGGAAGCTAACCCCGCACGGACAGAACCCACGCAGGGTAGCTTTTACACAACGTGCCAGTTACTTGATCCTAGATTTATCGGCGCGGAATATCAAACCAGATTCCCGCGCACGCGACTCCCAGGATGCGCCTCGGGTGCCGTAACGGCCGCCTGCCCACCCGCCCCACCTCACCACGGGGCGGATCGCCAGGAAGCCGCTACCGCACCCTCCCGCACCGGCGACACGCCCGGTGCGGGAGGCGCGAAGCGCGTGACCGGCTTTACTTGTTGCCGTTGCGCTCGTCGATGATCTCCTGGGAGACGCTGGAGGGCACCTCGCCGTAGGAGTCAAAGACCATGGAGTAGTTCGCGCGGCCCTGCGTCTTAGAGCGCAGGTCGCCCACGTAGCCGAACATCTCGGACAGCGGCACCTTGGCCTTCACCAGCTTGGCACCGGCGCGATCCTCCATCGCGGAGACCTGGCCGCGGCGGGAGTTGATGTCGCCGATGACCTCGCCCATATACTCCTCGGGCGTGGTCACCTCCACCGCCATGAGCGGCTCCAGCAGCACCGGCTTGGCCTTGGCCACGCCCTCCTTGAGCGCCTGGGAGCCGGCGATCTTGAAGGCCATCTCGGAGGAGTCCACCTCGTGGTAGGCGCCATCGAGCAGGGTGGCCTTGACGTTCACCAGCGGGAAGCCCGCCAGGTAGCCATACTGCATCGCGTCCTGCACGCCGGCATCCACGGAAGGGATGTACTCCTTGGGCACGCGGCCACCGGTGACGGCGTTTTCGAACTTGTAGATCGCGGACTCGCCCTCCTCCAGCTCGTCCTCGGCGGGAGCGTAGGGCTCGAAGGCCATGATGACCTTGGCGAACTGACCGGAACCACCCGTCTGCTTCTTGTGGGTGTATTCCAGCTTCTCCACGGCCTTGCGGATCGTCTCGCGGTAAGCCACCTGCGGGGCACCGACGTTGGCCTCCACCTTGAACTCGCGCTTCATGCGATCCACCAGCACGTCGAGGTGCAGCTCGCCCATGCCGCCGATCACGGTCTGACCGGACTCCTCGTCCAGCTCCACGGTGAAGGTGGGATCCTCCTCCGCGAGCTTCTGGATGGCCACGCCCAGCTTCTCCTGGTCGGACTTGGTCTTGGGCTCGATGGAGACCTTAATCACCGGGTCCGGGAAGTCCATGGACTCCAGGATGATGGGATCGCTCTGGGAGCACAGGGTATCGCCCGTGGTGGTGTCCTTCAGGCCAATCACCGCGTAGATGTTGCCCGCGTGAGCAAAGTCCACCGGGTTTTCCTTGTTGGCGTGCATCTGGAAGAGCTTGCCGACGCGCTCCTTCTTCTCCTTGGTGGAGTTGAGCACCTGCTCGCCGGGCTCCATGGTGCCGGAGTACACGCGCACGAAGGTCAGCTTGCCGAAGAACGGGTGCGCCGCGATCTTGAAGGCCAGGGCGGACAGCGGGGACTCGTCGGAGGGCTTGCGGGTCAGCTCCACGGACTCGTCGCCCACCTTGTGGCCGTGCACCTCTCCGACGTCCAGCGGCGTGGGCAGGTAGTCCACGACGGCGTCGAGCAGCGGCTGCACGCCCTTGTTGCGGTAGGCGGTGCCGCACAGCACGGGGTAGATCTCCGAGTTCACGGTCATCCTGCGGATGGCCGCCTTGATCTCCTCGACCGTGAGTTCCTCGCCGCCGAAGTACTTATCCATGAGAGCCTCGTCGGACTCCGCCACGGCCTCCAGCAGCTTCTCGCGGTACTCCTCGGCCTTCTCCTGCAGCTCGGCGGGGATCTCCCGGTACTCCGGCTCCGCGCCGACCTCGACCTTGCCCGGCCACACGATGGCGCGCATGTTGATCAGGTCCACCACGCCGTCGAAGTCATCCTCCGCGCCGATGGGCAGCTGCAGCACCAAGGGCTTCGCGCCCAGGCGGTCGATGATCGTCTGGACCGTGTAGTAAAAGTCCGCGCCGAGCTTGTCCATCTTGTTCACGAAGCAGATGCGCGGGACGTCGTACTTGGCGGCCTGGCGCCACACCTGCTCGGACTGGGGCTCCACGCCCTCCTTGCCGTCAAACACCGCCACCGCGCCGTCGAGCACGCGCAGGGAGCGCTCCACCTCCACGGTGAAGTCCACGTGACCGGGAGTGTCGATGATGTTGATCTGGTGGCCCTCCCAGAAGCAAGTCACGGCGGCGGAGGTAATGGTGATGCCGCGCTCCTTCTCCTGCTCCATCCAGTCGGTGGTGGAGGCGCCGTCGTGCGTCTCGCCCACCCTGCGGTTGATGCCGGTGTAGAAAAGGATGCGCTCGGTGGTGGTGGTCTTACCGGCATCAATGTGCGCCATGATGCCGATGTTGCGGACCTTCTTGAGATCCTTAAGCACTTCTTGTGCCACGGTTATACCCCAACTCAGTTGTTGTGGACATCCCCGCGCCGCCGCCCTGATCGAGGGTGCTGGGGCGCAAAGACGTGCCGGGTGGATAATTCTCGTTCAATTCTGCCATTCTTTCCCGCCACGGGCATGACGGATGGGCCTGCGCCCGCGCCCGTCTCCTGCGGCGGTGTGCGCGAAAAAACGACCCCCGCGCCTGGGTCACTCCCCGGCCGCCGCACCACCGCGCGCGGCGCGGCTCGATGCGGCGATGCGCCGGGGGGATCGAGGGACAAGGGCCGTTTTCATCTCGATGGCAACGCTCGCGATGACTACCAGCGGTAGTGGGCGAAGGCGCGGTTGGCCTCGGCCATCTTGTGGGTATCCTCACGGCGCTTCACGGAGGCACCCAGGCCGTTGGAAGCGTCCAGGATCTCATTGGCCAGGCGATCCATCATGCTGTGCTCGCGGCGCTGCCGGGTGAAGGTCACCAGCCAGCGCAGGGCCAGCGTGTTGGAGCGGCCGGGCTTGACCTCCACCGGCACCTGGTAGGTGGCGCCACCCACGCGGCGGGAACGCACCTCCAGGTCCGGGCGGATGTTGCCCAGGGCCTTCTCCAGGGTGCCCACGGGGTCGGTGCCGGTCTTCTCGCGGCACTTCTCCAGCGCGCCGTAAACGATGCGCTGGGCGGTGGACTTCTTGCCGTCGAGGAGAACCTTGTTCACCAGCTGGGTAACCAGCTCGGAATCGTAGACCGGATCCTTGATAATCTCGCGCTTCGGTGCTCGGGACTTACGCATGGTGCTTTACTTCTCCTTCTTCGCGCCGTAACGGGAACGAGCCTGCTTACGATCCTTCACACCCTGCGTATCGAGGGCGCCGCGAATGATCTTGTAGCGCACACCCGGGAGGTCCTTCACACGACCGCCGCGCACGAGCACCATGGAGTGCTCCTGGAGGTTGTGGCCCTCACCCGGGATGTAGGCCGAGACCTCGATGCCGGAAGTCAGGCGCACACGGGCGACCTTACGCAGAGCCGAGTTCGGCTTCTTCGGGGTGGTGGTGTACACGCGAGTGCACACGCCACGGCGCTGGGGCGAACCCTTCAGCGCAGCGGTGGCCACCTTGGTGGTCTTATCGTGGCGGCCCTTGCGGACCAGCTGCTGAATAGTAGGCATTTACCTTACCTTGATTGAACCGAACAGTTGCGTGGCAAACATGCAAAAAGAGGGGCTCTTCTCCGGGGCCCTACCGCATGATCGCCGCCAGCCCACGGTGGTTACCGGCTTTACTTACCGACGCCCAGGAGCCAGGGGATTGTCCCGCTTACACGGGAGACTGGGCTAAGGATACACGCCGGAGGAAGGGGTAGCAAATAGGGTTGAGGGAGGGGCGCACGATCAGATCAAAGTGCTACACTCACCACCAAAAATTGGGCCGCATAGATCGGGGCGCTATGGGGAAGCAAACGGTTCCATCACGGTTAAGAAAATTGAAGAGGTCGCTTGAAAAGCAGGGTTGGCGCTACGACACTACCCGGAGTGGACATTCTCGTTTTCACCCACCACCCGGCGCTACCGACGATCAAGGAAACCTTGCTTACCCCGTGACATTCTCCAAAACGCCTTCCGACTCCCGTGGCGACAAAAACTCCATTGCGCAGCTACGTCGATTCGGCGCGGAAGTATCCTAGCTCTAGACCACCGTTATCAGGATTGGAATTACCATGAGGAATTACACCCTGCGGCTCATCACGGCTCCCGTGCAGCACGATGCCTGGGAAGCTCACTACAGTTTCCTGGACGACATCCCCGGAGCATCCCTTGTAGAGAATCCCGCATCACCGGAAATCATCTTTGACATTGATGCCCAGGATCCCACCAAGGCCAATCTCTTTGCGCTGGGCTTGGCCAACCTCCTTGACCTCACCATCACCGGAATCTCCATGCTTGACGAGCGCCCTTCCTCCCCCGATGCCCGCCAGGTGCCCGCCCTGGAGCGCGTTCACGAGTGGGCCGGTCAGGCACCCCAGAAAACCACCCTCGCACCGTAGCCCCAACCCCTCATTCGGGGTTCATCGCCCACCGATACTCGCCCCTGCCCTGACGAGCCGTTGGCACCCCTCCTCACCCAAGTGCTCCAGCGCCTCCCGCGGCACGTAGTCCCAGCAGAACCCGGCGTGCGGGGCGATGAGCGCCGGCTCCCCGTGCCCGGACTCGAGGAAGCCGATCTGTTCGTGGAAATGCAGCACCATGAGCACCGCCTCGCAGAACCCGCGGCCCACCTCCTCCGCGCCGATGCCTTCCCGATCTTCTTGAGACATTGCCGCCTCCCCTCCAATCTGACATATAGGGGCCATGTGTCCGGTTATACTCTGTCCACACCCCTCTTATCCGACATATCTGACATATATGTCAGATAAGAGAATCCCGTCCTCACGCTCTCAAGGAATCCCGCATGCCCTACCGTAGCCTCACGTCCGAGTTTCACGCGCGCGATGCCCACGCCGCCGCCGAACTCCTAGAGCGGCGACGACGCTCGGATTCCACCCTCCATTGGTCGTTTCGCATAGGCGAAGAACCACTCTTCTGCGTGCTCAGCCTTGACATCCACGCCTACACGGAGAAGATTCTGCGCACCGAGCGCACCATCGCCCTCCAGTGGAACGAACTCAGCGGAGCCGCCCAGCACCACTACCTGCGATCGCTCATCGTCAAGGAGGTGATGGCAACCAACGACATCGAGCAGGTCCGCTCCACGCGGAAGGAACTCACTGCGGCACTGAACGCCGCGGAAGCATCCGGGCACGCCACTGTGCGGTTTCGAGAAACGGTGCGGCTTTACCTCGACGCCGCCTTCGGGGAGGTCAGCCTGCCCCGCACGCCGAAGGAAATACGGAGCCTCTACGACCGGATCATGCGCGGCGAGGTCTCCGAGGAGGACCACCCGGACGGCGACCTTTTCCGCGCCAATCCCGTGTTCATCCTCGGGGGCACCAAGGAGGTCCACCGAGGCGTCCACCCCGAATCCGCGATCATCGAGGGGCTCGAGACCATGCTGCGCAGCATGAACGACGAGGAAGCGCCCGCTCCGCTGGTGAACACCCTGATGTGTCACCTCATGTTCGAGTACCTCCACCCCTTTTACGACGGCAACGGCCGCCTGGGCCGCTACCTCCTCGGTATGTCCCTCGCCCGCCTGCTTTCCGCCCCCACGGCCCTCTCCCTGTCCCGCACCCTGAATCGCAACAAGGAGGTGTATTACAAGGCGTTTCTCGAGACCGAGGACCCCCTCAATCACGCGGACGGCACGCTCTTCACCTGCCGCATGCTGCATCTCGTGCACGCGGCTCAGCGGAATCTCAGCACGGAGATAGGGGAAAGAAAGCGTGCCGTCGACGCCCTGGGGAACTCCGTGGAGGAACTCGGTACTCGGTTTGAGGAACAGGAGAAGGCCATCCTCTTCGTGCTGGGACAGGCCCATCTGTTCGACGCCGAGGCCGGGGTGCTGCATCGAAACGTGGTCGAGCACGTCCCCACCGGGGATCGCCAGACCCGCCGCTGGACGGCGCGGCTCCAGGAGCACGGGCTCGTGAATCTGCCCGGCGAGCGCCCCCTGCGCTACGCCCTCACCGTCGAGGGACGGCGCCTACTGGGATTGGAATAGCTCTAACTCAGACAGGGGCTAAAAGCCAAAGGCCCGCCCCTCCCCTCCCAGGAGAAAGCGGGCCTCACAGCCGCAAGGGTTTCACGCCCTACATCTCGAATGCCTCATCCAGCGGCACGGAGGCGCCGGTGAACTCACCGAAGCCATCGTCGCCGTAGATCGCCTCCCCGTAGGTGGGGATGGCGTAGGCGGCATTGCGGGCCTCCTCGGTAGGAGTGACCGTGATGTTGCGGTAACGCGAGATGCCCGTACCGGCCGGGATGAGCTTACCGATGATCACGTTCTCCTTTAGACCGATGAGCTTGTCGGAGCGCTTGTTGATCGCGGCATCGGTGAGCACGCGGGTGGTCTCCTGGAAAGAGGCCGCCGAGAGCCAGGACTCCGTGGCCAGCGAGGCCTTGGTGATGCCCATGATCTCGCTGCGCAGCTCGGCGGGGCTGCCGCCAGCGGCGATGGCCTCGGCATTGGCGGCCTTGGCCTCGGAGAGATCCACGAGGGTGCCGGGCAGGAACTCGGTGGAGCCGGAGTCGATGACGGTGCCGCGGCGCAGCATCTGGCGGATGATGATCTCGATGTGCTTGTCGTGGATCGCCACGCCCTGGGTGCGGTACACGGCCTGCACCTCGTCGATGAGGTGCTTTTCCACGCCGCGGCGACCGAGCACCTCAAGCACGTCGTGCGGGTCGGCGGGGCCGCGCAGCAAGCGCTCTCCCACCTCCACGTGGTCGCCCTCGCGCAGGGCGCGCTCGATCATGGCGTTCGGGTTGGACTCCATGGGGCGCCGCACCTGGGCCAGGCCCTGGCGCTTGGAGAGCTTCTCGTACACCACGTTATCGCCGCCGTCGTCCGGGGTGATGGTGAGCGTGTAGAAGTTGCCCTCGTCCTCCAGGTGGATGGTGCCGGCGACCGAGGCGATGGGCGCGCGGTTCTTGGGCACGCGGGCCTCGAAGAGCTCCTGCACGCGAGGCAGACCACCGGTGATGTCGCCGCCCACACCACCCTGGTGGAAGGTACGCATGGTCAGCTGGGTACCGGGCTCGCCGATGGACTGGGCCGCCACGATGCCCACGGCCTCGCCGATGTCCACCAGGTGGCCCGACGCCATGGACTTGCCGTAGCACTTGGCGCACACGCCGGTGGCCGTCTGGCAGGTCATCACGGAGCGCACCTTGACCCACTCGATGCCCGCGGAGACCAGGCCCGCCACGGTGGCCTCGGTGAGGTCGGCGCCGGCTTCCAGCACCACCTCGCCCTCGGCGTTCTTGACGTCGGTGGCCAGTACGCGGCCCGCCACGGAGGTCTCCACGAACTCGTGGGCGCGGTAGCCGCTCTCGGTGCCGGGGGCGGGCACGGCCACGGGCACGCGCACGCCCTGGCGGGTGCCGCAGTCGTCTTCGCGCACGATGACGTCCTGGGCCACGTCCACCAGGCGTCGGGTGAGGTAGCCGGAGTCGGCGGTGCGCAGGGCGGTATCGGCCAGGCCCTTGCGCGAACCGTGGGAGTTGTTGAAGTACTCCAGCACCGAGAGGCCCTCGCGGAAGGAGGTCTTGATCGGTCGGGTGATGTAATCACCCTTGGAGTTCACCACCATGCCCTTCATGCCGGCCAGGGTCCAGATCTGGCGCATGTTACCGGCGGCACCGGACTTCACGATCATGGGGATGGGGTTATCGTCCGGGTAAAGATCCTCCACGGCCTCGCCCACCTCGTTGGTGGCGGCCTGCCACAGCTCCACCAGGCGGTCGTAGCGCTCGCGCTCGGTGAGCGCCCCCTGCTGCCAGTACTTGCGCTCGATCTGGCGGGCCTCGTCCTCGTAACGCTCCAGGATGTCCGTCTTGTTGGGCAGCACCAGCACGTCGGACATGGAGATGGTCACGCCCGAGCGGGTGGCCCAATAGAATCCGGCGTCCTTCATCTTATCCATAGTCTGCGCCACGGTGATCATGGGGTACTTGGCGGCAAGGTCGTTGATGACGTCGCCCAACAGGATCGTGCCGGAGCCGCCGCCCTTGCGCACCATCACCCCCTCGAGGTAGGGGTAGTCCCACGGCAGGAGCTCGTTGAACATGATGCGGCCCAGGGTGGTATCCGCGAGCCACTCCTGGCCGCGCTCCCAGCCCTGCGGGAACTGCTCGGTCTCCACCTCCTGCGGGGGACGCAGGTGCGAGATGCGCACCTTGATGGGGGCCTGAAGGCCCAGCACGCCGCGGTCACGGGCCATGATGGCCTCGGCCATGGAGGTGTACTCGCCCTCGGCGGGACGATCCTCGGTGGCCGGGGTGTAGCGCCCCTGCCCGCCAATCTCGTCCTCGCCCTTGTCCATGGTCAGGAAGTACAGGCCGGTGACCATATCCAGGCGCGGCATCGCCAGCGGCTTGCCGGAGGCCGGGGAGAGAATGTTGTTCGAGGCGAGCATGAGCACGCGGGCCTCAGCCTGCGCCTCGGCGGACAGCGGCAGGTGCACGGCCATCTGGTCGCCGTCGAAGTCGGCGTTGAAGGCCTCGCAGGCCAGCGGGTGCAGCTGGATGGCCTTGCCCTCCACAAGCTTGGGCTCGAAGGCCTGGATGCCCAGACGGTGCAGGGTGGGGGCTCGGTTGAGCATCACCGGGTGCTCGGCGATGGCCTCCTCCAACACATCCCACACCTCGGGGCGCTGGCGCTCCACCATGCGCTTGGCGCTCTTGATGTTCTGCGCGTAATCGTGCTCCACCAGGCGCTTCATCACAAAAGGCTTAAACAGCTCCAGCGCCATGAGCTTGGGCAGGCCGCACTCGTGCAGCTTGAGCTGGGGACCGACGATAATCACGGAACGGCCGGAGTAGTCCACGCGCTTACCCAGCAGGTTCTGGCGGAAGCGGCCCTGCTTGCCCTTGAGCAGATCGGACAGGGACTTCAGCGGACGGTTACCCGGGCCGGTGACGGGGCGGCCGCGGCGGCCGTTATCGAACAGCGCGTCCACGGACTCCTGCAACATGCGCTTCTCGTTATTCACGATGATCTCGGGCGCACCCAGGTCGATCATGCGCTTGAGGCGATTATTGCGGTTGATGACGCGGCGGTAGAGGTCGTTGAGGTCCGAGGTGGCAAAGCGACCGCCGTCGAGCTGCACCATGGGGCGCAGCTCCGGGGGAATCACCGGGATGGCGTCGAGCACCATGCCCGCGGGGTCGTTGCCGGAGCGCTGGAAGGCCGCCACGACCTTGAGGCGCTTGAGGGCGCGCATCTTTTTCTGGCCCTTGCCGTTGTTGATGACCTCGCGCAGCTCCTCGGCCTCGGCGTCGAGGTCGAAGTTGCGGATCAGGGTCTGGATGGCCTCCGCGCCCATGCCGCCGGTGAAGTAATCCTCGTAGCGATCCACCAGCTCGGAGTAGATGGTCTCGTCGATGATCATCTGCTTCGGAGCGAGCTTGATGAAGGTCTGCCAGATCTCCTCCAGGCGCTCCACCTCGCGCTCGGCGCGCTCGCGGATGTGCTGCATCTCCTTGTTGGCGGCGTTCTGCACCTTGCGGCGGGCGTCGGCCTTGGCGCCGGCGGCCTCCAGCTCGGCCAGATCCTCCTCCAGCTTCTGGGCGCGCTCGGCGATCTCGGACTCGGCGTCGGCCTCCACGTCCTTCTTCTCCAGCAGCATCTCCGCCTCCAGGGTGGACTGGTCGGCGTGGCGCGCCTCCTCGTCCACCGAGGTGATGATGTTCGCGGCGAAGTAGATGATGCGCTCCAGGTCCTTGGGCGCAAGGTCGAGCAGGTAGCCCAGGCGGGAAGGAACGCCCTTGAAATACCAGATGTGGGTGACCGGTGCGGCGAGCTCGATGTGGCCCATGCGCTCGCGGCGCACCTTAGACTTGGTCACCTCCACGCCGCAGCGCTCACAGATGATGCCCTTGTAGCGGACGCGCTTGTACTTGCCGCAGGCGCACTCCCAGTCGCGGGTGGGGCCGAAGATGCGCTCGCAGAACAGGCCGTCCTTCTCCGGCTTGAGGGTACGGTAATTGATGGTCTCCGGCTTCTTGACCTCGCCCTTGGACCAACGACGGATGTCGTCAGCAGTGGCCAGGCCAATGCGAAGCTCGTCGAAGAGGTTTACGTCGAACACGTAACTCCCTTTCCCCTCCCGCGGCGGGAGGGATTGAAATGGCGGATAAAAGTCACAGGGTGTGTTTGCCTAGGCGATGTCGGCATCGGAGCGCTCGTCGCGGGACAGGTTGATGCCCAGCGACGTCGTGGCCTCCATGTCGTCATCGGAGCCGGAGAGCTCCATCGGGGTGCCGTCGGCGGAGAGAACCTCCACGTTCAGGCACAGGGACTGCAACTCCTTGAGCAGCACCTTGAAGGATTCGGGGATACCCGGGTCCGGGATGTTCTCCCCCTTCACGATCGCCTCGTAGACCTTCACGCGGCCCATCACGTCATCGGACTTGATGGTCAGCAGCTCCTGGAGGGTGTAGGCGGCGCCGTAGGCCTGCATGGCCCACACCTCCATCTCGCCGAAGCGCTGGCCACCGAACTGGGCCTTACCGCCGAGGGGCTGCTGGGTAATCATCGAGTACGGGCCGGTGGAGCGGGCGTGAATCTTCTCGTCCACCAGGTGGTGCAGCTTGAGCATGTACATGTAACCCACGGACACCGGGTAGGGGAAGGGCTCGCCAGAGCGGCCGTCGAGGAGCATGGTCTTGCCGTTGCCGTCCACCATGACGTCGCCATCGCGGTTGGGGCGGGAGTTGGCCAGCAGGCCCGCCACCTCGGCATTGGTGGCGCCGTCGAACACGGGAGTGGCCGTCAGCGAGCCGGCGGGAACGTCGTAGAGCTCCTCCGGCAGCGTCGTGAGCAGCTCGGCGTTCTTCTCGTCCGCCGGGTCCACCTTCCAGCCAGCCGCGGCCAGCCAGCCCAGGTGAGTCTCCAGCACCTGCCCGATGTTCATGCGGCGCGGCACGCCGTGGGTGTTGAGGATGATGTCCACGGGAGTGCCGTCGGCCATGAAGGGCATATCCTCCGGGGGCAGGATCTTGCCCACCACGCCCTTGTTGCCGTGGCGGCCGGCGAGCTTATCGCCGTCCTGAATCTTGCGCTTCTGCGCCACGTACACCCGGATCATCTCATTGACGCCGGCGGCCAGGTCGTCATCGTCCTCGCGGGAGAAGCGACGCACGCCAATGACCTTGCCCGTCTCGCCATGCGGCACCTTCAGGGAGGTATCACGCACCTCGCGGGCCTTTTCACCGAAGATCGCGCGCAGCAGGCGCTCCTCCGGGGTCAGCTCCGTCTCACCCTTCGGGGTGACCTTACCCACCAGGATGTCGCCCGCGCGCACGTCCGCGCCGATGCGCACGATGCCGCGCTCGTCGAGGTCGCGCAGCACGTCCTCGGAGACGTTGGGGATCTCGCGGGTGATCTCCTCGGCGCCCAGCTTGGTATCGCGGGCATCGATCTCATGCTCCTCGATGTGGATGGAGGTCAAGATGTCCTCCTCCACTACGCGCTGGTTGAGGATGATCGCGTCCTCGTAGTTGTGGCCCTCCCACGGCATGAACGCCACGAGAAGGTTGCGGCCCAGGGCCATCTCGCCGTTGTGGGTGCCGGGACCGTCCGCGAGCACCTCGCCGGCCTCCACGCGCTGACCGATGCTCACCAGCGGGGTCTGGTTGTAGCAGGTGCCCTGGTTGGTGCGCTCGAACTTGCGCAGCATGAAGGTCTCGCGCTGGCCGGCGTCATCCATGATGGTGATGAAGTCCGCGGAGACGTTTTCCACCACGCCCGCGCGCGGGGCGATCACCAGGTCGCCCGCGTCGTAGGCCGCGCGATACTCCATGCCGGTGCCCACCAGCGGGGCCTCGGAGCGCAGCAGGGGCACGGCCTGCTTCTGCATGTTCGCGCCCATGAGGGCGCGGTTGGCGTCGTCGTGCTCCAGGAAGGGAATCATGGCCGTGCCCACCGAGACCATCTGACGCGGGGAAACATCCAGGTAATCCACGCCCTGGGCGTTGGTCACCTGAATATCGCCGTCCTTCACGCGCACCTCGATGCGCCCCTGGGTGATGGTGCCCTCGGCATCCACCTGGGTGGAGGCCTCTGCCACGGCGAAGCGATCCTCCTCGTCCGCGGTGAGGTACTCCACCTGATCGGTGACCTTGCCGTCGACGACCTTGCGGTACGGCGTCTCGATGAAGCCGAAGGGATTGACCCGGGCGTAGGTAGCCAGGGAGCCGATCAGGCCGATGTTCGGGCCCTCGGGGGTCTCAATCGGACACATGCGGCCGTAGTGCGAGGCGTGGACGTCGCGCACCTCGATACCCGCGCGCTCGCGGGACAGGCCGCCGGGGCCCAGGGCCGACAGGCGGCGCTTGTGGGTCAGCCCGGACAGGGAGTTGTTCTGGTCCATGAACTGCGAGAGCTGCGAGGTGCCAAAGAACTCGCGGATCGCCGCCGAGACCGGACGCACGTTAATCAGGGAGGTGGGCGTGATGGACTCCGCGTCCTGCGTGGTCATGCGCTCGCGCACCACGCGCTCCATGCGTGAAAGCCCCACGCGCACCTGATTCTGGATCAGCTCGCCCACGGTGCGCAGGCGGCGGTTGCCAAAGTGGTCGATGTCGTCGGTCGCCACCGGGATCGTCTCGCCGGTGGGCGAGGTCATCGTCCGCTCCCCCGCGTGCAGGCGCACGAGGTATTCCAGGGTGGTGGCGATGTCTTCCTCGGTGAGCGTCATCAGGCCGTCGTGATCGCCGCCCAAGCCGAGCTTGCGGTTCACCTTGTAGCGACCCACCTTGGCCAGGTCGTAGCGCTTGGCCCGGAAGAAGGCGTTATCCAGCAGGGATTGCGCCAGCTCGCGGGTGGGCTGCTCGCCGGGGCGCTGCTTGCGGTAGATCTCCAGCAAGGCCTGATCGGTGTTCTCCACACCGTCGTTTTCCAGCGTGGACATCATGATCTCGGAGAAGCCAAAGCGCTCGCGGATCTGCTCTGCCGTCCACCCCAGGGCCTTGAGTAGCACCGTCACCGGCTGGCGGCGCTTACGGTCGATGCGCACGCCGACGGTGTCGCGCTTGTCCACGTCGAACTCCAGCCACGCGCCGCGCGAGGGGATCACCTTCACGGAATGCAGCGGACGCTCGGTAGACTTGTCGATGGTCTGGTCGAAGTACACGCCCGGGGAGCGCACGAGCTGCGAGACCACCACGCGCTCGGTGCCGTTCACGATGAACGTTCCCTTGTCCGTCATCATCGGGAAGTCGCCGATGAACACGGTCTGGGACTTAATCTCCTGGGTGTCGTTATTAATAAACTCGGCCGTGACGTACAGCGGAGCGGAATAGTTAATGTCCTTGTCCTTGGACTCCTCGATGGAGTTCTTGACCTCCTCGAAGCGCGGCTCCGACAGGGACAACGACATGTTGCCGGAGTAATCCTGAATCGGAGAAAGCTCGTCGAGAATATCCTCAAGGCCGCTGGTGATGCGCGCCTCCGGGCCGCGCTCCTCCTGCTGACGGGCGCGCCACTCGGGCGTGCCGACGAGCCAATCGAAGGAATCACGCTGCACGTCAAGGAGACCCGGAATCTCAATCGGCTCCGAGTACTTAGCGAAGGAATAACGCTTCGGGGCTCCGGGGGTATCGGCCGCTGACTTGGTCTGGCGGGAGACTGCCAAGATGGGTCCTTCCAGCACCTCACGCGGACCGCCGATTGCATGGGCCAACAACCGGCATATCCGCTGGTAATTTTAGCATTGTCACTGCTGTGGACACCCGTCCCAGATAGCACAAAATCACCTTGTCAAATTGGCTTTTCTCACCAACCGATCAAGGTTACTCGGCGCCCCGGAGACGGATTCCAGCGCAACGAAGCAGCCTATACCACTTCAGGGAGGCGCGCAACCCCTCGGGACGAGGAGCGGGCGCGCCGCGGCCCCGGACGCAGGGCACCCAGCGCCCCCGCCGCCACGAGCGCGACGCCCGCGACGATCCCCGCCCAGGACCACGCCCCCACGTACCCCCGCTCGGTCACCCGACCGGCCGCCTCCAGCAACCGCTCGGATTGACCCTCCGCGAGGCCACCGTCGAAGGAAAGCACCTGCTCCCGCCTGACGCCGTCTGCGGTGCCATAGTAATCATCGATCCGCTCGTGGGCATCCACCACCAGGCCGGAAACCCGATCCACATAGTAATCCCTGGTGGCCGAGTGAAAGAGAAAGCCGCGCTCAGCTGCGCCTTCCCCCGCGTTCTCCCACTGCGTGGTATTCACCACACCCGGGTAGCGCTGGGCCACGTTGGTCGGCTCGATGACCTGACGGAAGTGGTACACCTCGCGCCCATCACGCTCCTGCGCCCCCTGAAACTCCGCGGGGAAGGCGGCGCGCAGGGTCTCATCGAAGACCTCGTAGGAGCGCCGCTCCACCAGGGAGGGGAACTTCCACCACGGCCACGGCGCGACCACCTCCGTGGTGGGGCTGGCGAGCTGCTGGCTGAGCACCGCGGGCCCCGTGGCCGCCCCCGTGGTGCGATCCATCCCGTAGCTCCACACCTGCGCAGAGATCAACCGATCCGCCTCCTCCTGGCGGCTCTCCCGCAGCTGGCTGGTGCCCACCCGCACCATGACCTGATCTCGGGTGGAGGGCTCCTCCAGCGTCACGTGCATCTGCCGCACCACGGGGGTAGTGACCACCGGGCGCTGCGGATCGGCCACCACCATGGACCGCGCGGATTCGTCGCGCAGCGTCCAGGTCAGCTCCCCCACGTCGAGGGGCAGGCGGGCATCCCGGTCGATCAGGCGCGGGGCGAGCAGGCTCACGACCGCAAGCGCCGCCCCCAGACCCATAAGAAGCACGGAGATCACCCGGGAGGTAGGAAGCATGACCGCGATGTTACCCGCGATGACGCGACGCACCGCGGATGAGGGAAACCTCCCGGGCGAGGAATGCGTCACACCTCCCGCTCGCACACGAAAAACCCGGCCCCGCCGTGGCGGGAACCGGGCGCAGCAATCCCGAGGGATTACTTGAGGGAGACCTTGGCGCCAGCATCCTCCAGCTTGGCCTTGGCGGCCTCGGCGTCGTCCTTGTTCGCGCCCTCGAGGATCGCCTTGGGAGCGGACTCCACCAGCTCCTTGGCCTCCTTCAGGCCCAGGCCGGAAACGATCTCGCGCACGGCCTTGATCACGCCGATCTTCTTGGCGCCGGCGTCCTCGAGCACGACGTCGAACTCGTCCTTCTCCTCGGCGGCGGCAGCGCCCTCGGCGGGGGCGCCGGCGGCGGCCACGGCCACGGGGGCGGCGGCGGTGACGTCGAAGACCTCTTCGAACTCCTTGACGAACTCGGAGAGCTCGATCAGGGTCATCTCCTTGAAGGCCTCGATCAGCTCGTCCTTGGAAAGCTTAGCCATGATGGCATCCTTTCTATTGTGCGAGCCGCTGCGGCTCGCGGTGTGGGTAGGGGGTGCGCGGGAATGCGCGGTGTCTTAGGCTTCCTTCTTCTCCTGCAGCGCGCTCGCGAGGCGCGCCACCTGGGAAGCGGGGGCGTTGAACAGGCCTGCGGCCTTGGCCAAACTACCCTTCATGGCACCAGCCAGCTTTGCCAGCGTGGTCTCGCGGTTGTCCAGATCGGCGATGGCCTGCACCTGCTCCGGGGTCAAAGCGGCGCCGTCCATGTAGCCACCCTTGACGATGAAGGCCTTGTTATCCTCGGCAAACTTCTTCATCGCCTTGGCGGCGTCCACCGCCTCGCCCTTAATGAAGGCGATGGCGGTGGGGCCGGTCAGGTAATCGTCGAGTCCCTCGATGCCGCTGTCCTTGGCGGCCAGCTTCAGAAGGGTGTTCTTGGCGACGGAGTACTGGACGTCATCCCCCAGGGCCGTGCGCAGCTCGGTGGTCTGCGCCACGGTCAGGCCGCGGTACTCGGTGAGCACCACGCTGTCCGCCTCGGCAAAGCAGGTCTTCAGTTCCTTGAGGTCCGCCTGGTTCTTCGGGTTAGCCATGTACTTCGCCTCCTTCCTCTTAAACGTGTCGTGTTTTCCGCCCGGAGACCTCTCTCGAAAAAGGCCCCCGTGCAGGAAGCACAGGGGCCTGCCCTCCCCGCAGGGAAAGGCGGTGGCTCGAAAGTGTCTCCTGCGTGGGTCGCCCCGGCAAGCCGGGAACCTTCGATCCGCGTGGCGCGGATAACCGACGGTCTTCGGTGAAACTTGAGCTAGGCGCGCACGAGTGCGCGACCATTCAAACTTCTCCGGGAACTGTACACCCTCCACACCCGAGAACACAACCTACCCGGTATTTCCTTCCCCAAACGCCCCCGAAGCGGTCCGATCCCTTTGTATTGTGTTCCCATGCCAACACACATCCAGGTCTCCTCCCCCGATAGCGTCCGCGCCTCCACGAACTTCCTCGCCGCCTTCCTACGCTCCCTCGCCCACCCGGAATGGATGCCCCAGGGCGTCAACGACTGGGCCTCCCCTCTCGTCGAGGGCCAGGTACCCGTGGTGCTCATCCACGGCACCTGGCTCAACAGCTATAACACCTGGTCGCAGATCGCCCCGGCGCTTGCCAAGGACGGGCACCGGGTCTTTGCCTTCAATTACGGGCGCGACACCTCCGCGCTGACCGGGCGGCCCCGGGCGATCCACGGCACCCGGGCAATCCTCGACGCCCAACCCGAGGTGGCCGCCTTTATCGGCCGAGTCCTCGAGCGTACCGAGGCAGCGCAGGTGGATCTCATCGCCCACTCCCAAGGGATGAGCCAGGCCCGCCTCTACCTTTCCGACTCCGGCGGGGCTAATCCCGCGGATCCCACCCGCAACCGGGTGCGCAAGCTCATCGCCATCAGCCCCAGCCACCACGGCACCACGCTCTCCGGCCTCGGTTCCCTGGGGCTCAAGGTCGAGAAGCGCTGGCCCGGCCTGCGCCCCCTCCTCACGAGGATTCTTGGCGACGCCGCTCTGGATCAGCTCGTGGACTCCGAGACCATGCGCCACATCAACCGCCTGGGCGATACCGTGCCCGGGGTCAGTTACACCACCCTGTGCACCCGCTTCGACGAGATCGTGACCCCCTGGCGCCGCCAATTCCTCGACCAGGGGCCGGGCGCCACCGTGCGCAACGTGCTGGTGCAAGAGGGGGCGGTGCGCGACTTCAGCGATCACCTGGCCATCCTGTACTCCCCCCGCGTCATCGACTTCATTCGGGAGGAACTCGATGTCACCGGGGGTTACCGCAGCACCCACCCCCTCGTTCGCGGTACCGTGCTGCCCGGCTACGGCGCGCTGCCGCAGTGGCGACGCAGGAAGAAATAAAAATAATAGGCAACGGCCTCGCGGGGAGATACCTCCCCGCGTTTTTCTTGCTTCGCATCCTTCCACGGGCGGGTTTGTGCCCCTTCACACGCCCCTTTTTGACTGTCTAGCTGCGGAAACTTTTTCTTGCTCGTTTCTTGCTTCCGGCCGGGTCATACCTATACGTGACTCACGTGCTCACCGAAGGCAGGCCATCTCTATGACTCGACCGGACCCCAACCCCGATGCCGCGTTGCGCCGACGCCTCCAGCGGTTCCTTAAACTCCCCACCGAACAACCGTGGCTGGAGTTTAAGATCGATAAGCTTCGGGAAGGCCCGGAAATCGCCAAGTACGTCTGTGCACTCGGCAATTCCGCCCGCCTCCAGGGGGAACCGGCCGGCTACCTCGTCTGGGGAATCAGCGACTCCCGCGAACCCGTGGGCACCTCCTTCGACTGGCAGACAACCAAGGGTAAAGGCAACGAAGACCTGAAACCGTGGCTCACCCGGGTCATCTCCCCCACCCCGATCCTGGAGTTTTCGACCATCACCGTGGAGGGGCAGCCCATCGTTCTCCTCCGCATCGAGGCTCCAACCCGCGCCCCGTACTCATACGAGGGCAAGCGTTGGTTCCGGCTGGGAAGCTACACGAAGAATCTCCTCGACTACCCTGAGTCCGAGCAGGCACTATGGCGTCAGCTCAACCAGTTTTCCCGCGAAGACTCCCCCGCCATGACCGGCGTTGCAAAGTCGGAGATCCTCGACCTCCTCAGCGCAAAAGCGTTCTTCAACAACCGCCCCGAGCTGCCCCACACCGGCGACTCAGCACTCCCCGACCTCATGCTCAGGGCAGGAGCCGTGAACTACACCCACGAGGACGGCTGGTCCATCCCCACCTGGTCCGCACTGATGTACGCCACCACGCTCTCGCGCTTCCCCTCCCTAGAGCAATTCATTCCCGCATCTTGCACTTTGATGCCACCGCGCGCACCACGCTGAAGCGACAATGGGAGTTTGATGAGGGCTTTGCCTCCAGCTTCGGGAAGGTCATCGCCCTCTTTGACGCAATCCGCCCGGGAGGCGAATCCTTCGACCCCTCGACGGGCCGACTGATGCAGATCCCCGCCCTGCCCACCATCGCCTTCCGCGAGGTCTACGCCAATGCCCTCATGCACCAGGATCTAGAGCAGACCGGAAAGTTTCTCACGGTGGAGGTCTTTGCCGACAGGGCCGAGGTCACCAACCCGGGCACCCCCTTGATCTCTCCCGAGCGATTCATCGACGCCCCCTCCACCACCCGTAATCCCAAGCTCGGCGCCGCCTTGTGCCAAGCCCAGTTCGTTGAGCAACGGGGCAGCGGGTGGGACAAAGTCGTGCAATCCCTGGAATCGGAGAAATTCCCGCCGGCCTTGGTGCGAGCAAACGGATCCACCACGGTGACCCTCAGCGCATTTCGCCCCTTCCCCCTTCTATCGCAGCAGGAGCGCCACCAAGCCGTGTACCAGCACACCTGCCTGGCCTTCCTGGAGGGCAGGGTGGTCAATAATTCCTCCATCCGCGCCAGGCTGGGGCTCAGGGATAGCCAGGCCTCACAGGTCTCCCGGCTCCTCAAGGACTGCATCGCGGCGAACCTGATTAGGCCCCGTGATCCCCACGCCGGGGCGCGGGCCATGCACTACATCCCCGCGTGGGCGTAGAGGCAGTTCCCCGCGTTTTCTTGCTTCGCATCCTTCCGCGGGCGGGTTTGTACCCCTTCGCACGCCCCTTTTTGGTGTTCTAGCTGCGGAAACTTTTTCTTGCTCGTTTCTTGCTTCCGGCACCACGCCAACAGAAAAGCGCTCCCCCAGGGCGGGATAACCATAGTCATCCAGACCCAGGGGAAGCGGTGGTCTCGAGAGTTTTACTCCGCGTCGAAGTTCTTCTGCACGGAAGCATCCACCGGCACACCGGGGCCCATCGTGGAGGAAAGGGTGATCTTCTTCATGTAGATACCCTTGGCGGAGGAGGGCTTGAGGCGGTTGAGCTCCTCGATCAGCGCGCCGTAGTTCTGTGCGAGCTGCTCCGCGGTGAAGGAGGCCTTGCCGATCGCGGCGTGCAGGTTCGCGGCCTTGTCCACGCGGAAGGAGATCTTGCCGCCCTTGATTTCCTTGACCGCCTTGGCCACGTCGGTGGTCACGGTGCCGGTCTTGGGGTTCGGCATGAGGCCGCGGGGGCCCAGCACGCGGGCCACGCGGCCGACCTTGGCCATCTGATCCGGGGTGGCGATGGCGGCGTCGAAATCCGTCCAGCCGCCCTGAATCCGCTCGATGAGCTCGGCGGTACCCACCACATCGGCGCCGGCTTCTTCGGCGGCGGTGGCGTTGGGGCCCTCCGCGAAGACCACCACGCGCACGGCCTTACCGGTGCCGTTGGGCAGGCTCACAGTGCCGCGCACCAGCTGGTCGGCCTTGCGGGGGTCCACGCCCAGGCGCACGGCGACGTCCACGGTGGCATCGAAATTCTTGGACGAGGTCTCCTTGACCAGCTTGGCGGCCTGGAGCGGGCTGTAGAGGTGGCGTTGATCCACGGCCTCGGCGGCGGCGCGGAAGGCCTTAGACTTCTTGCTCATAGTTCAAAGATCCTTATAAGAATAGCGATCCTGCGGTCGAACGGGCCGAAGCTGGCCCTGCCACAATGGTCTTGCGGGAAAAATTAGTCCTCGACGGTGATGCCCATGGAGCGGGCGGTACCGGCGATGATCTTGGCGGCGGCGTCGATGTCGCGGGCGTTGAGATCCGGCTTCTTCTGCTCGGCGATCTCCTTGACCTGAGCCATGGTCACCGAACCCACCTTATTGGTGTGCGGCACGCCGGAGCCCTTCTGCAGGCCGGCGGCCTTGAGCAGCAGCTTGGCGGCCGGCGGGGTCTTCAACTTGAAGTCGAAGCTGCGGTCCTCGTACACCGTGATCTCTACGGGGATCACGTTGCCGCGCTGGCTCTCGGTGGCGGCATTGTAGGCCTTGCAGAACTCCATGATGTTCACGCCGTGCGCACCCAGGGCGGGACCCACGGGAGGAGCCGGGTTAGCCGCACCCGCCTCGATCTGGAGCTTGATAAAGCCGGTGACCTTCTTCTTCTTTGCCATCGCTGACCCTCTTTCCTAGGTACCGGCGGGGGCGCTCGACGGCCGCGCCGCACCGCCGTCCGGATGCCGGGTCCCGCTCGCAGCATGGCGCTGTTTCTCCGCGTAACCCGGCCACCGGGGATGAATACGTTTCCTACGCGAGCCGTTGTCGGCACACGCGAAGAAACAGTCTAATTGAGCCGCCGCCGTGGCACCAAATGCCGCGGGTCGCGGCGAGCGGGGCTAGATGATCTTCTCCACCTGATCCGCGGTGAGCTCCACGGGGGTCTCACGGCCGAAGATGGACACCAGGGCCTGCAGCTTGCCCGTCTCGTAGTCGATATCGGAGATCGTGGCGGACACGGAGGCCAGGGCCCCGGTGAGGATGGTGACGGCCTCGCCCACCTCGAAGTCGATCTGCTGCTTCGGGGCGGCCTGCTCCTCGGGCATGGCCACCACCTGCTCCACCTCGTTGCCGGCGGCCGTGGCCTCCCCCTCCACGGCGGCGCGCGGCATGAGGAACTTGGCCACGTCGCGGTGACGCACCGGGGTCGCGTTGCCCTCGTTGCCCACGAAGCTCGTCACGCCCGGGGTCTCGCGCACCACGGACCAGGCGCGGTCGTTGATGTCCATGCGCACCAGCACGTAACCCGGTAACAGCTTGCGCTTGACCATCTTGCGCTTGCCGTCGCGCAGCTCCAGGGCCTGCTCCACCGGCACCACCACCTCGTAAATGGAGTCCTCCACCTCAAGGGTCTGCACGCGCATGTCCAGGTTGGTCTTCACCTTGTTCTCGTACCCGGAGTAGCACTGGATGATATACCACTGGCCCGACTTCTTCTTCAGCTCGCGGGTGAACTCGCGCAGGCGGCGGCGGTACTCCGCATCGGAGGCATCCTCTTCCGCCTCAACCGCCGGGGTCTCCGGGGTTTCTTGCGCGGGAGCCTCTACTGCGGGAGTCTCCACGATGGAGGCCTGCTCCGCGGGCTCCTCGACGGTCTCGGGCTCCACGGAGTCCTGGATCGCCTCCCGGGCGGCGGCAAACAAGGGGGATTCGGAATCGTGCTGGGAGGTGTATTCCTCGCTCATGGTGTGCTCCTGGGTCGTGTCTCTCATCGTGATGCCGGCATGCGGTGCCCATCCTATCCCGCCGCGCGCCAGCGCGAGACGGCCCGGCGCAGGCACCGCGGTCACAGAATGATCCCGCCGCCCGGGCGGGACGGCGGGATCATTCTTCTTTAACGTATTTTCAAACCCATACCCTACTACGGGGCAAGGACCTTCTCAACTCCCAGGCCCACCACAAAATCCACGCTGGAAACGAGGACGGTGAGCACAATGAGGAAAGCGAAGACCACCAGGGTGTAGGTGACCATCTGGGAGGCCGTGGGCCAGATAACCTTCTTGATTTCCGCGCCCACCTCGGGCAGGAACCGCAGCGGCCCGCCGCCGGGCTTCGTATCCTCGGCTCCCTGCGTCGCGGAGCTGCGGGCCTCGTAGGAGGACGTGGTGGTCGTTGCACCTGCGCGCTGACGCTTACCGGTGGGCCGCACGGCCTCCGACTGGTTTGCGCGATCCTCGCTCACAGCACTCCTTAAGAGTTGAAAAGTATATGGCAGGGGCGACAGGACTCGAACCTGCAACCTACGGTTTTGGAGACCGTTGCGCTACCAATTGCGCCACGCCCCTTTGTTCTCACCGCTCGCGCGGCAGGAACCACCCTACCAGAGGCATCCGCACCGGGCGGACACTTCCCGGATCTAGAACGAAAGCCAGGCGCGAAGCCCGGCCCTTCGTCCCAGTAGCGATGGCGAGAATTGAACTCGCGACACAGCGATTATGAGTCGCTTGCTCTACCACTGAGCTACACCGCCGCGCATCCTTCCCCGCACCTGACGGCACCGGAAAGAACAACAGAGCCCCCTAACAGAATCGAACTGTTGACCTTTTCCTTACCATGGAAACGCTCTGCCGACTGAGCTAAGGGGGCGCGCCACATCTTCACCACCACGAAACATCCTGAGGATTTCCGGGCCGCTCCGTTGAAGCCTCACAAAGATTAACCTGGCACCCCCGACAACCACAAATCCCCAGGACAACCGCGATTTTGCGCCCGCCGCTCCCACTCCGAACCACCCCTCCGGCGACCCAAGAAATAGCCATCGCCCCCGCAATATCCTCCCTCTGAGAGGATATCGCGGGGGCGATGAACGGTGCCAGGTAGAAGATTCGAACTTCTGAAGGCAATGCCGGCGGATTTACAGTCCGCTCCCTTTGGCCGCTCGGGCAACCTGGCAAACCACACCGTGCGGTGCGGGGGATACTTTACTACGATCCCACCCATAGCGGCCAAATCGGCTGGTCACAGGGCACAAGAACCTAACCCAGGCGCTCGGCGGTGTAGACCACCAGGGCCTCGAGGGCGCGCGTGGCCGGGCCCTGCGGCAGTACCGCCAGGTATTCCCGGGCGCGCTGGGCCCAAACGGCGACGTCGGCGGCAGCCCGCGCTCGCCCCTCGGAGCGCTCCAACAGCCCCAACGCCTCGCTCAGCTCCTCCTCCGAGGTCACCGGCCCGGTGAGTATCTCGCGCAAGCGATCCCCCACCGAGCCCCGCTCCCCAAGGGCGTAGAGCACCGGCAGCGTGAAAACCCCCTCGCGCAGATCGGTGCCGCGTACCTTGCCGGATTCCTCCGGGGTGGAGAAAAGGTCGATGATGTCATCGACTATCTGGAAGACCATGCCGATGGCGTGCCCGTAGCCGCGCAGGGCCGCCACGTATTCCTCCTTGGCCCCACTGTGCAGGGCCCCGAGGTAGCCGGCGGAGGCGATGAGCACCCCGGTCTTTTCCTCGATCACCCGGGTGTAGTGCGCGATCGGGTCGCCGCCCTGCGCGCCCACGGTCTCGCGCATCTGCCCGGTGACCAGGGTGCCAAAGGTCTCCGCAAAGTGTGTGACCGTGTCCGTGCCCAACTGCGCCATGATCCCGGAGGCCTGGGCCAGCAGGTGATCGCCCGCCAGGATCGCCACGGAGTTGCCCCAGCGCGCGTTGGCGGACTCCACCCCGCGCCGACGGGCGGCCTCGTCCATCACGTCGTCGTGATACAGCGTGGCCAGGTGCGTCATCTCCACCACCGCGGCCGCGCGGATCACGTCCTCGCTCATGGGACGCTCGCCGTATTCCGAGGCCAAGAGCGCAAACATGGGGCGGAAGCGCTTCCCCCCGGCGTTGACCAGGTGCATGACCTTGTCCCGCAGGATGTCGTCGCTCCGGCTCAGGTGCTCATAGAGCGTCTCCTCCACCAGGTTCAGGCCGCGCCCCACGCGCTCGTTGAGGGCCTCGTCACCGAGGTTGAGCGATCCCGCCACCACCCCAGGCGTTGCCGCCTCGCGCCCTTTGGTCATGTCTTCGGTGTCCTCGCAGGTGATTTGTATCTCCGGGCCAGGTGGCACCCATCCTGGAGAGTAACGGTAACTCGGACTCAACCGTAGCGGAATCACCCCCGCAGATACACTCCGGGGTGTGAGTTCCGCTCTTTCCCCCTCCCTGCTCATCATCGGCGCGGGGCCCGCGGGTTCCGCCGCGGCCACCTGGGCCGCCGCCCGCGGCTTCGAGACCACGCTCATCGACGCCACCGTCTTCCCCCGCGACAAGACCTGCGGGGACGGGCTGACCCCCCGGGCCATCCACCAGCTGCGTCGCCTGGGGTTGGCCACGGAAATTCTCGACCGCTACAGCAACAGAGGGCTCAAGCTGCACGGCTTCGGCGGCTCCGTCACCGCCCCCTGGCCGGACGGGGCCTTCGGCGCGGTGGGCTCCGCCATGCCGCGCGTGGAACTCGACCATCTGCTGCTCGACACCGCACGCCAGGCGGGCGCCACCGTGTGGCACGGGGCACGGGCCCTGCGACCGGAATTCACCGGGGATCGCCTCTCCGCCGTGGTGGTGCGTCACGAGGGCGAGGACAAGCGCCTTCGCCCCGCCTCCGTGCTGGTGGCCGACGGGGTGCGCTCCCCCCTGGGCAAGCAACTGGGGCGCGCCTGGCACCAGGAGGAGGTCTACGGCATCGCCGCGCGCTCCTACTGTCGCACCCCCCGCCACCGGGAACCCTGGATCCACTCGCACCTGGAGCTGCGCGACCCGCAGGGGATCGCGCAGCCCGGCTACGGCTGGATCTTCCCCCTCGGCAACGGGGAGGTCAATCTCGGCTGCGGCGCGCTGTCCACCACCGCCCGGCGCGCCAAGGTCAATACCAAAAAACTCCTGGAGCACTACGCCCATCAGCGCCGCGAGGAATGGGGCCTCGACGCGCCGCAGCGCATCACCTCCGCGCTGCTACCCATGGGCGGCGCGGTCAGCAACGTGGCCGGGCGCAACTGGATGCTGCTTGGCGACGCCGCCGCCTGCGTCAATCCCCTCAACGGGGAGGGGATCGACTACGCCCTGGAGACTGCGGAGCTGGCGGTTTCCCTCGTGGGAACCGCGGATTACCGCCGCGCCTGGCCGGAGCTGCTGCGTTCCCGCTACGGCGAGGCCTTCGCCCTGGCCCGCGCCGCCGCCCGGCTGCTGACCCACCCACGCCTGGTGCCCGCCGTGGGCCCGCTGGCCCTGCGCGGACCGCTCGGGGCGCGGCTCATGCCCGCCGCGGCACGGCTGATGGGTAACCTCGTCACCGAGGAGGACCGCGATCTTATCGCCCGGGCCTGGCGCGGGGCCGGGTGGGTGGCCGCGCGGCGTCCGGGGCGTCGGCCTCTGTGGGGTTAGCCCGGCTTGACCGCGGAGTGCAGGGCCACGATGCCCAGGGTGAGGTTTTGCCAGCCGCATTCCCGCCAGCCGTTGGCATTGATCTCCCGGGCCAGGGCCTCCTGATCCGGCCAGGCGCGGATGGACTCTGCCAGGTACTCGTAGGCCTCCGGGTTGGAGGACACCACCCGCGCCACGGCGGGCAGCAGGCGCATGAGGTATTCCTTATACACCGTGCCGAACACCGGCACCACAGGGGTAGAGAACTCGCTGACGGTCAGCCGCCCGCCCGGGCGGGTCACCCTGGCCATCTCGCGCAGGCCCGCGCGGAAATCGTGGATGTTGCGCAGTCCGTAGGAGATGGTCACCGCGTCGAAGGTGTTATCGGCAAAAGGCAGGTGCATGCCGTCGCCCACCACCTTGGGCACCGGGCGGTGCGCCCCGGCGGCCAGCATTCCCGGGGAGAAATCGCAGGCCACGCACCAGGCTCCGGACTTGGCCAACTCCACGGTGGACACCGCCGTGCCCGCGGCGAGGTCGAGTACCCGCTCCCCCGGCTTGAGGTCCAGACGCCGCCTGGTGCGCCGCCGCCAGCGCCGATCCTGCCCGAAGGACAAGACGGTGTTGGTGAGGTCGTAGTTCTCGCCCACGTCGTCAAACATCGCCGCGACGTCCAGGGGCTTTTTCTCCAGTGATGCCTTAGCCACAACGCCCCAGTCTAGACCCGGCCCCGGGCCTCGCCGATGGCCTCCCGGTAGTGGCCGAGGAGCCGCTCGCACTGCGCCTCCCAGGTGCGCCCCGCCACGCCCGCGCGGGACTGCCGACGCAGCAGCTCGTGGCGGGAATCGTCCAGCACCCAGTCCACCGCGGCGGGAAGCTCGCGGGCGAAGGTGGGAACGTCAAGGAGCAGCCCGTTGCGCCCCTGCTCGATAAGATCCCTCGGTCCCCCGGCGCGCGGGCCGATGGTGGGCACGCCGGAGGCCTGGGCCTCCTGGATCGCCTGGCAGAAGGTCTCGAACTCGCCGGGGTGGACGAACACGTCCAGGCAGGCATAAGCCCGGGCGAGATCCTCGCCGCCGAGCTGCCCCGTGACCACCGCACCCGGCAGCAGCCGCTCCAGCGCGCCACGCTCCGGGCCGTCGCCCACGATCACGAGCTGGATGCCCGCCCGCCGATCCAGGCCCGCCAGGCGATGCACGCCCTTTTCCGCGGCCAGGCGCCCCACAAAACCCACGATCTTCTTGCTTCCCGTGGGATCCCAGCGGCGGCGCAGCGCGACGCAGCGCTTGTCCGGGTGGAAGCGCTGCGCGTCCACCCCCCGCCCCCAACGGTGAATGTTCCCGATCCCGTGGGCGCGCAGCTGCTCCATGGTCGCGGAGGACGGGGCCAAGGTGCGCTGGCAGGCATTGTGGACGGCGCGGGTCCAGGCCCAGGAGGCCGACGCCAGGGCCCCGAGCCGATAGCGGGTGGAAAAACCCGCCACGTCCGTCTGATACACCGCCACCGCGGGGATGACGAGCCTGCGGGCGGCGAATGCCCCGGCGGCCCCCAAGACAAAGGGGGAGGCCAGGTGCACCACATCCGGCCGGTGGCGGCGAAGGATCTCCACCACGGCGGGAACCGGCACGCCCACGGGGAGGGAATCGATCAGGGGCACCATCACGGTGGGCACCCGATAGACGGGAAAGCCCAGGTAATCGGGGATTTCTTCCTGGAAGTCGCGCGCCCCCGGGGCGATGACGAAAGCCTCGTGCCCACGGGCCCGGGCATAGTCCAGCACCCGGAGCACGGAATTGACCACGCCGTTGACGTTGGGGAGAAAAGACTCCGCCACGATGCCGATGCGCATCAATCCGCTCTGCGCTTTCTGCCGACGCCCCACCACACGAGGCCGGCCACCGCCGTGGCGGTGACCGCCACCGAGGCCGCGGGCACCACCGAAAGCGTCCAAGCCCGGCCCTCCACCTTCACCAGGTCCGGGTCGGTGCGGGCATAGGTGACCCACACGTTTTGCCCCTCGCCCAGCCCCGAGGGGTAGAGCAGGCCGGTGGCCGGGAGGTGATACATTCCTTGCTCGTCTTGGTATTCCACCGCGGTGCGCCAGGCCGTGACCCCGGTGACCTTGGCCAGCGCCCGGCCGGGATCGGCCTCGATGGCGCGATCATTAAGCCACGACCCCAGGACCATGGCCGCGCATCCCAGCAGCGCCAACAGGTAGGCCGCGATCACCGCCTGCCGGGCGCGATGGATCATGCGTGGGCTCATTTCTCCACCCGCACCGCGCGCTCCAGGTCGGCGTGCAGGGCGCGGCGCGTGTCGCGCCGCGTGCGCGCCTCGATCAGCCGCAGGCCCCCCGCCTCCTCGGCCTCGTCCAGGGCCGCCAGGAGGCCCGAGAGGTCCTCGGCTCGGGCATAATCCACCCCGTAGGCCGCGCACAGGTCCTCGATGCCGACCCCGTGCGGGGTGCCAAAGCCGCGTTCAAAGGCCTCGCGGAGCTCGGGCGCCCCCACCTCCAGGGTCTCGAAGATGCCGCCACCTTCGTCGTTGGCCACCACCAGCGTGAGGTTTTCCGGTCGCGGCTCCGTGGGGCCGATGAGCATCCCCCCGGCGTCGTGCAGCAGGGCAAGATCGCCCAGCAGCGCCACGGTGCGCGGCGCTCGCACCGCCTCCGGTTCCGCCGACTGTGCCGCCAGGGCCACCCCCACCGCCTGCGAAACGGTGCCGTCGATTCCCGCCGCGCCCCGAGGGGTGTGGGTATCCACGCCACTAAACGGCAGCCCCACGAGGGAAGCATCCCGCACCGCGTTCGAAGCCGCCAAGAACAGGCAATCGCCTATCGCCACGCTATCGGCCACGGCGGCCGCCACGTGCAGGCCAGTGAGCCCGTAGTCCGACGAGGCCACCGCCTCGCGCACCGCCTGCGCCCCCATCTCCGAGGCCGCCTGGGTGATCGCGTACCAACGCCGCGGGGTGCTCCCCGTTGCCTTGACGCGGCTGGCCACCCGGCGCGCGTGGCGGCCCGGGTCGGTGACCGTGTCCGTGCGGCTGAGCACCGTGACCTCCACCTCGGGGTCCTCCAGGAGGGCCAGCACGGGGCGATGCAGGGTGGGATGCCCCACCACGATCACCTGCTCGGGCTTGGTCACCAGCTCCCTTCGCTGCTCGCCCACCGGCCCCTCGATCCTGCCGCTCAGCAGGTGCGCCGCCAGCGGGTGCACGGGGTGAAAGGGCGCGGGCGCGGAAGGTTCCGCGATGGTGGGCACCTCCGCGAGCTCCTCGACCTCCCAGGCCTCGTCACCGGCGATCACCAGGGTGGGGCGGCTCAGATCTACCTCCACCTCGCCGTGATCCACCTCCGCGAGCGCGCGGCAGCGGGGTATCCTGGCGTGTCCTTCCGGGGTGGGCAGGGCATCCGGCACCAGCGGGATATCGAAGGCCACGTTCAGGTGCACCTGGGGGCAGCGGTCCAGGGCCCGCGGGATCCGGCTCACGTCGTCGAGGCCCTCCACCTGCACGGTGGGGGCATAGGAGCCAAAGAGGCCCACCTGGTCGATCGTCTGGCTGGCCCCCGTGCCCACCAGCACCCGGGGCCGATCGGCGCTGAGCACCACCAGGGGCACGTGGGACTGCGCGGCCTCGATCACCGCGGGCAGGCAATTGGCCACGGCCGTGCCCGAGGTCATCACCACCGCCACCGGTCGGCGCTGCTGACGCGCCATGCCCAGGGCCAGGAAGGCCGCGGCACGCTCGTCGATGCGCACGTGCACCCGCAGGTCGCGGCGGGCCAGCAGGGCCAGCGTGAGAGCCGAGTTGCGCGAACCGGGGCATAGCACCACGTCGGTGAGGTAGGAAGCGATCGCGGCGGCCACCTCGCGGGCCAGGATGGGGGCGCTCACAGCCGCGGCTCCCCGTCCTGCGGATCGGCCCCCTGAGCGGAGCCTCCCAGGAGATCCTGCAACCACGAGGGCACCTCCACCTCGGGGATGCTGGGGATACCGCTGGGCAACTCCGGCAGCCGCAGCCCGGGCCCCTCGGTCACCGTTTCCGTCACCGTCACCGTGGAGACCTGGGTTTGCGTCACCACCTCCCGCTCCACCTGGCCCTCGCCTGCGGCGCGGCCCAGAAAGAAAAAGACCCCGGCGGCAATCAGGATCGCGGCGATCACCCCGGCGACCGCCATCGCGCTGCCGCCCCGCGATCCCCTCGGTTCCGGGGACACCCCGGCGTCCTGCTCGTACTCCGGCGGGTACCCATCCGCGTAATTGTGATACTGCTGGGTGGAGCGCTGCTGCTCCGGAAAGTGCTGGCGGGGCCGCGCGGCGGGGTGGCCCTGATTCCCCTGCTCGCCCCGGTCACCCACGGGACCCAGATAGCGGGTCTCATTATCGTCCATACGGGTCAGTGTAGGTGATCCAGGCAGCGCCCCAGGCGCTCGATCCACCACTGCCTGCGTTCCCCCGCCGCCGCCAGGCCGCTCAGCCGCGCCGGTTCCGGGGACACCACGGCCGTACTCAGCCGCCCGCCGACCAGGCGCCGAGGCTCCGCCACGTCCTCGACGAAGAGAGTCTGGGTGGCCAACCCGGCCGGGGCCTGGGGATCGGGCAGCGCCGCAGCGGCCACCAACCCGGCGTTCATCCCCACCGCCGTGTCCAGGGCGCTGGCGACGGTGGTGGCTATCGCATGATCGCGCATCCTCCGGGCGATCCCTACGAGTCTCCGCACCCCACCCAGGGGCGCGACCTTGAGCACCGCCACGTCCGCCGCGCAGAGCTTCGCCACGCGAAACGGATCGCTCGCGCGGCGAATCGACTCATCGGCCGCCACCGGCACGGCGATCCCCTTGTTCTTCAGAATCTCCCGCAGGGCCGCTAGTTCCTCGGCCGTGGCGCACGGCTGCTCCATATAGTCCAGCGGCCCCAGGTGACGGGCGGCCGCCACCGCCTGATCGAGGGACCACCCCCGGTTCGCATCCACCCTGATTCGCGCCCGAGGCACCTCCTCGCGCACCGCCGCCACCCGGGCCATATCATCGGCCAGGCTCTGCCCCTTTTCTGCCACCTTGACCTTCACCGTGCGACACCCCGGATAGCGCGCCAACAACTCCGGCACCCGCTGAGGCTCCACGGCGGGAACCGTGGCGTTGACCTCCACGAAGTCCCGTTCCGCCGGCGGCAAGCCCACGTAGGCGGATTCCAGGGCGCTGGCCAGCCAGGTGGCAGCCTCCGCGTCTGCATACTCCACGAACGGGGCCCACTCCCCCCAGCCGCGCGGCCCCTCGATGAGCAGCGCCTCCCGGGTGGTGATCCCACGGAAGCGCGCCCGCATGGGCAAGGAAACGACGTGGGTTCTATCGAGGAGATCATCGAGGGAGGGCGAGGGGGTCATGGGGGTGATGTTACTGCTGGGAATCACGTGTTTCCCACTGGGCTGAAAAAGATCTTTTTTCAGTGCTTGGTTACTGGTGGTAGCACCAACAGTCACACACAGGTGAGGAAAATACCCAACCCGGGTTCCAGAACTCATGAGATTCACACCAGTCACACATCACCGAAGAAACCCCTGGAACCAACCACCACCCCATCGCGGTCTAAGAGCAATGTGACCGACTTTTGGACTACTCAGGATCTGCGCCGCGCCGGCTTTTCTCCCAACGCGGTGCAAAGAAGCATTACCCGGGGAAAGATAGAACGCCTGGCCCATGGCCTCTACATCCGCCCAGGGGCGGACGATCTGACCCGTCTGCGGGCGCTGTGCCGCCGCTGGCCGCGGATTGTTTTTACCGGAACCACAGCCGCGCATCTCTATGGTTGGGGGCCACTGACCTGGCCGGTTTCCGGCGTGATACCGGGCACGGGGACGGGGATCAACTCTCACAACGTGCGCCTCAAGAGAACCTCGATACGCCGCAGCCAGATGCAGCAAGGATTACGGGTGGTCTCGCCGGTAGCCACCGCGCATGACCTTGTGCAACGGTGGCCACGCGCGAAATTGATCAGTTTTCTGGAGCGATCCTATGGCGGCTTCGATGGCACCGCTCGCTATCGCTCGGATTGCTCTGCGTTGGGTCCTGCTGCGCAAAGCACGATGAGGATCATCGCGGGAAGGGCCATCATCGGGGCGTCAAGTCAGACGGAGCGCAGGTTGGCTCACGCACTGGCAGCCGAGGGGGTTTTCACCCAATCCAACGTACGGGTAGGGCCCTATGTATTCGATCTGAAAGTAGTGGGCCAGCCCCTTCTGATTGAGGTGGATGGGCAGCAATTTCACAGAGACACGGACGCCTTTATCCGGGATCGGTGGAAGACCAACGCCGCCCAACGCGCGGGCTACATCGTGCTGCGTTACTCCGATACCTGCGTGGATTACGCCCTCAACGACGTGGTAGCCCAGGTATCCCGCACGGCACGATCCTCAAGCACCTTGTTGCCTAGCGACGTCCAAGGCGTGCATCGGTGGCACCGCGCCCTACACTCGATCCCATGAGTGACAGCACCCAGCAACCCTTTGACCCGCAGCAGTGGCGCGCCGTGGAGGGATTCGAGGATCTCACGGACATCACCTATCACCGCCACGTGGGAGACCATCGCCGCGACGGCATCGTGCGCATCGCCTTTGATCGCCCCGAGGTGCGCAACGCCTTTCGCCCGCACACCGTGGACGAGCTGTATCGGGCGCTCGATCACGCGCGCCGCACCCCGGACGTGGGCGTGGTACTGCTCACCGGCAACGGCCCCAGCCCCAAGGATGGCGGCTGGGCCTTTTGCTCGGGCGGAGATCAGCGGATCCGGGGCCGCTCGGGCTATCAGTACGCCGAGGGCGATACCGCCGATACCGTGGACGAGCAGCGCGCCCGTGTGGAGGGCGGAAGGCTGCACATCCTGGAGGTGCAGCGGCTGATCCGCACGATGCCCAAGGTGGTCATCGCGGTGGTCAATGGGTGGGCGGCCGGCGGGGGGCACTCCCTGCACGTGGTGTGCGATCTGACCCTGGCCTCACGCCAAGAGGCGCGCTTCAAGCAGACGGATGCCGACGTAGGTTCCTTCGACGCCGGCTACGGCAGCGCCTACCTGGCCAAGCAGGTGGGGCAGAAGTTTGCCCGGGAGATTTTCTTCCTGGGTCGCGCCTACGACGCCGAGGAGATGCACCGCATGGGTGCGGTCAATATCGTGACCGATCACGCGGAGCTGGAGGCCGAGGCGATCCGGGTGGCGCGTGAGATCAACGGGAAGTCCCCCACCGCGCAGCGGATGCTGAAGTTTGCCTTCAACCTCACCGACGACGGCCTGATGGGGCAGCAGGTCTTTGCCGGCGAGGCCACGCGCCTGGCTTACATGACGGACGAGGCCGTGGAGGGCAAGGAGGCCTTCCTAAATAAGCGGGAACCGGATTGGTCCGGCTTCCCCTTCTACTATTGATGTGGCGCGGCGGACCTTCCATGACTATCTTTGCCGTCGTGTCAATAATTAAGGACCGTGGTCTCCTCGTCGCCGACGGCGGCTGGGAGCTGCCCGGCGCGATCGAGGCCGGACGCCTCTCCGCCGATACCCTCTTCCGTCACTCCGCCACCGCGGCCGCCTAGCGATGGCCGAGCGCATCCTCGAACCCCTCGTCGTCCCCAGCACCGACGCGAGCGCGATCCTGCCGGATCTGCGCGAGGCCCTCGCGGGGCGGCGCAGCCTGCTGCCGCTGCCGGACAACGATCCCGGCCGCGCCCAACTCCTGCGCACCACCCAGCGCGTGGGCCAGGCCATCGACCGCGAGGTCGCCCTGGTGGTGAGCACCTCCGGCTCCACGGGCACCCCCAAGGGGGCGGAGCTAAGCGCCCGCAACCTCCTCAGCAGCGCGGCCGCCACCCACGAGGCCCTCGGCGGGGACGGCACCTGGCTGCTGGCCATGCCCGGCCATTACATCGCGGGCCTGCAGGTTCTGGTGCGCTCCCTCGCGGCGGGCACCACCCCGGTGTGCCTCGACCTGTGCTCCGGCTTCCGCGTGCCCGCCTTTGCGCAGGCGGCGCGTCGATTAGCGGGACCGCGCACCTACACCGCGCTCACCCCCGCCCAGCTACTCAAGGCCATGGACCGGCTGGAGGGAATCGAGGCCCTGCGCACATTTAGCGCCGTCCTTATCGGCGGTGCCCCCCTGCGCCAGGCGGACGCCCGCGCGGCCGCAGAGCTGGGAATCCGGGTGGTGCGCACCTACGGCGCCTCCGAGACCTCCGGCGGGTGCGTCTACGATGGCCGCCCCCTGCCCGGGGTGCGGCTGCGCCTGGACGAGCAGGATCGGATCCACCTAGGCGGCCCGATGATCGCGCGCGGCTACCGCAACACCCCCGGCCACGAAGCCTTCGCCCGCGAGGGCTGGTTTGCCACGAGCGACGCCGGGACGCTGGCCGATGACGGGACGCTGACCGTGCGCGGCCGGATCGACGCCATCATCGACTCCGGGGGCCTCAAGCTCCACCCCGAGGTGCTGGAGTACCACCTGCGCGAGGTCCCGGGCGTCACGGAGGCCTGCGTGGTGGGCGTTCCCCACCCCCGCCTGGGACAGGCGATCGCGGTGGCCTACACCGGCCAGGCGCAACCGGAAGACCTCATCGAGGCGCTCGACGCCCTGCCGCGCTGGCAGCTGCCCAAGGAACTGCGCCGGGTGGACGCCCTGCCGCGCACTGGCTCGGGCAAGGTTCACCGCGCCGGGGTGGCCGCGCTGCTCGCGAAAGGCTAATCCTCCCGACCGCTCAGCGCCACCAGATTGGCCACATCCCGCGGGGTATAGGCCCGCCCGATCTGTTCGTCGTTACCGCCGCCCACGCCATTGCCCAGAACCAGGGCATCCAACTGCGCGGAGGGAACCACGGCAAAGTTGCGGGGCCTGGCAAAGACCTGGCGCACCGGGTGCCCGGAGCGCAGGGCGCACAGATGCAGCCAGACGTCATCCGCCTGCGGGGCCACCTCCCGGAATCCTTCCCCCTGGGCCACCACGTAGTCGATGAACGCGGGCGGATAGGACACCCCTGAGACCCCCGTGGCGAAGTGCAGCAGGCTCGGCGCGCAGGTATCGGCGGGACTCCACTTCATGTAGGGCAGCATCCGCCCCTCGCGCAGCTCGATCCGGTGGGCCCGGTACGCCACCACGGTATCCGGCCGCAGACCCCCGACCTCGCGCAGGCGATCGAGGAACCACGCCGGGTAGATCACGTCGTCGTCGATGGTGACCACCCGGGTCTGGGACCCGGCCACCGCGCGAAACTGGTTCCAGTACTTCGCGTGCGGGCCCAGCCCGCCGTCGCCCCGGCGCACCGTCAGCCCTCGGTGCACCAGCCGGTGCAGGCTGGCCGGCCAGGCCTCCGGGTGATCGTATTCCTCAGGATCCAGCCACAGCACGATGGGCACCCCGCGCGCACCTCGGGCCACCGACTCGATTGCCAGGAAGACCGTGCGCAGGCGACGGCCGTGCGTGGTCAGGGAGACGAGCAGCTCCGGGTTGCCCTCCCACCGGGGAAGGCGCGAGCGGGAAAACCGATTGTGCCAGCGCAGCGGCACCAGGCGCAGGAGGGTGAACAGGAAGCCGACCGCCTGACCGACCACATACCTGAACCACATGAAGCCTCCGCCCTCCCGGGCACCGCCGCGCCGCACTCCCGAAAAATACCCTCCCACCGTACACGGCTCCATGCATAGGGGTGGTGGTGTGCGGGTCTGCACCGGCTACGGCTCCGCAAGGTGCTGCCAGCGCGCTTTTCATCGCAGGGATGATCGGCTCATCCCCGAGCCAAAATCAACGCAACAATCTCCAACGGCCTCTCCCATGTGATCGTAGAAGCGATGATTAGCCTGCTCAGCTAGTCCCACGAGGAGCCTCACTTGGTTTTGAGCGCCGGGTGAGGCTCCTCGCCGTTTTTGTCACAATCAAAGTGAACCGGCATAAGCCAGCATAGGATCCCCCTCACCGCCCTCCAGCCCCAGATCCAGTGAGACAATAAACCCATGATTTCCTCCCCACAACCTCGCCGCGCCACCCCCGCCGACTGGTGGGCCGGCGCCCGCCCCCACACCTGGGCCAACGCGCTGGCCCCCGTCATCGCCGGTACCGGGGCCGCCGCCCTGGACGGTGCGGCGAGCTGGTGGCGCGCCCTGCTCGCCCTGGGGGTGGCCTGGGCGCTCATCATCGGGGTCAATTACGCCAACGATTACTCCGACGGCATCCGCGGCACCGACGAGGATCGCTCTGGCCCCCTGCGGCTGACCGGCTCCGGGCTCGCCGCGCCGCAGGCCGTCAGGCGCGCGGCGTTCCTCGCATTCTTCATCGCCGGGGCGTTCGGCGTGGCGCTGAGCCTCGCCAGCAGCTGGTGGCTGATCCTGGTGGGCGCGGGCTGCATCGCCGGGGCGTGGTTCTACACGGGAGGTTCCCGCCCCTATGGCTATCGCGGGTGGGGGGAGGCCGCCGTGTTTGTGTTCTTTGGCCTGGTGGCCGTGCTCGGCACGCAATATACCCAGGCCGGGGCGGTGACCTGGGCGGGACTGGCCTGCGCCGTGGGGGTGGGCTCGATTTCTGCGGCGGTCAACCTGGCCAATAACCTGCGCGATATCCCCTCGGACGCTGCCAGCGGCAAGATCACCCTCGCGGTGCGCCTGGGCGAGGCGGCCACCCGCCGCCTCTTCTGCGGCCTTATCACGGTGCCCTTCGCTCTCTGCCTGCCCCTGGCGGTGGGCGCGACGCCGTGGGCGCTGCTGGGCCTGCTGGCGGTACCGCTGGGGGTCATCGGCGCGCGGCCGGTGCTCCGGGGGGCCACGGGGGCGGCGCTCATTCCGGTGCTGGGCCTGACGGGGCGCGCCATGCTGGCGTGGTCGGCGGCAATGTTCTTAGGCTTCGTTCTGGCCTGATCGGGGTGCGGCTACAGTGGTGTGCCGTGCGCAGCGCTAAGGAAAAGAAAAGGACCCCGGCATGATCGGCGTACTCACCGGGTTCGCCATCATCATGGTGGTCATCGGCGCGGGCTACGCGCTGGGGAGGGCCAAGATTATTCCGCCCGGCGAGGCACGCCTGATGCTCAACCGGGTGGCCTTTTATGCCGCCACCCCCGCGCTGCTGTTCACGGTGGTCTCCACCTCCCGCCCGCAGGCGCTCTTTTCCCCGGTGATCGGGGTCAGCCTGGCGGCCACGCTGCTCACGGGCGGGGTGTTTCTGCTCGCGACCCGCCTGCTGCCCGGGCGGGATCAGCACAGCACCGCCGATACGGCGATGGGGGCGGCCGCGGCTTCCTACGTGAACTCCAATAACATCGGCCTGCCGGTGAGCATGTACGTGCTCGGCAGCGCGGCGTATATCCCGCCCATTCTGGTGATCCAGATGGTGCTGCTCACCCCGCTGCTGCTGGCCGTGCTGGGAGCCAGCGGGGCGGGATCGGCCCCGGGAAGCACCGCCAGGGCGGTGCTGGGTGCGGTGCGCACCGCGCTGCTCAGCCCGATCGTGCTGGCCTCGGCGGCGGGACTGGTGGTGTGCCTGGGCTCCCTAAGCGTGCCGGAGCCGGTCATGGCCCCCCTGGAGATCCTGGGTGGGGCCTCCATCCCCATGATCCTGATGAGCTTTGGGGCCTCCCTGACCACCACCACGGTGCTCGACTCCCCCGCCGATCGTCCGCGGGTGCTCTTGGCCACGGGCCTCAAAACGCTGGTCATGCCGCTGCTGGCATGGCTGCTAGCCCTGGGGCTGGGCCTGGAGGGCCAGGAGCGCTACGCCGCGGTGATCCTGGCGGCGCTGCCCACCGCGCAGAACGTGTACAACTACGCCGCCACTTTCCGCAAGGGCACCATCGTGGCGCGCGACACCGTGCTGCTGACCACCTTTGCCTCGCTGCCGGTGATGCTGGCGATCGCGGCCATGAGCGGGCGCTGATGTCCTCCTATCGTATCCGCGTGCGCGCCCCGAGCAAACCAAGCAGTCTCGTCCCCCTCATCGCCCTGCTCGTCCTCGGTGTGCTCGTGCGTACGACGGTGGCGGCCCAAGGCTGGTTCTACTACGACGACCTCACCCTCTACGCCCAGGCGCGGGAACACCCCTTACCCGACCTCTCCTTGCTTCTCACGCCCCACGACGGCCACCTCATGCCCGGCTCCTGGCTCGTCGTCTGGGGCCTCGCGCACGGCGCGCCCCTGCGCTGGCCGACAGCCGTGGGGGTCCTGGCGGCGGGCAACCTGGCCGCGGGCGCGGCGGTGGCCTGGGCGTATCGCCCGCTCAGCCGCAGCCTGATCCCCCTGGCCGCGTATCTTTTTACCCCTGTCACGCTGACCACTTCGACGTGGCTGGCGGCGGGCGTCAATACGCTACCGCTGCACGCAGCGCTGGCCCTGTGCCTAGGCGCGGGCATCCGAGCGGCCCGCGCCCCCTCCACCCGCCAAGCCGCGCTCTGGTCGCTGGGAGCCGGGGCGGCGATGATCGCCGGGGCACTCTTTAGCGAGCGCGCCCTCTTTCTTGCGCCCGCCGTGCTGCTGACCCTGCGCTGCTGCGGTCTGCTGGACGGCATGCGTTCCGCCCACCGGGCGCTGGTGCGCCTGTGCCTGATCCTGCCCACGGCCCTGTGGGCGGGGATCTACGCCCTAGTGGTGGGCGATCCGCGCACCACCCCGAGCGATCCGCTGCCGTTTTTCTCCCACGGTTACGGGCTGGGGCTGCTGCCCACCCTGGCGGGCGGCCCCTGGCACTGGGAGCGGTGGCACCCCGGCCCGCCGTGGGCCGCCCCGCACGCCGGGGCGATCGCGCTGGGGGCCGCGGCGGGGCTGGTGCTCCTGGCGCTGACCCTGCGCCGCGCCGTCGCCTGGCTGCCGGTGGCGCTCTACCCGCTGCTGCCCTTTCTGGCCCTGGCGCTGGCGCGCTCGGGGCCGGACACCGCCTGGGAGATCACCCAGACGCTGCGCCACGTCAGCGAGGTCGCGGTGCTCGCCGCCGTGGTGCTGGCGTTCTGCCTTCCCTCGCCGCTACCCAGGAGCGCGCGGGTGCTCGGCGCGGCGTGGCTAGCCTCCAGCATGGTCAGCACGGTGGCCTTCGCGCAGTCCTGGGCGCAGCAGCCCGCCCGCGACTTCTTCGGCGGCCTCGACGCCTCGCTTACCCGCCACGACGCCGCCCTGCTCGATCAGGATCTTCCGCTGGAGGTGCTGCTGCCGGTCACCCACCCCTATAACCGGCTGTCCCACTACAGCGACCGCGTCTCCACGGCCACCTCCGCCCCGGTGATCGTGGGCCCGGACGGCGCGCTGCACCCCGCGCGGCTCCACGAGATGCGCGCCACCGCCTCCCCCGCTCGGTGCAATACCGGCCCCGAGCTGCCCCTGGACGGTCCGTTGATCGACCGCGAGTGGGTGGTACGCCTCAACTACATCGCCGAGCGGCCCGGCACCGGCGTGCTGGCCCTCAACGGGCACCCGGTGGACTTCCCCATCGAACCCGGGCTGCACAGCGTTTACGTGCAGGTCAGCGGGGGCGGCGGCCGCCTGCTGATCGACGCCCCGGGCGCGTGCCTGAGCAGCAGCTCCGTGGGGGTGCTGGGGGTATAATCCCGGCGCTACCGCTCCGCGAGTTCCTGGGCGATCCATTCCTTGCGCTCGCGGCGTCGCCGCGACCAGGCCGCCACCGCCTCGTTCGCCTCCACCCGCATCGTCGAGAAGACGAGCATGGACAGCGGGAACGCGATCAACAGCGCCCCGGTGGCCGAGGCCAGCAGCGGAAAGGGGCTGCCCACCAGCCAGGCCACCGTCTGGATCACCGCGGTGAGCACCACAAAGAGGCCCAACCTGGCCAGACCGTACTTGAGCAGGGCGCGATTGGCATTCTTGCGCAGCAGCTGATCGTCGTTCACTCACCCCACGCTACTATGGTGGCAACGCCAAGGAGGAATGGATACGTGGGTCGCTTGCTGCTTGTTGCCCTGCTCATCGTCACCGCCGTGCTGCTATGGAAGGCCTTTGGCCCCGGCACCTGGAACCGTCCCGGCCTCCCGGGCCGCCGCTCCGAGCCCCCGGCGATCAAGGGCCCGGATGACGATCCCGACTTCCTGTGGAACATCGACAAGCAGCGGTTCAAGGAGCGGCGGGCGCGCGAGGAAGCCGACAGGGCCGAGGAGGAGCGACGCAAGCGCGAGCGCCGCGCGCGCCCCGACGACTAATCCGTCCCGCCCCGGGCCTCGTCCCGCCGCAGGATCTCCCTCAAGTACTCCCCGTAGCCGGAGGCGCGCAGCCTCTCGGCGCGCTCCCGCAGCTGCTCGTCCGTGATATAGCCCATCCGCCAGGCCACCTCCTCGGGCGCGCCGATCTTGAGGCCCTGCCGCTGCTCAATGGTGCGCACGAAGTCCCCGGCGGCCATGAGCATGTCCACAGTGCCGGTATCCAGCCAGGCGGTACCGCGGGGCAGAACCTCCACCTGTAGCTCCCCGCGGCGCAGGTACTCGTTGTTGATGTCGGTGATCTCCAGCTCGCCCCGGGCGCTGGGGCTCAGGCCTCGGGCGATCTCCACCACGGAGTGGTCGTAAAAATACAGTCCCGGCACCGCAAAGTGGGAGCGCAGGCGGCTTGGTTTTTCCTCCAGGGCCGTGGCGCGGCCCCGCTCGTCGAAGGAGACCACACCGTAGGCCTGCGGATTGGCCACCCAGTAGGCAAAGATCGCCCCGCCGCGCACGTCGGTGTAGCGGCGCAGCTGGGTGCCCAGGCCCGCGCCGTAGAAGATGTTGTCCCCCAGCACCAGCGCCACTGGCTCGGTGCCGATGTGCTCGGCGCCGAGGAGGAAGGCGTCTGCAAGGCCCCGGGGGGCGTCCTGGGTGGCGAAGCTCAGCCGGATGCCGAACTGGGAGCCATCGCCCAGCAGGCGCTCGAATTGCGGGCGATCCTGGGGGGTGGTGATGATCAGGATCTCCGTGATCCCCGCGAGCATGAGGGTACTCAGGGGGTAGTAGATCATCGGCTTGTCGTAGACCGGCACAAGCTGCTTGGACACCCCATAGGTAATGGGGTGCAGGCGCGAGCCGGTACCGCCGGCCAGGATGATGCCCCTCACAGCCCGGCCTCTTCGTTGGCCACGGCCCAGGCGTTGCGCAGCTCGGTGTGATAGGCGCGGCACTCCTGCACCTCGGGCAGAATCCCGGCCTCGCGCGCCTGCGCCAGGCCGAGGGCCTGGCGATCCTTGTCCGAGAGCACCGGCGGTCCGGCCAGCTCCGGCCAATCCACCCCGATCTGGGCGTCGTGGGGGTTAAGGCCGTGCTCCACCTCCGGCTGGTATTCCGAGGTGGTCAGGTACACCACCGTGGAATCACGCAGGGCCAGGAAGCCGTGGGCAAAGCCGGGGGGAATATAGAGGGCCTGGCGGTTGTCTTCGCTGAGTTCGAATCCCGCCCAGTGGCCAAAGTCCCCCGAGCCCACCCGCACGTCCACCAGCACGTCAAAGATCGCACCCGCCGGGCAGGTGACCAGCTTGCCCTGGCCCGGGGGCACCTCCGCGTAGTGCAGGCCGCGCAGCACCCCCGCCCGGGAAAAGGACATGTTCGCCTGCTGCACATCCAGGGGATAGCCCGTGGCCTGTTCGAACTCGCTGGCCTTAAACCATTCGTGAAAGGTACCCCGTCGATCCGGGTACACGGTGGGTACGAGGCGCAGCGCGCCCTCACATCCTGCTACCGGTTCCAACATGCCCGCCATTCTAGTGCGGGAACTGCCGCTCGCCGCGGCGATAGGCACGCTCCGCGGCGGCGAAGGACTCCCGCCACCACTCCGGGTTTTCCCTGTACCATTCCACCGTCTCCCGCAGGCCCTCGGCGAAGTCCGCGTGGGCCGGCCGCCAGCCCAACGCCCGGGTGGAGGACGGGTCGATGGCGTAGCGACGATCGTGCCCCGGGCGATCGGTGACGTGCAGGAAATCGTCGGGATCGCGGCCGAAGATCCGATTGAGCTCGCGCACCACCTCCATGTTGCTGCGCTCCCCCTCCGCCCCAATCAGGTACGTCTCGCCGGGAGTGCCGCGCTCGATGATCGCCCAGACCGCATCGTTGTGATCGTCCACATGGATCCAATCGCGCACGTTGCACCCCGTGCCGTAGACCCGGGGCGGCTCGCCGTCGAGCAGGTTGAGGATCTGCCGAGGGATGAATTTCTCCGGGTGCTGGCGCGGCCCATAGTTATTGGAGCAGTTGGAGATGGTGGCCTCCAGTCCGAAGCTGCGCACCCAGGCGCGCACCAGGTGATCGCTGGCAGCCTTCGAGGCGGAATAGGGACTTGACGGCCGATACGGGCTCTGCGGGTGGAACCGCCCCGACTCGCTCAGGGGGAGATCGCCAAAAACCTCATCGGTGGAGACGTGATGGAAACGCACCCCGTGGCGCGCGGCCGCGGCCAGCAGCACCGCCGTGCCCTCCACGTTGGTGCGCACGAAATCCAGGGGGGAGCGCAACGAGCGATCGTTGTGGGATTCCGCCGCAAAGTGCACCACCAGATCGCACCGCGCCACCAGCGCGTCCACCACGGACTCATCGGTGATGGAGGCCTCGACGAGATCCCACCGCTCCCCCGGCGCGGGCAGGCTGGTGGGGTTGGCGGCGTAGGTCATCGCATCGAGCACCGTCAGGGAGTGTTCGGTACGCTCCAGGGTGCGCACCACGAAGTTTGAGCCAATGAAACCGGCCCCGCCGGTGACCAGGATATGCATGGGAACCAGGCTAACAAGCGCCGGGGCGTGCGGGGCGCGACTACTCGCCCTCGACGAACCTCATGGCGAGCTGTAATTCCCTGACCACGGCCACGACCTTCTCCCATCGCACACCCGAGGCGCCGTGTTCGATGGCGTGCAGCGTGGAGCGCGAAACCCCGGCCCCATCCGCCACGTCCTGCTGAAGGCGGCCGAGCTGGCGGCGCCGCTCGGCCAGCTGCGTCCCCAGCTCCAGCAGCTCCGGTACATCCCCCGCCGGTTTACCGGTTTTGCGCCGAGGTAACGCCATAGCCTTCACCCACCTCTTCCGTGCCCTAAGCATTTTTCTTGATAGCGAGACAATACACCGATAAGCACGCCGCGCGCCAACCTATCGGAACCATCCCCCAATCTATACCAAAAATAGGACGTTGCGCCATCCCCTCGCACACACCCCACCCTCCCAGGGAAAATGTATGGAATTATAGCCTTAACGGGCCCCTTGACCGCCCTTCCATACATAGACCACTAGGGCACTCTCCGGCGCGCCGCGGGAATATTTTTTCAACAAAAATCACAGGGTGCGGACGGAAAATTCCGCGCCCATTACGAAACATTTACCAACGAAACATCGCGGCTTTTAATTAAGGCCCGCGTACGAGTGGAGGCCGGAAACCACCAGATTAATAAAGAAGAGATTGAACACCATCGTGCCCATCGCCAGGATATTCACCCAGGCCGCCCCGATCTTCCATCCCGCCGTGGCCCGAGCGTGCAGGTAGGCGGCGTAGAGAATCCAGGAGATAAAGGAGAACGTCTCCTTGGGATCCCAGCCCCAAAACCGCGTCCAGGCATCCTCCGCCCAAATCGCCCCAAAAATAATGCCCATACCCAGAATTGGCAGCGTGAACACAGCCAACTTATAGGCGATGGAATCCAGCTTCTCCGCCGAGGGCAGCGGAGCGGCCATCGCCCCGAAGACACCGGCCACCCCGCCCCTCGACTCCTTGCCGGGGGCCTGCCACACGCGCAGCAGGTACAGCAGGGAAAACACTCCGGAGACGATGCCGATGGAGGCCCCCGTCGACACCGTGGTCACGTGCACGGGCAACCAATAGGATTGCAGCGCCGGCACCACCGGGGCAGAGTCCGCGTAGAGCTTGGTGGCGCCGATAAACATCAGCACCAACAGCGGAGTCAAGATCCACGGCCACACCACCTGGTGGCCGCGGCGCTGCACCACCGCGGCGGCCACCACAAGGGTAATGCACGAGACCACCAACACGTACTCGTAGAGATTCCCCAGGGGGAAGCGCCCGGCGGACAGCCCCCTGGTGACCGCGGAGATGACGTGAAGGATGATGCCCGTCCACACCAGCGCCTGCGTCGCCCCGGCCCACTTGGCCGCGCCCGCCTCGCGCCGCTCCGATTCCTGGCGCCCCTCCGCGTCCGGGGCCGGTTCCTGACGACGCAGGCGGATGATGGCCTGCATCTTCACGTAGTAGAACAACGAGGCCACCAGGGCCACCGCGTACACCAGAAACGCGGCCTGGAACGTGTGATCGGACAGGCCCGCCAGGCTGGTATTCACAGACATTTTTCGGCTTCTTCCTCGACGAACAGGTACTGACAGCAGACGCTACCAGACCTCGCCGGGCGGCCTATTGCTCCTCCTCATCCTCCTCGGGCAGGCCCAGGATCCGGCGACGCAGCACATCGAACTCGGCGCCCCACCCGGCGCGATCCGTGCGCGCCAACCCCGCCATCTCCACCAGGGTGCCCCCGCCCCGGGCCGGGGAGAGCCGCACCCACACGCGGCGGCGCTTGACCATGAGCGAGGCCACCAGGGAGCCGAGCATCGTCACCGCGGAGACGAGCACCCACACCTGCGTGGGATCGGAGGCCACCACATAGTTGGCGTACTCGTTGGCCCCCTCGAAGGTGACCACGGTGCCGTCGTCGAGGGTCACGGACTGCCCCTGGGAGAGGTTCACCCGGTCGATCTTTTGCAGCTGCCCCGCGTGGATCAGGGTGGGATCGAGGCTAAAGATGTTCTGCCCCACGCCGGTATCGAGGCCGTTATCGCCCCGGTACACGTCGATCGCCACCGCGGGATCGCGCATGGTGGGGAAGGACGAGGTAAGCAGCTCCCCGTTCTCCCCCGACCACTGCGCGGTGGGGGCGAAGAGCCCCTGAATGGCCAGCTGGTGCTGGCGGCGCTCGTACAGGTCCGGATACATGCCCGCCGGAGGGTCAAAGCGCATCGCCCCGGAGGACAGGAAGAAGGTGGGATCGTCCGGGCGCCACTGCAGGGTCTGGGTGCGCCGCTGCCCGTTGGGCCAGGTCACGGTGAAGGTGGGGGCAAAGCCGTGGCCCTGAAGATACAGCCGGTCCCCGGACATCCGCAGCGGGTGATTCACCTTGAGCTCGTAGTTCTCCCAGGTGGCGGGGTCCCGGGTGATCTCCTCGCCCCGGGCGTAGGAGATGTGGGAGCGAAACATCTCCGCCTGCCCGCTGGGCAGGTAGTCCGCGGTGAAGTCGTGCGCATGGAAGCAAAAAGGACTCAGGCCGGTGCCGTTGAAAAGCGGCCCGGCGCGGAAGGAATCGAAGTTGGCCGGGGAGGTATTGCAGAACTCCGTGGACTGGTCGAGCGCCAGGGCGTCGTGGGAGCCGGACTCCGTGATCACGATGACGTGCCCCTCGTAATACACCAGCCGACCCAGGCCCACGGTGACCAGCAGCGCCACCAGAGAGAGATGGAAAACCAGGTTGAAAAACTCGTGCGCATAGCCCCGCTCGGCGGCGAACGAGCGTTTGCCCGCCCGATCCTCCCCGGGAGCGTACTCCGCCAGGCGCCACCGAGAGAAGCGCGAGCGCACCTGCTCCTCTAACTCCGCGAGGGGGCGCGGGTCCACGTCGGCGCTGTGGCGCGGCATCCTCTCCAGGCGCTTGGGCGGGCGCACAGGAGGCGTACGCATGGCCTTGTAGTGCTCCCAGCTGCGCGGGATGATGCAGCCCACCAGCGAGATCATCAGCAGCACGTAAATGGCGGTAAACCAGGTGGAGCTGAAGACATCGAAGAGCTCAAGGCGATCGTAGATCTGCGCCAGGCGGCCGTTGTCCGCGAGGTACTCCTCCACGTTGGCCAGGCTGAGGTTACGCTGCGGCAGAAGCGCACCGGGAATGGCCGCCACGGCCAGCAGGAAGAGCAACACCAGCGCCGTGCGCATGCTGGTGAGCCAGTTCCAGGCCCGGCGCAGGTACCTCACCGCGAGCTTCATCGTATGACTCTCCTCCGTCGCGTTCTCCTCGGTGCTACACCAGCGTGGTGCCGTATTCCACGGTCCACTGGCGCACCCACGTAATAAACTCCGCCCACAGGCCGGTCACCAGGGCCAGCCCGATGAGCACCATGAGCACCCCGCCGAGGACCTGCATGGCCCTGGTGTGCCGCCGCAGCCAGCCCACGCCGCGCAGCGCGGCCCCGGAGCCCAGGGCCAGCAGGATGAAGGGCAGGCCCAGCCCCAGGCAGTAGCCGACGATGAGCGCCACGCCGCGCGCGGCCGTCACCCCCTCGGTGCCCACGGACACCGAGACGATGGCCGTCAGCGTGGGACCGAGGCAGGGCGTCCAGCCCAGCGCAAAAACCCCGCCCAACAGGGGCGCCCCCAGCCAGGTGGTCCAGCGCTGCGGGGTCATGCGGGTATCGCGCTGCAGGCCCGGCACCAGGCCCATGAAGACCAGGCCCATGAGGATGGTCACCACCCCGCCGAGGCGCATGAGCGTCTCCGCCCGCACCGTCAGCGCGCCGATAACGCCAAAGACCGTCACAGTGGCCAGCAGAAAGATCACGGTGAAGCCCAGCACGAAGAGCGCCGCAGCGAGCACCACCGCCCACTGCCGGCGCCGCCCCACCCGCGGTCCGTGTTCCCCCTCGTAGTTCATCTCCCCGCCCACGGTGCCCGCGAGGTAGGAAAGATACCCCGGCACCAGGGGAATCACGCACGGGGAGGCAAAGGACACCAGGCCCGCCACGGCGGCGGCCAGCACCCCGAGGATCAGGGGCCCGGAGGCGACGAGGTCGGCAAGATATTCTCCCACGGGCTACTCCTGGGCGATGCGCGTGACGACGTCGATGAGCTCCCCGGCCGTGATCGAACGCAGGAACACCGCCGCGGGACGGTGCTGCCGATCAAGCACGATGGTGGTGGGCACGACGCTGGCCGGTACCCCGCCGAGGGCAGCGGCGGTACGGAAGGGCGGGTCGTAGAGGGAGGGGTAGGTCACGGCGCTGTCTTTGACGAAGTCCTGGGCGATCTGCCGGTTATAGTCCCGCACGTTGATCCCCAGCACCGTGGCCCCCAGCGGCGCGATGGCCTCCTGGGTCTCCTCCAGGTCGTCTACCTCGGAGCGGCACGGGGCACACCACTGCCCCCAGGAGTTAAGCACCACCACCTGGTCGGCAAAGTCCGAGAGCGCGATCTCGGTGCCCTCCTGCATGAGGGAATCGCCGGAGAAGTCCCGCACGGGCTGACGCTCCTGCGGCTCGTAGAAAATCTCCGTGGCCCCGCCGGGGGAATAAAAGGAAAAGGAGCCCTCCCCCTGGTTCACGGCGTCACGCCCGGCGGTCTGTTCCTCGCTGCATCCCGCAGCACCCGCCGCCAGCGCGGCGGCCATCGCGAACCCCAGCGTCATCGTCCTGCGCCTCATCGCCATCCCCTATATCTCGCGGGCGGGCTCGCTATAGCGATGCTCCACCAGCCGCTCGCCCCGGAAAATCAGAGAGGTCACGGAGGCCAGATCGCAGCGGCGGGCGGCAGGATTATGCGCCAGGGGCTTGCCCGCCGCCCAGCGCTGCACCATCACGATGGGCAGCTGGTGGCTGACCACGACGGCCTCGCGGCCCTCCGCGGCCGCCCGCGCCCGCTCCACCGCGGCCCGCATCCGCGCCAGGATGTCCTCGTAGTGCTCCCCCCAGCTCGGCAGGGTGGGATTGACCATGAGCGGCCAGCGCACCGGATTCCACAGCTGGGAGCGCCACCCCTTGGTGCGCAGCCCCTCGAAGCGATTGCCCGCCTCCAACAGATCCTCGTCGGTGCGGATCTCGCAGCCCGTCACCCGCGCGAGGGGGGCGGCCGTCTCCTGCACCCGCTCCATCGGGGAGGCTCCGAGGTAGGCCACGTCGTGCCCCTCGAAGGACAAGGCGGTGCGCGCCGCCTGGCTCTGCCCCCGGGAGGACAGGTGGTACCCCGGCAGGCGGCCATAGAGGATCTTGGCGGGGTTATACACCTCACCGTGGCGTACCAGGTGGACAATGGTGGTGGTCATGGATCGCTTTCTGTCGCGGGGATGGAGGCCGGGCTACTTTTCTGTGGCCGCCGCAGCCGCCTTGGCGGCGGGAATCAGGGCGCGCTCAATCCGCTCAAAATCATCGTCGCTGAGCGCGCTGGACACAAACCACGTCTCAAAGACGCTCGGCGGGGCGTAGACCCCCGCATCCAGCAGGGCGTGGAAAAAGGCCGGATAGCGGAAGGTCTGGGCGGCCTGCATGTCCTGGAAGTGACGCCCCTCGCCCTCGGCAAACCGCACGGACAGCATGGAGGAGGCGCGCTGAATGTGGTGCGCCACGCCCTCGCGCCCCAGCGCCTCGTGCAGCAGCCCGGCCAGGCGATTGGCGTTCCGGGACACCTCGTCATAGACCTCCTCCGTGGCGGCCTTCAGCGAGGCCAACCCCGCCGCCACCGCCACCGGGTTCCCGGACAGGGTGCCCGCCTGATACACCGGGCCGAGCGGGGCCAGATGCTCCATGACGTCGCGGCGCCCGCCGAAGGCCGCCGCCGGCAGGCCGCCGGAGACCACCTTGCCGAAGGTCACCAGGTCGCCCGCCACGCGATCCACCCCGTACCAGCCGTGATAGGAGGTGCGGAAGCCGGTCATCACCTCGTCGAGGATCAATAGGGCCCCGTCGGCGTGGGCGATCTCCTTGAGCGCGGCGTTGAAGCCCTCGCGCGGGGCCACCGTGCCCATGTTGCCCGCCGCCGCCTCCGCGATAATCGCCGCGATCTGGCCGGGGTGCTCGGCAAAGGCGCGGCGCACCGCGTCCAGATCGTTATAGGGCACCACGATGGTGTCCGCCGCCGCGGCCCCCGTCACTCCCGGGGAATCCGGCAGCCCCAGGGTGGCCACCCCCGAGCCCGCCGAGGCCAGCAGCGCGTCCACGTGCCCGTGATAGCACCCCTCGAACTTGAGGATCTTGGCCCGCCCGGTAAAGCCCCTCGCCAAGCGCACGGCCGACATCGTGGCCTCCGTGCCGGAATTGACCAGGCGCACCTGCTCGACGGCGGTACGATCCACGATCGCCTGGGCCAGCTCCGCCTCCGCGATCGACGGCGCGCCGAACGACAACCCACTCACCGCGGCCTCGCGCACCGCCTCCACGATGGCGGGCAGGGCGTGCCCCATGAGCATGGGCCCCCAGGAACACACCAGATCGACGTACTCGTTGCCGTCCACGTCGATCAGATGCGAGCCCTTGGCCTCCCGGATGAAGCGGGCCTGCCCGCCCACCGAACCGAAGGCGCGCACCGGGGAGTTCACGCCGCCGGGGATCAGCCGCGAGGCGCGCTCGAACCAGCGCGCGGATTTCTGAGTATGGGCAGAGGTGGCAGGCAGATCAGTCATGAGGCCATTGTAGAGGGCGGGTGGGACAGGGCGCGGGTAGAGCCGCGCCTCATGCACCCGTGCTGCGACATCCGGAGCGATACCGCCGCTATTTTCCTCACCGACGCCGGGACACTCCTCAACGGCATAAAAGCGTAATCACACCTCCTCCCCCTCGGGACTCTTCCCGCTAGGAGACATTGTGCTGGGAAACCTCCCAGCTCCTCCCGGTGGTGCGACCATCTCCACCACCAGGACGAAGGCACGCACCCCACAAGCAAGCACCTTCAACCACGAGGAGAAGGTAAGACAAATAGCCCACCATCACCACACAAACAGAGATAACAAAAACCGCCACCAGAGTTCCAGCTCCACGCGACGGTTCCTAGGGCGGGCTGAGTATCAACGCAACCGCCCGCTTCATCATTTGACGCGATCACGGGACTGCTAGTCTCACGAAGAACCTCACCATGCTCTAACCAGCGGTGGGGTTCTTCGCCTTATTATTGCGACAGTCAAGGTGGGCTACCACCACCCAACCTAGCGGCACCCAGGCCACGCAGCACGCAGACCACCCACAGCAAAAAGACGGGCAAGGGAAAATAACTCCCTCACCCGCCTAACTTACCCGGCGGTTACACCATCAACCGCCTAGATCACAGAAGGCATACCCTCCTCCAACACCACAGAACCAGACGGAATCGCCTTAATGGAGCGACGCGGAGCCTTCGGCTCTACCGCCTTACCCACCTCAGGCGCACCCTCGGTAACCACCGTGACGTTCTTATCCCGCTTCT
>NZ_JACMYD010000004.1 GCF_014267345.1 Corynebacterium sp. zg-331
CTCGGCAACCGCCTCGTAATACAAGCGCAGCGCACGGTCCTTGGTCTCTTGATCAAACCTCATAGTGCCCATGGGCCCCATTATCTCCTATTTAGCTCGTGCACTCTCACACCCCAAGGACGCCTCAAGTTCTTGCATTGCCTTGAGGTGAGAGGGGGGGGATCCTGAGCGGCAAGCGCTACGACCATGCTCGCGGGGCGTGGGCAGCATGGCTGAACCCCACCGGGGGCGCCGATCCGCCCCCAGGAGAGATTCGTTGCCCGTGCGGTCCTTGAGGGGTGCGCGTGGGCGAAGGCAAACCTTGGGGCTATGACGATGTAGGACCCATTCCCCTCCACGGATTTCACCATGGTTGCGTTGTACTCGGAGGCGATCGTTTCCACCTTTTCGAGCAGACCACCGGCGAGCGTGAGGGAGGAACATTCTGTCCCGCTTGCATCCCCACTTGAATGCGACGGATGAATAATCGCCTAGCCTTGAAGTAGCATCGTCAATTCCGCCCGCACCAGCGCATCGCTCAAATCCACCTGACAAACCTGCTCGATCTTTTCCAGGTGCGCTCGAATGGTGTGTCGGTGTAATCCCAGTCGAGTGGCGGTCGGGGAGACCTGCGCCCCGCACAGAAGGTAGGCCCGCAGGGTTGTAGAGAGACGGGGGTCGTATTCCTCCAGCGCCCCGATGGTGGCGGCCCGCCGCGGTTGGAGGGCCGCCTGCACCGAGGGGTCAGCGAGCCAGGTCGGTTGAGGCTGCACCTGAATAGTCCCCGGCTCGCTGAGGGCCTGTGCCCGGGCGAGTAGTTGCTGGGCGAGGGGGAGGGAGATGTCGCGGATTGGGGTGCGCGGCGAGGTGGCAATGCGCAGCGGTAGCGGGGGGAAAGTATCGCCAGGAGCATGAACAACCACGGCGCTATATTCGCTCAGCTGAACATGGCCAGGGAGCAGGGAGGAGAGGGCGTCGTCGAGAAGTTCTGGGGTATCCGCGTGGAGCACGCTCATGTCCAGGGGCTCCTGGGGAAACGTTCGCTCGGCTTCCTGCCGCGTCTCCGTGGAGGCTCCCTGGTCGAGCAGTACCCGCAGGGCTAGGGACTCGTCGGGGGAATCGCGTGGGGGAGAAGAGACCAGCAGCCCCACCAGCCCGGCGAGGTGCCGCAGTAGGGCACGGGACGAGGCGGGGAATTTATCGGCGGAAGCCGAGCGGGCCACGAGGTGAAACCGCCGCCCGGGGAGCTCGGCACCCCCACCCCCCACCACAAGCGGAATGCTCAGCGTGGTCACCCTGGCCCCGTTCTTGCCCGTGCTGGTGCGGGCGCTGGGTGGGGTACCCGGGGCGACCTCCGCGAGGGCAATCTCGGCCCCCAGGTAGGAGGAGGCCTCGCGCAGCAGGGCGTCGAGCCCGTTGCCAGCCTGCCTGTTGAGCTTTTCTTGTCGTCGCAGCAGCTCCGTTTGTTCGGCCAGTGTGCGCCGGGAGAGTTCGGCCATGACGGCGTTGGCGATGGCGAGGAAGGCGGTGGCGCGGGGTACCTCGAAAAGGCCTAGGTCGTGGGTGTGGGCGGCGTCGATGAGCGGCGGGGGAACCTGGTCGAAGACGAGCCCGGTGCCAAAGCCGATGGCGCGCACCCCGGCGCGGGTCAGTCGCGCGGCGTAGTCGTGGAAGTCCTCGGGGGAATCCGCGAAGGCGAGTCCTACGGTGAGGATGAGGCTGCCGGGGGTGGTGAACTCGGTGGGGTCGGTCAGCTCGGTGGCATGAACCACGGTGAAGTCGCCGCCGGGGGTGTGGATGGACTGGAGGTGGAGGGAGCGTTGGTTGAGCAGCCAGGCCAGGGGAATAGTGGACACCCTGGATAGTGTAATTGCAGAAAATTAGACGCTATGGCCATAGCGGCGCGGCGGTGGGTGGCATCACAATAGTGGGCAATTGTTGCGGAAAGAGGAAGGAATCGGTCATGGCCTCACTACCGGAGTTGGAGTATCGCATCGAGCAGCAGCGCAGGCTGGTCACGGAGCAGCGCCCCGGCCCGCGCAGCAAGGCCCTGGAGGAGCGTCGCCAGGCGGCCCTGCCCGCGGGCATGGTGCCCGCCCTGCCCGGCTACGTGGTGGACGCCGACGGCGGCATCCTGGTGGACGCGGACGGCAATCAGTTCATCGACCTGGCCTCGGGGATCGCGGTGACCTCGGCGGGGGCGTCGAACCCAGCGGTGGTCGGGGAGGTGCGCGAGGCGGTGGGGCGCTTTACCCACACCAGCTTCACCATCTCCCCCTACGAGTCCTACGTGGCGGTGGCGGAGAAGCTCAACGAGGTCACCCCGGGGGATCACCCCAAGCGCACCGCGCTGTTTAACTCGGGTGCGGAGGCGGTGGAAAACGCGGTGAAGATCGCCCGCAGCTACACGGGCAAGAACGCGGTGGCGGTGATGGATCGCGCCTTCCATGGTCGCACCAACCTCACCATGGCGATGACGGCCAAGCAGCAGCCCTATAAGTCCGGCTTCGGCCCCTTTGCCCCGGACGTCTACCGGGTGCCGATGTCCTACCCGGTGCGCGACGGCTTGAGTGGGCAGGAGGCCGCCCGGCGCACGATCACGGCCCTGGAGCAGGAGATCGGCGCGCAGAACCTGGCCTGCGTGGTGATCGAGCCCATCCAGGGCGAGGGCGGGTTCGTGGTGCCCGCGCCGGGCTTTCTGCCCGCGGTGTCGCGCTGGTGCACGGATAACGACGTGGTGTTCATCGCCGATGAGATCCAGGCGGGGATGATGCGCACGGGCACCTGGTACGCCAGCGAGCACGAGGGGATCGTGCCGGACATGGTGACCAGCGCCAAGGGCATCGCCTCCGGCATGCCGCTGTCCGCGGTGACGGGCCGCGCGGAGATCATGGACGCCCCGCAGCCCGGCGGTCTGGGCGGCACCTACACCGGCAACCCGGTGGCCTGCGCGGCGGCGCTGGCTACTTTCCGGGAGTTCGAGGAGAAGGACTTTGGCGCCCGGGCCCGCCGCATCGAGGAGATCGCCCGCGAGGAGCTGGCCGGGCTCATCGAGGACCCGCGGGTGGCGGACTTCCGGGGTCGGGGCGCCATGCTGGCCTTGGAGTTCGTGACCGCCGAGGGCGAGCCGGACGCCGAGTTGGTGCACGCGGTGGCGGCCGGGGCCAAGGAGCGCGGCGTGCTGATCCTGACCTGCGGGCTGGATCATAACGTGATTCGCTTCCTGCCCTCGCTGGCGATCCCGGAGCACCTGTGGCGCGAGGCGCTGCGTATCGTGGTGGACCTCGTGACGGACAACAAGTAAAGGAGCCCGCAGCATGTCCTTTGATTACACTCCTCATCAGGACCTCTTAGATAGCCTGCCCACCGGCCTGTGGCTGGGTGCTCGCACCACCCAGGCGGCTTCCGGTGCGACCTTCGAGGTGATCGATCCGGCCACGGAGGAGGTGCTGGCCGAGGTCGCCGACGCCGATTCCCGGGACTGGTTCGAGGCGCTCGCCCTGGCCGACGCCGCCCAGGGGCCGTGGGCGAAGGTCGCCCCCCGACAGCGCTCGGTGATCCTCACCGAGATCTTCCAGGAGATGACGCGGCGCGCCGAGGACTTCGCCCGCGTGATGACCCTGGAGATGGGCAAGCCGCTCGCGGAGGCGCGCGGCGAGGTGGCCTACGGCGCGGAGTACCTGCGTTGGTTCGCCGAGGAGGCGGTGCGTATCTCGGGGCGCTACGCGGCTTCCCCGGCGGGCAACGGCTCCATGACCATCTCGCACACCCCGGTGGGCCCGGTGCTGGCGATCACCCCGTGGAACTTCCCGCTGGCGATGGCCACCCGCAAGATCGCCCCCGCCCTGGCGGCGGGCTGCCCGGTGATCGTCAAGCCGGCGGCGGAGACGCCGCTGACCATGCTCCTGCTCGGGGAGGTCATCGCCGGAGTATTCCGCCGCCACGAGGTGCCCGAGGGCGTGGTGTCCATCGTGCCCACCACAGTCTCGGCGCGAATGTCCGAGGAACTCATGGCCGATTCCCGGCTGCGCAAGGTCACCTTTACCGGCTCCACCGCCGTGGGCAAGATTCTAGTGCGCCAGTCCGCCCAGCACCTCCAGCGCACCTCGATGGAGCTGGGCGGTAACGCCCCCTTCCTCGTGGCCCACGACGCCGACCTCGACATGGCGCTTGACTGCGCCATGCAGGCCAAGATGCGCAACGGTGGCGAAGCATGCATCGCCGCCAACCGCTTCCTGGTGCACGAGTCCCTGGCCGAGGAGTTCACCGCGCGGTTGACCGAGCGTATGGCGGCGATCCGCATGGGCCACGGCCTGGAGGAGTCCACCACCCTGGGCCCGGTGATCACCGCCCGCCAGCGCGACGCCGTGGCCGCGCTGGTCGAGCGCGCCGTGGAACAGGGCGCGGTGGTACACACCGGCGGGCAGGTGTCAGAGGGCAAGGGCTTCTTCTATCCCGCTACCGTGCTGTCCCACCTTCCCGACGACGCCGAGATCCTCTCCCAGGAGATCTTTGGCCCCGTGGCCACCGTGAGTACCTTTGCCACCCTGGAGGAAGGCGTGGCCCGGGCCAATAGCACCGAGTTTGGGCTGGCCGCTTACGCGTTTACGGAGAACGTGCACACGGCGGACTACCTCGCGCACGCCCTGGAGGCGGGCATGGTGGGCATCAACCGCGCGGCCATCTCGGATGCCGCCGCCCCCTTCGGCGGTATCAAGCAGTCCGGGTTCGGGCGCGAGGGCGGCGCCGAGGGCATCGAGGAGTACATTTCCGTGCGCTACATCGCCAAGCCCTAGCCGGGGCTAACCACCTAGCGACGTGCCCCGTTCCCGGCACGAAAGCGGTCGGATCCCCGCGGATGCGGAAGCCTACGTGCCGGGAACGGGGCATTCCTCTTGCAGCGCGTGGTTCCGCGCTTTAAAGTCAACCGGGGGGATATATGAGAAACCTTATTGTCAGCGGCGTTGACCGCTCCACGGTACGGCGTCGCGTGAAGGCGGGGACGTACTACAAGGTTTGCAAGGGGCTCTACCTGACACGAGCCCCCACCGCGCGCGAGCTCTTGGGCGTTCTCTTGGCTACCTTTCCCGCCGCGCGTGCCACGGGGTGCACGGCCGAGCAGCTTTTTTACCGCCGGGAACTGAGCTTTCCGCTGCAGCTGGTGAGTACGCGAGACATGCCGGACATGGACGGCGTTGAATGGTTTCGCTCGCGGAGGTCGGCATTTGTCTGGATGGGGGAGTATCGTGTGCATCTTCCGTGTCTCGCCATCGAGTACCTCGAGGAACCGCGAGCCATTGCTCTCCTGGAGCACGTCTACAAAAACCGGAATGGAAAACGTGCGATTGAAAAACACGCTGCTGGCGTTCGCTTCCCCGCGCGGAGCCGCGACCTCCTGAGGAAGGCGGTGATTGGTGCCGATAGTGGTGGCGAGACAGTCCTCATCAGGGCCCTGAAAAACGCCGGATTGGCGGTGGAAAATAACGTGTTCCTCGGCGCCTACTGGTGGGACATTTACGTCCCGGAGCTCAACCTGTTGGTGGAAGTCGACGGCTTCAAATACCACAGCAGCGAAAACCTGGAGATCTTCGTGCGGGACCGCGCCAAGGCAAATGACGCGACACTGGCGGGGTACGTCGTGCTGCGTTTTACCGGCAGCTGCGTGGCCAATGAGCTAGACCGGGTGGTGGCGCAGATTCTCTCCGTGCGGACCATGCCGAATCCGCTGCCCACTCAAGGGGTGTGGGAGTGGCACTGGATCTTTAGGCGTAGCGATCGATGGTAATGCCCCGTTCCCGGCACGTAAGCTCCCGGAGTCGCGGGGATCCGAGGTCTTGTGTGCCGGGAACGGGGCATTTCGGGGCGGTGAGCGGTCGTGCCTAGTCCTCCACGTAGTAGAGCTGTTTGTTCACGAACTCGTCCATGCCCAGCGGGCCCAGCTCACGGCCAAAGCCGGAGCGCTTCACCCCGCCGAAGGGCAACTCGTAGCCCTCCCCGGCGGGGGTGTTCACGTTGGCCATGCCCACTTCCAGGCGGCGGGAGAGAGCGGCGGCACGCTCGGTATCCTCGGAGAACACCGTGCCGCCCAGGCCAAAGCGGGTATCGTTGGCCAGCCGGAGGGCCTCCTCGTCAGAAGTTACCCGGAACACGGTGGCCACGGGGCCGAAGAACTCCTCATAGTAGATGTCCGAGCCCACGGGCACGTCCGTGAGCACGGCGGGGGATAGGTAGGCTCCGGTCTCGGTGAGTTCTCCGCCCGCGCGCAGGGTGGCCCCTGCGGCCACGGCGCGATCGAGTTGATCCTTGAGCTTCTCGGCGGCCTCGCGGGAGGACAGCGGGCAGTAGGTGTTCTCCCCCTCCTTGTCCGGGGTGGTGGGGGTGGCGGCCTCGGCCAGGGCCACGAGCTCGGCCACGAACTCCTCGTAGACGTCGTCCATGACGATCATGCGTTTGTTGGAGTTGCACGCCTGCCCGGTGTTGTACATCCGGGTGCCCCAGGCGAGGGCCGCGGCGGCGGGAATGTCCGCGGAATCGAGGATCACGTACGGATCGCTCCCGCCGAGCTCGAGCACGGCCTTCTTCAGATGCTGGCCCGCCTGGGCACCCACGATGGCCCCGGCGCGCTCCGAACCGGTGAGGGAGACGCCCTGCACCCGCGGGTCCGCGATGATGGTGGAAACCTGCTCGTGGGTGGCAAAGAGGTTGGTGTACACGCCCTCCGGCACCCCGGCGTCGCGGAAGATCTCGGCCACGGCGAGCGCCGAGCGCGCGCAGATCTCCGCGTCCTTGAGCAGGATGGTGTTGCCCAGCACCAGGTTGGGACCCACGAAGCGGGCGATCTGGTAGTAGGGGAAGTTCCACGGCATGATGCCCAGCAGGGGACCGATGGGCAGGCGACGGATCACGGCCTTGCCGGAGCCGGAGACTACCGGAATGGGCTGATCCTTGGTGAACTCGGCGCCGTGCTCGGCGTAGTAGCGAATGATGTTGCCGGAGAGCTCGGCCTCGTCGGCGGCCTCGGAATGAGGCTTGCCCATCTCGGTGCCGGCGATGGTGGCGAGGGCGTCCTTGCGCTCGATGAAAAGCTCCCCGGCGCACGCCATGATCTCGGCGCGCCGGGCCAGCGGCAGCTGCGACCAGGAGGCAAAGGCGCGGGCGCTAGCATCGAGGGCGGCCTCGACCTCGGCGTCGCTGGCAAAGGGGAAAGTCTCTACCACCTCGTCGGTCACGGGGTTGTGGACGCGGTACTGGGGGGAGGTCATGATTTCTCCTTCGTGGGGATCGGGGATGAGGGATAGACGTCATGGCGGGCCGTGATCCGGGGCAGCGTGTGTCCCAGGAAGAAGGCCGGGTGGCGCAGCCGGGTAAAGACCATGAGCGCCACCCCTAACAAGAGGATACTCGTGCCCAAAATAAACACGGTGCCTACGCCGAAAAGAGAGGAACCCGAGCCGTAACTGGGATTCATGGAATCCCATGCGGTGACGACAAACATGATGAGCAAGAAACCGCCTCCGAGCAGCGGAAAGAGGAACTTGAAAACGATGTTATGCGCGCTGGCAAAGAGCTCGTGACGGAAATACCACAGGCAGGCCATGGCGGTGATGCCATAATAGAAACAAATCATCAGGCCCAGGGCGGCAATCGTGTCCCAGAGAGCATTATCGGACAATATCCGCGTGACCGCATAAAAACCGCCGGCGGCTACCGCCGAGGCGATGGTGGCCGTGGACGGCGTGCGATACCGGGGGCTTATCCGCGCAAAGATCGGCGGCAGCGCCTGGTAATACCCCATCGCCAGGAGGGTGCGCGCCGGGCCGACCATGGTGGATTGCAGGGAGGCAAAGGAACTGGACAGCACCGCCACGTACATCAGCAGCGCGGCGGGTCCCAGGACGGGGTAAGACAACGCGGCGAAGATGGATTCCTGATTGTCCGGGTTCCCCGCGCCCAGGCCCGTGGAGCCGGTACCGGCCCAGGCGACGATGGCCAGTGCCGTGGCGATGTACAGGGCTATGATGATGCTCACCGTCACCGCGGCCGCCCGGCCGGGGGTCTTTTCCGGGTTCTTGGTCTCCTCGTTCATGGTGAGGGTGACGTCCCAGCCCCAGAACATGAAGATTGATAGCGAGATGCCCGTGGCGATGAGTGGGAAGTCACCGATACCCACCGGATTGAACCAGCTCAGGCTCGGAAGGGTGACATCGAAGCCATCGCCGCGCAGGGCGCGGAGGAAGGCTACGGTGTCGAAGGCGACGATAGCCAGGATTTGCACCCCCACCAGGAGATACTGGAGCTTTTGGGTGGAGTCCATGCCGCGGTAGGCCACCCAGGTGGCCAGGGCGATGAAGACGAAGGTGGTGGGGATGTTGATCCACAGCGAGTGGGTCCACTGCGCTATCTCCGGTCGCCCGGTGATCTGCGCTATGAGCAGGTAGAAGAAATCCACGGCCACCGCCGCCAGGTTGGAAAGCACCAGGATGGTGGCGGTAATCAGCCCCCAGCCACCCATCCAGCCCACCCACGGCCCGAAGGCCTTGGAGGCCCAGGTAAACGAGGTGCCGGAGTCCGCCACGGCGGCGTTGAGCTCGCGGTAGGCGAAGGCCACCAGGAGCATGGGGATAAAGCCCAGCAGCAGTACCGCAGGGACGTACTCGACCACGGCGGAGATCGTGGGGCCCAGCCCGGAGGTCAGCGTGTAGGTGGGGGCGATGCAGCTGATGCCGATGATCACGGCGCCCATCAACCCCACTCTTCCCGCGGCGAGGCCCTTCGTCCCGGCTATGTTATCTCCGGTCCCCGGGACGGCGCGGGGAGCCAGCGGTTGCGTCACCATCATTCACCATCCCGTGCTATCCGCGCTGTGCTATCTTCTCCGCGACGATCTCGCCCTGCCGGATGGCGCCGTCGACGTGCTGATAGCCCTCGGCGGCGATGTCGGAGCAGGCGTAGTAGAGAGGTCCCGTGGGCTCATTTTGCAGATGGCCCCAGCGGGAGAGCCCGCCGAGATCGTAGGAGGTGGCGTAGGCGCCGCGCGTCCATTCCTCGGCCGCCATGTCGGAGAGGTAGAAGGCGATGGGGTCTGTGGCCTTGGGGCCGAGGTAGGCGGCCAGTTCCGCCAGGATGCGCTCCTTGCGCTCCTGCGCGGGCAGTGCCCACATTTGCTCGGCGTACACGTCGGAAACGAAGCCCACGAGGGTGCCATAGGAATCCTCGGCGTCCTCGCGGGAGGCCCCGATGTTCTTGCCGTAGTTGGTGTTGTCGTAGACCTCCTGCACCAGGCGCCCGCCGCCAAAACCGGTGCCGGAAAGTCCTTCGGCCCGCCAGAAGGGCTCGGAGTACACGGCATGCACCTTGATGACCAGCCCCATGGAGATGTGCTGGTGGGCGATGTGCTGCTTGCGGGGCAGCGGCGGTACGAAGGAGATGCGGTTATAGAGGTTCGGCGGCACGGCCAGGACGGCGTAGCGCGCTCGCACCGTGAGCCGATCGGAGTGCACCACTACCGAGCCGGGGGCGCCGTTGTCCGTTACTCCATTGCGCACGTCGGCCGGAACGTTGTTGAGCGCGTCGGCGGTGGTGGAATCTGGGGTGGCCCATTCCACCGTGCGCACCGGGGTACCGAGGTGGACGTCCTCGCCGAGTTCGTCCGCCATCCGCTGCGAGACGCCCTGCATTCCGCCGATCACGCGGCGATCCAGGATGAAGTCCTCGTCCGCCAGGTTGGAAAAGGAACCCGCGGAGGCCGCCATGAGCACGGCCTGGAGGGTGGAAAAGGCGTAGGAGGGCTTGGTGAGCATGCCCGAGGCGACGTAAATGGAGACGTTATCGATGGCCTCGGCGTCGTCGGAAAGCTCCTCCAACCAGCTGCGGAAGGAGACGCGGTCGAGCTCCTGAGCCCGTGGGTGATCCCAGGGGCGCGCCGGATCCATCTCGGCGGCGAGCTCGTCCATGATACCGATGAGGCGTTCCATCTCCGCGATGGTCTCCGGGGAGGCGGGGAAGGTCGTGCCCTCGTACTCGTGACGGGTGCCATCGGGGGAGAGATAGATGGACTTGCCCTCGCGGTAGCGCTGGAAGGTGGGTAGCCCCAGTTCCTCCAGCAGCGCGAGGAGGCGGGTTTGATCCGGGGAGATCCACTGCCCGCCCAGCTCGAGGAAGTGCTCCACGCCCTGCTCGTCGGCGACCCGACCGCTCCAGGTGCGCCCGCCCACCCGGTCTCGTGCCTCCAGGACGGCCACGCTGAGGCCCTTGCTGCGCAGGGTGCGCGCGGCCATGAGGCCGGAGGGGCCGGCGCCGATGATGGCGACGTCGCGGGTAATCGTTGGGTTTTCTGCCGGAAGATTCATGATGCTCCTCAAGGTCGGGTCGTGTCCCATACCAAAATGAATCATGTTCATTTTGTGTTGGCAGTCACCATACAGGATTTCTGAGGCCAGTGGAATAGTCTGGAGGTATGAATCGTGCGCAAGGCCGAGGGCGCCCCTCGTATTCGCTGGTCAACCGGGAAAAAATCGCCGAGGCGGCGCTCGCTATCATCCACCGTCTCGGCTACGACAAGCTCACGATGGCCCGCATCGCGGAGCAGATTGGGGTCAGTCCCAGCGCCCTGTATAACCACGTCTCCGGCAAGCACGAACTTCTCCTCCTCGTGGAGGACACGGTGATGGGGCAGGTCGATACCTCGCCGCTGTACCGCGCCCTCGACGGTACGATCACCCCCCGGGACGCGCTAGCCGCCTGGGCGGAGTCCTACCGCGACGTCTTCGCCCGGCATTCGCCCCTGGTCAGCGTGATCGCGCACGCTCCGATCTCCGGCGCGCCTCGCGCCGTGGCGATGTACGAACTTGTTGCCCGGGTCTATGTCCGGGCGGGTGTGCCCACCGAGGAGGTGTTGCCGCGTATCGTCATGCTGGAGTCTTTCATCTACGGCTCCGCCTTCGATGTCCACGCCCCCGCCGATCTCTTCCGTGTCCCGGAGTCGGCGGGGTTCGATGCGCCCACCCTCGACGCCGCCCACCGCGCCGCGCCGACGGGCCCCGAGGAAGAACGAGAATCCGACCGCAACCCCTACGCTGACGCCCCCTTCCGGCTGGGGCTTCGCGCGCTCCTGCGTGACGTGGCCGATGAGGGCTGCGCAGGCGGCTCCTAGTCTCCGGATCAACTCCGCGGCTCGCTCGCCCATGAGCATGGCGGAGGCGGCAAACACGGGGCGATTCCTCGTCGTGAGGTAGGGGCAGATTCGTCATCTATCTGTGGTAACGGAGGCGGTGGCGGGGCGACGCTGTGCGTCCGGGGCTTTCAAGGTGGGCGAGAGGTAGCGTAGAAAGTGGTCTAGAGGTAGTTTACGCACGTGGGAAGGGGTAAAGCAGATGTACATTCGACGGGTGCTAGACGAGGTGTTGGACACCCTGCTTCCGTATGCCCCCGCGATAGCGATCGAGGGGGCCAAGGCGGTGGGAAAAACTGCAACGGCCCTGCAGCGGGCACAGGATGTCCTGAGATTGACACGCACCGTGGACATGGAGCGCGTGAGGGGCGATGTGGAGGGGGAGATCGCTTCTCCGCATACTTTGCTCATCGACGAATGGCAGCTTTATCCCCCGATCTGGGACGCGGTGCGGCACAGCGTGGACGAGGATCGGCGCGGGGGACGCTTTTACTCACGGGATCGGCGGGGCCAACAAAGAACGTCCGGATACACTCCGGCGCGGGCAGGATCCTGCGCCTCAGACTCAGGCCCCTGTCCTTCTTCGAGCGGGGCATCTGCGAGCCGAGCGTCAGCATCGCGGATCTGGCGAGCGGGCGAAGAGGAAAGGTAGGCGGAGCGGCACACTGTGGGTTGAATACCTACGTGGAGAAGATCATTCGGTCGGGTTTCCCCGGGATACGGGACTTTCCACACCCGGTCCGGCTGGAGGAACTGGATGGGTACATAGCCAGAATCTCCGACCACGAGATGACGGAATCCGGGCATACCGTTCGCAGGCCGCAGTCACTGAGAAAGTGGATGGAAGCCTACGCCGCAGCCAGTTCCACGACAGCCGGTTACTCGGAGATATTGGACGCGGCTACCCCCGGGGAAAGCAACAAGCCGTCCAAATCCACAGCGCTGGAATACCGGGAGACGCTGGAAAGAATTTTTATTCTTGATCCCGTTCCCGGGTGGTCTCCCGCGCTGGCCCCGCTATCGCGGGCCACGCAGGCCCCCAAGCACCAGATGGTCGATCCCGCGATCGCGGCCCGCCTCATGCGGATCGATGAGGGCGTTCTGATGAAGTACGAAGGAGGAACCTTTACCCCCAAGGACGGCTCGCTTTTAGGCCTTTTCTTCGAGTCCTTAGTGACCCTTTCCGTCCGTGTCATGATCGAGCCCCTGCGGGCGCATCTATATCACCTTCGTACCAAGGAGGGACGTCAGGAGATCGACCTCATCGTGGAGCTGGATAATCGCCGGGTGCTTCCCATCGAGGTCAAGCTCAAGGAGGCCGTGGACGATCGCGACGTGCGCCACCTGCACTGGCTAGAAAACAAGATCGGGGATCGCGTGGTGGACAAGGTGGTGGTCACCACGGGAAGGCATGCCTATCGCCGCGCCGACGGCGTGGCCGTGGTTCCCCTCGCCCTGCTCGGCCCGTGATCGCGTCTATGGCACCCGGTGTGTCCACTCCCGCGTGCCGAACTTCTCTTCCACGAGCCTGCGGGCCGCCGCGAGATCCTCTTCACTGAGTTTTCCGGGGTGCGAGGGATAGCGGGACCGGAAGGCGTCGATCAGCGCGGTGATGACCTCCTCCCGGCTCACACCGGTCTGGCGGCGCAGCGGATCTACTCGCTTGGCGGCGGAACGCAGCCCCTTGTCCGCGATCTTGACCTTGCCTATGCGCAGCACTTCCGTCATTTTCTGGGCGTCGATGTCGTAGCTCATGGTGGTGTGATGCAGCACCGCGCCGGCCACGCGCTTTTGGGCGGCACCCCCGATCTTGCCGTGATCCGAGGTGATGTCGTTGATGGGCACGTACCAGGCGTTGACGCCCAGGGAATGCAGCCCGGCGAGGACCCACTGATCGAGGTATTCGTACGATTCCACGTAGCTCAATCCCCGCACCGCCGCCTCGGACACATAGAGGGAGTAGGTGACGCAGTTGCCGCCCTCCATGAACATCGCGCCGCCGCCGGAGATACGCCGCACCGGGACGATACCGTGCCGCTCCACGCCGTGCGGATCTAGCTCGTTGGCGTAGCTCTGGTAGGAGCCAAAGACCACCGCGCGATCCTCCCAATCCCAGAAACGCAGGATCGGGCCGCGCCGCCCGGCGGCGACCTCGTGGAGTAGGTGCTCGTCCAGAGCCACGTTGAGCAGGGTGGGCAGCGCGCCGGGGCGCAGCACCTCCCACTCATAGTCGGTGAGGTCCTTCGCGTCGAGCACCGCGCGGCGGGCGGCCAGGGCGACGTCGGCGGTGGAAAATCCGTGGAGCTGAGCGCCCAGCGGCGCCAGCGCCGCGTCCAGGCGCTGCTGGAGCTGCTCGGCGGTGTCCGTGAGCGGCGCGCCGACGAGCGCGTGGGTCAGCGCGGGGAAGGCGTCCTCGGGTTCGAGGAAGAAATCGCCGGAGACGCTGGCGGCGGTGATCCGCTGGCCGTCCTCGGAGACGTCCACTACCACCAGCTTTCCTCCGGGAACCTTGATTTCGAAGTGATGATCGGTGCTCATGGGGCAATGGTACGGGCGCTTCCATGCCGTTGCGGGGTGCGGTGGAACCACACCGGCCACGGCGTGGCATGGGGAGATTCTTTCATTCCGTTCTGGGGCTGGAGGGGCTCACACCGGCCACGGCGTGGCATGAATAATCCCCGCGCGCCCTACGCGGCGGCTTCGTGGCGTCGATAGGCGCGCCCCAGCAGCGGCAGGAGAACCGCCGCGAGCGCCGCGCAGAGCGCCAGCGCCAGGGGGAACCGGCCGGGGTCGAGCGCGGATTCGCCCCAGGAGGGCAGCGCGAGGAGCCACAGGGGCGTGGAGGCCAGGACGTCCCCACCCAGGGTGAGCGAGACGATGGCGCCTACCACACCCAGCCCCAGGGCCGCGCCGGGGGAGAACCGCACGGTGAGCAGCAGAAACAGCAGCGCGAGCACGGTTCCGGTGGCGCACCACAGCACCGCGCGGGCGGCGGCCCGCCCTATCGACTCCCCGGCCGCGACGGCCCCCAGGGCGGCCGCCAGGCACACGAGCCAGGTCATGCCCAGGTGCCACAACGTCACCGCGCCGCGCAGCCCCGGGCGGCGCAGCACGGCGATGCGCCACGCGGGGGCGAGCCCACCCCACGCCGTCACCGGCAGGATCGCGGTGCCCAGGGGCAGGACGAGGAACGTGGTCAGCCCGGTGACCACGAACGGCGGGTACACGGCAGCGGCGTAGGCGAGCACCGAGAGCGTCGCCAGGAGCAGCGGGTAGCCGCCGCGACGTCGGGCGGCCAGCACAGGGACGCGCAGGAGACCCCACCGTGTGGGGCGAGCGGCACTGCCGCCGGGGGAGTATAGGATCTCCGCCGAGGCATTTCCGGTTTGGTGGCGGCGCCCCGGTGCCCTCCGCTGCGAGCGCGGGTCGCAGGCGACGGCGGCCGCGAGGGCCAGCGCGTTCATGAGAGTGCAGGCGGCCAGGGCCGGCCACGGGTGGGGGATCGGCTCGCCGGGGGCGAAGGGCACGAGGTTGGCGTGCGTGCCTAGCAGCGTCAGCGCGAGGCGCACAGGCCAGGCTGGAGGAACCGCCCACCATGAGGGTGATTCCGCGGCGAGCAGCCCGACGACCTGCCAGGTCACGGCCGCGAGCAGGGGCAGGACGGCGCCGGTGGATCGGCCGATCAGCAGGAAAACGCAGAGCACGCCCACCTGGCCCCACCAGGAGGCCAGCCCGGCGAGCGGGATCGCGCCCGCCCCGGCATAGCCCTGAATCAGGGCCGCGCACCAGCACATCCCGAAGCTCAGCGCCGTGAAGGCACCCAGCAGCCCCGCGAGCACCAGAACCCGCGCGGCGCGCTGGGCCGCCGGGGAGAAGGCACGCCACTGCGTGCCCCCGCAGCGGGCGGCGCGCTCGCGCCTGTCCGCGAGCACGTAGAACAACGCGGTCAGCGGCGCGGCCATGCCGGTGACGTACATGCCCTGCCAGGAGAGGAGGACGGCGGCGTCGCGCCGGCCGGAGGCCACCATCGGAAGAAAGACGCTGAGCCCGCCGACGAGCAGGCCGAGCAGCGGCAGCCGCGCGACCGCGCTGCGCCGGGTGCGTAGCAGCTCCGCGCGCAGGGCGCGGGGAAGGGATCGGAGCATTAGTGGTGATCCTCCGTTGCGCTCGTGGCGTCGGTGAGGGCGAGGAACCGCTCCTCCAGTCGCTCCGGCGGGGCGAAGTCGGCCAGCGTGCCCGCGTAGTGAGCGCGCCCGTGGGCGAGCACCGTGAGGTCGTCGGCCATGCGGGTGACCTCCCCGAGCTGGTGGGAGCTCAGGAGCACCGCGCCGCCGCGCCGCGCCCACTGGCGCAGGAAGCCGCGCAGCTCCACGATGCCCTGGGGATCGAGACCGTTGTGGGGTTCGTCGAGCAGCAGGACCTCGGGGTCACCCAGCGTGGCGATCGCCAGGGCCAGCCGGGCCTTCATGCCGGTGCTGAAGGCCGAGGCGCGCTTGCGGGTATCGGGCAGGCCCACCGCGCGCAGCGCCCGCAGCGCCTCGGAGCGGGGCAGACCCAGCAGGTGGCAGTGGATCGCGAGGTTCTCCACGGCGCTTAAGTGCGGGTAGAGCGCGGGGCCGTTGATGCTGGCGCCGATGTGGCGCAGGCTCTCGCGGGTGCGCGGCGAGCCGAGGATGGTGACCTCGCCCGCATCGGGCCGCAGCAGGCCCAGGATGGCCTTGTAGGCGGTGGACTTGCCCGCCCCGTTGCGTCCGATCAGGGCGTGGACGCGCCCGGGGCGAACGGTGAGGTCGAAGCGGTCGAGGATGCGCTGCCCGCCGAGGCTGATGCGCAGGCCACGGCAGGTAAGGGAGGGAACATCGGTAGTCATGCCCGCTACTATGGCCCCTGCGCGGCGCGGCGTGATCCCCGCGCAGGGTGATTATGGGGAAGGAGATTCTCCCCCGTCAGGGGGAGGGGCCAGGCCCGCGCGGTGCGCGAGCAGCACCAGGGCCACCCGGTCCCGGCAGTGCAGCTTGGTGAGGAGGTGGGAGACGTGGGTCTTCACGGTGGCGGCCCCGATGGTCAGCGCGGCGGCGATCTCGGCGTTCGTGTGGCCCGCCGCGATGAGGGAAAGGATCTCGAGCTCGCGTGGGGTGAGCAGGCTTAGGCCCTGGCGCTGGTGGGCGGGCAGGGCGCTCGCGCCCGCCACGGCTCGCCGGTAGGCCCGCAGCACGTGGCCGGTCACCCCGGCGCTGAGCACGGATTGCCCCCGGTGCACGCTGCGCACCGCCCGGACCAGCTCGGCCGGGTTCGCGTCCTTGAGCAGGAAACCGGAGGCGCCCGCGCCGATGGCCTCGCGGATGAGGGAGTCCTCGTTGAAGGTGGTCAGCATGAGCACGGCCACGCCGCGCGGAGCCAGGACGCGCGCGGCCTCGATCCCGCCAACCCTGGGCATGCGGATGTCCAGCACCGCCACGTCCACCCGGTGCTCCCGGGCGGCGCGCAGCGCCTCCTCGCCGTCGTGGCACACGGACACCACGGCGATGTCCTCCTCGGCGGACAGGATCGTGGCGAGCGCCGAGGCGAGCAGCGGCTGGTCGTCGGCCAGCAGCACGCGGATGGACGGGGTCATCGGGGTTCTCCTAACGGCAGGTCGGCACGCACGAGCCAGCCGCGCTCCGTGGGACCGGCGCGCAGCGTGCCGCCGAGCGCCGTGGCGCGCTCGCTCATGCCCACCAGGCCGGTGCCGCACCCGGCGGGCAGGCCCGGGCCGGAGGCTGCGGAGGTGAGCGAGCGCGGCGCCTCGAGGCTCTCCACCGTCAGGGTCAGGCCGGAGGGATCCTCGGTCAGGCGGTAGTTCACGGCTGTGCCCGCCCGCTGGTGGCGCAGCACGTTGGTGAGGGCCTCGGCGGTGATGCGACGCACCGCCAGGGCGTGCTGGACGGGCAGGCGGGAGAGGATGTCGGCGGGATAGTCCGCGCGCACGGTCAGGCCCAGCCCGCGAAAGCCCTCCACGATCTCCGCGAGGGTGGCGGGGTCCTCCGATGCAGCCGTGGGCGCGCCGGGGGAGCGCAGGGTGGCCACGATCCCGCGCACCTGCGCCAGGGCCTCCGCGCTGACGTCCCGCACGGTGCCCAGCGCCTCGACGGCCGCCTGGGGGTTGGTGCGTGCCCCGATGATCCCGGCGGAGGACTGCACGTTGATGAGGGTGAGGTTGTGGGCGAGCACGTCGTGGATCTCCTGGGCGATGAGGATGCGCTCGGTTTCCCGGGCCGCCTCGTGTTCCCGCTCGCGCCGCCGCTGTTCCGCGCGCCGGTGCAGCGCCCACAGGAAGGCCACGCCCAGCAGCGACCAGTGCAGCGCGAGGAAGCCGAGGAGGGAATTCCCGGAGCGGTAGCGGAGGTCGTCCGGGCCCCGCAGCTCCCACATGAGCGGGCTGGCGGGTGCGGCCGCCGCGCACGCGAGGAGCGCACCCCAAGCGAGGTGACGATCCGGGGCGTGGCGGCTAAGGGAATAGACCGCCATCGGCGCCGCCACCAGGTACGGGGGAAATCCCGTGTTGGCGGGCGCGGCGGCGATGAACGCGAGGCACCAGGCCGCGAGCAGCCCCAGCAGGGCCCCGGCGGCGGGGACGACCCGGGTGCGCCACAGCGCCAGGGCGGGGACGAAGCCGAGGGAGAGCGCCGCCTGCGCGCACAGCACCGGGGTGGGGTGCGCGGCGGCGATGCTCACGTACATCGCGGCGAGGACGCAGCCGAGGAGCGCCGCGGCGGCGTCGCCGCGCCGGAGTCTCCGCATGCTGTGCATGATCGCCGTGCCCTAGCCCACGAACTCCGCTAGGTACCGCCCCGTGGCGGTGCCGGAGGCAGCGAGATCGGCTGGGCTGCCGCTGAACACCACCCGGCCGCCCTGCGAGCCCGCGCTCGGGCCGAGGTCGATCACGTGGTCGGCGCGCGCGATAACGGCCAGGGAGTGTTCCACCACGATCACGCTGGCTCCGGCGTCCACCAGGCGATCTAGCACGGAGATCAGGTTCTCCACGTCCGCCAGGTGCAGGCCACGCGAGGGCTCGTCCAGCACGTAACGGGTGGCGTTCTCCGCCATGTGGGTGGCGAGCTTGAGGCGCTGGCGCTCGCCCCCGGAGAGCTCCGTGAGCGGCTGGCCCAGGGTGATGTAGCCCAGGCCCACGTCCCGCAGCCTGCCGCAGATCTTCGTGGCGGCGGGCACCCGGGAGTCCTTGGCAGCAAAGAAGTCCGCGGCCTGGGCCGCGGTGAGCTCCAGCACGTCCGCGATGGTCAGGCCGCCCAGGGTGTATTCCAGCACGGATGGGCCGAAGCGGAGCCCCTCGCACACCTCGCAGGGGGTGGCGACGCCGGACATGATGCCCAGGTCCACGTAGATCACCCCTGCGCCCTTGCAGTGCGGGCAGGCGCCGTCGGAGTTGGGGGAGAACAGCCCGGGCTTCACACCCCCGGCCTTGGCGAAGGCCTTGCGGATGGGGTCGAGCGCCCCGGTGTAGGTGCCGGGGTTGGAGCGGCGCGAGCCCTTGATGGCGCCCTGGTCGATATACACGGTGGACTCGTCGCGCGGCAGGGCGCGCACCAGGGAGGACTTGCCGGACCCCGCCACGCCGGTGATGGCGGTGAGCACGCCCAGGGGGACGTCCACGTCCACGTCGCGCAGGTTGTTGTGCCGGGCCCCGCGTACCTTCAGCGTGCCCGTGGGCCTGCGGACCTCGGCCTTGAGGCTGCCCTTGTCCCGCAGGTACGCGCCGGTGACGGTGCCGGAGGATTCCAGGCCGGATACCGGCCCGGAGTAGCACACGGTGCCGCCCTCGGTGCCCGCGCCCGGGCCCATGTCCACCACGTGATCGGCGGCCAGGATAGTCTGCGGGTTGTGCTCCACCACCAGGACCGTGTTGGACTTATCGCGCAGGCTGTGTAGCAGATTATTCATCTTTTCTACGTCGTGCGGGTGCAGCCCGGCGGTGGGCTCGTCGAACACGTAGGTGATGTCCGTGAGCGGGGAGCCCAGGTGCCGGATCATCTTGGCGCGCTGTGCCTCGCCGCCGGAGAGCGTGGAGATGGGGCGGTCCAGGGTGAGGTAGCCCAGGTCCACGGCGATGAAGTTATCGAGGGTGGCGCGCAGGGCGTCGAGAAGCGGGGTGAGGTTGGGGTGCTCCAGCCGGGCGGCCCACTCGCGCAGCTCGGTGATCTCCATGGCGCAGAGCTGGGCGATGTTGGTGCCGTCGATGGTGGATTTTAGGGCGTGCGGGGCCAGCCGCGTGCCGCCGCAGGCGGGACAGGGGATGAAGGTGACGGCGCGGTCCACAAACTCCCGGATGTGCTTCTGCATGCCCTCGCGCTCCTTGGACAGCATGGAGCGGCGCAGCCGGGGCAGCAACCCCTCGTAGGTCATGTTCATCCCGGCGATCTCCATCTTGGTGGCCTCCTTGTCCAGGAAGTCCGCGCGCTGCCGCGGGGTGAAGTCTGCGATGGGCGCGTCCGCCGGGAACAGGCCGGACTCCGCGTACATGCGGTAGGACCACCCGCCGGTCTTGTAGCCCGGCACCTTCAGCGCGCCCTCCTGGAGACTCAACGCGGGATCGAAGACCTCGTCGAGGTCGAAGTCCGTGACGCGCCCGGTGCCCTCGCACTCCGGGCACATGCCGCCGGTGCGGTGGAAGTCCTGCCGCTGCTTCTTGCCGCCGTTGACGGAGATCGCTCCGGTGGCGCTCACCGAGGGGATGTTGAAGGAGTAGGCCCCCGGGCCGCCCGCGCTGGGCGAGCCCATGCGGGAAAAGACGATGCGCAGCATCGCGGTGGCGTCCGTGGCGGTGCCGACCGTGGAGCGCGGGTTGGCGCCGAGGGGCTCCTGATCCACCACGATGGCGGTGGTGATGCCCTGCAGCAGATCCACGTCCGGCCGGGGCAGCGAGGGCATGAAGCCCTGCACGAAGGAGGAGTACGTCTCGTTGATCAACCGCTGGGACTCCGCGGCGATGGTGGAAAAGACCAGCGAGGACTTCCCGGAGCCGGACACCCCCGTGACCACCGTGAGCGCGCGTTTGGGCAGCTCAAGGCTGACGTCGCGGAGGTTATGCTCGCGCGCGCCAAAAACGCGGATGGTGTCATGCAGGTCGTTCGTGGTCATGCCCGCGATCCTACTAGACGGGTGGGACGGGCTATGTTCGATAGATATGTCTGATACTTACGACTCTATCCGCGAGGGATCCAGCCCAGAACGACCCCAGCGCGCGGGCCGTGCCCGCGCCTTCCTACGAGAGGTGACCTACCCGCACAGCATTCACCCGGCCTTGGTGCCCGGCGTGAGCGTGGAGGACCAGCGGATTCGCTACCGCGTCGATCGCCCCATCATCCTCAGCGTGGGCGGATTCATCGTGGCGTTCGTGGCCTGGGGAGTCCTGGCACCGCAGCAGGTGTTAGGGGTCTCCACCGCCGCGCTGAACTGGGTTATGCTCAACCTCGGGTGGGTGCTGAGCGGCCTGGCCATCGGTTTGGTGATCTTTCTTGTGGCGTTGGCGTTGTCCCGGTACGGGCGCATCCCGCTGGGCCTAGACGGAGAGGAACCGGAATATTCCACGTTGTCCTGGGCCGCCATGCTCTTTGCTGCGGGCATCGGCATCGCGATCATCTTCTTTGGCCCCTTTGAACCGATGAGCCTGTACCTTAACCCCCGCCCCGGGGCCTACGATGCCGCTTCCCGGGAGGCGGTGCTGGGCGCCCTGGCCCAATCCGCCCTGCACTGGGGCGTCAACGCCTGGGCCATCTACGCGGTGGTGGGTCTGGCGGTGGGATACGTGTCCTATCGCCGCGGCCGAGTGCCGCTGATGAGCTCCATTCTCATGCCGCTGCTAGGCAACCGCCCCACCACCTCGTTTCCCGCGCGTATGATCGACTCCCTGGCGATTATCGCCACGCTCTTTGGCACTGCGGCCTCCCTGGGCATCGGCGCGCTGCAGATTGCTACCGGGGTGGAGGTGGTCAGCGGCTGGTCGCCGGCGGGGAATGCTCTGGCGATCGCGGTGATCGTGGTGTTGACCATCGGTACCATCGCCTCGGCGGTTTCGGGTGTGGACAGGGGCATCCGCTGGCTTTCTAACATCAACCTCGTGCTGGCCCTGGGGTTGGCGTTCTTTTTCTTCCTCGCTGGTCCCACGGCCTTCCTCATCAACATGCTGCCCGGCGTACTGGTCACCTACCTGGGTTCCGCGCCGGACATGTTGGCGGCCAATATGGGCCAGGGGGAGGACATGCAGGAATTCCTGTCCGCGTGGACCACCTTTTACTGGGCGTGGTGGGTATCGTGGTCGCTTTTCGTGGGGGTCTTTGTGGCCAAGATTTCCCGGGGGCGCACCATCCGCCAATTCGTCCTCGGCGTGCTGCTGATTCCCTCTACCATCATCGTCGTGGCGTTTAGCATTCTGGGTGGTACCGCGATCTGGTTGCAGCGCCACGACGGCGACATCGCACCGGGCAATGATCCCGCCACCCTGCCCAGCCCAGAGCGCGTCTTCTTCGTGGTGCTTGACCACCTCCCCGGTGCGCCTATTGTGGCGCCCATCGTGATCGCGATGCTGGCAATCTTCTTCATCACAACCGCCGATTCCGCCGCCCTGGTCAATTCCCAGCTCTCTCAGCAGGGCAACCTCCAGCCGCGTCGCTTGGTCACGGCCTTTTGGGCGCTGTGCATGGCGGGTATCGCCGTGGTGATCCTGCTCAGCGGTGGGGACAACGCGCTGACGGGCCTGCAAAACCTCATCACCGTGACCGCGCTACCCTTTGCCTTGGTGCTGGTGGGCATGGTGGTGGCGCTGATGCGGGAATTGCGCAACGACCCCGCCGCGATCCGGCAGGCCTATCAACGCCGCGCGGTGGCTAACGCGGTGGTGCACGGCGTGCGCGAGTACGGGGATAACTTTGCCCTGGCCGTGGAGCCGAGCCGGGAGGAGGAGTATGCCACGGGGGCGGGCTTCGATTCCGCCGCCGAGGAGGTGGTGGACTGGTACGCGCGCACCGACGAGGAGGGCAATCGCGTGGGGTACGACTATGAGACCGGGGAATACCTAGATGAGCCGAATGACGGGTCGAATCGGGGCTGAGCGGCAGTGGGATTCTGGCGGTTAAGCCCCTTCTGCTTCTAGGAACCGACGCCACAGCGGCCATTCGCGGGCCGATTGCAGGGCCCCGCGGTCGAAGGAACCCTGCAGCTTGTCCGGGTTGAGTTCGGTGGAAGCCACGAGCCTTCCGGTGGGGAAGAAGAGGTAGGCGCGTCCCTGTTTCTCTAGCTCCAACAGTCGGGCCATGGTGCGGTTATAGCGGGTATGGCGGGTAATCAATCGCTCGGCCACCACGGGGTAATTACTCAGTAGGTTGCGCAGCAGCCCGGGGCGCTTGATGGGCGCCTTGGCGTAGCCGCGCGGGTGGGTGAGTACCACGAAGAAGCGGGTGTAGCCGTCGTTCTCCGCTGCGTCGAGGGGGATACCGCCGGAGGGACCGAGCGCGCCATCCACGTAGGGCACGCCGTCGATGTTGGGCAGGGGCATGAGCAGCGGCAGGGTCGAGGAGGCCCGAACCTTGGCGAGGAGGGACTCGGAGTCGGTGACATCCTCGTGCCCCCAGTACACGCTGCGCCCGGTGTGTGCCTGGACGGCCCCGATGCGGAAGTCCGCGGGATGGGAGGCGATGGCCTCGTAGTCGAGAGGGCCGGGCAGGTTGAGGCTGGGGGCGCGGCCGTAGATGTATTCCGCGTTGAAGTAACCGCGGCCGCGCAGGAGGGAACTCAGCCCGCCGAAGTGGGGGTCGGAGGCAAAATCTACGAAGTTGTGGCGGGCGCGTTCCCGCTCGCCGGATAGATAGTTCACGGTGTGGGTGGCCCCGGCGGAGATTCCGCCCACCCAGCCAAAACGCACGTCCTCGGCCAAGAGCCTGTCTATCACCGCGGCGGTATAAGAGGCGCGCATTCCCCCGCCCTCCAGGACGAGTGCGGTCTGAGGCGCATCGATCGTCATGGTGCCACGGTACCCGTTCGCGCGGGCATACGTGGTGGCGTACCGGGCAGCCGCGCCAGGATGGGGCGCGGAGGGGAGGGTACATTGCCCTGTATGACCACTTCCACGGCTCGGGTGAGCACCGAGCGTTCCGGGCGCTACGCCAAGCAACTGGCCGATCACTTTGGCCGCACGATCACCGCGCACTGGGACGAGAGCACCGGCCAGGGGGCGTTGATTTTTGACGATCCCGAGCGGCCGGTACGCGGCGAGGTATCCCTGGTCGCGGGGCAGGGGATGCTCCTCATGCACGCGGAGTGCGAGAGCGAGGAGGCCTGCGCCACGATGGAGCGAGTGGTGGGCATCCATCTGGTGCGCTTTGGTCGCAAGGATGCCCTGGTGGTGCGGTGGCGGCGGTCCGGGGGCCGGGCCGGCAGCGAGTGGACGGTGGGGGATCTGGATGAGCCGGGGAGGTGCCCTAGGATAGGCGCAGAAGAAAAGAACACGGGTGCCCGGCGTCAGTACCGGGCTGAGATGCCGACCGCGGGTGGCAAACCGTAGAACCTGATCCGGTTAATACCGGCGCTAGGGAGGATGCAAAACATGGCAAAAAACGCGCGGGCACGCTCGCCGCAGTGGCGCGTGGTGGATATCGTGGTGGCCGCCGTTTTGGGCCTGGCCTGCGGGCTGGTGTTCGTGGTGTGGAATTCCGCGGGCTTGCTGTGGTTGGAGGCCATGGATGCCCTCACGCCGGGTTTGGGGGGCTTGGCCACGGGAATATGGCTGATCGGCGGGGTCATCGGCGGCCTGGTGATCCGCAAGCCGGGCGCGGCGCTGTTCACCGAGGTGCTGGCGGCGGTGGCGTCCATGTTGCTGGGCAGCCAGTGGGGGGTGTCCACCGTGTATTCCGGTATCGCACAAGGGTTGGGCGCGGAAGCGGTCTTTGCGCTCTTTTTCTACCGCTCCTTGAGGCTTCCCACCGCCATGCTGGCGGGCGTGGGCGCGGGGATCGGGGCGTTCATCCTGGAGCTTTTCACTGCGGGACACCTTGCCCGCTCCCTGGAATATAACGCGATTTACCTCGGCTGCCTGATCGTTTCCGGGGCGGTGCTGGCCGGTGCCCTGGGCTACGCCCTGGTCACGGCCCTGGCGCGCACGGGGGCACTCGATCGCTTTGCCGCCGGGAGGGAGGCGCGCGCCGCCGCATGACGATGCAGGCGCCAGACACCGCTCGGCGGGGTGCGATCCGGGCTCGGGGCTTCGGCTGGCGCCACGCCACCCGCGCGCAACCCGCTCTCAGCGGCATCGACCTGGACATTGCCCCCGGCGAACGGGTGATCCTCACCGGGGACTCCGGGGCGGGCAAGTCCACCCTCCTGGGGGCGATCGCCGGGCTGCTGGGCGGCGAAGAGGAGGGCGAGGCCGCGGGCAGCCTTGAGGTCGATGGGGTGGTGGGGATGGTGCTCCAGGACCCGGATTCTCAGGTCATTGCCAGCCGCGTGGGCGACGACGTGGCCTTCGGCTGCGAGAACCTGGGCGTGCCGCACGGTGAGATCTGGCCTAGGGTGCGCCGGGCGCTGGATCTGGTGGGTCTGGGCTTGCCACTAGAGACTCCCACCCGCTATCTTTCCGGGGGACAGAAGCAGCGCCTGGCCCTGGCCGGGGTGGCGGCGATGGGGGCGCACATCGTGCTCCTCGACGAACCCACAGCCAACCTCGATCCGCGGGGTTGCCGCGAGGTGCGTGAGGCCGTCGAGACGCTGGTGGCGCGCACCGGTGCCACCCTGGTGATCGTGGAACACCGCCCCGAGCTGTGGCGCGACCTGGCCACCCGCTGCCTGCACCTGGGCCGCGAGGGCCTGCTCGAGATCACTCCGGAGCAGTGGCCGCCGCGCCCTTTATTGCCCCCCGCGCAGCCGCAGCGCGCCAGCGAAGGAGACGTGTTGTTGCGCACCGAGGGGGTGATCACGGCGGCGGGCCTCACCCCGGATCTGCGCCTGCCTCGGGCCGCCTCCACCGTGATCACCGGCCCCAATGGGGTGGGCAAGACGCAGCTGGCCATGGTGCTCGGCGGGCTGGACGCCCCGCGCGCCGGGCGCGTCCGCCCCCACCCTGACCTCGCCCGGGGGCTGGACACCCCGCCGCATCGCTGGCGTTCGCAGGATCTCGCGCGGCGCATCGGCACGGTATTTCAAAACCCCGAGCACCAATTCGTGGCCCGCACGGTAGCAGACGATCTGCTCGTGGGCGGCTCGGCCGAGCGAGCGGAGGAGCTCATGGCGCGGCTGCGGCTGAGCCACCTACGCGGGGCGAACCCCTACACCCTGTCCGGAGGAGAAAAGCGTCGGCTCTCCGTGGCCACGGCGTTGATGGGGCACCCCGCGCTGCTGGTGCTCGACGAGCCCACCTTCGGGCAGGACACCGCCACCTTTGCCGAGCTCGCCCTGCTGCTGCGCGAGTGCACCGAGCGGGGTACCACGGTCGTGTCCATCACGCACGATGCGGACTTCGTGGCCACCTTGGGCGATCAGCACGTGCGCATGGCGCCACTCGAGGAGGAGCACCCATGAACCTGCTGCGCGGGGTCAATCCCGTGACCCGCCTGGGCGCGATGATGCTCGCCACCACGCCGCTGCTGCTCAGCCTGGATGCGTTCTCCGCCCTCGTGGCCATCGCACTGACGTGCGTGCTCTCCCCGATGTGCGGGCTGGGCTGGGGCGCGTTGGTGCGCCGGAGCCTGCCGCTGCTGCTGGTCGCACCGATCGCCGGGGTCTCCATGCTGCTCTACGGCCGTCCCGGTGGGCGGGAGTACTTCTCCTTCCTCGCCATCCATATCACCGATAATTCGATTGCGCTCAGCCTCGCCATCGTGCTGCGGGTGCTGGCCCTTGGGCTGCCGGTCATCGTCCTGTCCGCCCGCGTCGATCCCACGGATCTGGGCGATGGTCTAGCCCAGGTGGCGCGCCTGCCCGCGCGCTTCGTTATTGCCTCGGTGGCGGCGATTCGCCTGCTGGCCCTGGTGCGCGACGACGCCGCCTCCCTGCGTCGGGCCCGCCGGGCCCGCGGGGTGGCCGATCGTGGTCGGATTCGCGGGACCTTTTCCTTGTTCTTCGGGCTGCTGGTGTCCTCGTTGCGCCGAGGCACCAAGCTCGCCGTGGCGATGGAGGCCCGGGGCTTCGGGCGCGCGGGCGTGCAGCGCACCTGGGCGCGCCCCTCCACGGTGGGTCGGCGCGACGCGATGGTTCTGCTGACGTGGGCGTTGTTGCCCGTCCTCGCGCTCGGCTGCGCCTGGGCGGCGGGCACATTTCGCCTGCTGGGGGTGGCATGATTCGCACCTGGCTCATCGACGGCCCTTCGGGGGCGGGCAAGACCACGTATGCCGAGGCACTCGCGCGCCGCCTGGGGCACCGAGTGGTGCATTTAGATGACTTTTACCCGGGTTGGGACGGCCTGGCCGCCGGGGCGCGCATGGTGGCTGAGCACGTGCTGCACCCGAGTGCGCCGGGGTATCGCCGCTGGGATTGGGAGAGGGATCGCCCCGGTGAGTGGGTGACGCTGCCGGTGGGAGCGCCGCTCATCGTCGAGGGGGTGGGGGCGATCACGGAGGCCTCGGTGGCGGCGGCGCGGCATCGGGGCGGGGTGCATACCGTGGTGATCAGCGCCCCGGAGTCGGTGCGCCGCGCCCGCGCCCTGGCGCGCGATCCTTTCTATGAGCCGTGGTGGCAGACCTGGGCGCGCCAGGAGCGCGAGCATTTTGCGACCACGGTGCACATCACGCCCGACGAGAGGAGAGAACATGGATAGCGAGGCGGTCATTCGGATTGCGGCCGTGGTGCTGCGCAATGGGAAGGGGAAGGTGCTCACGGTGCGCAAACGCGGCACGAACTCCTTCATGTTTCCCGGAGGAAAAAGAGAGCCGGGGGAGCGGCCGCGGGAGACGGCGCGCCGCGAGATCAACGAGGAATTGGGTCTGACTTTGTGCGCGGAGGATTTGATCTTCCTGGGCACGATGACCGCCCCGGCGGCCAACGAGCCGGGCCATACCGTGGAGTGCGCGGTATTCGATTGGCGGGGCGTGTTGCCCGAGCTGCCCCAGGTGCGCGCGGAGATCGCGGAGGCGCGATTTTATGACCCCTCGTCCCGCGCGGCGGAGATCGCGCCCTTGACGCGGGACGTGGTGTTTCCCCTCCTGTTAACCACCTAGCAGGAGGATGCGGGTGTATTAGTCTTCACAGACTATGCTGTCTGAAAAGCGCGAAGGAGACAGCATGGTTCGATCACGGATCATCGCCCTGCTGGTGGCGATGAGCATGGCCGCGGGCGGATTAGCCGCCTGCGGCACCGACGACCCCACCGATTACGTCACGGCCAACGGCTCGGAACCTCAAAATCCCCTGATACCCGGCATGACCAACGAGAACGGCGGGGGCAGGGTTATCGACCTGATTTATTCCGGTCTGGTGGCCTACGATGCCCAGGGACGGCCCTATAACGAGGTGGCGGAGTCCATCGAGTCCGAGGATGGCAAGCACTACACCATCCGGCTGAAGGAGACCTTCTTTGCCGATGGCACCCCGGTCAAGGCTCAGAACTTCGTGCGGGCCTGGAATTACGTGGTGGAACACTCCCAAACCCTGGAATACGCCTTCGAGGGCATCGAGGGCTACGAGGAGGGCATCGCGGAGCTCCCCGGCGTCCGGGCGGTGGACGATCGTACCCTGACCGTGGCCCTCAAGGAGGTGCAACGGGATTTCCCCACCCAGCTGGGCTACCAGGCGTATTTCCCGCTGCCGGACGTGGCCTTCGACGACATGGAGGCTTTCGGTAACAAACCCGTGGGCAATGGCCCCTACCGGGTAAACGAGTGGACGCATTACGACAACATCACGCTTCTGCCGAATACCGAGTATCGCGGCGCCCGCGAGGCCGCCAACGACGGCGTGAAGTTCCTCTTCTACGCCTCCCTGGATGCGGGCTACGCGGACCTATTGGCCAATAACCTCGACGTTTTGGATGCGCTCCCGGATTCCGCCTTCGCCACCTATGAGGAGGAGCTTGAGGGCCGCTCGGTTAATCAACCGGCCGCGGTATTCCAGGGATTCGTCATCCCGGAGCGCCTGGAGCACTTCTCCGGCGAGGAGGGGGATCTGCGCCGCCGCGCGATCTCGCGGGCCATCAACCGCGAGCAGATCACGGACCTCATTTTCGAGGGGACGCGCACCCCTGCCACGGACTTCGCCTCGCCCACGGTGCCCGGTCACTCCGATCACCTCCCGGGGGCGGAGGTACTGGATTACGACCCGCGGGAGGCCCGTCGGCTGTGGGCGCAGGCGGACGCATTGTCCCCGTGGAGCGGGGAGTTCACCATCGGGTATAACTCCGACGGCGGCCATCAGGCCTGGGTGGATGCCGTGACCAACCAGCTGCGCAACACCCTGGGCATCGAGGCCCTGGGCAAGCCCTACCCGGATTTCAAGTCCCTGCGCGACGACGTGAACAAGCGCACCACCAGCGGGGCCTTCCGGTCCGGTTGGCAAGCCGATACCCCCGTGCTCAGCGACTTCCTGGTGGCCCCGTTCACCACCACCGGCGGTTCCAACGACGGCGATTACTCCAACGCCGAGGTGGATCGGCAGGTGGTTTTGGGCAAGGCCGCCGTCACACCGGAGGAGGCGAACGAGCACTACAACCTGGCCCAGGAGGAATTACTGAAGGATCTGCCCTCCATTCCGCTGTGGTATTCCAACACCGTGGGCGGCCATAGCTCCAGGGTGGGCGAGGTCGTCTTTGCCTGGACGGGGATGCCGGTGCTCAACAAGGTGAGGAAGGTGGCCTCATGATGCGCTACGTGGGCCGTCGCCTGCTCCAGATGATTCCCGTGTTCCTCGGCGCCACCTTCCTGCTGTACGCCCTGGTGTTCCTCATGCCGGGTGACCCCGTGGCAGCCCTGGGCGGGGACCGAGGTCTGAGCGATTCCGCCCGTCAGGCGATCGAGGAGCGGTATCACCTGGACAAACCCTTCTTGGTGCAGTACCTGCTCTACCTCAAGGGGATCTTTAGCCTTGACTTTGGCACCACCTTTTCCGGTCAGCCCGTCTCGGAGGTCATGGCCCGGGCCTTCCCGGTGACCATTGTGCTGGCGATGATGGCCCTGGCCTTTGAGGCGGTGTTCGGCGTGCTCTTTGGCGTCATCGCCGGGGTGCGCAAGGGCGGCATCTTCGACTCCACGGTGCTGGTGCTCTCCCTGCTGGTCATCGCGGTGCCCTCCTTCGTCATCGGCTTTGTGCTGCAGTTCCTGGTGGGGGTGAAATGGGAGCTGTTGCCGGCCACGGTGGGCAGCAACGAGTCTCCGGTCGCTCTCGTCCTGCCGGCGGTGGTCCTGGGCTCCCTCTCTTTCGCCTACGTGTTGCGGCTGACCCGTCAATCGATCAGCGAGAATCTCCAGGCTGATTACGTGCGTACCGCCAAAGCCAAGGGACTCTCGGCGCGCCGGGTGATGACGCATCATGTGCTGCGTAACTCGTTGATCCCGGTGGTGACCTTCCTCGGCGCGGACCTGGGGGCGCTGATGGGCGGCGCGATTGTCACCGAGGGGATCTTTGGCATCAACGGCGTGGGCGGCGCGATCTATCAGGCCATTCTCAAGGGGGAGCCCAGCACCGTGGTTTCCATTGCTACGGTGCTGGTGATCGTCTATATCCTGGCCAATCTGCTGGTGGACATCCTGTATGCCGTGCTTGATCCGAGGATTCGCTATGTCTAACTACCCCCATCAAGAGCATGTCGTGGCCGAGGAGCAGGCCCCCGAGTCTCGGCCGGAGTCCGAAGAGCGGAAAAACGGTGCTCCCGCCTCCCAGTGGGTGGTGGCCTGGCACCAGTTATGCCGCCGCTCCATGTTTTGGGTCAGCGCGGTGTTGATCCTCGGCGCGGTGTTGACGGCCGCCTTCCCGCAGCTGTTGAGCTCCGCCGATCCCCGCTCCTGCGATCTGGCCCGTTCCCTGGCCGGGCCGGAATCCGGTCATCCCTTTGGCTTCGATCGTCAGGGCTGCGACATCTATGCCCGCACCATCTACGGCGCTCGCGCCTCGGTGACGGTGGGGCTCCTCACCACCGTCCTGGTGGTGTGCATCGGCACCACGGTGGGGGCGGTGGCGGGCTACTTCGGTGGGGTCCTCGATGCGGTGCTATCCCGGCTCACGGACGTGTTCTTTGCGGTGCCGCTGGTACTGGCGGCCATCGTGGTGATGCAGATGTTCCGCGATCACCGCACCATCCTCACCGTGGTGATCGTGCTGGGGTTGTTCGGTTGGACGAGCATTGCGCGGATCACTCGAGGCGCGGTGATGAGCGTCAAGAACGAGGAATACGTCACCGCCGCCCGTGCGATGGGCCAGCCAGGGTGGAAGACCCTCATCACCCACATCGTGCCGAACTCCGCCGCTCCCATCATCGTCTACGCGACGGTGGCCCTGGGCACCTTTATCGTGGCGGAGGCCACGCTTTCCTTCCTGGGCATTGGTCTGCCCTCTACGGTGGTGTCCTGGGGTGGCGACATCTCTGCGGCCCAGGCCAGTCTGCGCACCAAACCAATGGTGCTGTTTTACCCCGCGGCGGCCCTGGCACTGACCGTCTTGAGTTTCATCATGATGGGCGACGTCGTGCGCGACGCCCTGGAACCGAAGGCGAGGAAGCGATGAGTACCGCGACCACCCCCCAACCGCTCCTGCAGATCAGCGATGTACGGATCACCTTCGACTCCGCCGCCGGCCCCGTCCACGCCGTCAAGGGCGCCAACCTGACCGTGTACCCGGGCCAGGCCGTGGCCATCGTGGGCGAATCTGGCTCCGGTAAGTCCACCACCGCCATGTCCGCGATGGGTCTGTTGTCTCCGAACGCGCGCATCACCGAGGGTACCGTGCGCTTCGATGGTGTCGACGTCACCCGCTACACGGAGAAACAGTGGCAGCGGCTCCGCGGCCGGGAAATCGGACTGGTGCCCCAAGACCCGATGAGCAACCTCAACCCCGTGTGGCGCGTGGGACGCCAGATCGAGGAGATCCCCGGCAATCACGACGTGGTGGCCCTGCTGGAGGAAGCGGGCCTGACCGACGCCGCCCGCCGGGCCCGTCAGTTTCCCCACGAGTACTCCGGTGGTATGCGCCAGCGCGCGCTTATCGCCATGGGACTGGCTTCTCGTCCCAGGCTGCTTATCGCCGACGAGCCCACCTCCGCCCTGGACGTGACCGTGCAAAAGCTCATCCTGGATCACCTGGAGAAGCTGACCGCAGAGCTCGGCACCGCCGTGCTTTTTATTACCCATGACCTGGGGCTGGCCGCCGAGCGCGCCGAGCACCTCGTGGTGATGAGTGGCGGGCGCGTGGTGGAATCCGGGCCCAGCCGTGAGATCCTTACTAACCCGCAGCACTCCTATACCCGGCGCCTGGTGGAGGCCGCTCCCGCCGTGGGAACCCCCGGAACGCCTCGACAGCGCTCGAATCACGAGCGGGTGATCAGCGTGGAGAACCTGACGAAGGACTTTGGCAAGAACCGCGCCGTGGACGACGTCTCCTTCTACGTGCGCACCGGCACTACCACGGCCGTGGTGGGGGAGTCCGGTTCTGGCAAGTCCACCGTGGCAAACATGATTCTGGGTCTGCTCCAGCCCACCTCGGGGGTCGTGCGTTACAAGGGAAAGAACCTCGATGAGCTTTCGCGCCAAGAGAAGTTCGAGATGCGCCGCCGCATGCAGGTGGTGTTCCAGAATCCCTACGGTTCCTTAGACCCCATGTACTCGATTCAGCGGTGCATCGAGGAACCGATGAAGATCCATGGCATAGGCCGCAAGCAGCGGGCCAGCAGGGTGGGAGAACTTCTCGATATGGTGGCTATGCCGAGGTCGGTGGCGCGCCGCTACCCCAATGAACTTTCCGGCGGGCAGCGCCAGCGCATCGCCATTGCGCGGGCGCTGGCGCTGGATCCCGAGGTGATTGTGCTGGACGAGGCGGTCTCCGCCCTGGACGTGGTGGTGCAGGATCAGGTGCTAAGGCTCCTGGGGAACCTGCAGGAGGAGCTGGGCCTTTCCTATCTCTTTATCACCCACGATCTCGCCGTGGTGCGGCACACCGCCGACGACGTGGTGGTCATGCGCGGCGGCAGGATCGTGGAACGAGGCGACACCGAGAGGGTCTTCCGTTGTCCCGAGCAGGAGTACACGCGCAATCTCATCGATGCCGTGCCCGGTTGGGGGTAGATCGATGGAGGGGATCGCCATAGCCGTGGCCGTGATGACCAGGGAGCAACCTGCCTCTTCTTGACGGGAACAGCAATTCCGGAACGGGAGGGGAAGAGGACCGAGAGAAGCGCCCTGCCGACCACGGTGTAGGAACCGGTCGGCAGGGCGCTTGTTCGGCTCGTCGTGCGGAGCGTGGCGCTAGGCGATGCCTTCGCGCTGCTTGAACTCGCGGCGGCGGGCGTGCAGGATCGGTTCGGTATACCCGGCGGGGGATTCCGTTCCCTTGAGGATCAGATCCTTGGCGGCCTGGAAGGCAAGGGAATAGTCATAGTCCCGCGACATAGGCAGATAGGCGGCGTCGCCCTCGTTCTGCTTGTCCACCACCACGGCCATGCGCTGGAGAGAATCCACCACCTGCTCCTCGGTGATGACTCCGTGGCGCAGCCAGTTGGCCAGCAGCTGGGAGGAGATGCGCAGCGTGGCGCGATCCTCCATGAGGTCCACGTTGTGGATGTCGGGAACCTTGGAGCAGCCGATGCCCTGCTCCACCCAGCGCACCACGTAGCCCAGGATGGACTGGCAGTTGTTGTCCACCTCTTCCGCGATTTCCGCCGCGGACCACGAGGGGTTCTGTGCCACCGGGACGGTGAGCAGATCGGCGAAGGTATCGCGGCGGCCCACAGTCACGAGTCGCTGCTGCACCGCACGAACGTCCACCTTGTGATAGTGGGTGGCGTGCAGCGTGGCGGCGGTAGGGGAGGGCACCCAGGCGGTATTGGCGCCCTCGTGCAGCTGGCCAATCTTGTTTTCCACCATCTCCGCCATCATTTCGGTCTTGGCCCACATGCCCTTGCCGATCTGGGCGCGCCCGGATAGCCCGCGCTCCAGCCCGGCGTCCACGTTGTTGTCCTCATAGGCTTGCTTCCACGGAGCGGTTTGCATGTCGGCCTTGCGCACCATCGCCCCGGCTTCCATGGAGGTGTGGATTTCGTCGCCGGTACGGTCGAGGAAGCCGGTGTTGATGAAGGCCAGGCGGTGGGTAACGGCTTGGATGCAGGCGTCGAGGTTGGCGGAGGTGCGTCGCTCCTCGTCCATCACACCGACCTTGAGCGTATTGGGCTTTAGGCCCAGCAGCTGCTCGACGCGGCTGAAGAGTTCGTCGGTGAAGGCGACCTCCTGCGGTCCGTGCTGCTTGGGCTTGACGATATAGATGGAGCCGGTCACGGTGTTGCGCAGGGGATTGTCCTTGCGGGTTCCCGGGATGGCGCAGGCCGCGGTGATCACGGCATCCATGATGCCCTCGTAGATCTCCTTGCCGTCGATGAGGATCGCCGGGTTGGTCATCAGGTGTCCCACGTTGCGCACCAACAGGGTGGAACGCCCCTTAAGTACGGTCTGCGAGCCGGTACGCGAGATGTAGGTACGATCCGGATTCAGCGCGCGGGTGAAGGTCTTATCGCCTTTGGTCACCTCCTCCTTGAGGGTGCCGGTATTGAGGCCGAACCAGTTGCGGTAGCCCAGGGTCTTATCGGTGGCATCCACCGCGGCCACGGAGTCCTCGAAATCGATGATGGTGGAGGTGGCGGCCTCGAGGACGATGTTTTCCACCCCGGCGAGGTCCGTCTTGCCCACCGGGGAGGTGGGGTTAATGCGGATGTCGATGTGCAGGCCGTTGTTGTACAGGATGATGGAGGAGGGATCGCCGAAGTCCCCCACGAATCCCTTGTACGCCTTGGGGTTCTTCAACGGGATGCACTCGCCGTCCACGCGGGCGCACAGGCTACCGCGCACCACGCTGTAGCTCTCCACGTCGGCGTGGCTGGCACCGTCGAGCGGCACGACCTCGTCGAGGAAGGCCCGGCCCCAGGCGATGACGCGGGAGCCGCGCACCGGGTTATAAGGACCCGAGCGCTGCGCGCCGTTGTCCTCGGGGATGACGTCGGTGCCGTAGAGGGCGTCGTAGAGCGAGCCCCAGCGTGCATTGGTGGCGTTGAGGGCAAAGCGGGCGTTGAGCACGGGCACCACTAGCTGGGGGCCGGCGATCTCGGAGAACTCGGGGTCGGTGTCGTCGGTGCGGATCTCGGCCTTCTCGGGCACGGGTTCCAGGTAACCGATGGACCGCAGGAACTCCTCGTGCTCCTTCGGGTCCGGCCGGCCGGGGTGGGTGCGGAAGTAGTCGTCGAGCTGGCGTTGCAGCTCCTCGCGGCGTGCCAAGAGTTCCTTGTTGCGTGGGGTAAGGTCCGCCACGATGGCTGCGAATCCCTGCCAGAACTCCTCCGCGTCCAGCCCGATTTCGGGCAGTACTTCTTCGACGAGGAAGTCGTAAAGGACACGGGCAACGTCCATTCCGGCGACCTGGACGCGGTCGTCCTGCGTGCTAAGAGCCGTGGTCGTGGGCATCGGGGAACTCCTCAATGATCTGGCGAACGAATGGAACAGCGACGTGATTGCCGCTTGGGGGATCATCGTATGTGCGTGGCGTCACTATGGAAAGCGGCTCGGGGATTTTTTCCTCGGGCTACCCCCGGTCCGATCGGGAACGGGGAGTGCGGGCGGCGGGGGTAAAGCGACAGCTTTCTGGAGGGATACTATGCCGCCTGACGGGCGGTTTTGTGATCTGTGGCGCGGGGTGGCGCGGGGGTAATATGGGGCGCTGGAACTAACATCATTCGGCTCTTTCTCTTCTGTTCTGCTACCCCCGTTGCGAAAAATATTGACCGGAATCATTGACGCGGGCCCTTGATCCTGCCATTCTGTGAATCACGCCACCAGATGTGGTGTGAAGGGTTCGCCTCTCAAAGTCATGGCGAGGCGTGCCCGGCAGTACCCCGCTTTTCAAGACCGACGAAGGAAGTTGGTGTGATTATGACCGCTACCGGCCAGGCCCGTACAACCGAAGAAATTCAGAAGGATTGGGATGAAAACCCCAGGTGGTCTGCGATTCAGCGCGACTACACGGCTGAGCAGGTAGCCAAGCTCCAGGGTACCGTGGTGGAGGAGCACACCCTGGCGCGTCGCGGTGCCGAAATCCTCTGGGAGGGCATCAACAAGGGTGGCGGCGAGTACATCAACGCCCTCGGCGCGCTCACCGGTAACCAGGCCGTGCAGCAGGTGCGCGCGGGCCTGAAGGCCGTGTACCTCTCCGGCTGGCAGGTCGCGGGCGACGCGAACCTTTCCGGCCACACCTACCCGGACCAGTCCCTGTATCCGGCCAACTCCGTGCCCCAGGTGGTGCGTCGCATCAACAACGCCCTCCTGCGCGCGGACGAGATCGCCCGTGTGGAGGGCGACGACTCCGTGGATAACTGGCTCGTCCCCGTGGTCGCGGACGCCGAGGCGGGCTTCGGCGGCGCCCTCAACGTCTATGAGCTGCAGAAAGCCATGATCGCCGCGGGCGCGGGCGGCACCCACTGGGAGGACCAGCTCGCCTCCGAGAAGAAGTGTGGTCACCTGGGCGGCAAGGTGCTCATCCCCACCCAGCAGCACATCCGCACCCTCTCCTCGGCCCGCCTGGCGGCCGACGTCGCCAACGTGCCCACCGTGATCGTGGCCCGCACCGACGCCGAGGCTGCCACGCTGCTGACCTCCGACGTGGACGAGCGCGACCACGAGTTCCTCACCGGCGAGCGTTCCGCCGAGGGCTACTACTACGTCAAGAACGGCCTGGAGCCCTGCATCGCCCGTGCCAAGAGCTTCGCCCCCTATGCCGACCTGATCTGGATGGAGACCGGTACCCCGGATCTGGAGCTGGCCAAGAAGTTCGCCGAGGGCGTGCGCTCCGAGTACCCGGATCAGCTCCTGGCCTACAACTGCTCGCCCTCCTTCAACTGGTCTGCGCACCTGGAGGCGGACGAGATCGCCAAGTTCCAGAAGGAACTCGGCGCCATGGGCTTCGTGTTCCAGTTCATCACGTTGGCCGGTTTCCACGCCCTGAACTACTCCATGTTCGATCTCGCCCACGGTTACGCCCGCAACGGCATGACCTCGTTCGTGGACCTGCAGAACCGGGAGTTCGAGGCGGCCAAGGAGCGCGGCTTTACCGCCGTCAAGCACCAGCGCGAGGTCGGTGCGGGCTACTTCGATGCCATCGCTACCACGGTGGATCCGAACTCCTCTACCACCGCCCTCAAGGGTTCCACGGAGGAGGGACAGTTCCACTAGTCCATGAGGCGGCGGGCCGCGATTGGCCTTGTGCCGTGGTCATGATGTGTGACGGTGTATGACCAGTGCGTGGGCGGCAATCGCCGCCCACGCACTGAGTTGCTTTGAGGACGCCAGACGCGAGAAAGAAGAAGACATGACGCAGTTCATTCCCACCGCCGATCTGGTGGATATCATCGGCGAATCCGTGCGCAGCTGCGATACGCAGTTGCGCACTATCGGTGGCCGCACGCAATTTTGCGGCAGAATCACCACGATTCGCTGCTTCCAGGACAACGCCTTGGTCAAGCGGATCCTCAACGAGGAGGGGGAGGGGGGCGTGTTGGTCATCGACGGCGATGCCTCCGTGCACACCGCGCTCGTGGGCGATCTCATCGCCGCCGCGGGGCGAGATCACCACTGGTCCGGCGTGATCGTCTATGGGGCGGTGCGCGATTCCGCGGTCATCGCCCAGCTGGACTTCGGCTGCAAGGCCCTGGGTACCAACCCGCGTAAGTCCAGTAAGGACGGCACAGGCGAGCGCGACGTCACCGTGCACTTCGGTGGCGTGGACTTTGTGCCCGGCCACTACGTCTATGCGGATGCGGACGGGGTGGTAGTCACGGAGAAGCCTATTATTCCCCCGCAGGAGTAAGCCGTACCTCCGGGGCCCAGGTGAGCGTCACCCCCTGGGCCTTAAGCCACTCCTCGGGATTCTCGCCGTGGCGGCTGCTCCCGGCCACCGCGGCGACGGTGGCGCGCATAGCCAGCTCGGCCTCCGCAGAACCGATGAGCCCAGCGTGGGCAGCGGCGGCGAGTTCGTCGAGGTCGAGTACTTCCACGGGGGCGGGTGGATTGCTCACCAGATCCACGTAGAGATCCCGGGTACGCCACAGACCGCCTTGGCGGGTGATAGCGGCGACGTCGATGTAGAGGTGCTGCCGAGTTTCTACACCGGGGCGGAAGTGAAAGATATTAGCGCGCAGATTCCAGGCCGGCAGCAGCCAGGACTCCAGGTAACCGAAGCGGGGGTGATCGGCCCCGCGGGCCATATACAGGCCAAAATCGGTGACGCGAAAGCGATCCACGCGGCGCGGGAATCCCTTGGGATCGACGTTGACGCTGGTCTGAAGATCGAAGGTTTCCTGCTTGATGGGATGGAGATCCGTCGTCATAGCGCGTGCTTCGGCGGTGCTTCGCGAGCGGGGCGCGGGTTGTTCACGATCCCGGCGGTGGGGGCGTAGGAGCAGGTGCCCTCCTGGGTCTTCACGGAGCCGGTAATCACGGCCACGATGGTGCCCGTTCCCGTATCGGCGGTGCCGGATAGGGTGGCTGGTCCTTGTGGGTTGATGCCGTGGTTGCCCAGCGGCGTCGTTCCTGCAGTCAGAGTGGTGAGGTTGAACCAGTGCACGGCCATGTTCTTTTGTTCTGCGGCGGCCGCGGCGGTGCCCAGGCCGGTGAACAGGAAGGTGGTCTGGCCCTCGCTCGCGCCGGGAGCGGGGATCTGCGCCGGGCCGGGTACCCCGATGGCGGTGCCCACGGAATTAAGCTGGCCTCCGATGCAGTTTCCGGCCACGGTGGGCCAGTAGAACTGGGCGAAGTGGGGGGCATCGTCGGGCAGGGCCACCGCCCCCTTGGAGTCGGCGGTTCCCTCGTAGAAATCGGCGGCCGCGCGGATCGCGGAGGCGAGGTCCGCGGGCAACCAGGGTTGAGCGGCGAAGCTGCGGGCCTGCTGCACCTGCTGTTGGCTCGGGAGAAAGAGGGGCCCCTCCGGTAGCGGCGGCACGGGGAGGGTGAGCGCCCCGGCGGTGGGGGCACCCAAGGCGAGACCGAGTGCGGCGATTGCGCCGGTGAGACCGGCGGCAAGGCGGCGACGGGGGAGCGACACGAGGCGGAAACCTTCCGGTGGGGAAATCAACTATTGTCACTCTAGTATCGCGATGGCCGTTTGTCTCCCCTGGGGTGAGTGCGGGCGAGGAGTGGGATCAAGCGCCCCGGTGATGAGGGCCGAACGTGACGTGCGTCGGTGCCGCGCAGGGAGTAACCTTTCTTCAGTTCACCAATTTCCCTTTTGTGCTAGGAGTACCCCCGTAGTGAGCCACCCAGAGTTCCGTAACGTCGCCATCGTCGCGCACGTGGATCACGGCAAGACCACCCTTGTTAATGCCATGCTGGAGCAGTCCGGCGTCTTTGGCGAGCATGAGGAGGTCGCCGATCGCGTGATGGACTCCGGCGATCTGGAAAAGGAAAAGGGCATCACCATCCTGGCCAAGAACACCGCCATCCGCCGCAAGGGCTTGGGGAAGGACGGCGACGACCTCATCATCAACGTCATCGATACCCCCGGTCACGCGGACTTTGGTGGCGAGGTGGAGCGCGCGCTGTCCATGGTGGACGGGGTGGTGCTGTTGGTGGATGCCTCCGAGGGACCACTGCCGCAGACCCGCTTCGTGCTGGGCAAGGCGTTAGCGGCCACAATGCCCGTGATTATCCTGGTGAATAAGACCGACCGCCCGGACGCCCGGATCGATGCCGTGGTGGAAGAATCCCAGGATCTGTTGCTGGAGCTGGCGGCGGGCTTGGATGACCCGGAGGCCGCCGCCGCGGCCGAGCAGCTGCTCGATCTGCCGGTGCTCTATGCCTCCGGCCGAGAGGGCAAGGCCTCCACCGTTAATCCTGGCGATGGCAACGTCCCGGATGCTGAGGACCTTCAGGCGCTCTTCGACGTGATCTACGACGTGCTGCCCGAGCCTACTGCTACCCTGGATGGCCCGCTGCAGGCCCACGTGACCAACCTGGATTCCTCGTCCTTCCTGGGACGCATCGGCCTGGTGCGCATTCACTCCGGCGCCCTCAAGAAAGGGCAGCGGGTGGCCTGGATCCATTACGACGAGGAGGGCAACCAGCACGTTAAGGACGTCAAGATCGCGGAGCTGCTGCGCACCGAGGGCGTCAATCGCGTGCCCACCGACGAGGTGATCGCCGGGGACATTGCGGCGGTGTCCGGCATCGACGACATCATGATCGGCGATACGCTGACGGATCTGGACAATCCAGTGGCCCTGCCAAGGATCACCGTGGACGAGCCGGCGATCTCCATGACCATCGGCGTGAATACCTCGCCCATGGCGGGCCGCGGCGGCGGGGATAAGCTCACCGCCCGTCTGGTCAAGGCGCGCCTGGACCAAGAACTCATCGGTAACGTGTCCATCCGCGTGTTGCCCACCGAGCGCCCCGATGCCTGGGAGGTGCAGGGTCGCGGCGAGATGGCGCTGTCCGTGCTGGTGGAGACCATGCGCCGCGAGGGCTTCGAGCTGACCGTGGGCAAGCCGCAGGTGGTCACCCAGACCATCGACGGCAAGCTCCACGAGCCCTACGAGATCATGGTGATCGATATTCCCGCCGAGCACCAGGGCGCGGTCACCCAGCTCATGGCGGCACGCAAGGGGCAGATGCAGGCGATGGACACCACGCCGGGCTCGGACTGGATCCGCATGGAGTACCGCGTTCCCGCTCGTGGCCTGATCGGCTTCCGCACCACCTTCATGACGGAGACACGCGGCACCGGCATCGCCAACTCCTATTCCGACGGCATGGATCTCTGGGCGGGGGAGATCAAGGATCGTCCCAATGGCTCCCTGGTGGCGGATCGTTCCGGGCAGGTCACCGCCTACGCCCTGACGCAGCTGGCGGATCGCGGTGATTTCTTCGTGGAGCCGGGTGCGGAGACCTACGAGGGCATGGTCGTGGGGGCTAATAACCGGGACGAGGACATGGACATCAACATCACCAAGGAGAAGAAGCTGACGAACATGCGCTCGGCCACCGCCGACGCTACCGTCACGCTCGCCAAGGCGCGCACGCTTTCCCTGGACGAGGCGATGGAGTTCTGCGGCAGCGACGAGTGCGTGGAGGTAACCCCCGACGTGTTGCGCGTGCGCAAGGTGGTGCTCGGCGCCACGGAGCGTGGCCGCGCCCGCGCCCGCGAGAAGGCGCGCAACAAGTAGCGTTGGGCCTGGGTGCGCTAGCCTGGTTGTGCGTGAGCCTCGTGAATAAACACAAGCGTGCGGTGGCAGCCTCGGTGATGGCGTGTGTGCTCGCGGGCTGCGCGGCTAACCCCAGCCCGCCCCCGGTGGAGGACGTCCGCGAGGCGACCACCACCGCCGCTCCATCCCGTTCCGCGCGGGAGGAACCCGCGCGGACGTCGTTGAGCGTGGGGATCGATCCCCTGCGCAATGGTTTTAACCCGCACCTCCTGACGGACTCCACTCCTTTCGTGGAGGCCTTGGCCGACCTGGTATTGCCCTCCGTCTTTGTGGCCGGTGCGCCCAATCCGGATCTGGTGGTCTCCGCAGAGCAGATCGAGCCCGCCGCGCCGGGGGCGGCGCAGACGGTGCGCTACGTGCTCACCTCGGAGTCCCAGTGGTCCGACGGCACCCCGGTCGGCGGTAACGACTTCGTGTATCTCTGGCAGTCCATGCGCACCACGCCGGGGGTGCTCGGGGAGGCGGGTTATCGGGCGATCGCGGATGTGCGCATTACCGGAGGCGGTAAGACCGTGGAGGTGGACTTCTCCCAGCCGGTAGCCCAGTGGCAGGGGCTGTTTAGCCACCTCTTGCCCGCGCACCTCATGCAGGGCAAAGATTTTGCGCGCGGAATGCGCGAGACCATTCCGGCCTCGGCGGGGCGCTACATGGTGCGCGCGGTGGATCGCGCCCGAGGCACGGTGGAACTCAGCCGCAACGATCGATTCTGGGGCAGCGACCCGGCGGCGACCGAGCTGCTGATCTTCCGCCCCGTGCGCGGCACCACCGAGGGGGCCGATCAGCTGCGCAGCCAGCAACTGAGCTACCTGGACATCACTCCGGCGGAAACCTCCGTTCAGGCATTCTCCCTGGTGCCGGGAAGCCGCTTGCACACCACGGATACGGGCCGGGAGTTAGCGCTCACCGCCTCCGTGGACTCGCCCACCCTCGGTGATGTCGCCCTGCGCGAGACGCTGTTCGGGCTGATCGACGTCCCAGCCCTGGCCCGCCTGGCGGCGGGGCGCAGCGCGGACGTGGCGGTGCCGGAGCACCGGGTGCCGGAAGTAGCCGAGGAGAAGATCGAATTACTCCGGCAGCGCGCGGCGGCCCAGCCGTTGCGCCTGGCTGCGGACCCCACCGATGGCGTGGCCGCGGCCGCTGTGCGCGGCCTGGCCGATAGTCTGGTGCGGCTGGGGGTACCGGCCCATGCAGTCAACATGGATCTTGACGAGGTCGCGGCGCGGGGCCTTGGCGAGGGCGAGGTGGACGCCGTGGTATCGTGGCGCGCTGCGCAGCCGGATGGGCTGGAGGCCGCCGGCAGGTACGCCTGCCCGGAAGGGGTGGCGCGCGGGAGTAACCTCTCGGGGTACTGCTCCCCACGGACCCAGGACGTGGTCAATGCCGTGCTGGCGGGTCGGGAATCCCCCGAGGTTCTGCGCGCGGTGGAGGATAACGAACACCTCAGCGTGCCCTTGTTGCGGGAAACGCACCTGATGGTGGCGGGGCCCGAGGTAGACGGCTTGCCCGAGGCTCCTGAGCAGTGGCAGGGGTTGGCAACGGCGGCCCGGTGGACGAAGCGATGAGGAGGACGCGAGTGGATGTCTTGCGGGGAAAGAGCGTGGTGGCGGTGCACGCCCACCCAGATGATGAGGCGATCTGGACGGGTGGGGCCTTGGCCCGGCTGGCCCGCCTGGGCGCAGAGGTGACTGTGGTCACCTGCACGCTGGGGGAGCACGGCGAGGTGATCGGCCGCCCCTACGGAAACCTGGTGGCCGAGCGGGCGGATCAGCTCGGCGGGTTCCGCATCGCAGAGCTGCGCGAATCCCTGGCGCGCCTGGGGGTACGGGGGGAGTTTTTGGGCGCCGCAGGAAAATATCGGGACTCCGGGATGGCGGGCACCCCGGCCGCGGCGCACCCGCGGGCCTTTACCGCCTCCGGCGACGACGCGGTGGACGACCTCGTGGGGATCCTGGAACGACTGCGCCCCGACCTACTCATGACCTACGGCCCCGATGGCGGCTACGGACACCCGGATCATATTCGCGCTCACCAGATCGCCCATGCTGCGACCCGTCGGGTTCCGGTACCGGGTATCGCGTGGGCCGTGACCCTGGACTCGGAGCTTCAGGCGGGCCTGGCCGCCATCGAGACCATTCCCTCGGGATGGCGTCGGCCCCGACCCGGGGAGATCGCGGCGGTGGATCGCGCGGAGGTGGCGCTCACGTTGACGGCGGGGGAGATGGCCGCCAAGGCCGCGGCCATGCGCGCGCACGCCACCCAGTTGTGGCTGGCCGACGGCTCCGTGAGCGAGACCAACCCGTGCGCGGCCTATGCCACGGTGCGACACCCTGGCCCGGCCGCGCACGTTTTTGCTCTCTCCAACCTCATTGCCCAGCCCCTGACGTGGCGGGAGCACTACGCGGTGGGGTGCGGTGAGATCGCCCTCGGGGGTCGGCGCTGGTGGGAAGATGATGGTCGATGAGTGATCGACGCTTCACCCGCACCGATTTCTCCTGCGGCGAGGCGGCCCTGGGGTTGTTCTGGCTAGCGCTGGGCGCGCTGCTCTCGGTGGTCCTCGAAGTGATCTACCTGGGTACCTGGATCGCGCTGCCCGGCGGGGCCAGGGTGGCCTTTCCTTATACGATACTGGTGGCCTTTGCCTTCAACCGGGTGCTCAGCCGCACGGCGCTCTTGTGGACGCGCAATGCCGCGGTGGCCGGGATACCCCTGTGGACGTGGTTGCTGGGCTACGTCGCCCTGACCGCATGGGTGGCCATGAGCGGGGATCAGCTGGTGGGGAATAATATTCGCAGCATCGCGCTGCTCATCGCGGGAATGGCCGGAGGCGGTTGGCCGCTGGTGCTGCGGAGGTGACATACTAGGCAGTTGTCACTGCTTTCCGGCGTTGCCCCTGGCGGAGCAGCGCCTGTTTCCCGTAACTGGAGTACCCGATACACGATGACTTATACGATCGCACAGCCCTGTGTGGATGTCATGGACCGCGCCTGCGTGGAGGAGTGCCCGGTGGATTGCATTTACGAGGGCAAGCGCTCCCTGTACATCCACCCCGATGAATGCGTCGATTGCGGTGCCTGCGAGCCGGCCTGCCCGGTGGAGGCCATCTTCTATGAGGACGACGTGCCCGACGAGTGGCTGGATTACAACGACGCCAACGCGGCCTTTTTTGACGACCTCGGCTCTCCGGGCGGGGCGCAAAAGCTGGGACCGCAAGACTTTGATGCCCCGCTGATCGCCGCCCTCCCGCCGCAAAACGCCGATTAATCTGCCCACAAGAAAAGGCCCGCCATGACCCGTATTCCGCTTGGAACCACCCTGCCCGACTTCCCCTGGGACACCCTGGTTCCCGCCAAGCAGAAAGCCGCCGAGCACCCCGAGGGGATCGTGAACCTCTCCGTTGGGTCCCCCGTGGACGAGGTGGCCCCGGGGATTCAGCTGGCCCTGGCGGAGTCCGCGGCCTACCCGGGCTACCCTCAGACCGTCGGCACCCCGCGGCTGCGGCGGGCCATCGTGGACTCCGTCGTGCGCCGCTATGGGGCGATGGGTCTCAGCGAGTCCGCCGTGTTGCCCGTCGTGGGCACCAAGGAGGCCATCGCCTGGCTTCCCACGGCCCTGGGGCTTGGCGAGCGGGACGTGGTGGTGATCCCGGAGCTGGCCTATCCCACCTACGAGGTGGCCGCGCGCCTGGCGGGATGCCCGACGGTGCGTACCGATTCCACGGTGGCCCTCGGCCCGCAGACACCGGGCCTGTTTTTCCTCAACTCCCCGTCTAACCCTACCGGCAGGGTGCTGGGGGTGGAGCACCTGCGCAAGGTGGTGCAGTGGGCTCGCGAGCGCAACGTCATCGTGGCCTCCGACGAATGCTACCTGGGCCTGGGATGGGACGATGCCCACCGACCGCTGTCCATCCTGCACCCCGAAGTGTGCGATGGCGATCACCGTAACCTGCTAGCGATTCACTCCTTGTCCAAGACCTCCAACCTTGCCGGCTACCGCGCCGGGTTCCTGGCGGGGGATGAAAGCCTGATCGGGGAACTGACCCTCGTGCGTAAGCACGCGGGCCTCATTGTGCCCCATCCCATCCAGGCAGCGATGACCGCGGCCCTGGAAGAAGACGCCCAGGAGCAGATGCAGAAGATGCGCTACGCCTCCCGTCGTGCCGTGCTGCTGCGTGCGCTTTCTCAGGCGGGCTTTACTATCGAACATTCCCAGGCCGGGCTCTACCTTTGGGCCACGCGGGGGGAGGACTGCTGGGATACCGTGGACTGGCTGGCCGAGCGGGGAATTGTGGTGGCCCCTGGTTCCTTCTACGGCCCGGCGGGGCAACGCCACGTGCGAATATCGCTCACCGCCACCGACGAACGCATCGAGGCCGCCGCGGCCAGGCTAGGTGCCTGAGTCTTCAGCGGCTAGAATGGGTCGGTCAGTATTTCTTGTGGAATCGAGGCCCGATCGCAGTGCATCTAGGTAGTCCCTCCGGGCGTCTTTCCCGGAACGTCCAGCAATTTCTTACCTTCGGGATCATCGGTGGCTCCGGTACGTTGGTGAACTTGGCGGTCACCGCGATGTCGAAGAAGGTCGCCGGGTGGACGGCGGGGATCTCTGAACACGATGCCTTCCTCAACCTGTTGGGTACGCAGTTTCACATTCGTTGGTTCCATATCTTCATGGTGATTGGGTTTCTCTTCGCCAACACCTGGAACTACCAGCTCAACCGGGTGTGGACGTTTCGGTCGGTGCGCACCGAGGGCTGGTGGCGCGGTTTCTTTCCCTTCCTCCTCACGGGCCTGAGCGCCCTGGTGGTCAGCAGCATCGTGGCCACTTTCTTGATGAATCCCGCCTCCCCGATCGCACTGCCCACCGAGGTCTTTGACGATTCGACGGGCCTGCGCACCAAGTTCTACTGGGCTACGGCGATCTCCATCGTGGTGGCCATGCCGGTGAACTTCGTGCTCAACAAGATCTGGACTTTCCGCGGCAGGCCTCCGGCGGTTGCCGTGGTGGCCGAGCAGGAACCTGTCGCCCGGGTTTAGGCATCCTCCCCGATTCGACGGTCGAGGGCGCGCCTGTCCTTCTCACGGCGGGCCTCGGAGTACGTGTAGGCGCTATAGGCTCCGGCTAATCCACCGAGCATGGGAACGATGAACGAGAACCAGTCTTTGGGCGTGCCAGCGTTGTGGAAGATACCCGTTGCATATGACGATGAAGATGAATACCGCCGCGATGCACTCCGGCGTGCTGTTGCGCTGATAGCGCGGGCGGGGCGTGGTGCGGCGCAACCAATGCAGACCTCCGAGTGGGGAGAACAGGGCGGGCAGGAGAGCCACGAGGCTGAGATAGGCGTGATCCCCGGGGAGGAGCCACGCGAGGGTGGCGGTGATGGTCAAAGATAGCCAGTAGCTATAGGCCAGCGATACCGTCGAGGCCTTGTGTAGCATGGCACGCTCGAATTCGTCGTCAACGAGCCGTTCCTGACGGCGGATCACGTAATCTGCATAGCTCATGAGGGGGGCTCCTGTTTGGAGGAGGGTGGGGTATCGGGGTTGCCGAAGACGTGCTCGACGGTGCGGTGGAGCTCGCTACAGATCGCCATGGCCAGGTGCACCGAGGGGGAATAGTTGCCCCGCTCGATGTTGGCGATGGTTTACCGCGAGACCCCCATGCGCTGGGCGAGCTCGGCCTGGGAAAGCTCGTTCCAGCGGCGATACTTGCGCACCAGGTTTGCGGGCAGGTCCGTCACGTTTGCGCCTCCTTAATCTAGTTTATGAGGCAGATTGTAAAATGTTCTTGTCTATGTATCTAGATTTCTTTCCTATGTGAGGTGAGAAAAAGACCGCCCCGGCGCGTCAGCGCCGAGTGCGGCCCGCAATCGGAAGGCTGCCTAGTTGGCGTGCAGCTCCTCGTTGAGAGACACAGACGAGGCGTACGAGGTAGCCTCCACCGCCCCGGAGACGGAATTGCGGCGGAAGAGCACGCCAGAGGCCCCGGAGAGCGAGGCGGCCTTCACCGCGGAACCCTCGGGTACGCCCGCGGCCTGAGCGACCGCCCCGAAGACGGACACCTTGGTTCCGGCGGTGACGTAAAGACCCGCCTCCACCACGCAGTCGTCGCCCAGGGAGATGCCCACGCCAGCGTTGGCTCCCAGCAGGCAGCGCTCGCCGATGGAGATGACTTCCTTTCCGCCGCCGGAGAGGGTCCCCATGATCGAAGCACCGCCGCCCACGTCGGATCCGTCTCCCACGACTACGCCGGCGGAAATGCGCCCCTCGACCATCGAGTTCCCCAGGGTGCCCGCGTTAAAGTTCACGAAGCCCTCGTGCATGACGGTGGTGCCCTCGGCGAGGTGTGCGCCGAGACGTACCCGATCGGCGTCGCCGATGCGTACCCCCGTGGGAACCACGTAATCGACCATGCGGGGGAACTTATCCACGGAGTACACGGTCACCGGGCCGCGGGCGGCCAAGCGGGCACGCACCATCTGAAAATCGGCGGGAACGCACGGGCCGTAGTTCGTCCACACCACGTTGGCCAGGAGGCCGAAGATGCCGTCGAGGTTTTGCCCGTGTGGTCGTACGAGTCGATGGGAGAGTAGATGCAGGCGCAGGTAAGCGTCGTAGGCGTCGATGGGGGTGTCGTCGAGGGAGGCGATGCGTGTTTCCACCGCGACGCGAGCCACGCCGCGATCCTCATCCGGTCCGGTCAGCGCCACGAGGTGAGCCGGGGCCTCGTCGAGGCGGTCGGTGCCCGCGGTGAGCGGAGCGTCGTGGAGCCTGGGGGCGGGGAACCAGACGTCGAGCACGGTACCGTCGTGGGTGAGGGTGGCTATTCCTTGAGCTGAAGCAGAAGTCATGCCTTTGAACCTACCCGAGAGTCCCTGTGGCGGAGGGCAAAGGATACGACGATGAGCGCGGCTATCATGACGAGCACGGAGAAAATCTGGGCTCGGGAGCCATCATCGAAGAGCATGAGCGCCACAAAGGCCAGCAGAGCGGCGATGGTGGCCCACCCCAGCCAGGGGTAACCCCACACCCGCACCGTGGTGAGCTCACCGTTGCGCTCTAGCCTCGGATGGAGCCTGAGGTAACTGGCCGCCACCATGATCCAGATGACGATGAGGATGCCGCCCACGGCGTTGAGCAGGAAGTCCAGCAGGCCGGTGGGGTTCCACCACTGCAGGCCCACCGAGACGAAGGCAAAGGCCACCGAGAGCAGCACCGCGCGGAAGGGCACGTTATCCTTGCTGAGCTTACCCAGGCGGGCCGGGGCGTTACCCTCCGCGGCGAGGGAATACGCCATGCGGGAACTCGCGTAGATCTGCGCGTTGAAGGCGGAGAGCAAAGAGATGACGATCACGGCCTCCATGAATCCCACCACGCCGGGGATATCGGCGATCGCGAGCACCTGGGTGAAGGGGGATTCCGCGGCCGTCTCCGCGGCATCAATCTGCGTGGCGGGTAGTAAGAACGTGATGACCAGGACGGAACCGAGGTAGAACACGCCGATGCGCCACAGGGTAGAGCGGATGGCGGTCTTGATCGCGCGGCGCGGATCCTCGGATTCCGCGGCCGCGATGGTGACGATCTCGATGCCGCCGAAGGCGAAGGCCACGGCGAGCAGGCCCGCGGCTAGGCCGGGAATCCCGTGCGGCATGAAGCCGCCGTCGCCAAGAAAGTGTTGCGTGCCCACGAAGTCGTGGCCGGGGAGCAGACCGAAGATCAACAGGGCGCCGATGAGGAGGAAGGCGATGATCACGCTGACCTTGAGGAAGGCGAACCAGAACTCGAACTCCCCAAAGCCGCTGACCTTGGCTAGATTGACGATGGCAAAAAAGGTGACGCATACGAGCGCGGGAATCCAGGGCTCCACCCCGAACCAGGAGGCCATGATGGCGGCGGCGCCGGTCATTTCCGCACCCAGCACCATGATCATCATGAACCAGAAAAGCCATCCCAGGGTAAAACCCGCCCACGAGCCAAAGGCGGCCCGGGCGTACGTGGCGAAGGAACCGGGCGCGGGGCGGGCGGCAGCCATCTCCCCGAGCATGTACATCACGGCCATGACCACGGCCCCGGCGATGAGGTAGGCGAGGAGAATGGAGGGGCCGGCGGTGCGGATGCCCACGCCGGTGCCCAGGAAGAGGCCCGCGCCGATGGCGGACCCAAGACCCATCATGGTGAGGTGGCGGGTTTTTAATCCGCTTCCTAGCGTCGTTGCGTCATTGCTGTTAGTCATGCATCGTCCTTATCGTTGCCAGTGGCGCGTTGCGTCGTTCTCGTGGGTTCCGGTTAATGTAGCCGCTCGGCGCGTGAGAAACGCCATCGACACGATGACGCCGCAGATCACCGCCACGGCATAAATTTGGGTACGTGCTGCGGCATCGGCAAGCATGAGCGCCACGATGGCCGCCACCGCCAGCAGGGTAGCCCAGGCAGCCCAGGGGTATCCCCACATCCGCACGGTGGAAATTTCTCGATTGCGCACGAGCCTCGGGTGCAGGCGCAGGTAGGACGCGATGATGGATACCCAGATCACCACCAGGCACCCGCCTACGGCGTTGAGCAGGAAGTCCAGCAGGCCGGTGGGGTTCCACCACTGCAGGACCACCGAGGCGAAGGCGAAGATCACGGAAAGCACCAGGGCGGGGGTGGGCACTCGATTTTCCCCCGTGCGTGCAAAGAGGGCGGGGGCGTCGCCGCGCTCGGCTAGGGAATAACACAGGCGCGAGGATCCGTAGAGCTGCGCATTAAAAGCGGAAAGGAGAGCCACCACAATCACGGCCTCCATGAATCCCACCACCCCGGGAATTCGCGCCTGCTCCAGCACCAGGGTGTAGGGGGACTCCGCGGCGCTCGTGGCCCCGCCGAGGGAATCGAAGGGGAGGAGGAAGGCGATCACGAGTACCGAACCGAGGTAGAAGATGCCGATGCGCCAGATCACGGAATTGACCGCCGTGGTGATGGAACGCTGCGGATCCTCAGACTCTGCGGCCGCGATGGTCACCATTTCGATGCCGCCGAAGGCGAAGGCCACGGCGAGTAGGCCGGCGGCTACCCCGGACCAGCCGTGCGGCATGAAGCCATGATCGCCAAGGAAGTGCTGGGTGCCCACGGGGTCGTGGCCGGGAAGCAGGCCGAAGACCAGTAGGGCGCCGATGAGGAGAAAAGCGAGGATGACTGCAACCTTGAGGAAGGCGAACCAGAACTCGAACTCCCCAAAGCCCCGCACGGATAGGAGGTTCACCGCCGCCAGGATGGCCACGGAGACGAGCGCAGGAACCCAGGCGGGCAGCCCAAACCAGGAGGCCATGATGGCGGCGGCGCCGGTCATCTCCGCACCCATGATCATCACCATCATGAACCAGTAGAGCCAGCCCACGCTGAAACCGGCCCAGCGGCCGAAGGCCTGCTCGGCATAGTCGGAAAAGGAGCCGGAGGAGGGGCGCGCGGCTACCATCTCCCCGAGCATGCGCATGATGAGCACGGTGATGATCCCCGTGACGAGGTAGGCGAGCAGCACCGCGGGGCCGGCGGCGCGGATGCCCACGCCGGTGCCCAGGAAGAGGCCCGCACCGATGGCGGAGCCAAGACCCATCATGGTGAGGTGGCGGGTACGCAGGCCGTGGCCCAGGCCGGTGTTCGTCGAGGCGGACATGAACAAACTGTATAACCGCCGCGTGACCACCACATACCGGGTGCCCCCGTTTATTCGAACAAGGAGGATGAAGCGGGGGTAAAACGGCATCCTTCCGTTCGCGCCTCTACCCTCGGTGAGCATGAATACTTCACCGCCACGCCTCGATCTCACCGGAGACCCCGTCGCCCTGACCGCGGCGCTCGTGGACATCGCCAGTCCCTCTCACCAAGAAACCGCCATTGCCGACGCGTTGGAAAGCGCGCTGCGCGGCACCGTGCCCGACGAGGTGGAGGTGCTGCGCTACCACAACAACGTGTTGGCGCGCACCCACCGCGGCCTGGGCTCCCGGGTGATCCTGGCCGGGCATATCGACACGGTGCCCCTGGCCGATAACGTTCCCCACCGCCGGGGTCGGGATGCCCAGGGCCGCGATACCCTCTTTGGCTGCGGAACGGTGGACATGAAGTCCGGCCTGGCGGTTTATGCGCAGGTCTTTGCCACGCTGGCCGTCGCCGATTCCCTGCGCCACGACCTCACCTTTATCGCCTACGAGGGGGAAGAGGTGGCCACCGAATTCAACGGCTTAGGCCACCTTGCCGAGGCGCATACCGATTGGTTGCGCGGCGATCTCGCCCTCTTAGGGGAGCCCTCCGGTGGCGTGATCGAGGCGGGCTGCCAGGGTTCGATCCGGCTACGTGTTCGGGCCACCGGCACCCGCGCTCACTCGGCGCGATCGTGGCTGGGCGATAATGCCGTTCATCGCCTGAGCCCGGTGTTGGGGCGCATTGCCGCTTATACCCCGCGCGATGCAGTCGAGCTTGATGGTTGCGTGTATCGAGAGGGCCTCAACGTGGTGCGGATGGAGGCGGGTGTGGCCAATAACACGGTTCCTGACGACGCATGGTTCTTTGTGAACTTCCGCTTTGCCCCCGATCGTAGCAGTGAGCAGGCGATGGAACACCTGCTGGACGTGCTGGCCATCGAGGGGGAGGATAACCTGAGCTACGAGGTGGACGACGTGGCTGCGGCCGCCGCGCCGGGTTTGGCCGCCCCGGCAGCGCGGGATCTGGTGCGGGCCGTAGGCGGACGGGTGCGGGCAAAATACGGTTGGACCGATGTGTCGCGCTTCGGCCAACTGGGGATTCCGGCGGTGAACTTTGGTTGCGGCGATCCCGGCTATGCCCATAAGAAGGATGAGCAGTGCCCGGTGGAACAGATCCGTGAGGTCTCGGCCGTGCTGCGGCGGTATCTCACGGCGGGGACCATCGACGGCGAAGTGTGAGCCATCGGGTGCCCCGGGGTTCGGGTCTGCGGGTAGCTGTGGTCAGTTCGACGCCGCGTGCTCGGGGAGAGGCGTGGGGCAGCGCTATCGGCTAGGTTCGGAAGTTGTGTCAGACAAGATGGAAGAAAGACAGCACGAGGCTCGGCGCGGCCCATCATCATCCGCGGCGGGCGGTCGGACCCTGCGCGGCCCGCTTTTGCTGCGTTCCACCGGACAGCAGGAATCCACGTACGATCAGCGCCTACTGGAGCTGGGGGCCGGTCGTGAGGAGAGGCATCTGGATTGCTGGCGGATCCTGCGCATCCAGTCCGAGTTCGTGTCTGGCTTCGACGCGCTGGCCGATCTTCCGCCTGCAGTCAGCGTCTTTGGGTCGGCGCGGGTGGCCCGCGAACACCCCTACTACGCCTTGGGTATCGAACTCGGCCGCGCTCTCGCGGAGGCGAACTACGCCGTGATCACTGGGGGCGGGCCGGGCTTGATGGAGGCGCCTAACCGGGGCGCGCGCCAGGCCGGCGGCCTGTCCGTGGGCCTGGGTATCGAGCTGCCCCACGAGCAGCGGCTCAACGAGTGGGTGGACGTGGGTCTTAACTTCCGCTATTTTTTCGTCCGCAAGACAATGTTTCTCAAGTACTCGCAGGGTTTTGTTTGCCTGCCGGGCGGTTTGGGCACCCTCGATGAGCTCTTCGAGGTGTTGTGTATGGTGCAAACCGGGAAGATACGCAACTATCCCATTGTGCTCGTGGGCACGCGGTACTGGGGCGGGCTGATCGAGTGGATCACCACCCGCCTGGTGGAGGAGAAGATGATGGCGCCCGGTGACGGTGATCTTTTCTTCGTCACGGATTCCGTGGCCGAGGCCGTGGCGCATATCCGCGCGGTGCACGAGGAGAACAAGGAGGGTGTGCAAGCATGACGCATACGGAGACGAACCCGGCGATCCCTCAGGTCATGGCGATCGTCAATTGCACGCCCGATTCCTTTTACGATCACGGCGCTACCTACCGCCACGAGGAGGCGCTGGAGCGCGCGGAGGAGATGCTGGCCCAGGGGGCGTCCATCATCGATATCGGCGGGGTGAAGGCGGGACCGGGACCGCAGGTAGACGCCCGCGAGGAGGCTCGCCGCATCATCCCCGTGATCGAGCGGCTGCACCGCAGGCACCCGGAGGCCCTGATCTCCGTGGATACCTGGCGGGCCGAGGTTGCGCAGGAGGCCATCGCGGCCGGAGCGGGGCTGATCAACGATACCTGGGCTGGGGCCGATCCCGAGCTCGTGGAGGTGGCGGGCGCTCACGCGGTGGGTTACGTATGTTCGCACACGGGTGGTGCCACGCCGCGCACCCGTCCGCACCGGGTGCACTACGATGACGTGGTGGCCGACGTGATTGCGGAAACCACGCGTCTGGCCGAGCGTGCCGTGGCCTGCGGCGTCCCGGCGGATAGGATCTTTATCGATCCCACCCACGACTTCGGCAAGAACTCTTTCCATGGGCTGGAGTTGCTGCGCCGGGTCGCCGAGCTGGTGGACACCGGTTGGCCGGTGCTCATGGCCCTGTCTAATAAGGATTTCGTGGGCGAGACCGTGGATCGGCCCGTGCGCGAGCGCGTGGCCGGCACCCTCGCGGCCACCGCATGGGCGGCTCAGCACGGGGTGGCGGCCTTTCGGGTGCACGAGGTGGCCCAGACCCTGGACGTGATCCGCATGGTCGCGGCCATTCAGGGTCGGATGGCGCCGCTATCGACCATGCGGGGCCTGGCATGAGTGCTCGGCTCGACGAGGTGAGCGTGGTGATTCCCGCGCTTAACGAAGAAGCCACGGTGGCCAGCGTGGTACGCGCGGCTCTGGCCGACGCCCCCCGAGAAGTGCTGGTGATCGACGCCGACTCCCGGGACGCCACCGCTTGCCGCGCAGCCGAAGCCGGGGCCAGGGTGATCAATTGGCGCGAGGTTCTTCCCGAGGTGCCTCCGGCGCCGGGTAAGGGGGAGTCGCTGTGGCGCGGAGTGGCCGCCGCCACCGGTGAGATCGTGGTCTTTCTTGATGCCGACCTCACCGCCGCCGAACCGGGCATGGTGCGCGCGCTGAGTCTCCCCTTTGCCGATCCCGATGTGCAGATGGTCAAGGCTCATTACGCCCGGGCGCTCCACGGGAGGGTGGGCTCCGGCGGTCGGGTTACCGAGCTGACGGCCAAGCCGCTCCTGGCGGCATTGTTCCCCGATCTGCGCGCCATGAAGCAGCCCCTCGGCGGGGAGTATGCCCTGCGCCGTCGTACCGCTCGGAACCTGCCCTTCGTGGGCGGGTACGGCGTGGAGGCGGGACTGCTCATCGACGTCGCCCGCCACCACGGCGCAGCCGCTATCGCCCAGGTGGACTTGGGGGTACGCCACCACCGGAATCGCCCGTTGGCGGAGCTGGGGCCGATGGCGCACGTGGTGACCGCCACGATCCTGGAGCGTGCCGGGGTGGGGGAGGCGCGGGTGGACCAACGGCCGCCGCTTTCTACGCTGCCGAGTGCGACCGTGAGGAGTCTGGAAGCATGATGTTTCTCATGTGGATGCTCTTGATCGTGGTGCTGTGTGCGCTCACCGTGGTCAGTACGTGGGCATGGGGGCGAATCTTCGGGCGCGGCGAGGTAGAGGCCCCGGTGGTGAACACCTCGTCGGTGCGCGAGCACAATCGGGCGGCCCTGAGCCGTGGCGAGCTCGATGACGTGCGCTTTGACCTGGTTATTCGCGGTTATCGCCCGGATCAGGTGGACGAGGTCATCGAGACCCTATGGCAGCGCATCGAGGCATTAGAGGAGCGGGAGGCCCAGCGCGAGCAGGGTAAGAGCGACTAGGCTTAGTGGGGTACCTGAAGGAAGACGCAAGGAGCCTTGGTGAAATGGCAGCGATGAAGCCGCGTACCGGCGGCGGTCCGATGGAAGCCGTGGTGGAAAACCGCAAGATCGTGATGCGCATCCCCTCCGACGGGGGCGGCAGGCTCGTCGTGGAGATGTCCTCCGAGGAGGCAGCGGAGCTGGGGGAGCTGCTTAGCCAGGCCGCTGATTCCGGCCAGTAACCTCACCCTCTATCCTGTGGGAAGAGTCACCCACGATCCTCGGACAGGAGTAGTCATCCCTATGCTGCACGACGTCGTTGATGTCTTGGCCGACCCCATCGATGGAACCCCGCTGCGCGGGGATGAGGACTTTCGATGCCTCATATCCGAGTCCGGCCATAGCTATGACATCGCGCGCCAGGGCTACGTCACCCTTGCCGGGGGCGGTGGTCTGCGCCATTCCGGCGACGATATGGAGATGGTCCGCAACCGCGAGACTTTCCTTGGTGGGGGCCACTTTGCCCCCTTTGTGGAGGCCGTGACCCACGCCGTGGATGATGCCCTCGACGCCGCCCAGGTGCCCGACGCCGCCGAGCCGGTGATCTGCGAGGTAGGAGCGGGTACCGGCTATTATCTCGCGCATACCCTCGACACCGTGGTGGGGGCACGAGGGGTGGGGTTAGACGTTTCCGTTCCTGCGGCTAAGCACCTGGCCAAGTGCCACCCGAGGGTGGGCGCGGTGGTGGCCGATGCGTGGTCGCGCCTGCCGCTTCGCGATGCGTCGGTGGACGTGATCACTGTGATTTTCGCCCCGCGCAACGCGGAGGAGTTCGCGCGCGTGCTCACCGAGCGCGGTGAGGTGGTGGTGCTGACCGCCGATACCGGGCACCTCGCGGAGCTGCGGGAACCCCTGGGGATCATCGACGTGGAAAAGGGGAAGGTCGATCGCCTCATCGAGCAGGCGGCGGGGCACCTCACTCCGGTGGATAGCCCCCGCACCATCGAGTTCCCCATGACGCTGGATCAGGATTCCATTGCTGCGCAGATTGGCATGAGTCCCTCGGCGCGTCACATAGCACCGGGGGAGTTACAGCGCCGAATCTCGGCCCTACCCCCCACGATGACGGTGACGGCCCGCGCCACCATCACACGCCTGGGCCGGGCATCGTCCTAAAGACGGGGGACGCCTAGAACTGTGCGTCTAGCTCATCCTCGGCCCAGTCGGGCAGCTGGGAGGAATCCAGGGATCCCGCGGAGCGGCGGAAGCTACGCTCCACCCGGGCGGTTCCCGACTCGGCCACGAGGATCTCCGAGCAGCCGCCGTCAATGTAGACGCGGCTGGCCATGGAGACCGCCCCGCCGTCAGCAAAGACCTCCACGGTGGAGCCGTCCACGATGATGGTCAGGGAATCGGAATCGCCCTCGGCGAGATCCGCGACAGCCGGCGCGTCCCCTGCGTGGTGCGGATTCATGGAGCGATCCAGCATCAGGGTGGAACCGCGGTGGGCAATGCGGGCGGCTACGTTTCCGGTGGCATCGAGGATCTCCACGCCGATCTCCGCCCCCTCGGGCACCTCGCACAGTCCCGTCCAAGATTGGGCGCGCTGGGTGTGGGTGATCTGTTCTACGAGTCCCGCCGCGGGTGTCTGAAATAGGATCCCGCCTTGGAGGGTAGCCACGCGCGGGATGGACATGGCGTTGGCCCAGCCCTCGGCGGTGAGGCTGCGGTGTGTTGTGGCGTCGTCGAGGCGGCCCACGCCGTTGAGGTGGCCGACGAGGGCGGCGCGATCGAAGCGGGCGTCCTCGGAGATCGTGCCGGGGGTAAAGGCGGTGTTGCGCGGGCGGGTGAAATCGTGGCCGTAGTCGATGCGGCGGAAGGGGCTGCTCACGGTGAAGACGGCCTGGTGCAGGTGGCCCACGAGGTATCCGGAGACATCGACGCCCTGGCTTTCAAGGGTCACCAGCAGAACGTCGCGGATCTGGCCGTCCACCTCGTCGCGCAGCCGCAGGATGCGCGGGGAGACGATGCGGGCCTGGGGATCGATGCCGGTGTCGCCGGAAAAACGCAGTGCCCCCTGAAGCGCCCATTGCTCTCCGTCCTCGGAATGAAGCATCGCCAGGGCGGGGCGATCCATCGTCCCGGTGACCGCCAGCATGAGCCATCCCGCGTGTCCCTCGTCGCGGTCGTCGTCGGTAACCCAATCCGGCACCACGCAGGGGGAGCGGAAATTGGTCATGCCGGCCTCGGCACCCGCGTCGTCGCCCACCACGCGGCCCAGCCGTCGCACGTGGGAGTCCACGGCCAGGGGGTCGTCGGAGAGATCGGTGGTGGTGGCGGGCAGGTGATCGATGCGCGCTAAGTGGATCTCCGTGCGTTGCTGGGACTCGTCCTGCTGGGCCACCGAGGTGAAGTACAGGTTCACCCCACCGTCGAGGGCGGCGATGGAGCCGGCGCGCACCTTGGTCTCGCTCTCGGCGGGGGCCAGCACGTCGTCGCATTCTTCCCATTCGTAGGGGGTGTTCTCGGAGAACTGGTGCCCCCATCGGGAGGGAGCGTGGGGGTGGGGACGGTATTGGTGAAAGGCGTGCCAGGTATTGCCGTCGAGGAGGATGGCGGCGGGGGCTTCGAGGATGCCGGCCTCGGCGGTGAGATGGAGTTCGGGGCGGTAGTGCTCGATGCTCATGGTAAAGAGCGCCTTTCGTTGATCGGGTGGTAATCCGGTTATTTCTTGATCTCGGTGGTGTGAATCTGCTGGTCTAGATCGTCCGGGGCGAGGGCGGCCTGGGAGAAGTCGGTGGTCAGCGGGAGTCGCAGAGCAAGATCCGTGCCGGAGCATAGCTCCACTTCTCCGGAGGCCAGGGTGAAATCCAAAACATGCCCGCCGCTGCCGCGCTGAGCATCGATGAAATGCACGTGGCAGCCGGGCACTCCGATGCCTTTTTCATACACCGGGGTGCGAAAACCGCCGATGACCCCCTCGACGTTGCGGAAACACAGTTCGGAGTCGTCACCGGTGGCCTCGACCATGGGTCGGTACGGCTTAGACTGCCTGGTTACGGTGCGCACCGTGACCTCGTTGAAGACCCCGCTAATGCGTACTGCGTACATATAATTCTCACTGGGCTGCAGCTCATCGATGAAACCGGCGAGTTCCGAGCGGCATAAACCCGGCGGTGGGGTGGCGGTGATGTGGGGAACAAAATTGGTCATGACGGTAAAGGGTGATCGCTGATCGAGGTCGGCTCGCCGCGCGCTGCCGTCGCCGCGCACCTGGTAGCACACCCCGTCGAGCACGATCATCTCCCCGTCGAGGGCATCGAAAGTGCCGATACCAAAGTTGCCGTGGCCGAGTAGTTCGCCCACGGTCATTTCGCCGTCGTAAATGCCGTCCAGAAGGGCCGTCATGAGCGAGTTGTGGAAAATCGTATGCCGCTGCGTGGGGAAGTGTCTTTCCGTTCCCATGTCGCCCGAGGATAGTCACGCCGGAGGATTCCTGCACGAGCCCGGGCGAGGAATGCTAAGAAAGTCGCGTCACGAGTGTCATCCCGGCGCCGAAGGGCAGGTGGGCGACCAGGGCGCGATCGCCCAGGGAATCCAGGTGTGCCTGGGCGGCACGGGCGGCGACGGTGGCTTGATCCTTGCGGGAAGCATCGCCCACCGTGGCATCGAGCAACGCGTCCGCGAGCACGAGCGTGCCGCCGGGCACGAGCAGAGGCCAGGCAGCGTCGATCACCGCGCGCAGATCCACCGGATCGACCTCGGCATAGACGAGCTGATAGCTCGTCGGGGCCATGCGGGAGAGCACATCCAGGGGGCGCGAGGGCAGGAATCTGCCGCGCGCGGGGGCGAAGCCGGCCGCCCGAAAGGCCTCCTTGGCCTGGCGCTGGTGCTCGGCCTCGGGGTCGATGCAGGTGACCGTGCCCTGGTGGGGCATACCGCGCAGCAAGTAGAGGCCCACCACGGCCAGGGCCGGGGTCAGCGCGATGGCCCCCGTCGATTTCTCCGTGTTTCCGGAGGCCGTCAGCGTGCTCAACACCATCCCTGTGAGGTGGTCCGGAGCGTGCAACCCGTATTCCTCGGCGTCGCGGCGCGCGGCGGCGATGACCTCATCAATGCCCGCTTCCTGGCCCTCGTTGCGGGCGGTGGGGAGCGCGTTGATGAAATCTCGGAGGGAATCGAAGGCTGTTTCAGTCACGCGCTTTAGTCTATGCCGCAGAATCGGGGCATGGGGAAGGGCACGCGGACGTGGGCTATGCTTCACAGCGATCTCTACGGCGGCTCTATGGCCTTTAGGAGATCGACTTGGCATGATAGAGCACATGATGATGCCGCAACGCGATGATGACGCCATAATCGCCGTCGAGGCCACGGGGGAGACGGAAGCGCTGACGGGCACCGCCGCGTTCGACGCGGGAACGGGCGACATGCCCTCCTGGAGCCAGCTGGTGGCCGAACACGCGGATAGCGTCTATCGCCTGGCCTATCGCCTCAGCGGCGATCGGCACGATGCCGAGGACCTTACTCAAGAGACCTTTATGCGCGTGTTCCGCTCCCTGAAGAACTATCAGCCGGGAACCTTCCGGGGTTGGCTGCATCGGATCACCACTAATCTCTTCCTCGACATGGTGCGCCACCGCAATAAGATCCGCATGGAGGCCCTGCCGGAGGACTACGAGCGAGTGCCGGGCACCGACATGACCCCCGAGCAGGCTTATCACGTCAATCACCTCAACCCGGTGCTTCAGGAGGCCCTGGATCGATTGGTCCCGGACTTCCGCGTGGCCGTGGTGCTATGCGATGTGGTGGGCATGACCTACGAGGAGATCGCCGACACCCTGGGAGTCAAGATGGGTACGGTGCGTTCTCGGATTCATCGGGGGCGTTCCCAGCTGCGCGCAAGCTTGGAGACTGCGGCAAAGGGCAGCGAGGATGCGCGGTTGCTGCTGCCAGCAGCGCAGCGCTAGGTGAGCGTTGAGGGGTAGCGTTGGGCACCATGAGCTTTGATACGCACGAGCGGGAGCAGCGCGGGGGACGGCCGCATGGGAGGCGTCCCCGGGTGTTTGCCTCGGTGGATCATCTCAATCCGGAGGTGGTTGCGGCCTTTGTCGACGGTGAGCTGGGTGCCACCGCCTTGCATCGCGCCCGTGTTCACCTCGTGCAGTGCGGCGAATGCCGTAGTGAGGTGCATCGACAGCGCCTCGCCGCCGAGGCCCTCCACGAGGCCAACTGGACCCCGGATGTTCGCCCGCCCAGTGAGCTGCTGGGGCGGCTGCACGATATCGCCAAGGGGGCCTGCGCCCCGGGCCCCGGTGCGGAGGCGGTGCCGACGCCGCGGCCGGAGACGATGCTGGATAAGCTGGAGGTATTCGTACGTACCATGCGCAAAAATACTGGTCCGCGCTGAAGCGGAAGGGTTGAGTGTTGCTATCAAGTATTGGTTGGTCCGAGGTCTTTACCGTCTTGATCCTGGGGCTCATCGTGATCGGCCCGGAGCGGCTGCCGAGACTCGTCCAGGATGTGCGCGCCGCGATCTATGCGGCACGCAAGGCTATTCATAATGCCAAGGAGGAACTCAACGGGGATCTTGGCGAGGAATTCGAGGAGCTGCGCAAACCCCTTTCCGAGGTGGCCAAGTGGCAGCGCATGGGGCCGCGGGCGGCCCTAACTAAGGCCCTCTTCGACGGGGACGAGGAGTTCATGGATTCCTTCGATCCCAAAAAGATCATGGCTCAGGACACTGTCGGGCAGGCGCATCGGCGCAAGCACGCCTCCCCATCCGGTTCGGCCGCAACAACACCGACGCCGTCCCCACGGGAGCGGTCCGCCGTTGCGCCTCGCCCTCCGGCCCCCGGCGCCGGGGAGTTTCATTGGGCCGATATCATGTGAGGCCAGCGAGTCACGGGGTGCGCGTCACTCCCAGCCCCAGGGGCCGCCCGGCCAGGGAGTGGCGGCGTACCGCGAGTTTCTCCGCCAGCTGCGCGCAGGCCCGTCCCGAAGGCGAATCCGGCTCGCTCAGCACTACCGGCGTGCCGGTATCCCCGTGCACGCGCAGGGCCGGGTCGAGGGGGATCTGACCGAGCAACGGCACCGTGGCCCCGGTGAGGGTGCTCAACCTGGTGGCTACCTTCTGCCCGCCGCCGGAGCCAAAAACCTCCATCGCGGTGCCGTCGGGCAGCACCATCGCGGACATGTTCTCGATCACTCCGGCCACCCGCTGCCGGGTCTGCTGACTGATCGACCCCGCCCGTTCCGCCACCTCCGAGGCCGCGGCCTGCGGGGTGGTCACGATGAGCAGTTCCGCGTTGGGCACCAGCTGCGCCACGGAAATGGCCACGTCGCCCGTGCCAGGGGGAAGATCGAGCAACAGTACGTCGAGATCGCCCCAGAACACATCGCTAAGGAACTGCTGGATGGCTCGGTGCAGCATGGGGCCGCGCCACACCACCGGGGCGTTGCCCTCCACGAACTGGCCGATGGAAATGAATTTTACCCCGTGGGCGATGGGCGGCAGGATCATGTCCTCTTCCATCACCGTGGGGGCCTGATCCGATCCCATCAGGTGCGGCACTGAGTGACCGTAAATATCGGCGTCCACGATGCCCACGCGCAGCCCCCGGGCGGCCAGGCCGGCGGCGAGATTGACCGTGACGGAGGACTTGCCCACCCCTCCCTTACCGGAGGCCACCGCAAAGACCCGCGTGGTGGATTCCGGCTGAGCAAAGGGGATCACGGGTTCGCTTCCCGCCCCACGCAGGGAGGTGCGCAGTTGGCGGCGTTGTTCGTCGCTCATCACGTCCGTGGTGACCACCACGGATTCCACACCCGGCAGCTCGGCCACTGCCGCGCGGGTATTGGTTTGCAGGGTATCGCGCATGGGGCACCCGGCGATGGTGAGGTAGATTTCCACGGTTACCTCGGCGCCGTCGATGGCGATGGATTTGACCATGCCAAGCTCGGTAATCGGCTTGCCTAGCTCCGGATCCTCCACCCGGGAGAGGGCCTTGCGTACATCGGATTCGCTCGCGGTAGACATCACGTATCACCTTACTCCCCGCTAGGGGCGGGACTCCTCGCTGAGATCGCCTTGGGTCGGTTCGCGCAGATCGGCGGGGGAGTCCATTGCCTGGGCCGCGGCGTCGTCCAGCTTGGCCTCGATGCGTTCTAACAGGGTATGCACGTCTTCGAGCTCGTGGCGCAGGTAATCGCGCGAGACCATATCGCCCACGGCCAGGCGCACACCGGCGAGTTCCCGGGCCAGGAACTCGGTATCGGCCTTGGTCTGCTCTGCCCGGCGGCGGTCGTTATTGAGCGTGATCTTATCGCGATCCTCCTGGCGGTTTTGCGCCAAAAGAATAAGCGGTGCGGCGTAGGCGGCCTGGGTGGAAAAAGCTAGGTTCAAAAGGATGAAGGGATAGGCGTCCCAATTCCACCAAAATCCGCCGATATTGAGAGCGATCCAGACGACCACGATCACGGTCTGCCACATGAGGTATTTACCCGTGCCGAAAAAGCGAGCGACTTTTTCCGCCATCGCCCCCACGGCGTCGTCGTTGATATTAATGAGTTTGCGCTTCGACGGCGCCATCGGGGTATCGAGGACATGAATGCGCTCGCGCTCGGCCATGATGCGTCTCTCCTTGGGGCGTTGGGCGGTGAGGTGGATCTACGATGAGGCGCGGTGATCGGGGCGCAGGTTGTGCTCGCGCCAGTTCTCCGGCAGCAGGTGATCCAGCAGGTCGTCCACGGCCACAGCACCGAGCAGATGATGGTCCTCGTCGATCACCGGGCCGCACACCAGGTTATAGGTAGCAAAATACCGTGCGGCGGTCTCCTGGTCGTCATCGGCGTACAGCGGGGGCAAGTCGGGATCTAGGATGCCCGAGATCAGCGTGGATGGGGGCTCGCGCAGCAGCTTTTGCAGGTGAACGCATCCCAGGTAGCGTCCGGTGGGGGTGGCCGTGGGCGGGCGCACCACGAAGATCAGGGAGGCCAGGGAGGTGGGTAGCTCGGGATTGCGGGCCAGGGCCAGGGCCTCGGCCACGGTGGTCTGCGGACTTAAGATCAGCGGCTCCGGGGTCATGAGTGCGCCCACGGTATCTGGGGAAAAGCTCATCAGGCGACGCACCGGGGCGGACTCCTCCGGATCCATCAGCTCGAGCAGTACCTCGGCGGTGTTATCGGGGAGTTCCTGGAGGATGTCGGCGGCGTCGTCGGGATCCATTTCCTCCAGGACGTCGGCGGCCCGCTCGATGTCGAGCGTTTCTAAGAGCTCGGCCTGGCGCTCATCGGGGAGTTCCTGGAGGACGTCGGCCAGGCGGTCGTCGTCGAGCTCGTTGGCGAGTTGATTACGCTGCGTGGTGGGCAAGGAGTGCAGGTAATTGGCCACGTCCGCCGGGCGCATGTCCTTGAAGGAGGCGATGGTATCGGCCAGATTATCGGAGCGGCCCACCCCGGCGGCGGTGATGCCGTGCACGTACTGCCAGTCCACCGTGAAAAGTTCCCGGGAACGGAATCCCTGCCGCGCCCCGAACACGGCCACGCGCGAGAGGACCCAGTCGCGGGTGCGGGTGCGCTCCAGCTCTACGTCCGCGATTTCTACTGCCCGTCCGTGCAGGTGCTCCAGCTCCGGTTCGTCCGTGTGTACCTTGGATCCCACCAGATCGCCCATCACGGTGAGTTCCCCCGTACGCGGCTGGAAAGAGCGCATGGAGACCGAGCCGGTGGCCAAGGTGATATCGCCGGGCTCGATGGCCGCGATGCGCAGCATAGGGACGAAAATCCTGCGCTTGGTGACCAGCTCTACCACCAGGCCCAGGGCCCGAGAGGCGTGGCCCTCCGGGCGAATGGTGACCACGACGTCACGCACCCGACCGATAGCATCCATGTCCGGGCCGCGCACCACCATGCCGGAGAGCCTGCCGGAATACACGCGGGTGACTGCACTCATACACGCGGATTCTACCGCAGGAGCGTGGCGGGGGAACTTTTGTCTGCACTGAGGCGTTACCAATCTCGAACGACTAAAAGATAAACAGCAAGGAACTTCCCCGATGACGAAACCTTCATCACCCTTTCCTTCTCGGCAACGTCCCTCCGGTTGGCCCGTGGGCAGCTTTGAGAGCTACGCCCAGGCGCAACGAGCCGTGGATACCCTTTCCGATAACAATTTCCCCGTGAATAAACTCACCATCGTGGGCGTGGATCTCATGGAGGTCGAATCTGTGACCGGCCGACTTAGCTGGGGCCGCGTGCTCGGTGGTGGGGCGATGTCTGGCGCTTGGATGGGCGTCTTTATCGGACTGCTTTTGGGGATCTTTGAGGCGAACTTCCTCTCTCCCATCCTCACCGGTATCGTGATCGGTGCCTTTTTCGGCGTCATCATGGCGGCGGTGCCCTACGCCATGAGCCGAGGCCAGCGGGATTTTACCTCCGCCACCACCATCGTGGCGGGGCGCTACGACATTCTTTGCGATCCGCAGCTCGCGCCCCAGGCGCGCGACGCGATCGCCCAGATGAACATCGGCGCCGCGCCGCGGACCGACTAACCGCGCCGGGTACACTACGCGGCATGGATCGCCGCGTCACCCGTGCCCCCCGCCGTCCCCGGTCGCACCGTCGTCTCCGCGCGCAGCTTCGGCAGACGGCGTGGATATCCGCCACGGCGCTGCTGTGTGCCTCCTGCTCGGCCGCGGAGCCGGAGAACCCCGATGCACAGGAGGAGACACCCAGGGTGGTACACATCGTGGCGGCGAGTGATTCCATCGAGCAGCAGGCGCTCGCGCACCTGTATCGTCTGGCAATGGCCGAGGAAAACGTGGTTTCCACGGTGGAGACCCGGCCGGGACGAGGCGAGGAGATGCTGGAATGGCTGCGCGACCCCGGGGTAGACATGGTGGTGGGGTGCACCGGCGTGCTGCTGGGGGAATCCTCGCCGCACCAGGCCGAGGAGCTAAACCGGGAACTCGCGGACACCGACCTGGATTCCCAGGAGGCGATGGAGCTCACCTACGAGACGGTGATGGGAACCCTGGGATACGAATACGGGGTGCCCGATCCCTCCCCGGCGCAGGGCTGCGCGGTGAGCACCGGGCGGCGGGACGCACTCCCGCGGAATATTCTGCCGGTGTTTCGCAAGCTGAGCGTGGGGCGCGAGGGCTTTAAAGAAATGAATCGCCTCACGCGCCTGATCACCACGCACGATGTGGAAACCCTGGTAGAAGACGCGGTGGAATCCGGCGACGTGGCGGCCACCGCGGAGCGGTGGTACCGGGAGAACGCCACGATCTAGGCGCGGCGTCCCAAGAAAAACGCGGGGCGGAGGGGCGATGCTGCCCCATCCACCCCGCGCGGTGCGGCCTAGTGCTATCGGCTAAAGACCTCGTTCAGGAGCTGCTCCTGCTCGGCCTGGTGCACCTTGGCGATGCCCGTGGCCGTGGAGGACTGTGCTCGCCGAGACACGCGGCGCATCGGCAGGAGGTCCGGGATCAACTCCGGCAGGTGCTCGTGGAGGAAGGGCCACGGACCCTGGTTGGCCGGCTCATCCTGGCAGAACACGATCTCCTCGGCGTTCGGGTAGCACGCGAATGCCTCGCGCAGCCGGTTGAAGGGGATCGGGTGCAGCATCTCGACGCGCACGATCGCCACGTCCTCGCGACCTTCCTTGGCGCGGCGCTTCTCCAGCTCCCAGTAGAGCTTGCCGGAAACCAACAGGATGGTGCGCACCTTCTCGGTATCGCCCACCACCGCGCCGGACCGATCGATCTTGGTGGGGTCGTTGATCACCGAGCTAAAGGAGGTGACCTCGGTGAACTCCTCCGGGGCGGAGACCGCAGCCTTGTTGCGCAGCATCGACTTCGGGGTAAACACCACCAGCGGGCGCTTCATGGTCCCCAGCGCGTGCCGGCGCAGGAGGTGGAAGTAGTTGGCGGGCGTGGAGGGCTGCGCGATGGTCATCGACCCCTCGGCGGCCAGCTGCAGGAAGCGCTCGATGCGGGCGGAGGAGTGATCCGGGCCCTGGCCCTCGTAGCCGTGGGGTAGCAGCAGGATCATGGAGGAAAGCTGGCCCCACTTGGCCTCGCCGGAGGAAACGTATTCGTCGATGATGGTTTGAGCGCCATTGGCGAAGTCGCCGAATTGCGCCTCCCAGGCCACCACGGCGTCCGGGTTGCCCACGGAGTAGCCGTACTCGAAGCCCATGCCGGCGTACTCAGTGAGAGCGGAATTATACACAAGGAATCGGCCCCCGCGGCCCTTGCTCGCGGCCAACTCAGCCAGGGGATTGGACTCCCGGCCGGTGTGGGGATCAAAGAGCACGGCGTGGCGCTGGGTAAAGGTGCCGCGGCGGGAATCCTCGCCGGCCAGGCGCACCAGCCTGCCGGAGTTCGCCAGGGAGGCCAAGGCGATGAGTTCGGCCCAGCCCCAATCGATGCCGCCCTCGCGCACGGAGGCCGCGCGCTGCTCGGCCACCTTCTTCACGCGACGGTGGAACTCAAAGCCCTCGGCGGGCTTGGCGTAGGCCTCGCCGATCTCCACCAGCTCGGAACGGGTGATGGAGGTATCCAGGCCTCGGGTGAGCTGCTGGGAGGCGGTGATGCCGGTCTGCTCCTGGGCACCCTTCTTTTCGCCTTCCTTGACCTCGTTGAACACGGACTCCATCTGGTCGTGGAAGTCGCGCGCGGCGGCCTCGGCCTCCTTGGTGTTGAGGTCGCCACGGCCGATGAGATCCTCGGTGTACTGGGCGCGCACGGAGGGGCGGTTATCGATCTGCGCGTACATGGTGGGCTGAGTCATCGAGGGATCGTCGGCCTCGTTGTGCCCGCGGCGCCGGTAGCAGATCAGATCGATGAACACGTCCTTACCGAAGCGGCGCCGGTATTCCGTGGCCAGGTTGCCCACCCACACCACGGCCTCGGGATCGTCGCCGTTGACGTGGAATACCGGGCAGTCGTAGGCCTTGGCCAAATCCGTGGAGTAGTACGAGGAACGGCTGGAATCCGGGGTGGTGGTAAAGCCGATCTGGTTATTGACCACCACGTGCACGGTGCCGCCCACGGTGTATCCACGCAGCTGCGCGAGGTTGAGCGTTTCCTGGACGATGCCGAGACCCGCGAAGGAGGCGTCGCCGTGCAGCATGAGCGGCATGACGGAGTAGCCCTCCTCGCCCTTGTCCAGAATGTCTTGCTTGGCGCGGGCGATCCCCTCCATCACGGGATCCACGGCCTCCAGGTGAGAGGGGTTGGCGGTGAGGGTGACCTTGATCTCGCCGTCGCCGAACATCTGGATGTGCTCGCCCTCGGCACCAAGGTGATACTTCACGTCGCCGGACCCTCCGGTCTGGCCCTGCTGCATGTTGCCCTCGAACTCGTTAAAGATCTGGGCCAGGGGCTTGCCCACGATGTTGAAGAGCACGTTGAGGCGGCCGCGGTGCGGCATGCCGATGACCACTTCATCGAGCCCCTGTCCCGCGGCGGTGTCGATGGAGGCGTCCATGAGCGGGATGAGGGATTCGGCGCCCTCCAGAGAGAAGCGCTTTTGGCCCACATACTTGGTTTGCAGGAAGTTCTCAAAGGCTTCGGCCGCATTGAGCTTCTGCAGGATGTACTTTTGCTCCGCGGTGGTGGGCTTGGGCATACCGGCCTCCAGGCGATCCTGGAGCCAGTGGCGCTCGTCCTTGTCCATGATGTGCATGTACTCGGAGCCCACCTTCAGGGTGTAGGCGGCGCGCAGGCGCGAGAGCACCTCGCGCAGGGTCATGGTCTCCTTGCCGCCGAAGCCGCCGACGTGAAAGCGACGATCCAGATCCCAGATGGTCAGGCCGTGGGATTCGATGTTGAGATCGCTATGATCCGGCACCGGTAGGCCCGGCTGCTGCCAGTGCAGCGGGTTGGTGTCTGCGATGAGGTGCCCGCGCGAGCGGTAGGCCTCGATGAGCTGAATGACGCGGGTGTTCTTATCGATGCCCTGGTTGGGCACGTCCTGAGCCCAGCGCATCGGGGCGTAGGGGATGCCCATGTCCCGGAAGATCTCGTCGTAGAACTCGTCGTCGACGAGCAGACGGGACATCTCGCGCAGAAACTCCCCGGACTCCGCGCCCTGGATCACCCGGTGATCGTAGGTGGAGGTGATGGTGACGAGTTTGCCCACGCCGAGCTCGGCCAGGCGGTCGGTGGAGGCCCCGGCGAACTCCGCGGGATAGTCCATGGCGCCCACGCCGATGATGGTGCCCTGCCCCTTGGTCAGGCGGGGAATGGAGTGGCGGGTGCCGATGCCACCGGGGTTGGTCAGGGAGATGGTTACGCCCTGGAAGTCGTCCATCGTGAGCTTGTTCTTGCGCGAGCGCGCCACGATGTCCTCGTAGGCCTCCACGAAGCCGCGGAAGTCCATTTTTTCCGTTGCCTTGATGGCGGCTACCACCAGCGCGCGCGCGCCATCCTTTTGGGGAAGGTCGATGGCCAGGCCTAGGTTAATGTGCTCGGGATTGACCACGGTGGGCTTACCGGATTCGTTGAGCTCGTAGCGCACGTTCATCGAGGGATGAATCTGGGTGGCCTTGACGAGGGCCCAGCCGATGATGTGGGTGAAGGAGATCTTGCCGCCGCTGGTGCGGCGCAGGTGATCGTTGATAATGGCGCGGTTCTCGAACATCAGCCGGGCGGGCATATCGCGCACCGTGGTGGCCGTGGGAATCGTCAGCGATTCCTCCATGTTCTTGGCGATCGCCTTAAACGTACCCTTGAGCTGCGCGGCCCCGGGCTCGGGGAGGTCCTTCATGTCCGCGAGCGGGGAAGCGGGCTTGGTGCGCACCGGCTTGGGGCGATCCGGGGAGCCGCTGCGCGGGCCGGGGGATGCCGAGGCCGTGGTCGAGGGGGCATCGGTGGTAGCGCCCTTATCGCCGGTGGTGGCCGGGGCCGCTGCACGGGACGGTGCCGGGGCGGCGGAGGGGGTGGTCCCCTGCTGGGCGAAGAGATCGCGCCATTCTTGATCCACGGACTGCGGGTCCTTCTGCCACTGCTGGTACATCTGATCAACCAGCCACTGATTCTGGCCGAAGTTGCTAGCGCTGCTCACGGCAGTTACTCGCCTCATTTCATTGATGGGTTGTACTCGCGTACTCGACTTTAACCGTCTACTGTAATCATCTTCGAAAACGTCTGGGGCAACCCCCGGTTAGTCCCACGTCATGGAGGGGGATCCTACCCCCAAAAGTGGGGATCGGTCGCGGACTATTTTAGGTTTTACCATTCCGCGAGGGCCTCGCGGGTGTGGCGGATCATCTTCTTGGCGATTCCGCGATTGGCCATCAGGCCCACCACCGAGCCAATACCCAGCGGCATGAGCTTGCCGAGCCAGGCCCCGGTCATCCTCGTGGTGCTACGCCCCAGTAGCGTGCGCAGGAGTCGATTGTTGATCTGTCCCAGGGCGGTGCCGGAGAACCGTGACGTGTGAGGCATGGAGAGACGATCCACCCCGGCGGGCAGGAGGGCGTCCACGATGGCGGTGCCGGAGGAACCCAGCAGACACATCATCACGATCATGCGGCGGCGTTCGGGATCGTGGATATGCACCCCGTGCGCGTGCGCGCTGGCTACGCAGTAGAAGGCGGCGACGTCGAGAAATACCAGGGACTCGGCGCTCAGCGCGGCCGCTCCGGTGAGTAGGCCGACGCCGGGAATGGCCGCGGCTCCGCCGGCGGAGGCGCCGGAACCGGATACCACGCGCAGAAAGTGCTTATCCAGGGCGCGCTGAATCTCCTCCGGGGTGGCCCCGGGGTGCCTGCGGCGGAGGCGGGAGATGTAGGCCTCGATGGTGCTCGCCTGTATCCGGACTGCGCGGTCGAGCCCGGCCACCAGGGCACGTGCTACGGGATTGCGGGGGGATTCGGTGAGTGGACTAGACATTTATCGACTCTCCTGCGCGTATTGCTCGGCCTCGCGCACCTGCGCGGGGGTGGGGGTGACCCCGGTGTACAGGGTGAATTGCTCTGCGGCTTGCAAGGCGATGATGTCTCCGCCGTGAATGAGGGGCAGCCCCAGGGCCCTGGCGCGGCGAATCAACGGAGTATCCACCGGCATGGCGACGGCGTCACAGACGGCCTGGGCGCGGGCAAGCTCGGCATCGTTGAACGCCTGGATCTCCTCGTCGGGGCCGCTCATGCCCAGAGGAGTGACATTGACCAGGAAACTCGCCCCGGTGGGCACCTCGGTGGCGTGATCCCATCCCAATCGGGTGGCCAGGCGGGTGCCGGTGTGGTGATTGCGCGCCACGATGGTGCCGCGAAACCCCAGATCGGCCAGGGCGGTGGCCACGGCGCTGGCCATGCCCCCGGAACCGCGCAGGGCCACCGGTTGTGCGGGGTCAATCCCGCTTTCTCGTACCAGCGAGGCCACGGCGAGATAATCGGTGTTGTAGCCGATGAGATGCCCATCATCGTTGACAATAGTATTCACGGATGTAAGCCTGTGGGCGGAGTCATCCAGGGCGTCGAGCAGGGGTATGACCTGCTGTTTATAGGGCATGGATATCCCGGCGCCCCGGATTCCCAGGCCCCGGATCCCCGCCACGGCAGCGACGATGTCCTCCGGCGCGATGGCGTGGTAGGCGTAATTCAACCCGAGCCGGGAGTAGAGCCAGTTGTGGAAGCGCACCCCGTGTTGGGAGGGACGGGCCGCCAGCGAGATGCACAGCGTGGTATCGCGGTCGAGGGTAGGTACCATGCCATTTACCGTAGAGCATGGCCGGGACGGGGCCGCGGAACTGGGCGAATGCGAGTAGCGGGCGGCGCTGGGATAACCGGGCTAGGCTGGTGCGTGTTCATCCCTCGTCGCTGGGAAGGTAGGACAAGACCATGAGCTTCTTTGAGGACATCGCCGCCGCGCTGGATGCCGATGGCATCGAATCCCGGGTGGGGGGCGAGGTGCTTTTTGTTCCCATCACCTCCGAGGTGGAAATCCAGTTCATCGAGATCGACCCGCTGTTGCCCGCGGCTAATGTTTATATCGCCGCCGCCGACGTAGACGAGGACGACGAAGACTTTGAGGCCGTGCTCGTTTCCGTAGTGTTTTCCGTGGCTGATGCCGTGGCTACGGTGGCGCACCACATCGCTACCGACCAGGTGGTCACCGTCCTGCGCGACCTGCTGGAGGGGACTGATGAGCGCGTCGGGGAGTTGGACTTCTACCAGGACGCCTTGGAACCCAACTTGGTGCGCGCCGACGTGGCGGAGAACTCCGAGATCCAGGTGTTCGTCGAGCTTATCGCCGGCCGCCCCACCGCGCGGGTGAGCTTCCTTAGCGCGGCGGAAACGGGCGAGGACCTGATGGATCAGGCCATCGACGAGCTATGGGAATCCGACGGCGAAGCGATGCTGTCCGAGGAGGATCGACGGCGCCTTTTCCAGACCCTCGGCGACGGCGCCGACCTCGGTGAGGACGAGGTGTTGGAGCTAGGGGAATTCACGGATTTTGATCGCCTCTTCGATGTTCTTTCCCTGGCCGCAGACCAGGCGGAGAGCTGGGAGGAGCAGCTTTCGCCCGTCGATGACGAGCCGGATCTGTATGAGCCGGATGGGGAGGAAGAGGAATAGCTACCCAGGTTCTCCTCGACTGCGATACGGGGATCGATGACGCCCTGGCGCTGATGTACCTCGCCGCCCTGCATCACACCGGAGAAATAGAGCTATGCGCGGTTACCTGTACGGCGGGCAATACCACGGCGGCGCAAGCCGCCGCCAACAGTCGCTATATCCTGCGTCGGTGCGGGTTGCCGGATGTTCCGGTGGCGGCCGGGGAACCGAGTCCGCTGTCGGTAGATTTAGTGACCACCCCGGAAACCCACGGCCCCACGGGCCTGGGGTACCTGCGCGTCTCGAAAGCGTGGAACAAGGAGGGGCCCACCTGGAGGGAGTTGTGGGGACGCTACCCCCGGGCGCACGTGATCGTGGTGGGGCCAGCCACGCACCTGGCCCTGTGGGGCCCACGGCCCCAGGTCACCCTCATGGGCGGAGCGTATCTTCATCCCGGTAATACCACCCCCACCGCCGAGTGGAACTCCTGGGTGGATCCGCACGCCGCCCGGCGGGTCTTTGATCAGACCTTGGAGCCGATGACGGTGTGCTCCCTGGGTGTCACTGAGAAGCTGACCCTTGACCCCACATCGTTGGCTCGGTTGGTGGCGATCCTGGGGGAGACGGAGATAGCCCAGGACCTGCCCGAGCTTTTGCGCTTTTACTTCGAGTTCCACCGGGACCAGGGAGAGGGCTATCTGGCGCAGATTCACGACCTTTTGACCTGCATGATCGCCCTGGATACCGTTGCCTCGCGGGGGCGGCTCACGCGGATCAAGGTGGAGGCGGATTCGTCGCTGCTGCGTGGCACAACGGTGGCGGATCTGCGCGGTCACTGGGGCCTGCCGCCCAATGCGCTGCTGATCGAGGAGGCTGATGTGCCCGGTGCACACCGGGAGCTGCTGCGTGCGGCGGCGGTGTTGCGGGAATGTTAAGGTGGTGCTTCGAATAATGCGCGCCGCCCCGAGGTGACATAGGGGTGGAGCTTTTCCTTAATCTCCCCTTCTTAAGGAAGTATCCCTCATGACCCTGCCACGCCGCCTCATCGCCCTCGCGGGCATCGCCTGCATCGTCCTCACGTGGTTTTATTTGGTCTTTGCCCGGCCAGCAGATTGGGAATCGGTAGGTGGCTCCGCCCCGGCGATGACGACGTTGCTCGGCTACGTGGGCGGGGCGGTCTTGCTGCTGGTGGCCACGCTGCCGGCGGTGCCGGTGCGCACCGTCACCCTGATCCCGGTGGCCCTGGTGCTCAACATCGTGGCGGGGGAGATCGTGGGCAGCATCGGGATTCCGCTGTACCTGGATTCCCTGGGCACCGTCGTGGTGGCGGCTCTGGCCGGTCCCCTGGTGGGCCTGGCCACGGGTGCGCTGAGCTCCGTGGTATGGGGCCTGCTGAACCCGGCGGCCCTGCCCTTTGCCGCCGCGAGCGCGCTCGTCGGCGGCCTCGCCGGGTGGACGATGACCCACCGCGGCGTGCTGCGCGCCTGGTGGACCACGGCCCTTTCGGGTGCCTTGGTGGGTATCGTCTGCGGCATGGTTGCGGCGCCGGTGGCGGCTTTCGTGTACGGCGGCACCGCCGGGGTGGGCACGGGTGCGTTGGTCTCGGCCTTCCGCGCGATGGGTACGAGCCTGCTGGGGTCGGTGACCTTGCAGTCCTTTATGTCCGATCCCCTGGATAAGGCGATCGTGTTCCTCCTGGTGCGCCAGGCGATCGCGACCTTGCCTCAGAGCGCGGTGAGACAGCTGCGGGGCGAGGATGCTTAACGGAAGCCCCGGGGTGCACCCCTTTACCGGCCTTTCCGTGGCGGCAAGCGCATGGATCGCGGTGGTGGGGCTGAACTCCCCATGGGTGTCGGCCGCCTGCGTCCTCGCGGCCTGGGGGTGGGCCGCTGCGTTCTCGACGACGCGATCGCAGCCGTGGCGGGTACCGCTGTGGGGCCTTGCATTGAGTGCCCCGGTCTCGGCCTCCATGATCCTCATCCATGCCCCGCACGGTCAGCGGCCTTTGGCCCCGTTGCTCACCGCCGACGGGCTTGCAGTAGCGCTGGTGCTCAGCCTGCGTTTTGGGGCCCTGGTGACGGCGGTGCTGGCTGCTACCGCGACGTTCCGGGTGGCGGATCTAGCCAAGGCGGTGCAGGCTGCGGGCCTGCCGGCCTCGTTGGGTTATATAGTGGGTGCGACGCTGCGCCTGGTCCCGGAGGCCCGCGTCGCAGTGGACAGAATCCGGGAGGCCAACGCGCTGGCGGGGCGTTCCACCGGGGGCCTGGCGGTGATCCCGAGGGTGATAACCCCGCTGGTGACCACCTTGATGGTGCGCGCCGCGCACAGCGCGCGGAGCCTGGAGACCTTAGGACTGGGGAACCCGGGTCCCAGAACGTTGCTGCGGCCCGTGCCGGATTCCCGGCCCCAACGCGTCGTGCGGTGGGTCCTACCGGTGGTGGCCGTGGCGGCGGTGATGGGAAGGGCCGCGATATGAGCATCGATGGTGCGGTCGAGGCGTTGACGCGAGGCTATCTTTGGCCCGGCACGATCACCCAGGTGCTGGGGGATTCCGGCAGTGGTCTTTCCCGCCTGGCCCGCCGGGTGGCCGAGGCTCGCGCCGGGGCCGTGGTGGTGCCGCAGGAGGCGCAGAGCGCGCTGAGCGGCCTGCGCGATACGGTCAGCGAGGAGGTGGCCTTTGGCCTGGAACAGCGCGGGGTGTCACGAGAGCGCATGGTCGAGGCGGTGCGAGACGCCGTGGGGCTTCTGGGCCTGGGTGAGTTCGCGTGGTCGCATCCACATGCGCTGTCCGGGGGCCAAACCCGCAGGCTGGTGCTGGCCGCGATGGCGGTGCTCGAGTCCGATCTGATGGTGGCCGACGACCCCTTGGCCGGCCTGGACACGGAATCCCGAGGCGCCGTGGTGACCCTCTACCGCGACCTGGCGCGTCGGGGGCGGGCGATCCTGGTGGTGGGCTACGATCCGGTTCCCGAGCTGGCGGGATCGGTGCTGTGGTGGAACGGCGCGGATCTAGGCGAGAAGGCGCCGCGCCGTGAGCTAGCCCTGCCCGATCCGGTGACCCCGGGCCGGGAGCGGGAATATTTTCGGTGCGTGCGACTGCGGCGCGGCGAGAATTTCCGCAGCGGCCCGCACACGCTGAGCGTGGCGCGCGGGGGAGTGACCTGGGTACGCGGTCCCAATGGCGCGGGGAAGACCTCTTTGTTGCGGGCCCTAGCGGGTCTCGACGGGGCTACCCCCACCACCGCGGTGGCCCTGGCCCTCCAAAGCAGCCGAGATCAGGTGATCGACGCCCGGGTCGCCGGCATGGTGGGGCAGGCCCGGTCATGTCGGCGCTGGGGCATCGAACCGGAGGCCCACCCCCTCGACCTTGCCGCCAGTGATCTACGTTGCGCGCAGGTGCTGGGGGCGGTTCAGCTGGGTCGCCCGGTGGTGGCCCTGGACGAACCGGATGTGGGTTGCGACGCCCCCGGGCGCCATCGCGTGCATTGCATCCTGGCCGAGTATCTGGCCTCCGGCGGGGGTATCGTGCTGACCTGTCACGACGAGGCCTTCGTGGCGCAGGTGTCGCGGTATGCCCGAGTGGAAATCTACGACCTCGACCGGGCCTCCGGTTAGGCCTCGGAGGCCTCGGCGAAGGAGGAGCTTGGGGAATCGACGGGGCGAAAAGCACCCGCCCACGCGCCAGCGATAGGTGGGGCGGGTTTCCCGGGGAATCCGTGCGCCGCCGTGATCGCGAACTCGGGAACGAGGGCACGCCCCAGGCTTCCGCGACGGCGGGATTGCGCCTGCTGCTCGCCGGCCTGGCTCAAGGATAGCCCTGAGCAGAGGCGGCCTCGTGGTGTGGGCGCACGGCTCGATACGGTGCCTGCTGGAGGCTCACCGGAGAGGGGATAGGGTAAAGCCTCTCCGTGGTGGTTTTCACCGCGCCCGGGAAAGGGCACAGTACCGGGGATGCCGCAGGGTGGCGGGGATCCGGGCGGGCAGATCGTCATGGTGCTCGAGGAGGTATCGCTCCAGCATGGCGTCGAGGGCGGGACGGATACCGTAGAAGGGGAACGAATATTCGAATATTACCATGCGCTGTGCCTGAGGTCTAGGGTGGAGACGCTATGTCGATCGATACCACCGCGATTCCCCGACAGATATGGGTGCTGGTCAGCGCCGCCTTCCTCATCGCCCTGGGCTACGGCCTGATCTCCCCGATCATCCCGCAGTATGCCCAGACCTTCGACGTGGGTATGGCAGCGGCGAGCGCGGTGGTCTCGATCTTCGCGTTCTTCCGGCTGCTCTTTGCCCCGGCCTCGGGCCGACTGATCGACGCCCTCGGTTCCCGCGCGGTGTACCTCAGCGGCCTGATCCTGGTGGCCCTGACCACCGCGGCCCTCTCACTGGCCCGGGACTACTGGCAGATTCTTGCCCTGCGCGGCCTCGCGGGGGTGGGATCCACGATGTTTACGGTCTCGGCCATGAGCCTCATTGTGACCTTTGCGCCGCCACGCATCCGGGGTCGATGTTCCTCGGTCTACGCTTCGGCCTTCCTCCTAGGGAGCATCCTTGGGCCGCTGCTGGGTTCCGCCCTGGCCCCGTTGGGGCTGCGCGTTCCATTCGTGCTGTACGGGGCCGCATTGCTGGTGGCCGCCGCGGTGGTGTGGCGGCGGATGCCCCGGGGCGTCGATCGACCCGCGAACGAGGTCACGGTACCGATGGCCTTCCGCGAGGCCTTCCGCGATTCCGCATACCGCTGTGCCCTGGTGAGCTCGTTTGCCCATGGATGGTCGAACTTTGGGGTCCGCGTGGCCACCCTCCCGCTCTTTGCTGCCTCCTTCCAGGGCTCGGGTGCCGCGGCGGGATTGGCGCTGACCTCCTTCGCGGTGGGCAACGCCGCCTGCCTGCAATTTTCGGGGCGCTGGGCGGATTCGCTGGGGCGCAGGCCCCTGATCGTGTCCGGCCTGATCGTGAACGGGGCGGCTACCGCGGCGATGGGGATGACTCATGGCCTGGTTGTCCTGCTGCTGACCTCGGCGATGGCGGGCGCGGGCGCGGGCATCCTAAATCCCGCGCAGCAGGCGGTGGTGGCCGACGTGGTGGGTGAGCAGCGTTCCGGTGGGCGCGTGCTGGCCAACTTTCAGATGGCGATGGACTGCGGGGCGATCCTCGGCCCCCTGGTGGTGGGGGCCGTGTCCCAGGCGTGGGGCTTCGGCTGGGGCTTTGGACTGTGTGGGGCATTGACGTGGCTGGCCGCGCTGGTGTGGTGGTGGGGCAGGGAGACCCTGCCGGGACGCAAGTAAGCACCTTTACCTGCACAATGCAGGCAAAATCCCGCCGGTGGCGTATTCTGGGACAACAATGAGCATTACCGATAACGCCACCGGCGGCGTGAGCGAGCCGGATAACGTGACAGCGTCGGAATCTCAGGAACTATCGCAGGGTGGGGAACAAGACACCAGGGACGCGATGACTTCTGAGGCTACCGACTCCGCAGCAGCGGACAACGATCAGCCCACATTCGATAGCCTTGGTCTCCCGGACAACGTGCTTAGCGCTGTGTCCAAGGTGGGTTTTGAGAATCCTTCCCCCATCCAGGCCCAAACCATTCCCCTCCTCATGGAGGGCAACGACGTGGTGGGACTGGCGCAGACGGGTACCGGAAAGACGGCGGCCTTTGCCCTGCCCATCCTTTCGCGTATCACCGTCTCCGAGCGCTCCCCCCAGGCCCTCGTGCTGGCCCCCACCCGCGAGCTCGCGCTCCAGGTGGCGGACTCCTTCCAGTCCTTCGCTGATCACCTGGGCAACATCCATGTGCTGCCCATCTACGGAGGCCAGGCCTACGGCATTCAGCTCTCCGGCCTGCGCCGCGGCGCCCAGATCATCGTGGGCACCCCCGGCCGTGTGATCGATCACCTGGAAAAGGGCTCTCTGGATATTTCCTCCCTGCGGTTCCTCGTGCTCGACGAGGCCGACGAGATGCTCAACATGGGCTTCCAGGAGGACGTGGAGCGCATTCTGGAAGACACCCCGGAGGATAAGCAAGTCGCGCTCTTCTCCGCCACGATGCCCGCGGGTATTCGCCGCATCTCCAAGCAGTACCTGAATGATCCTCGCGAGATCACGGTGAAGTCCAAGACTCGCACGAATACCAACATCACGCAGCGCTGGCTCCACGTGGCCCATCGCAACAAACTCGATGCCCTCACCAGGATCCTTGAGGTCACCGAGTTCGAGGCCATGATCGTCTTCGTGCGCACCAAGAATGAGACCGAAGAGGTTGCGGAGAAACTTCGCGCCAGGGGATTCTCGGCGGCCGCCATCAACGGCGACATCGCCCAGGCGCAGCGCGAGCGCACCGTGGATCAGCTCAAGGACGGCCGCCTGGACATCCTGGTGGCCACCGATGTCGCGGCGCGCGGCCTGGACGTGGAGCGGATCAGCCACGTGCTGAATTTCGATATTCCCAACGACACGGAATCCTACGTGCACCGGATTGGTCGCACGGGGCGCGCCGGGCGCTCCGGCCAGGCGATCCTCTTTGTGACCCCGCGCGAGCGACGCATGCTGCGCTCCATCGAGCGCGCCACGAATGCCCCGCTCACGGAGATGGATCTGCCCACCGTCGATGAGGTGAACGAGTCCCGCAAGGCGAAGTTCGCGGATTCCATCACCCAATCTCTCGAGGATTCCCAGATCGAGCTTTTCCGGGGGTTGGTCAAGAGCTATTCCGAGGAACATGACATCCCGCTGGAGGACATCGCCGCCGCGTTGGCTACCCAGGCCCAGGCGGGCGACGAGTTCCTGATGAAGGAACAGCCTAAGGAATCGCGCCGGGATCGCCGGGATCGCTTCGACCGGGAAGACCGCGGCGGACGCGGCGGGAATCGAGATCGGCGCGAGCGCCGGGATCGCTTCGACCGCGGCGACGCCAGTGGTCGTTCTCGCTTCGAGGCCGAACCGGGTAAGAAGATGTACCGCCTGTCCGTGGGTAAGCGTCAGCACGTGCGTCCCGGGGCCATCGTGGGCGCCCTGGCCAACGAGGGTGGGCTCAATTCCAGGGACTTCGGCCGGATCTCCATCTTTGGCGACCATACCCTCGTGGAGTTGCCGCAGGGTCTGCCACACGAGGTCTTTGATCGCCTCGCCGACACGCGCATTTCCGGGCAGCTGATCAACATCCAGCCGGATACGGGACGACCGCCGCGCGATCGCGGAGGCTACCAGCGCGGGGATCGCGGCGGCAAGCGCGATTTCAAGCGCCATGGTGATCGCGGAGATCGCAGGAACTACCGGGATCGCTACTAGGCCGGGCTCGGGAGGCTCTCGGATAGGGCCGAAAAGTAAGGCGCGGCCGCGTTTCGAATGGAACGCGGCCGCGCCTTATCGCGCGCCGTGAGTGCTAGAGGAACATGAGCACCAGGATCATCACCCAGAGCAGGGCAAAGATGCCGCCAAACATGGAGAGCTGGCCCTTGGCCTTGTCCCAGTCGGCGATGTGCGCGTCGCCTTCCGGAGCCTCGTCGTCCTCCGCCAGGCCCAGGGCGGCCATCATCTTCTTTTGCCGCGGGATGATGAGAAAGAGCAACAGTGCCCAGGCGAGGAGCGCAAGGAGCAGGGCGGCGTGGAAGAGGCCGTTTTTCCAGTAGGTGCCGGGGTCGGTGAACATGACCGCCACCCCCAGCAGCGGCACGAGCAAGGAGAGGACGCCGTAGGAGGAGGTGATGCGGTGCATGAGGTTGGCCATGCCGGTGGCCTGGGGGTCGTTGTCCCGGGCCTTGGTCGCGTGCACCTGGAAGGAGGACACCGCCACGGTGACCGGGCCGAGGAACAGCGCCGCAGTGAGTACGTGCAGGATCAGGAGTATGGTGTACAAAAAATCACGCCTTTCGGGGTACAGTGCGCCCTCTAGCCTAACGACAGCGTCGGTGGTTCCCGAAACCGGCATTGGGCCCTCAGTGCGGCGGCGTCCGCACGGGGCAGGGGGAGGTCGTAGGCGGCGGCCACCTGAGCCAGGCGCCGGGCATACCAGCAGCGCGAGGCGCGGTGGGAGGGAAGCCATCGGGAGGGGAGCTGATCCGACTTGCGCCGATTTTCCTTTTGGGAGACGGCCACGAGGTTGAGTGGGTCGTTGGCGAAGCGGCGGCGTTGTTCCTCGGACCAAGCATAAGCGCCCATGTCCCACGCGGCCGAGAGCGGGAAAATGTGGTCGATTTCCACGGCCGAGGGATCGAGCATCGCGCCGGAGTAGGGGTCGGGTCCGGCCGCGATAATCCGGCACTGGTGCACCGCATCGCTACCGAACTGCGCCTGGGCTATGGCTTCCCGGGTGCTGCAACGCCCCGCGGAGGCCCAGCCAGGGCCGAAGGCGGGGCGGTGGTAGCCCAACACCGTGGTGCGCTGAGGTACGAGGGGTATCTGCGGCAGACTCTGGCGCAGGGGAACGCCGGCATCAGTGCCGGTGGGGGTGGAGTACGGCTGCCACAGCAGTGCTGCGGTGGCAAGCAACAAGGCGAGGCCGAAGAGGAGACGCGATGCGGGCATATCTTCTTAGACCGTCCTCGCGGACTTCGCGGTTCCGGTGGGGCAGCCCGGGGCGTAGGGCTAGCGGTGAGCGGTGACCTTGTGGAATTGCGCCACGGTGGTGGCCTCCGGGGCCGTCGTGGCGCGGGAGACGAGCCAGGTGGCGATGGCCGAGAGCAGGAAGCCGGGGATCAACTCGTAGAGGCGATCGGACAGTGGGGACATGCCCCAGGCGAAGGAGACCACGGCGCCGGTGATCATGCCGGCGAGCGCTCCGGGGGTGTTCAGGCGGGGCCAGTAAAGCGCGAAGAGCATGAGCGGACCAAAGGCGGAACCGAAACCGGCCCAGGCGAAGCCCACTAGACCCAGGATAGAGTCGCTGGGGTGGACGGCCCAGGCGGCGGCGAAGAGGGAGACCCCCACCACGGCGGTGCGGGAGAGGTTGATGAGCGTGTGCTCGTCGGGAGTTTTCTTGGCAAAGATTCGATAGAGATCCTCGATGAGCGAGGAGGAGACCACCAGCAGTTGGGAGCTCATCGTGGACATAATGGCGGCGAGTACCGCGGTGAGCACGAGGCCGGCGATGAGCGGGTGGAAAAGAATGCGGCCCATGTCCAGGAAGATCGTCTCAAAGTTGACCTGATCGGTCACCGAAATATCGGGGTTGTGGGAAAAGAACACGGTGCCCACCACCGCTGCGGATACGGCTCCGACGATGCACAGCGTCATCCAGGCGATGCCGATGCGCCGGCTGCTCCTGGCCTCCGCGGGGGTGCGTAGCGCCATGTAGCGCACCACGATGTGGGGCTGGCCGAAATAACCCAGCCCCCAGGCAAGGTGGCCGATGACGGTGGCGGCGGAGGCTCCGCCGAGTAGGTGAAAGAACTCCGGGTTGCCGGTGCCCCCGGTGTAGGGGCCGTAGTCGTGGTGAGCGGCCCAGGTGAAGATGTCCCAGGGGTCATCGAGGGCGATCAGCGCCATGGCGGGCACGATCAGCAGGGCGATAAACATGATGAGGCCCTGGACGACGTCGGTCATCGACACCGCGAGGAAGCCCCCGATGAAGGTGTAGCCCACGGTGACCGCCGCAATGATGAGCATGCCGGTGAGGTAGTCGCCGCCGAAGGTGGCCTCGAAGTACCTTCCCCCGGAGACCATGCCGGAGGAGACATAGAAGGTGAAGAAGACGATGATGATGGTGGCCGAGACGATGCGCAGGGTGCGGGAGCGATCGCGCAGGCGATTTTCAAAGAAGCTGGGCAGCGTGATGGAGTTATCGGCGGCCTCCGAGTAGGAACGCAGCCGCGGCGCCACCAGGGTCCATGAGGCGTAGCTGCCGATGAGCAGGCCGATGGCGATCCACAGCTCGGACAGCCCGGAGACAAAGAGTGCGCCGGGCAGCCCCATGAGCAGCCAGCCGGACATGTCGGAGGCGCCGGCGGAAAGAGCGGCCACGAAGGGAGAAAGGGAGCGGTCTGCCAGGACGTAGTCGTCGTATTTATCGGTGCGTCGGTAACTCCAATAGCCGATGGCGAGCATGGCAAACATGTAGATGATGATCGCCAGGACAAACCATGTTGTCTCAGTCACGGGTGCGCTCCTTGGTGGGCCATAAACAAAGATGGCTCTAGATTGTAGAGCACCACGGCCTCGCGGTATCCCCAGTGGGAAAATTTCGGCCACGGTGCGCCTCTGCCTGCGGCGATAGCGAGTTTCGCGACATGGTCCGTGGGAAAGCCTAGAGCGGGGTGATGGTAGGTTAGCCCCTATGGCCGATTTCCTCCTGCATGGACTATGGGTGCAACAGTCCGGGCTGCACCTGTGGATCGAGCAGGTGGAGGGGCATCGCATCGTCATCCCCGAGCAGGTGCCGGAAGGCACCTTTCCGCCGAGCGTGGCGGCGTTGTTGGCGCGCAGCAGTTTCCGGCACCGGCTGCGCGCCACCCTGCGCACCCCCAAGGGGCGCGAGGTTGCCCTCGTGCTGCCCACCACCGCCTACGCCCCGGAACAGACGGTGCGGGTGCTAGCGCAGATGGCCTTTCTCGACGCGGAAAGCCCTGCGGCCACCCACGCCCAGCGTCGCGCTATCGCCGCCGACCTGCGCTGGCTCATCCGCATGTACGTGGGGATGCGCCGCTTCGTGCGGGCGGGTCGGGTCACCCTGAAGCTCTCCTACCTCGACGATCAGTGGTGGCCGCAGTGGCAGCTTTCCCAGGGGCTAGGGGAGCGCGGCTGGATCGCGCAGATGAGGGCCGCGGCGCCGGGAATCCTGACCCTCAACAATCGCAACCTCGACGAGGACATCGTCGAGGTGCTGCCGCACTGGATCGCCTCCGCCGAGTTGGAGGGGCTGCGTGAGGAGCCACGACCGCACCCCTGGCACGATTTTTCTACCGCGCTCCTAGCCAACCAGCCACTGCGTCGCGGGGGAGTGGGCCTGCTCAACAGGCTGCGAGAGTGGAAGGATTCCATCACCGCAGTGGATGTGCAGCTGGTGCTCATCGTGGAACAGCCTCCCGCAGACGAGGAGGGCGAACCCGAGGAGGCGGTGTGGCCGGTGCGGTTTCAGGTGCGTTCCGGCGTGGCGAGCCCCAAGCCGCTGCGGGAGCATCGCCTTGACCAGGCGAGCCTGGCGGAGCTGGGACAGACCCGGAGCCGAGCCCAGCAGATTTCCCCACTGCTCGGCGCGCCGAAAGCGGAGGGGGCCGGCGATTCCTCTGCTGGCCCGCTGAGCCTGGTGGAGGAGGCCGGGGACTGGGATGCCTATCTCTCCACCGCCCAGATCGTGCATTTTATTGCGCACGACGTCCCCTCCTTACGCCGCGCCGGGATCACCGTGATGCTGCCCAAGGCCTGGGCGACGCAGGAGACAAAGGCCACGGTGGTGACCTCGGAGACCGAGGGGGCCACCCAGCGCCACATCGGCATGGACAAGTTGGTGGGGTATGACTGGCGGCTTTCCGTGGGCGATACGCAGCTCACCGACGAGGAGATGGCGCAGCTGGTGCGCTCCAAGTCCGGGCTGATCCGGCTGCGCGGGGAATGGGTATTGGCCGATACCGCCGCGCTGGCCAAGATCAGCTCCTACATGGAGGAGCTGGCGCACAACTCCCGCAGGCGGCAGAAGGCGCGCATGGAGGAGGCAGCCATGCGCGCCGAATTGGCCCGGGCGAATAACGAGCCGGGCTGGGAGAAGGCCGTGGCCGAGGCCGAGCGGTTGCGCGAGGAGTTCAATAACAGCCAGGATTATCGAGGCCAGGTCTCGGTGGCGGAGCTGCGTCGGATTGCCCTGGAGGCGATGGCCGCGGAGCCGGTGGAGTTTACCGGTTCCGCCTGGTACACCTCGCTGATGGGGGGCACGAAGACGCCTGCGCCACAGCGCGTGGCGATCCCCGAGACGGTGCACGCCGAGTTGCGCGAGTATCAGCGCCGCGGCGTGGATTGGTTGTATTGGATGTCCCGCAACAACCTCGGTGCGGTCTTGGCCGATGACATGGGTCTGGGCAAGACCCTGCAGTTGCTGAGCCTGGTGGCGGTGGAGCATGACCGGGGCGAGAATACCGGTCCGACGCTGGTGGTGTCCCCGACCTCGGTGGTGGGGAACTGGGCACGGGAGGCCCGTCGCTTCGTGCCCCACCTGCGCGTTGTGGTGCACCACGGCAATACACGCCTGCGCGGAGAGAGCTTCCGGCGCGAGGTAAGCCGCGCGGACCTGGTGATTAGCAGCTATGGCGTGCTCGCCCGGGATCACCTTCAGTGCGCCAGAATCTCCTGGGATCACGTGGTGCTTGATGAGGCGCAGCATATCAAAAACTCCGCCACCCGCTCGGCCAAAGCGGTGCGCTCTATTCCCGCCCGGCAGCGCATCGCTTTGACCGGAACCCCGGTGGAAAATCGCCTCTCGGAGATGCGTTCCATCCTGGACTTCGTCAACCCCGGTGTGTTGGGTTCGGCGTCCTTCTTCCGCAATCATTTTGCCAAGGCGATCGAACGAGATCGCGATGAGCAGATGACCGAGCGGTTGCGCCTGCTCACCGCGCCGTTTATCATGCGCCGGCTCAAAACGGACCCGGCGATCATCGATGATCTCCCGGAGAAGTCCGAGCAGGTGCGCACCGTGCCGATGACCTCGGAGCAGGCCGCCCTCTACACCGCCTATGTGGAAGATATGAAGCGCAAGATCGAGGAGGTGCAGGGAATCGCCCGCCGAGGCCTGGTGCTGGCCTCCCTGACCAGGATCAAACAGATCTGCAATCACCCCGCGCATTTTCTGGGCGACGGTTCCGGGGTCACCCTGCGCGGGACGCACCGCTCCGGGAAAGTGGCGGAGCTGGTGGAGTTGTTGGATCGCAGCATCACCGAGGGGCACCGGGTGCTGATCTTCACCCAGTACCGAGCCTTCGGGGAGATCCTGCAGCCCTATCTCTCCGAGCGGCTGGGTGAGCGGATCGACTTCCTCCACGGAGGAGTCTCCCAGGGGGCGCGCGACGCCATGGTGGAGCGCTTTCAGGACCCCCAGGGACCGTCGGCCATGCTGCTGTCGCTTAAGGCGGGAGGCACGGGGTTGAATCTCACGGCGGCGTCGGTGGTGGTGCACATGGATCGCTGGTGGAACCCGGCGGTGGAAAACCAGGCCACGGATCGCGCCTTCCGCATCGGACAGAGCAAGAACGTTCGGGTGTACAAGATGATTACGGCGGGCACCCTGGAGGAGTCTATTCAGGATATCCTCGACGGTAAAACGCATCTGGCCGGGGCCGTCGTGGGGGAGGGCGAGGGCTGGATCACCGAACTGTCGCCGGAGGATTTGGCCCAGCTGATGAGCTATCGTGGACGAGTCGCCGCTCGCTAACGCCCACCCGAGGGATATCAAGGGGGTATTCGTGTCCACCAGGCCTCGCCAGGACAACGTGATCTACGCCAACTTCGGCGCCCGTTCCGCCGCTCCAGAGCCGGAATCCCGCGAGCGTGTGCGCAGGCACACCGGCTATCCCGCCGCCGCTCAGTGGCTCATCGATGCCCTGGATCCTGTGGATGCCGGACGCTACCGGCGGGGCCGGGATTACGCGCGCGCCGGGCGCGTGCTGTCGCTGGAACTAGAACACGGCAGGATTGCCGCGCGAGTGGCGGGCAGCCACAATGAGCCCTTTGCTGTGGTGATTGCGCTGCCACGCCGGGGAGCCGACGACTTAACCGCCGTGCCCCGAGCGCTGGCTGCCAGCAGCGGCAGCCTGGAGCGTGCGCGGCGCGGCGACGTCGATCCCGAGGTTCTCGATGCCCTGGTGGGCGAGGGGATCGTCTTTCGCTGCGATTGCCCGGATAATAGCGTCATCTGTCAGCACGCGGTGGCGGTGGCGGAGGCGGCGGCCCAGCGGATCGCCCAGCGCCCCGCCGCGCTCTTCGAGCTGCGCGGGTTGAGCATGGATGCGGTGGAGCGGCAGATGGTCGAGCAGTCTCGGCAGCTGAGCCAGGAATCGGCCCAGGCCACCGACGACCGTTTTTGGCGGGGCACAGACCTGCCTGCGCTGCCGGACCCGGTCGTGGCTCCGGCCCTCGAGGACTCTGACATGGATCTCCTGCACAAGGCCATGCGCACGGTGTCCTATACCGCGGTGGAACAATTACGCGCCGTTGCCGATATAGAGGACATGTACGACTACTTAGTGCGGAGTGAGTAGAGGAGACGTCATGACGAATATCACGTTTCTGCATACCTCCGACCTGCAATGGGGCATGACTCGTTGGTTCCTCGACGCGGACGCCCAGGCGCGATTCGAGGCCGCCCGCCTCGATGCGGTTCACAGGATCGGAGAGATCGCCCGCGAGCGGGGGGCGGATTGTGTGGTGATGGCGGGGGATGTTTTTGATAGCAATAGCCTCTCCCGGCGCACCCAGGGCCGAGCCATGGAGGCCCTGGCGGGGATGGGGGTGCCGGTGTTCCTGCTTCCGGGCAATCACGATCCCTTGGTGGCGGACTCTCCCTTCTATGCCGCCGCCGACATTCCAGGAGTGACGATCCTGCGGGATCATGGTCCGGTGCGGGTGCGCGAGGGGGTGGAGCTGGTGGGGGCACCGCTGAAGGCCAAGTACGCGAGCACCGACCTGGTGGCGCGGGCACTGGCGGGTTTGGAGCCGACGCAGGGAATCCGGGTGGCGGTGGGCCACGGCCAGGTGGCGGGGCGGGCTGCGGAGCCGGATCCGGCGCTGATCGATCTCAAGAAGGTGGAAAGCGCGCTGGCGGCGGGGGTGATTGATTACCTGGCCCTGGGGGATACGCATTCCACGCAGCAGGTGGGGGCCAGCGGTCGGGTGTGGTTTTCCGGCGCCCCGGAGACGACGGACTTTCACGATCGCTCTCCGGGCACAAGCGGGGGCGAGGTGGATTCCGGCAACGTGCTGTGCGTGCGCATCGAGAAGACCATGACCGACAATGCCCGGGTGGAGGTGGAGAAGATCCCCGTGGGCTCGTGGCGCTTCGAGGCCCTGGACGCGGAGGTTAACAGCGACGCCGATGTGGCTGACTTTCTCGCCTCGCTGGCCGCCTACCCGCACAAGGACCGCACCGTGGTGAAGTATTCGCTGCGCGGCACGCTCGGGCTGGAACAGATGCGGGCCCTGGAAGCGGGGATCGAGAGGCGCGAGCCCGTTTTTGCGGCGCTCTACGAGCGTCGCCGTCTCATGGATCTGCACTTGGTGCCCAGTCCGGAGGAGATCGCGGGGGCGGATATCCGGGGTTTTGCGGCCGAGGCCCTGGAGGAGTTGTTGGCGGAGGATGAGATGGATGCGGTAAACCTCTTGTTGCGCCTGAGCGCGCGGGTGGAGGAACGAGCATGAAGATCCGCAGCCTCGTGGTGGATCATTTTCGCGGTATTGAGCACCTGGAGCTGCGCGGCGTGCCCGAGCGCGGCGTGGTGGTGATTTCCGGGGATAATGAACAGGGCAAGTCCACGCTCATGGAGGCGGTGCGGGCGGTGCTGCAGGAGCGGCACTCCGCGCGGAACAAAAAGGTCAAGGCCTGGCAGCCAGTGGGAACGGACGAGGCTCCCCAGGTGAGTCTGACGGCTACGATCGGCCCCTACGAGGTGGAGATCGACAAGAGATGGCTGCGCAGACCCGCCTGTACCCTGAGGGTGCGCGGCGAGGCCACGGATAATCTCAGCGGGCGGGAGGCCGACGATAGGATCGAGCGGTTGCTGGCCGAGCACACCGATGAGCGTCTCCTCGACGTGCTCTTCATGAAACAGGGTGAGGCCGCCGAGATGGCTGCGGCCGCGGGCATTCCCTCGCTGACTCAGGTGCTCGACGAGCACACCGGCCACGCGGCACGTGACGCCCAGGCCGATTCCGCCCTGGTGGAGGCCGCGATCCAGGAATACCGGCGCTATTATACCGAGACGGGCCGCTCACGAGGGGAACTACAGGCGGCGGAAAAAGAAGACGAGGAGGCCCGGGATGAGCTGGCTCGGGTGCGCGAGGAGACGCAGCGCCTGGCCGAGCAGGTAGAAAGGGTGGAGAACCTGCGCCGTCGCAAGGAGGAGGCGCGCGCTGCCCTGCCCGAGGCGCGGCGCGCGGCCACCGAGGCGGAAGCTCGGCATCGCGCGGCGGCCAAGGCCACCGAGGAGCGCGAACGGGCGCAAAAAGAATTGCGCGACGCCACCGTGCTCTGGGAGTCCGCCGAGGCGCGGTGCAAGGAGCGAAGGAAACTCGATGAGCAGTGCAAGGAATCCTCCGCCGCGCTGCGCGAGGTGGCCGCGCGGTACGAGGAAACCGCCCGCATAGCCGAGTCGGATAAGAAAACGCTTGCCAAGGCCACCGAGGAGCGCGACGAGGCCCGCGAGCGCTTGGCCGAGGCGAAGCACAAGCGCGCCGCCGCCGCCGAGGATCTGCACGCCGCTCGTGCCCGGAAGCGGTTAGCCGAACTCGACGCCACGCTCAACCGGGTGGCCGAGATCGACGAACGCTTGGCATCCCTGGGTAACCGCGAGGTGAGCCGGGCGCAGTGGCAAAAGGTTGAGAAAGCCTACGAGGAGGTGCGTGTGGCCCAGGCGGTGCGCAGTGCCACGGCGGCGCGGCTGATCCTGGAGGGGCCCGAGGAAGCGACGGTGTTTGTCGACGGCGAACTCTGCTCTGTGCCGGGGGAGGTGAAACTACACGAAGGAACCCGCCTGCGGATGGGGGAGGTGACCGCCGTGTATTCCCGGGGGGAAGACGAGGCGGCCCACGATCCGGTTGCCGCCGCCGAGGAGATCCTGTCGAGGCGATTGGCCCGTTTGGATTGCGGTTCCCTCGATGAAGCGCGCGCGGCGGCCGAGGCCACCGAGAAGCGCGCCCTGGTGCGCGCGGAACGCGAGGGGGTTCTCCACGGGCAGGATCCGGAGGAGCTGCGCGCGGAGCGCGAGGATATGCGTGCGTTCTTGACCGGGCGCGAGGCGGTTCCCGCCTTGGCCCAGGCCGAGGCCGCCGATAAGGAGGCGGCGGGTGTGCTCAGGGAGTGCGACGAGGCCGAGAATATCCTGGCGCAGGCCGTGGAGGAATTGCGCACCGGCTCCGCCGTGGTGGACCATGCGCGGGCGGAGGCCAACAAGGAATTGGCGGATCAACGCCACGCCGACCTAGAGGCGCGGTTGGCCCAGGCGAGGCGGGAGGCCACCGAGGAGGACCTGGCGCAGGTCGCCCGGGAGGCGGCCGCGCGCCGCGACTCCGCCCAGGTGGCCTACGAGCGGGCCAAGGCCGTCGAGGAGGGCACGGACCCCGAGCACAGCCGACGCCTGTGGCAGGGGGCAGTGGCGAAGTGCGAGACCCTGAGCGAGGAGGTGTCGCGTACCACCAGGGAACTCGACCGGCTGAGTAGCCACATCGAGGCCGCCCATGGCGTGGGGGAGCGCCTGGCCCAGGCGCAGGCCCAGGCGCAGGCCCGAGCGCGCCGGTTGGCGGCGGTGCATCGCCGTGCCGAGGCCGCCGCGACCGTGCGTGGGGCGCTGCTGCGCCACCGCGATGCCGCGCGCTCCCGCTATGCGGGTCCCTTTGCCCGGCAACTCACCGCCCTGGGCCGCACGGTGTTCGGCCGCGACGTGGAGTTTCGGCTCACCGAGGAGCTGGCGATCGGCGAGCGCGTCCTGGGCGGACGCAACATCGCGGTGCAGGATCTCTCCGGCGGTGCCCAGGAACAGGTGGCGCTGATGACGCGCTTTGCCATCGTGGAGCTAGTGGGTGATGCCATGCCCGTGTTCATCGATGATGCACTGGGCAGTACCGACCCCGAGCGCCTGGCGCTCATGTCCACGCTGCTAAGCCGGGTGGGCGAGGATCACCAGGTGTTTGTGTTGACCTGCGCGCCGCAGCGCTACGCTCAGGTGGTCGCGCAGCGCAGCTACCGGATCGAGGATCTCAAGAGCTCTTGACGGCGGAGCCTTCGATCTCGATGGCGATCTCCTCGGAGAGCATGAGCCCGCCCGCTTTCAATGGCATCTGGAAGTCGATGCCGTAGTCCTTGCGGTTGAGTGTGGTGGTGGCGCTAAAGCCCAGCCGGGTGGCTCCCATCGGGTCTTCCGCCTGGCCGATTACCTCCACGCTGAGGGTGACGGGCTTGGTGGTGCCCTTGATCGTCAGGTCACCGGTGACGGTGCCGGAGTGCTCGTCCACCATGTCGAAGGCGGTGGCGTTAAACGTCATCTCGGGGAAAGCCTCCGTGTCGAAGAAGTCGCCGCCCTTGACGTGGGCGTCGCGGTCGGCGTTGCCGGTATCGAGGGAAGCCACCTCGATGGTGGCGGTGACGGTGGAGCGCGAGGGCTCCGCGGCGTCGATGGTCAGGGTGGATTCGAAGGAGCGGAAGAAGCCGCGAACCTTGGAAACCATGGCGTGACGCACCACGAACCCCACGGTGCTGTGGGTGACGTCGAGGCTGTAGGTGCCGGTCAGAGGGGACATGATTTTTCCTTTCTGGATGGGTGCCTTTCGGCGGTGGGTACCATCGTAGCCAAATATGTTGATGTGTCAATATTCTGGGTGTGGGCCGCGCCGGACCGGGCCGCGTGGTTTCCTCGCGGCCGCGCAGCCTGGCTATGGTGAGGTCATGGCAATTGCACCGCGGTGGCTCACGGAGGAGGAGCAGGCCCTGTGGCGACTCCTCCTGGCTGCGATGAGGAAGATCGATCGCGTTCTGGATGAAACCCTCCAGGTGGGGCAGGACCTTTCCGCCTCGGAGTTTGCGGTGCTCGTCACCCTCTCGGAGGCCGACGGTCGTGTGCTGCGGCTGCGGGATCTGTGCCAGTGCCTCGATTGGGATCGCAGCCGGGCCTCGCACCTGGTCACCCGGATGGTCAGGCGCAACCTGGTGGCCAAGGGGCGCAGTGCGGGGGACGCGCGCGGGGTGGAGGTCTCCGTGACGGAGGAGGGGATGGAGCGGCTGCGGCGCGCGGCCCCGGAGCATGTGGAAAGCGTGCGCCGCCTGATCTTCGATCATCTCACCGAGGAGCAGGCTGCTCGGCTGGGGGAGTTTTTGCGGGGGGTGCTCGCCGTGGACAACGTTCCCGGGGTTCCCGGCTTTGTGGGTGCCCTGTGCGCGGGCCCGGATCGGGATGGGGGTGGCGCGGGGGTGAGTGGGCGCGACTAAAAAGGTCGGGTCGAGGGGGCGCTTTGGCTGGTGTGCGGCGCGTCTTCCAGGGGGTACGTGTGCTATTGCTTCTGCAGTCCATTCTATAAGGTAGACAATATAATGAAGCTAGCGGTGCTTCCGGTAATTTTTTCCTGCCGGAATGCTGGGTATTCGCCTATTCTCCGGTAGGGTCATGCTGGAATGACGTCAAGAACACATTAGTCGTTTCTGTGTCATCCACCACTCCTACTCGTGCTGAGATACGTTTGAATAAGGAAGGATCCTGTGATGATTCCACGCCTGGCTTCTTTTGGTCTACCATCGCTGGGCCATCGCGTCGCGGCCGCTCTTGCCGCCGTGGGCCTGGCCGCCGGGGTTGCGACCCCGGCCGTCGCCGTTCCCGAGGTGCCCGCGACCGGGTCCGTGGCCGGGGAGGCTCGCTCCGGGGAGGTGTTGGACTGGACCGGCATGGGGCCGCACGTGGCTCCCACGGATAACGTCGTGGCTTCCATGGCTGCGCAGGCCAAGTACACGAATCCCAGCCCCATCAACACGAACGTGGAATGCACCCCCGCGCCGGGGGAAAACCCCGTGATCTTCATTCACGGCATGTCGGCCAATTTCTACCAGACCTACGCCTCCTTCGCTCCCTACATTGCGGCGCAGGGAAAGTGCGTGTATGGCATGAATTATGGTGCCTTTAACGGTGCCGAGGGTACCGAGGGTAGTTCCCTGGCCGGTTCCATCCCGGGCGCGGATGCCCTGGCTCCTCTGGATTCCTCCCTCGCGGAGGTCACCGAGCAGATCGAACGGGTGAAGAAGAACACCGGTGCCACCGAGGTGGATCTCGTGGGCTATTCCGAGGGGGGTACGCTCGCCGCGGCCTACACCAAGAACGTGGGAGGCAAGGGGGTTGGCACCGTGGTCACCCTCGCCGGGGTGCTGCGCGGCACCTCCATGCTGGGGCTGTCCACCGTGGTCAATGGCCTGAACAACGCGGGCTCCTCCGTCGATTCCGTCATCGATAAGGTCGTGGGGCCGGGTGCGCGCGATCTGCTGGAGCACTCGGAGTTCATGGTGGGTCTGCGCGAGGGCGGCATCGAGGTGCCCGGCGTGCGCTACGTGGCCATCTCCACGCTCTTCGACGAGGCCGCCACCCCGCTGAGTCACAGCCAGTTCTCCGGCGGGGATCACCGCAACATCGTGCTCCAGGAGGGGTGCGTGCAGGACCGCTCCGATCACCTGGGCATCACGTTCTCCCCGCGCGCCTACGCGCTCACGGCCAACGCCCTGGGTCGGAACGTGGAGGTTCCCTGCACGGCGATGGCCGGCCCGCTGCCGGTGGGGGCATCCGCTGTAGGCTCCACGCAACTCAGCTCCTAGCTTTCCGGGCAGGACACGCCCCGCGGGTTCACTACCCCCGGAGCCATTGGGGCTGCGCGGGGTCGTGGCCAGATGATTGTGCTTCTCGACGAAACGCCTCCTCGGACGGTATTTGCTCGGCTCTTCCTCGGCATGCATCGCGTAGCCGAGGGGATAACGAGACCTCCAGGAATCCCGCGGCGTTCAGGGCCTCATAGCGTCAGGTCACGCCTGTGTGGCGGTGGCACGATGCATCTTTGGCGTAGGCGTGGTGCGACAAGACGATGGCCAACCCCCACCCCCGGGGGTGCCTCTGGGCGAGACTAACGCAGTGGTTCCATCTCGCTTTCCACTACCCACTGGTGATTCTTTATCTGCTCGCCCTCGGACTCGTAATCCACCGTGTACACCGTCTCATCGGTGGAAAAGGCGACGGTGGCCTGGGCCCCTTCCATGCCGGGCATGTGGCCTGCGATGAGTCGTATCTCGGAGCCGTCGGCAAGGCGGTCGTCTCCGGCGCCGTCGATCTCCTCCTGAACCACCCACTTGTGCTCGGTGCCCTCCGGCGTGGGGGCGTAATTCACCGCGTAGGCATACGTGTCGTATGCGCCCGAGACGGTGGCGCGCGCTCCCTCCATGCCGGGCATGTGATCGGCGGTCAGGCGCACCGCGGTGCCTACCGGATACGCGGGATTGGCGGCGGGAACGATCCCCTCGGGCGCCGGTCCACCGTCGGCGTGGTGGTGATGGGATTGCGCGGCGTCGGTGGTTTGCTCCGGTTCCGGGGTGGTCTCCGGAGCATTGTCTGCGCAGGCGGTGAGGGGGAGGATCAGAGCCAGGCTGGTAGACAGGAGTATTTTCTTCATTCCTCCACCGTAAATCATGGGCGGTGGGCTATACCACGCGATGCGTTCAAAACTCAGTACGTACACTATCTGGACTGACGGCATGCGGGGGAGAATGCGGTGACGCCCACGACCTGATTCCCCTTAAGCAGCCGACGCAGGCCACCGGGCCGCGTTTCGATTCCGGACCGCCCGTGGAGGGAGAAACCCAGCCGTGAGAAACAGAGACGAGGAGAAAACAAAACTCGGGTGAATAAATAGTGCCCCCGACAGGAGTCGAACCTGCGACCTACGGTACCGGAAACCGGCGCTCTATCCACTGAGCTACGGAGGCGGAAGCCCCGCAAACCGGAGCAACGCAGCGATTCTATCACCGGGCGCGTGGCAAACCTAACTGGGGTTCCCGGGATGCTGTCCCACCATGTTCATCATGTATTCCGCCACGCCGTGCGGATCCTCGTAGAAATCTCGCAGGGCGCGGAATGCCGTGGTCTCGCGCAGGGTGGTGCGTACCAGGCCCGCCTCGATAATCTCCCAGATGGTGGCGCCTGGAAAGGAAAGCAGGATGGGCGAGTGCGTGGCCACGATGATCTGCGCGCCCCGCTGCACGAGCGCGTGAAGCTGAGCCATCAGGGCCATCTGTCGGATCGCGGAGAGTCCGGCCTCCGGCTCGTCGAGGAGGTACAGGCCTTGGGGGTGAAAGTAGCAGTCGATGGCGCTCATCACGGATTCCCCGTGGCTTTTTCCCCGTAGGAGCCCGCAGAGCTCGGGGGCGTCTTCAAAATTATCCGGCACGTTGATGTGGGATTCCGCGCGCAGGTAGTACCCCTCCATGGCGCGTGGCCCCCGAACCACGGAGGCCACGCCCTGGAAGGGGCTTTCACCGCGGTCGGCGTCGTGGGGAGAGGGGTCGCCGCGCAGCCCGTAGGGGCCACCCTCGATGTTGAAGCCGCAGGCCACGGCGATGGCCTCGATGAGGGTGGACTTGCCCATCGCGTTTTCCCCGGTGATGAAGGTAACAGGGGAGTGTAGCGGCAGCGGGTGGCGCTCCACGGCCAGGATGGAGGGAATGTTGGCCGCCCACTCCGGCAGGCTGCGCCTGCGGAGATGCGGCTGGAAGAGAAAGAACGATTCCACAAAAAGATCAGGCATGGTCGCCCTCCACGAGGTAGCGGGCGGTGCCCTCGGGGTCGTCCACGAATTCCCTGGCGGCCTGCACGGCCTCGGCGCGGTGGAAGTCCACGGGGGTGATGCCGCTGGCGCCTATCTCCATGAGGGTGGAACCCGGAATGGCCATGAGGATGGGGGAGTGCGTGGCGATGAGGAATTGTGCGCTCTGCGCGGCCATGCGAGCGATGTGCCCGAGCAGCTCCAGTTGCCGCAGAATGGAAAGACCGGCCTCCGGTTCGTCCAAGATAAATAATCCCCCGCCGTGAAAGCGGTGCCGAATGATCTGCATGAGCGATTCCCCGTGGCTCATGCGGTTGAGGTGTTGATCTCCCGGAGCCTCGTTTCCGTAGGCAAGAGCCACACGAAAGTGCGTTTCTCCGCGTAAAAAGTATCCGTCGCTGGGATTTTGGGAGCGCACCAGGGTGAGGTACTTGTGCAGGCAGGAGGCGTCATCGGCACCCCGAACGGCGAGGTTGCGGGTGCCGCCTTGGGGGTGAAATCCCATGCCTATCGCTATGGCCTCGATGAGAGTGGACTTTCCGGCGCCGTTTTCCCCGGTGAGGACGGTGATGGGGGCGGAAAGGTCGAGGGGATGCTGGGCGAGGTGGCGCACTGCGGGCAGGCGGGCAACGTAGTCCTCGTGGATGTGGGAAAGGGGCATGTCGATGCGTGCGGCGCGGAGAAATCCCATGTCGCTTAGGCTAGCGCGTCCTCTCAAAAGTGAGTCTCATCATGAATTTCTGGTGTGGCCTCGTGCGTCTGCGATACTGAAATCTATTGCTTGAAGAAAGGTAACCCCATCGTGGATTCGCTCGCGCTTGCCGCCTTGGCGGGGGTCGCCCCGCTCATCACTTTTTTTGCTCTTCTCATGGGGCTCAAGTGGAAGGCCCTGTGGGCCGCGCTGGGTTCGGTAGCGGTGGGTCTGCTCGTGGCCGTCACTGCGTTCGACGCCGCGGCTATCGACGTCGTTCTTGCCCTCGCGCAGGGGGTATCTTTTGGCATCTTTCCCGTTATTTACATCATCGTCGCCGCAGTGTGGGTGTACGACCTCACGGTGGCCTCCGGACGCTTTGAGGATCTGCGCCTGGTGTTCTCCAAGGTTGGGCGCGGGGATATGCGCGTGCAGGCCATGCTCATCGGCTTTGCCTTCGGCGGCCTGCTGGAGGCCCTGGCGGGTTTCGGTGCGCCCATTGCCATCGTGGCCGCCATGCTTTATTCCATCGGGATGCGGCCCCTCAAGGCCGCCCTGGTCACCCTGGTCGCCAACGCCGCGCCGGTGGCCTATGGAGCGATGGCGATCCCGGTGACCACCGGTAGCGCCCTGGCGCAGCTGCCGGCGCAAGAGGTCGCGGGGCTCGTCGGCGCGCAGGTCTCCGTGCTGGCGCTGGTGGTGCCCTTCGTGCTCTGCTTCATCATGGACGGCTGGCGCGGCCTGCGCCAGGTGTGGCCGATGGCGCTGGTGTTGGGCGTGTCCTTCGGCGGCGGACAGTACCTGGCCGCCAATTACTTCGCCTACGAGCTCACCGACGTGGTGGCCTGCCTGCTCTCCCTGGCGGCGGGCCTGGTGCTGCTGCGGATGTGGAGCCCCACCACCCCGGACGAACAGGCCTCCCGTTCCTCGGGCCAGCAGTCAGAACTGCGCCCGGTTGCGGTGGCCCTGGCGCTCTTTCCCTACGTGTTGATCGTTGCGGTGTTTGCCGTGGCCAAGCTGTGGCGCCTCGGCGTGGACGTTCCCAGTCTGCTGGCCGGCACGGACGTGGTGATCGACTGGCCACGCCTGGGCACCACCTTCACCCTGAACTGGCTTTCCGGTCCCGGCACCATGCTGATGCTGTGTGGCCTCATCACGGTGGCGGTGTTGAGCGTCTGCGATGGCGGCGGGGATTACCAGCTGGGGTGGCGCGCCGGGCTTGCCCAGCTGAGCGGCGGGATCCTGCGTATGCGGATGTCCTATTTCACCATCGCCGCGGTCATGGGCCTGGCCTACGTGATGAACTTCTCCGGTCAGACCGCCGCCATCGGCGCGCTGCTGGCCTCCACCGGGGCGCTCTTCCCGCTTATCTCCCCGGTGCTGGGGTGGTTGGGCACCTCGGTGACGGCCTCGGCCACCTCCTCGAACGCGCTGTTTGCCCAGATGCAGGCCACCACCGCTGTCCAGGTGGGGGCCGATCCCGGCCTGTTGGTGGCGGCCAATACCTCCGGTGCCACCCTGGGCAAGATGCTTGCCCCGCAGACGGCGGCCATCGCGGCGGCGGCCACCCAGATGGAGGGTGGGGAATCGAGGATCCTGGCCGCCGTGGTCCGGTACTCCCTGCCGTTGTTGGCGGGAATGTGCCTGCTGGTATTCCTGCAATCGGCCGTGGGCTAGACTTCCCCCTTATGACTCCCGTTGAGCTTTCCTCTTTGATCCGCCGCCGCGCCGCCCTGGTGCTGGCCGAGCACGACCTCGACGCCTCGGTGCTCCCGGAGCAGGTGACGGTGGAACGCCCGCGCAACCCCGAGCATGGCGATTATGCCACGAACCTGGCTTTGCAGGTGGGCAAGAAGGCCGGGGCGAACCCCCGGGAGTTAGCGCAGTGGCTGGCGGATTCCCTGGCGGAGGAGGGGGCCATCGTGTCCGCGGAGGTCGCAGGACCCGGATTTTTGAACCTGCGCCTGGCCGCCGCGGCGCAGGGCGAGATCATTGCCCGGGTGTGGGAGCAGGGCGCGCGATACGGTTGCAACGATCTCTACCGGGGAACCACGGTGAATCTGGAGTTCGTTTCCGCCAATCCCACCGGCCCCATCCACCTGGGCGGTACCCGCTGGGCGGCGGTGGGCGATTCCCTCGGGCGCGTGCTGGAGGCCGCGGGCGCCGAGGTGACTCGGGAGTACTACTTCAATGACCATGGCGAGCAGATCGACCGCTTCGCCCGCTCCCTGGTGGCCGCCGCCAAGGGGGAACCCACCCCCGACGATGGGTATGGTGGGGACTACATCGCGGACATCGCCACCGAGGTGTTCAAGCAGCGCCCCGACGTCCTCGATCACAGCCCGGAGGACGCCCAGGAGATCTTCCGCAACCTGGGCGTGGACATGATGTTTAGCCACATCAAGGAGTCCCTCCACGAGTTCGGCACGGACTTCGATGTGTTCTTCCACGAGAACTCCCTCTTCGAATCCGGCGCGGTGGACGCCGCCATCGCCACGCTGAAGAACAACGGCCACCTGTACCCCAAGGACGGGGCCTGGTGGCTGCGCACCACGGACTTTGGCGACGATAAGGATCGCGTGGTGCTCAAGTCCGACGGCAACGCCGCCTACATCGCTGGCGACATCGCTTACATCGGGGATAAGATCGGCCGCGGCCATGACCTGTGCATTTACATGCTGGGCGCGGACCACCACGGCTACATTAAGCGCCTCAAGGCCGCGGCCGAGGCCCTGGGCTACGCCGCGGATCAGGTGGAGGTACTCATCGGGCAGATGGTTAATCTGGTGCGCGATGGCAAGCCCGTGCGCATGTCCAAGCGCGCCGGGACCGTCATTACCCTCGACGATCTGGTGGAGGCCATTGGCGTGGACGCTGCCCGCTACTCCCTGGTGCGTTCCTCGGTGGACTCCTCCCTGGACATCGACCTCGGATTGTGGGCCTCGCAGTCGGCGGATAACCCCGTGTATTACGTGCAGTACGCCCACGCGCGTCTGTGCTCGCTGCGCCGCAAGGCTCAGGAGGTGGGGGCGCTCAGCGATGAGGGCCCCGATTACTCCCTGCTCACCCACGAGCGCGAGGGCGATCTGATCCGCACGCTGGGCGAATACCCTGCTGTGGTCAAGGCGGCCGCGCAGCTGCGGGAGCCGCATCGCCTGGCGCGTTACTGCGAGGAGCTGGCGGGGGTGTTCCACCGCTTCTACGATCGCTGCCAGATCCTGCCCAAGGAGGGCGAGGAGCTGGCAGCGATCCACACCGCCCGGCTCTCCCTGGCGGGGGCGACCCGCCAGGTGCTGGCCAACGCCTTAAGCCTGGTGGGGGTGCGCGCTCCCGAGCGCATGTAAAGGGCGGGGGAGTAGTGCGCGCGCGAAGGGGCAGTGTAGCCTAACGCGCATACGTTATTGTCCGTAATACAGTGCGCGGCAGCATCGGGCCTAGCCCGGCCCGCCCGAGGAAATGCCAAAGGAACCGATGGACGCCGATACGTTCAATGAGTTGCCCAGCCACGTGTGGCCCGCTCATGCCCGCCGTCAGGAGGACGGCGTGGTGACGATCGCGGGGGTGCCGCTCCCGGAGATCGTGGAGGAATATGGCAGCCCCGTGCTGGTGATGGACGAGGCGGACTTTCGCTCCCGGTGCCGGGCGATGGCGCGAGCCTTCGGCGCCCCGAGCAACGTGCACTATGCGGCCAAGGCCTTTCTGAGCCGGGCGGTGGCGCGCTGGGTGGAGGAGGAGGGTCTTTCCCTCGACGTGGCCTCCGATAACGAGTTGCAGATCGCGCTGGCGGCGGGTTTTCCGGCGGGCCGCATCGCCGCACACGGCAATAACAAGACGCCGGCGTTCCTGCGTCGTTGCGTCACCGAGAAGGTCGGCGGGGTGATCCTGGATTCCTTCCAGGAGATCGATCGCCTGGCCGAGGCGGCGCACGAGGCTGGGATGATCCAGCCGGTGCTGGTGCGGGTCAAGCCGGGGATCAAGGCGCACACGCACGAGGCGATCGCCACGGCCCACGAGGATCAGAAGTTCGGGTTTTCCCTGGCCTCGGGCTCCGCGCTGCGCGCCGCCCGCGAGGCACTCGAAAGCCCGCACCTGCGCCTGGTGGGTTTGCACTGTCACGTGGGGTCCCAGGTTTTTGATGCCGAGGGCTTTTCCCTGGCCGCCGAGCGGGTGCTGGGGCTGGTAGAGCAGATCGTCGAGGAGCTGTCCCCCCTGCACCCCGGTGGGCGCGCGGGGCTGGCGGCCCAGCTGTCCACGCTGGATCTCGGTGGCGGCTACGGCATAGCCTACCTGCCGGAGGAAAATCCGCTGGACGTGGCGGCCGTGGCCGAGGACCTGCTGGGCAAGGTGCGCCAGCGCGCCGAGGAGCTGGGCCTGCCCACGCCCACGGTCACCGTGGAGCCCGGCCGTGCCATCGCCGGGCCCTCCACGGTGACGGTCTACACCGTGGGCACGGTCAAGGACGTCCACGTGGACGACGAGCGCACCCGCCGCTATCTTTCCGTGGACGGGGGGATCTCGGACAATATCCGCCCGGTGCTCTATGGGGCGAGCTACGATGCCCGTGTGGTCTCTCGCTTCGTGGACGGCACCCCGGTGGACAGCCGCGTGGTGGGCTCGCACTGCGAGTCGGGGGACATCCTGATCGAGGACGCGCAGCTGCCCGACGATATTGGCCCCGGGGACCTGCTCGCGCTTCCCGCCACGGGGGCGTACTGCTACGCGCTGTCGAGCCGGTATAACGCCTTCGGTCGCCCCCCGGTGATCACCGTAGCCTCCGGGGCGGCGAGCGTGATGCTGCGCCGGGAGACGGTGGCGGATTTCCTGGCCCTGGAGCCGGAGGAACAGTAGCCTCACACCCGGGGTGGATGATAATCGTGCCATCCGCGGCCTCCTTGACCTATAGTGAGGCGGAAAGATTGGACACGATTTTCTGGGAGAACGATGACTACCACGGGCGCGCAGGGCTGTCACGAAGGCAAGGTCGAGGGCCGTGAGGTGGGCGTGGCCATTTTGGGCCACGGCACCGTGGGTTCCGAGGTGCGCCGCCTTATGGAGGCCAACGCCGATGCCTTCAGGTACCGCATCGGCGGTCCGTTGGCGCTGCGCGGAGTGGCGGTATCCAACCCCACCAAGCACAGCGCCACCCTGCCGGAGGAGCTGCTTTTCGACGACGCGATGGAGCTCATCGCGCGCGAGGACGTGGACATCGTGGTGGAGGTCATCGGCGGCATCGACTACCCTCGCCAGCTCGTGCTAGCCGCGCTCAACGCCGGTAAGTCCGTGGTGACCGCGAATAAGGCCCTGGTGGCCGCCCATGCCGACGAGTTGGCCGCTGCCGCTGAGGCCGCCGGGGTGGACCTCTACTTCGAGGCCGCCGTGGCCGCCGCGATCCCGGTGGTGGGCATGCTGCGTCGTTCCCTTGCGGGCGACCAGATCGAGCGCGTCTCCGGCATCGTTAATGGCACCACGAACTTCATCCTGGACGCGATGGACCAGACTGGTGCCTCCTATGACGACATGCTCGCTGAGGCCACCCGCCTGGGCTATGCCGAGGCCGATCCCACCGCAGACGTGGAGGGCCACGACGCCGCCTCCAAGGCCGCGATCATGGCCTCCCTGGCCTTCCATACCAGGGTCAAGGCCTCCGACGTGTATTGCGAGGGCATCACCGCGATTACCGCCGACGACATCGCCGCGGCCAAGGACGCCGGGTACACCATCAAGCTCCTGGCGATCTGCGAAAAGATCAGGGATAAGAATGGCCGGGAATCCGTCTCCGCGCGGGTGCACCCCACCCTGGTGCGGCGGGATCACCCGCTGGTCAGCGTGAGCGGCTCCTACAACGCGGTCTTCGTGGAGGCCGAGGCGGCGGGCCGGTTGATGTTCTACGGCAACGGGGCCGGGGGCAACCCCACGGCCTCGGCCGTGCTGGGCGACCTGGTGGGAGCTGCGCGCAACAAGGTGCACGGTGGCCGCGCCCCGGGAGAGTCCACCTATGCCAACCTGGCGGTGGCGGACTTCGGGGACGTGCCCACCCGCTATCACATCGACATGCACGTGCGCGATCGCGTGGGCGTGCTCGCGGAGATCTCGGCGGTGTGCGCGCGCAATGGCATTTCCCTGCGCACGGTGCGCCAGGAGGAGCGCGACGACGCCGCGCGGCTGATCCTGCTCACCCATACCGCCTCCGAGGAACATCTGGATGCCACGGTCAAGGAGCTGTCCACCCTGGACGACGTGCTCACCGTGGACACGGTGATCCGACTGGCGGAATAGAAGTTGAAGGAAAACACACGATGAGCGTGGAATTAGAGGTGGGGCGCCGCGCGGTGGTGCGCGTGCCCGGCTCCACGGCGAACCTTGGCCCCGGCTTTGACACCCTGGGCATGGCGGTGAGCATCTATGACACCGTGGAGGTGGAGGTCATCGGCTCCGGCCTGGAGGTGGTGATCCACGGCGAGGGGGAGGAAGACCTGCCCCGGGACTCCTCTCACCTGGTGGTCAAGGCCCTGCACGCGGGCCTCGCGGCGGCGGGCGCGATCGCCCCGGGCCTGCGCCTGGTGTGTACCAACGGGATCCCGCAGTCGCGCGGACTGGGGTCCTCGGCCGCCGCGGCGGTGGCCGGGGTGCTTGCGGCCAACGCCCTGGCGGGTTTCCCGCTGGACGAGGAGCGCCTGGTGCAGCTGTCCTCCACCTTCGAGGGGCATCCGGATAACGCCGGGTCCTCGGTGCTGGGTCGGGCGGTGGTCTCCTGGACGGAGATCCCCGTGGACGGGCGCAGCCACCCGGTGTATCGGGCGGTCTCCATCCCGGTGCACGAGGGCATTCGGGCCACGGCCCTGGTGCCGGACTTTCACGCCTCCACCCAGGCGGTGCGTCGCGTGCTGCCCAGCCACGTCACGCACACCGATGCCCGGTTCAACGTCTCGCGCACCGCGGTGATGACGGTGGCGCTGCAGAGTCACCCGGAGCTGCTGTGGGAGGGTACCAGGGATCGCCTGCACCAGCCCTACCGGGCGGACGTGCTGCCGGTGACGGCGGAGTGGATCAATCGCTTGCGCAACCGGGGTTATGCGGCCTACCTGTCCGGGGCGGGACCCACCGTGATGGTGCTGTCCACCGAGCCGGTGGACTCGGCCATCCTGGCGGAGGCCCGCGAGGCGGGCCTGGCGGTGCACGAGTTGGAGGTGGCGGCCAAGCCCACGGTGCAGGTGGGTACGGCCTAGGCGGAGTCGTCGTCGAAGACGATGGTGCACCTGCAGTTGGTGCGCAGCGGGATCACCCGGGTGCTGTCCGGGGCGCTGAGGAATTCTTGGAAGAACCCCTCGTGCATCCCGCAGACCGAGGGGTGCGGGGGAGTCGATTCCCGGACGAAGGGGCAGGCGCGCAAGTCGATAGCGTGATCCCGCTCGCGCAGCTCGGGATCGAAGCCGAGCTTTTGGAGCTTTTCCATGAGCTCCTCGACGGTTCCCGATCCCTCGGACTGCGCCCAGCGCCGCCCGATCTCGTGGGCCTGATCCGGCTCGATGGCCGGGGCCAGGTGCTTGATGAGGGTGAGGTATTCCTGGGCCACCGCCCGGGTATCGGGAATCTTGGCCTGGAAGATCAGGGTGGGTCTGCCGCGACCCTGGGCGGGGGCGGTGTGCTGGCTCACGGCCTGGTGCGCCAGCAGCTCCTCGAGGTGCCCGCGCACGGTATTGGAATGCATCCCCAGGCGATCGGCCAGCTCCGCTGCGCTGGCCCCGTGTGGGAACTCGCGCAGGGTGCGCAGGACGAGGGCCTGTTTGGGGCTGAGGGTGAGTGTCTCGGGGAGGAATTCGGTGGCGGCGCGCGGGGGGTGCTGCGAGGCCTCGGGCACGAATACTCCTTGGTAAGAGGAAAGACGTCAGATGAAAACGACGCTAATCTTAACCTCCGTGCTATCCGTGCGCGACCTCGGCGAGTATGAGTTCGGTTACGCTTTGCTTATGGCTTATCTCCGGGACCGGGTAGCGCGATGATCTCGTATTCGCCCGCGGCGAGGTGCTTGCGCAGGTCTTTCTTATCGAACTTGTTCACCGAGGTCTTATCGATGCTGTCCACGAAGGTCCAGTATTCGGGGAGCATCCAGTGCGGCAGGGAAGCGCGTAGACGCTCGCGCAGCATGATCGCGGTCTCGACGGTGGGTTCGAAGGGATCGTGGAGCACCGTGACCACCAGGGGACGCTCCCCCCACTTTTTGTCCGGATAACCGATCACGGCGGCCTCCACCACCTCGGAGGCCTCCATGACCAGGTTTTCGAGCAGGGCGGAGTAGATCCACTCGCCCCCGGAGCGGATCACGTCGCGGGCACGGTCGTGGATCGTCAGGTAGCCGTCGGAGGTCACGGAGCCGACGTCGCCGGTGCGGAGCCAGCCGTCGGCGGTAAATTGCTCCGGGGGCCGTGCCTCCAGGGAATCGGCATAGCTGGCGGCCACGAGGTTGCCGCGCACCTGGATCTCCCCCTGGTTGCGGTCGGTGGCGGAGACGACCTTGCCGTCGTTGACCACCCGGTATTCCAGGGAGGCCGGGAATCGGCCCTGGCTGATGCGGTACGTCCAGCGTGCCTCGCCGGATACCCCGGCCGGGGGGCGGGAGACCGTGCCCACGGTGGAGGTCTCCGTCATACCCCACACGTGGATCACGTCCACGCCGTAGCGCTCTTCCCACATGCGGATGAGGATGGGCGGGGCGGGGGAGCCGCCCACGTAGATCTCCACCAGGGACATCCGTTCCGGGGGATGATGCAGGTAATGCACCATGAGCTGCATCCACACCGTGGGCACCCCGTGGGCCACCCGGGGATGGGTGGCGGCGATCAGTTCGGCCAGGGTGGTGGGGGAGAGATCCTCCCCGGGGAAAATCAGCGGTGCGCCGGCCATGAAGGCGGCGTAGGGCACCCCCCAGCTGAGCACGTGGAAGATGGGCACGCAGCACAGAAAGGATTCGCCCTCGGTGATGGCGAAGGAATCCGTGGTGCGCAATTCCATCGCCATCAGGTACATGGAGCGGTGGGAATAGGCCACGGGCTTGGCCGGCCCGGTGGTGCCGGTGGAATAGCACAGGGCCGCCGCGGTATTTTCGTCCAGGGTCGGCCACGGATAGACGGTGGGGCGGCCGTCGAGAAGCTCCTCGTAGGAGTGCACCGCCACGGTGGCGGGAAAATCCTCCCGCGGCAGGGGCCCCACCCCGGTCAAGAGCACCGCGCGCACGCTGGGGCAGTCCGCTACGACGGTACCCAGCTGCCCCGCCAGGCGGGTATCGGCCACGATCACCTCCACCTGGGCGTGCCGGATCATGTGCCTGATCTGACCGTCCATGAGGTTCTTGTTCAGCGGGGTGAGCACCGCGCCCATCGCGGGTACGGCCAGGATGGTTTCTAGGTGTTCGGTGCAGTTATCCATGAAGGTGCCCACGCGCTGGTCCCCGGTGATGCCGAGGCTCTCGTGGAGGGCGTGGGCCAGGGCTGCCGCCCGCGCGCCGACCTCCGCGAAGGTACTGTGCTCAGCGCTTCCGTTCTCCCAGGTGGTCACGGTGGTATCACCGTGAACAGTGGTCCCGTAGGTGAGGATGCTAGCGAGGGACAGCGGGATGTCCTGCATTGTGGACTGCATGAAATCTACTGTAACCGCCCCGAGGCCAGGGGCGGGTACGTATCCGCGCCGTCGATGGGCTAGAATGTAAGGAGATCAATCCCCGAGCGTAGGATTGAGTATGTTTTCGTGGGGTTCGCCATTACCTCTCTGACGTAAGAGGGTGCGTCCACGGGCGCGGTTCCGCATGGTTTTCTTTTCGATGAAACGCTGCGGTGTCGCCGATAATAACTTTTTGACACAGCTTCTGGGAACACCGGAGAACGGGCGTGATGAACCGCCCGAGCTTATCTCGTATCACGTCCGGTCAAGCGATGAAAGGACATCTGTGACCACACCGGAGAATGCCGCCCCCTCGGGCGGTTCCGAGCACAACCTGGCGAGCCTACGCATTCCCGAATTACGAGCCATGGCCGCGAGCATGGGGTTGAAAGGAATATCGGGGCTGCGAAAATCCGAACTGATTGATGCCATCGAGGGGCGGGGACCGCACGCAGATACCCGGAGGGAGAACACGAGGATCATGGCGAAGGAACCAGAGGAATTGGTTGATCGGGTCATCGTGGATCACGCCCCCGAGGAAAGCGATCGGCGCGAGGCCTCCGATCGTCGCCGCACCGAGGCCCCGCAGGTCCGAGCCGAGGAGGGGACGCGCAACGAGGAACAGTCGGAGGGGCATCACTACGAGTCGCGCGCCGCCGCGCGCCGCGCGCGCCGCAACCGCGCTCGCCAGCAGCACCGGGAGGATCACCACGGCGCCGAGCAGGGCTCCGAGGAGACCCAGGCGGATCAGGATCGCCGCGAGGGGCGCGAGCAGACCGAACAGCGCGCCGGGCGCAATAATCGCCGTAACAATCGGCGCAACAATCGGAGGGGCCGCCAGAGCGAGGGTGGCCGCGAGGGCAACGAGCCGCTGGCCCCCGAGGAACTGGAGCAGGTTGCCGGCATCCTGGACATGGTAGATAACAACGTGGCCTTCCTGCGCACCACGGGCTATCATCCTTCCTCCGCGGACGTGTACGTCAGCAACCAGCTGATCCGTAAGTGCGGGTTGCGCGGCGGCGATGCCATCGTGGGCCAGGTCAAGCAGGGACAGACGCAAACCCGCGGTCACGGGCGTAACAAGCAAAAGTACAACAACCTGGTGCGCGTGGATACCGTCAATGGCATGTCGGTGGACGAGGCCCGGCAGCGCCCGCACTTTTCTAAGCTCACCCCGCTGTACCCCAACCAACGCCTGCGCCTGGAGACCGAGCAAAGGATCCTCACCACCCGCGTGATCGACCTCATCATGCCCATCGGCAAGGGGCAGCGCGCGTTAATCGTCTCCCCGCCCAAGGCCGGCAAGACCACCATCTTGCAGAACGTGGCCAACGCGATCTCCACCAATAACCCCGAGTGCTACCTCATGGTGGTGCTGGTAGACGAGCGTCCGGAGGAGGTCACCGATATGCAGCGCTCGGTTCATGGCGAGGTGATCGCGTCCACCTTCGATCGCCCGCCGAGCGAGCACACCGCCGTGGCGGAGCTGGCCATCGAGCGGGCCAAGCGCCTGGTGGAGCAGGGGCGCGACGTGGTGGTGCTGCTGGACTCCATCACCCGCCTGGGCCGGGCCTACAATAACTCCTCCCCGGCCTCCGGTCGCATTCTTTCCGGCGGCGTGGATTCCAATGCCCTCTACCCCCCCAAACGCTTCCTGGGGGCCGCCCGTAACATCGAAAACGGCGGCAGCCTCACGATCATCGCCACCGCGATGGTGGAGACCGGATCGGCGGGCGATACCGTGATCTTCGAGGAGTTCAAGGGCACCGGCAACGCGGAGCTCAAGCTGGATCGCAAGATCTCCGAGCGGCGCGTGTTCCCGGCCGTAGATGTGGGTCCCTCCGGCACCCGCAAGGACGAGCTGCTGCTGGCCCCGGAGGAGGCCCGGCTGGTGCACAAGCTGCGCCGCATCCTGGCGGCCCTGGACAATCAGCAGGCCATCGATCTGCTCATCAAGCAGCTGAAAAAGACCAAGAACAACGGCGAGTTCCTCATGCAGGTGGCCTCCTCCGCACCGATGGCCGCGCGCGAGGACGAGGAGGATTATTCCTAAGATGGCAGGTCAGGTTTCGGCCGTCGATGACGTGCTTTCCGAGTACCAGGGCATCGAGGCGCAGATGGCCGACCCCGAGGTGATCGGGGATCAGGGCCAGTTCCGTAAGCTTTCCAAGCGCTACACCCAGCTGCAGCCCATCGTGAAGGTGGCCACCGATCTCGAACAGGTGCGGGCCGACCTCGCGGACGCCCGAGAGATGGCCCGCGAGGATCGCGAGTTTCAGGCCGAGGTGCAACGCCTGGAGGCCGCCCAGGTGGACCTGGAGGAAAAACTGGCGGACCTGTTGGCCCCGCGCGATCCCCATGATGGCGACGACATCATCATGGAGATCAAGGCCGGGGCCGGCGGCGAGGAGGCCGCCCTGTTTGCCGGGGACCTGGTGCGCATGTACGAGAAGTACGCGGACAAGCACGACTTCGCCTACGAGGTCCTGGGGCTCGCGGAGTCCGATCTTGGCGGAGTCAAGGACATGACCCTGTCCATTCGGGCCAAGAATCCCTCCCGCGACGGCGCCTGGAGCGTGTTTAAGTTCGAGGGCGGCGTGCACCGCGTCCAGCGCGTACCGGTCACGGAGTCCCAGGGGCGCATTCAGACCTCGGCGGCGGGCGTGCTGGTGTACCCGGAGCCCGACGAGGTGGAGCAGGTGGAGATCGACGAGAAGGACATCCGCGTCGATGTGTACCGCTCCTCCGGCAAGGGCGGCCAGGGCGTGAACACCACGGACTCTGCCGTGCGCATCACCCATTTGCCCACCGGGCTGGTGGTGACCTGTCAGAAGGAACGCTCGCAGATTCAAAACAAGGCCCGCGCCATGCAGGTGCTGGCCGCCCGTCTCCAGCAGATCAGGGAGGACGAGGCGCAGGCCGAGGCCGCCGAGGGGCGTGCCAAGCAGGTGCGCACGATGGATCGCTCCGAGCGCATCCGCACCTATAACTGGCCGGAGAACCGCATCTCCGATCACCGCATCGGGTTCAAGGCCAATAACCTCGATCAGGTGCTCGACGGTAATCTCGACGACCTGTTCACCGCCCTGCAGGCCGCCGAGCGCGCCGAGCGCCTCGAGGCGGAATGACGCTGCGCGCTCGCCTGGCGCGGGCCTGGGAGGATCTCGCCCGCGCCGGGGTGCCCAGCCCGGAGACGGACGCCCGGGAGATCGCGGCGCACCTCCTGGGCTGCCCCCCGCTGGAGGTGGGGTGGCGGCCGGGGACGCTTCCCGCGCAGTACGAGGATTTGGTGGCGCGGCGGGTCGCCCGCGAACCGCTGCAGCACATCCTGGGGTGGGCCCCCTTTGGGCCGCTGACCCTGGAGGTGGGTCCGGGGGTGTTCATTCCTCGCCCGGAGACCGAGGTGCTGGCCGATTGGGCGGTCCGCGTGCTGCGCGGCATCGATAGGCCCCTGGTGGTGGATCTGTGCACGGGATCCGGCGCGCTGGCGGCCTACATCGCGTATGCCCGCGGTGACGCCCGCGTGATCGCGGTGGAACGCAGCCCCGAGGCGGCCGAGTGGGCGCGGCGCAACCTAGGCCCACGGGGGGTGGAGCTGCGCGAGGGCGATGCCACCGACCCCCGCTTGTTGGCCGACGTGGCCGGCCGGGTAAACCTGGTGGTGAGCAACCCACCGTATGTACCCTGCAGCCAGGGCCTGCCCGCCGAAGTCTATCACGATCCGCCCGAGGCGGTTTTTGCCGGAACAGACGGGATGAGCGTGATTCGGCGCCTGGTGGGTCCCGCGGCGCAGCTGTTGGCGCCCGGGGGACGCCTGGGCATCGAGCACGACGACGCCACCGCCGGGCTCACGGCGGACCTGGTGGCGCGGTGCGCGGATCTCAGCGGTCCTGTGGCCCTCAAGGATCTCTCCGGTAGGGATCGTTTTGTCACGGCGAGTAAGCTGAGCAACTGACCGTGAAGACACCGCCGCGACCCGCAAGGGTAGGAAAGGGGTGGACCCGATGGGGGCCATCGTGAGTTGCATGGATGCCCGCACCCGCGCACAGATCATCGCCGCCGCCGCGCAGCGCGCGCGGGAGGGCGCGCTGGTGGTGCTGCCCACCGACACCCTCTACGGAATCGGCGCGGATGCCTTCAACAACGAGGCGGTGGCCGCCCTGCTGGCTACCAAGCGGCGCGGATCGGACTATCCGGTGCCGGTGTTGGTGGGCTCCTGGGACACCCTGGCCGGACTGGTGGATTCCTTGAGCCAGACCGCGCGTACCCTCGTGGAGGCCTTTTGGCCCGGCGGGTTGTCCCTGGTGGTGCGCCAGGCCCCCTCGCTGCCCTGGAATCTGGGTGATACCCAGGGCACGGTGATGGTGCGGATGCCCAATCACCCGGTGGCCCTGCAGCTGCTGCGCGAGGTCGGCCCGATGGCGGTATCCTCCGCCAATCTGCACGGTCATCAGCCTCCCATCACGGCCGGTGAGGCGCGGCGCCAGTTGGGCGACGCCGTCGATACCTACCTCGACGCCGGGCGTGCCACGGTGGGTAAGCCCTCGACCATCGTCGATCTCACGGCGCAGGAACCCGTGATCCTGCGCGAGGGTGCCCTCAGCGCCGGCAGGATCGCGGAGGCACTCGGCATCCCCGAGGGGGAGCTGCGCGTTCGAGACTCCGGGGGAGCGGCCTAGATGGCGGTGGGGGTGGCGGGTGTGCCGCTGCGGGAGCTGGGGCTGGTGCTCCTGGTGGCTGCGGCGGTGACCTTCCTGAGCACCGGGGCCGTGCGCTACCTGGTGCTGCGCTCGGGCCGAGTGGCGGAGATCCGGGCTCGCGATGTTCACGTACAACCCACCCCCAGTCTGGGCGGGGTGGCGATGTTCACCGGCTTTCTCTCCGCCGTGCTGGTGGCCAATCAGCTGCCCGCGCTCACCCGTGGTTTTATGCCGATCACCCCGGAGATGAACGCCGTGGTGTGGGCCGGGGCGGCGATCGTGGTGGTGGGCATCATCGATGATTCGTACGAACTCGATGCCTTGACCAAGCTCATCGGGCAGCTGCTGGGCGCGGTGGTGATGAGCCTGCTGGGCTTGTCCTGGACGCTGCTGTACTTTCCGGCGGGGGAGGGTACCACGGTGGTACTAGATCAAGTCCAGTCTACGGTCTTGACCGTTTTCTTTACCGTGCTGCTCATCAATGCAGTGAACTTTGTCGATGGGCTCGACGGCCTGGCCGCGGGACTGGGCATGATCGCCGGTGGAGCGATCCTGCTCTTTTCCTTGACCGTCCTGCACGATCAGGGCGGGGCCGTCTCCGCCTATCCCCCGGCGATCATCGCCGCGGGACTGGTGGGTATGTGCGCGGGCTTTCTGCCGCACAATTTTGAGCCCTCGCGGATCTTTATGGGGGACTCCGGTTCCATGCTCATCGGCCTACTGTTGGCGGCGGCCTCCACCTCGGCCTCGGGCAAGATCAATATGTCCCTGTACGGCGCGGTGGACGTGGTGGCCCTCATGAGCCCCTTGATCGTGGTGCTAGCGGCGGTCTTTGTGCCGGTGCTCGACCTGGTGATGGCGGTGGTGCGCCGCTTGGCTCAGGGGCGGTCCCCCTTCTCCGCCGATCGCCTGCATCTGCATCATCGCCTGCTCTCCCTAGGCCACACGCACCGACGCACGGTGCTGGTGCTCTACCTGTGGGTCTCGGTGGTGGCCTTTGGGGCGGTGGCCTTTTCCGTGGTCCCGCCCTCGGTCGCGCTCGGCGGCACCGCGCTTGCCCTGCTGGCGGCCGCGGGGCTCACGGCGGTTCCGCTGCGGCGACGACGCCGGGCCGCTCACGGCTTAGACGCGCGGTAGAATCTCCCGGGTGAGTGACGTGCGAGAAGAAGACTTCGATGATCCCCGCCGCCCGCTGTTGCGCGCGCTGCGTCTGGGAAGCGGCGCCCTGGCCGCGATCACGGTGGTATCGCTGGTCGTGTGGGGGTGGGTCGCAGGCTTGCCCGGGGTCTGGGGAGTGCTCGTCGGTGCAGCGGTGGGGGGAGGCTTCGTGCTTCTGACGGCGGCCAGCGTGTTGATGACCGCGCGTACCTCGCCGCAGACGACCGGGGTGGTGGTGCTCGGCGGCTGGTTGCTCAAGCTCGTGGTGGTGCTGGTGGTGATGTGGGGGATTTCCGGCCTCGATTTCTACGATCGGTGGTCGTTGCTGGTCACCGTGGTAGTGGTGCTGGTGGTGGTGCTGGTCACGGAGACCTGGGGCGTGATGACCTCGCGCGTTACCTATACCAATTCCAGATCCTGAGGCGTTGGGTACCCGGGGCGCGGGGGAGGGGTGAGCGTGTGAGATTCCCTGGGGTGATCGTGCTCATCGGCTGGGGTTGCGCTGAGAAAACGGTCTCGTGGGGGAGGGTAGTGCCGTACGGCACCCGAAAACGGGGGTGAAGCCGGATAAGTGGATCGCCACCGCAGCTGCTAGTATGTAGCGCGGGTAACCCGTCCATCGCTTTTCCTGGCGGCCGCAGGCTGCGTGAGGGGCGAGGATCCTACCCCTGGTTTCGTTCCGTAGACGTGCGACGGAGTCCACGGCGGAGCCAGTGAGCATGTAAGACGTCCATCGCACCGTGGGAGTGTGTCTCCCCACGGCCCGAACACGGGAGAGATCGCTGAGCGTTACAACTTTGGCCTTTAAAGGCGAGTTTCACCCGCCTTCACTGGATCACGAATTCTTCCCGGGGCACGCGAACGACAATGGCGAAGCCGTTAATATGTGGTTTACCGGCTTTGCCAACGATTGGTTCGCCCTAGACCGTCTGATGTTCGTCCGCCTCCTGATGGCGGCTATCGTTGCACTCTTTTTCGTCATAGCCATGCGGAACCCCAAGCTGGTTCCGTCGGGGCTGCAGAACTTCGCGGAGATCTGCCTGGACTTCGTGCGGGTTCACATCGCCGAGGACATCCTGGGCAAAAAGGAGGGGCGTCGCTTCCTTCCCTTCATTGCCACGGTATTCTTCCTCGTCTTTGCGATGAACCTGCCCGCGATCATTCCGGGCCTGAATATCTCGCCCAATGCCCGCATCGGCATGCCGCTGGTGCTGGCCGTCGCGGGATACTTGGTGTTCATCTACGCGGGGGCGAAGCGCTACGGATTTTTCAAGTTTGTGAAGTCCTCCGTGGTGATCCCGAACTTGCCTCCGCTGCTTCACCTGTTGGTGGTGCCGATCGAGTTCTTCTCCACCTTCATCCTGCGTCCGGCCACGCTCACCATTCGTCTCATGGCGAATATGCTGGCCGGTCACATGATTCTTGTTCTGCTGTTCTCCGCCACGAACTTCTTCTTCTTCCAGTTCAATGGGTGGACGGCTATGTCGGCAGTGACCCTCGTTGCCGCCGTCGCGTTTACGCTCTTCGAGCTACTGGTCATCTTCCTGCAGGCGTACATCTTCGCCCTGCTCTCGGCCGTGTACATCGAATTGTCGTTGCACGCAGATGAACACTGATCCTTATCGTCCCGATCAGGGACGGCCCTAAACCCCACACACTCTCGCTCGGCCGCGGAACTGCCGTGGATTCACGTCCCGGGGCCGGGTAATACGAAAGGGAAAGACTACAATGCAAGACATCATCCTTGTTGCCGCTGACGAAGCCACCAAGGCCACCGGTTACGGTGCCATCGGCTACGGTCTGGCCGCCATCGGCCCGGGCATCGGCATCGGCATCCTCGTGGGCAAGGCACTGGAGGGCATGGCCCGTCAGCCGGAGATGGCCGGCCAGCTGCGCACCACGATGTTCCTGGGTATCGCCTTCACCGAGGCCCTCGCCCTCATCGGCCTTGTTGCCGGCTTCATCCTGTAACAAGTCAGCCACGAAACGAAGGGTCCTTTACAGATGACGGACGTATCAAGCGTTCTGGCGGCGGGCGCGGATCGGCCCTTGCCCCTTTCCGAGGGCAATAACCCGATGCTGCCTATGCCGTATGACATCTTCTGGTCCGCCGTGTGCTTCCTTGTTGTCCTGGTGCTTTTCTGGAAGCTCGTTCTTCCTAAGTTCCAGGAGGTCTTGACCGAGCGCGAGGACAGGATCCAAGGTGGAATCCAGCGCGCGGAGGCCGCACAGGCCGAGGCCAAGGCGGCCCTGGAGAAGTACAACGCCCAGCTTTCCGACGCCCGCGCGGAGGCCGCGGAGATCCGCGAGCAGGCTCGCGAGCGCGGCAAGCAGATCGAGGCCGAATTGAAGGCCCAGGCGACGGAGGAGTCCAACCGCATCATCGAGTCCGGCGAGAAGCAGCTTCAGGCCTCCCGCCAGCAGGTGATCACCGAGCTGCGGCAGGAGATGGGGCGCAACTCCATCACCCTGGCCGAGAAGCTTCTCGGCGGTGAGCTGTCCGAGGCCACCAAGCGCTCGGGCACCATCGACTCCTTCCTGGCGGACCTCGATTCCGTTGCCCCGGCAGGAAAGTGAGCGATATGCACGCAGCGAGCCGCAAAGCACTGGCAGAGGTAGCGCAGAGCCTGGACAACCAGATCTCCGGCTCCGTGGTCACGGCGGCGACCCTGGGCGCCGAGCTCTTTGACGCCGTCGAGTTTCTTGACGATCACCGCAGCCTGCGAGTGGCGGTGGCGGAGGCTTCCTCCACCGCGCAGCAGCGTCAGGGCCTGATCACCGAGGTCTTTGAGGGCAAGGTGTCCCCGGCCACGCTGATGGTGCTCAAGGAGGCCGCCGGTGCGCGCTGGTCTACCCCGCGCGAATTCCGCGTCGGCCTGGTGGCCCTGGGCCGCCGTGCACTGCTGCGGGGCGCGGAACTGGAGGGCACGCTGGAGCAGGTGGAGGGCGAGCTCTTTGAGCTCAGCCGCCTGTTGGAGCACCACCCCGAGCTGACGCAGTTGCTGTCGGAGCGCGCCGTGGCGCGCTCCCGGCAGCGGGGTCTGCTGGCGACCGTGCTCTACGGGAAGGTGAGCAAGTACACCGAGGCCCTGGCGCTTCAGGTGATCGGTCGCCCCGAGCGCAATCCCATCGACGACGTTGCGGCACTGGCGGCGGAAGCCGCGTGCCTGCGCGGGCGCACGGTGGCCAAGGTGACCTCGGCGGGACCGCTGAGCGAGAAGCAACGCCAGGCGCTTGCCCAGAAACTGGGTCGCATCTACGGCGCGGAGATGGACGTGTTTACCGAGGTGGATGAGTCCCTCCTCGGCGGCATGACGATCCGGGTGGGAGACGAGCGCATCGACGGCTCGACCGCCGGCAAGATCCGCAGGCTCCGCGCCCAGCTGGCCTAGGACCAGAAGAACATTGACGATTTGCACGATTCAACCGAGAGCAGGAAGAACATGGCGGAGCTGACGATCTCCTCCGATGAGATTCGTAGCGCGATAGCGAACTACACCTCGAGCTTCTCCGCGGAGGCCTCCCGTGAGGAGGTCGGCGTGGTCATTTCCACGGCTGATGGCATTGCCCAGGTTTCGGGTCTGCCTTCCGCGATGACCAACGAGCTGCTTGAGTTCCCCGGCGGCGTGATTGGCGTCGCGCAGAACCTCGAAGCCGATTCCATCGGCGTGGTGGTTCTGGGTAACTTCGAGTCCCTCAAGGAGGGCGACGAGGTCACGAGGACCGGCGAGGTCCTTTCCATCCCGGTCGGCGACGAGTTCCTCGGCCGCGTAATCAACCCCCTGGGTCACCCCATCGACGGCCTCGGCGCGATCAACGCCGAGGAGAACCGCGTGCTGGAGCTGCAGGCGCCTACCGTGTTGCAGCGTCAGCCCGTGGAGGAGCCGATGCAGACCGGCATCAAGGCCATCGATGCCATGACGCCGATCGGCCGCGGTCAGCGCCAGTTGATCATCGGCGACCGCAAGACCGGCAAGACGGCCGTCTGTATCGATACCATCTTGAACCAGAAGGCCAACTGGGAATCCGGCGATAAGAACAAGCAGGTGCGCTGCATCTACGTCGCGGTGGGCCAGAAGGGCTCCACGATCGCCGCGGTGCGCCGCACCCTGGAGGAAAAGGGCGCCCTGGAGTACACTACGATCGTGGCCGCCCCGGCCTCGGACGCCGCTGGTTTCAAGTGGCTGGCTCCCTTCGCGGGTGCCGCCCTGGGCCAGCACTGGATGTACCAGGGCAATCACGTCCTGGTCATCTACGACGATCTGACCAAGCAGGCGGAGGCCTACCGCGCGATCTCCCTGCTGCTGCGTCGTCCCCCGGGACGCGAGGCCTACCCCGGTGACGTGTTCTATCTGCATTCCCGCCTCCTCGAACGCGCGGCCAAGCTGTCGGATGACATGGGCGCGGGTTCGATGACGGCCCTGCCGATCATCGAGACGAAGGCGAATGACGTCTCCGCCTTCATCCCGACGAACGTGATCTCTATTACGGATGGTCAGGTCTTCCTGGAGTCCGATCTGTTCAACCAGGGCGTGCGCCCGGCGATCAACGTGGGTGTGTCCGTATCCCGCGTGGGTGGCGCGGCGCAGACCAAGGGCATGAAGAAGGTTGCCGGCTCGCTGCGCCTGGATCTCGCCGCTTACCGCGATCTGGAGGCCTTTGCCACCTTCGCCTCCGACCTCGACGCCGCGTCCAAGGCGCAGCTTGAGCGCGGACAGCGCCTGGTGGAGCTGCTCAAGCAGCCGGAGAGCTCGCCGCAGCCGGTGGAATACCAGATGGTGTCCATCTGGTTGGCCGGCGAGGGCGTCTTTGACGTGGTTCCGGTGGCCGACGTGCGTCGCTTTGAGGCAGAGCTGCAAGAGTACCTGCACGCCAACGCCCCGCAGGTCTTCGACCAGATCGACGGCGGTGCCGCCCTGAGCGACGAATCCAAGCAGGTCCTGCTCGCCGCCACGGAGGAGTTCACGGCTTCCTTCCGCACCAGCGATGGCACCCCCGTGATCAACGAGCCCGAGGTGGACGCCCTGGATTCTTCCGAGGTGAAGAAGAACCAGCTCAACGTCTCCCGTGCTAAGACGGCGTAAGTAGCGGAGATGATTCCGAATACCATGACCGTCATCAAGCGAGAAGGGAGGAGGGTATTCCATGGCTAATCTTCGAGAACTGCGCGATCGCATCAGGTCGGTTAATTCCACCAAGAAGATCACCAAGGCGCAGGAGCTGATCGCTACCTCGCGCATCACCAAGGCGCAGGGCCGCGTTCAGGCTGCCGCCCCGTATGCGACGGAGATTCAGAGCGTGGTGGAGCGGCTCGCCGCGGCGAGTTCTCTCGATCACCCGATGCTGCGCAAACGCGATAACGACAAGGTAGCGGCCGTCCTCGTGGTCACGTCGGACCGCGGCATGTGCGGTGGGTATAACCACAACGTGCTTAAGAAGGCGGCCGAGTTGACCCGCATGCTGGAGGACAGCGGCTACGAGGTGGTTCGCTTCGTCACCGGCACCAAGGGCATTGGGTATTACGATTTCCGCGGCGAGGCTGTCGCGGGTTCGTGGTCCGGTTTCTCTCAGGACCCGAGCTGGGACGCCACGCACGACGTGCGACAGCACCTCGTGCAGGGATTCCTGGCCGGTTCCGCGGGGACGGCGCATTCCCGCCCGGGGGTGGCCGATGCCCAGGGTTTCGATCAGGTGCACGTGGTGTACACGGAGTTTGTGTCGATGCTGACGCAGACGGCTCGCGCCCACCAGCTGTTGCCCATCGAGCCGGTTTTTGAGGACGTTCCCCTGGAACCGGGCGAGGACCTGCTTTCCACGGCGGGCGTGGCGGAGCCGGATTACGAGTTCGAGCCGGATCCGGACACGTTGCTGGAGGCGCTGCTGCCCAAGTACGTCTCGCGCAGCCTGTTTTCGATCTTCCTCGAAGCCGCCGCCGCGGAATCGGCCTCGCGCCGTACCGCCATGAAGTCTGCCACTGATAACGCCACCGCGTTGGTCAATGACCTTTCCCGTGTGGCCAACCAGGCGCGTCAGGCGCAGATCACCCAGGAAATCACAGAGATCGTCGGTGGCGCTGGTGCGCTCGCCGAAAGCGGAGAAAGTGACTAATTATGAGTACAGCTCTCAGTGAGCACAATGCACAGCAGGCGACCACCGCCGGCCGTGTTGTGCGCGTCATCGGTGCTGTCGTCGACGTGGAGTTTCCGCGCGGCGAACTCCCGGCGCTGTACAACGCGCTGACGGTGGAGGTGACCCTCGAAGCGGTTGCCAAGACCATTACCCTTGAGGTCGCTCAGCACCTGGGCGATAACCTCGTGCGCACCATTTCCATGGCTCCCACCGACGGCCTGATTCGCGGTGCCGAAGTCAAGGACAGCGGTGCCCCCATTTCCGTGCCGGTGGGCGACGTGGTCAAGGGCCACGTCTTTAACGCCCTGGGCGATTGCCTGGATGCGCCGGAGATCAACAACGACGCCGAGGTAGAGCGCTGGGGCATTCACCGCGATCCGCCGCCCTTCGATCAGCTGGAGGGCAAGACCGAGATCCTGGAGACCGGCATCAAGGTCATCGACCTCCTCACCCCGTACGTCAAGGGCGGCAAGATCGGCCTCTTCGGCGGCGCCGGCGTGGGCAAGACGGTGCTCATCCAGGAGATGATTACCCGTATCGCCCGCGAATTCTCCGGTACCTCGGTGTTCGCCGGCGTGGGCGAGCGCACGCGTGAGGGCACCGACCTCTTCCTGGAGATGGAGGAGATGGGGGTGCTGCAGGATACCGCCCTGGTGTTCGGGCAGATGGATGAGCCGCCGGGAGTGCGTATGCGCGTGGCGCTGTCCGGCCTGACCATGGCGGAGTACTTCCGTGACGTGCAGCACCAGGACGTGCTGCTCTTCATCGACAACATCTTCCGTTTCACCCAGGCTGGTTCCGAGGTGTCCACGCTGCTGGGTCGCATGCCCTCCGCCGTGGGTTATCAGCCCACCCTGGCCGATGAGATGGGTGTGCTCCAGGAGCGCATCACCTCCACCAAGGGCAAGTCGATTACCTCGCTGCAGGCCGTGTATGTGCCCGCGGATGACTACACCGACCCCGCCCCGGCCACGACCTTCGCCCACTTGGACGCCACCACGGAGCTCGATCGCTCGATCGCCTCCAAGGGTATTTACCCGGCCGTGAACCCGCTGACCTCCACCTCTCGCATCCTGGAGCCCAGCATCGTGGGCGAGCGCCACTACGAGGTAGCCCAGCGCGTGATCAACATCCTGCAGAAGAACAAGGAGCTGCAGGACATCATCGCCATCCTCGGTATGGACGAGCTGTCCGAGGAAGACAAGATCACGGTGCAGCGTGCTCGTCGCATCCAGCGCTTCCTGGGCCAGAACTTCTTCGTGGCCCAGAAGTTCACCGGCGATCCGGGTTCCTACGTCCCGCTGACCGAGACGATCGACGCCTTCGAGCGCATCTGCAACGGTGAGTTTGACGCCTACCCGGAGCAGGCCTTCAGCAACCTTGGCGGGCTGGACGACGTCGAGGCCGCCTACAAGAAGCTGACCGAGAAGTAGGAGAGTCATGGCTGCCATCACCGTAGAATTGGTCTCCGTGGAGGAGAAGCTGTGGCACGGCGAGGCCACCACCGTCACCGCCGAGACCACCGAGGGTGAGATCGGCGTGCTCCCCGGTCACGAGCCGATGCTTGGCCAGTTGGTCGAAAACGGCGTGGTCACCATTCGTCCCGTGGAGGGAGACCGCCTGGTGGCGGCCGTCCAGGGTGGGTTCTTGTCCGTGTCGGCGCAGAAGGTCATCATCCTGGCCGACTACGCCGTCTGGGCCACCGACGTGGACGTGGCCGCCGCCGAAGCCGACCTGGCCTCGCAGGACGATCTGACGCGAAGCCGCGCCGAGGCCGCACTGAAGGCGCAGCGTCGTCTCGCGCAGGCATAGCCTGCTCTCTTGTCCATACAGGCCCTCCCCGTGGGTTCGCCCGGGGGAGGGCTTTTATGTACAATTTTCCTCAATATTGTGGCCGGATAGCGGGCGAAAAAGAGGTGGGTGCCGCCGTGGGTGTCGTCGCCGTGTGGTTGGTTGTAGCGATGGCCGCTGGCTTCGCGGCGCTGGCGGCCTGGCGCTTCTTCGCCCTGCGTTCCCGCGGCACCACGGTGGTTCTGCGCTTGCTGCCGGCCTCGGGGACCCATGGTTGGCGTCACGGTCTGTTGCGCTACGCCGGGGAGGAGCTGCGTTATTACAAGCTGCGTTCTCTGGCCCCCGTGGCCGACGTCATCTTCGATCGTCAAGCCCTCGTTCTTGCCTCGCACCGCGATCTCAGCGCGCGCGAGGCTTCTTTTATGACCGAGGCCGCCAGGGTCGTGGTGGTCGAACACGGTAAGGAAACCTGGGAGATAGCGGTGGACGCGCGCGCGGAGATGGCGCTGCGGGCCTGGTTGGAGTCGGCTCCGGATGCGCGCCAGGAGCGCCCCAATTACCGGGTGCTCAAGAGCCGCATCACCCATCCGCGGCGTCGCTAGCTCGCTTCGATAGGCTAAACCCATGCGTTTAGTGATCGCCCAGTGCTCGGTGGACTACGTGGGCCGCCTGGAGGCTCACCTGCCCCTGGCGGATCGGCTTCTGTTGGTGAAGGCGGACGGATCGGTGAGCGTCCATGCCGACGATCGCGCCTACAAGCCGCTGAACTGGATGACCCCGCCGTGCACCTTAAGCGATATGCCCATTCAGGGTGAGGACGGGGAGGAGACCGGCGCGCGCCTGTGGGTCGTGGAGAACTCCAAGGGCGAGCAGCTGCGGATTACCATCGAGAAGATCCATCACGAGGCCTCCTTCGACCTGGGCGAGGATCCCGGCCTGGTCAAGGACGGGGTCGAGGCTCATCTGCAGGAACTCCTGGCGGAGCACATCGATACGCTGGGCGAGGGCTATAGCCTCATTCGTCGGGAATACCCCACGGCCATCGGCCCGGTGGACATTTTATGCCGCGATGCCCAGCAGGCCACCGTCGCGGTGGAGATCAAGCGCCGCGGCGGGATCGACGGAGTGGAGCAGCTTAGCCGATATCTGGATCTGCTCAACCGCGATTCCCTCCTGGCCCCCGTGAGCGGAGTCTTTGCGGCTCAAGAGATCAAGCCGCAGGCGCGCACCCTGGCGGAGGACCGGGGTATTCGTTGCGTGGTGCTGGATTACCAGGAGCTGCGTGGGATCGAGAGCGACGAGCTACGGCTTTTCTGATGGCGCGGCGTTCTTCCCGGCGGGTCTCGGCGCGCCGAAACCCGCACCGCCCCTTGGGTGCGGTCTGGGAAACCGCGCGCGTCGAGGGGTACCTGATGCGCCCGATCACGGCGGAGCGCGCCCTCAAGGAGTATCGCTGTCCGGGATGCCACCAGGTGATTCCGGCGCGCATGGCCCACGTGGTGGCCTGGCCGAAGGACGGCGGGCCGCAGGAACGCCGTCACTGGCATCGCTTTTGCTTCGAGCGGTGGCGCTAGGGCGGCTGCGACCCTAGTACAGTGGGCCGCATGGTCGTAGCCTTTTCTGTGGCGCCGACGCAGACCCCCGGACGAGACGCGGAGATGGCCGATGCGGTGGCGCGGGCGGTCGCCGTGGTGCGGGCCTCGGGCCTTCCCAATGAAACCAACGCCATGTTCACGCTGATCGAGGGGGAGTGGGACGAGGTCATGGCGGTGATCAAGGAGGCCTCCGAGGCCGTCCTAGCCGCCTCGCCCAGGGTGTCCCTCGTGCTCAAAGCGGATATTCTCCCTGGGCACAGCAATCAATTGCGCGGCAAGGTGGAATCGGTGGAGAAACGTTTGAAGGGAGAGGAATAGTCGTGACGGCCCCGGATAGGTTTATGTACGGTGCGGTGGATCTCGGGAGGGTCAAGGAAGCGGCCCAGGCGAAGGAGGCCTCCGGCGCGGGGATACCGGCGCTCACCGAGGTTACCGCCGCGAACCTGGAGGAGGCGGTGCTGCAGCGCTCCACCCAGGTGCCGGTGGTGGTGCTGGTGGGCACCGGACGCAGCCCCGAATCCGAAGACCTCAAGGCGGATCTGGCGGCCCTGGCCGAGGAATCGCGGCGGGCCTTCCTCGTCGGATACGTGGACGCTGATCGCGCCCCGGAGGTGGCACAGGTCTTTGGCGTGCAGGTGCTGCCCACGGTGGTGGCCGTGGCCGCCGGGCGTCCGGTGACCTCCTTTGAAGGCGGGCAGCCCCGCCAAGCCCTCCAACAATGGACGGACGCCCTGGTGACCCAGGTGGGAGGGCAGTTGACCGGGTTGGCCGAGGGAGGCGGCGACGACGCGCCGGAGGCGTCCGATGAACACACCGAGTTCGAGGTCGCCGTGGATCTTGCGGCCCGGGGCCACGACGCGCAGGCAGGCGAGATCTTCGAACGGCTTGCGCAGGAGGAACAGAATGATCGAGCCGCCGCCTACTTGGCTCTTTTCCGCAGGTTGGCCGCCAACCGCGCTGCTTGGGAGACCTCGGAGGGCGACGAGGCTACTGTGGCCCTGGCCGACGAGCACGCCTGGGCGGGGCGGCTGGGGGAGGCCTTTGACCTCGTCCTGGGGCTGGTGAGCACGGGGGACAAAGAGCGGGGCAGGAAGCGCCTGCTGGAGCTTCTCCGCCTGTGCGATCCTGCCGATCCCGTCGTCACTGCGGCGCGGACTCGCCTGGCCAGCGCCCTGTTCTAGGAGACGGGGTGCGGGGGCAACCAAACCCGGCCCCGCCCGTGAGACAACTTATGCCAAAATGGTGGGCGTGACTACGCAACTCCAGGACTTGTTGATTGATTTCCGGGACGTATCGGTGATCCGGGGCGGCACGACCATTCTCGGCCCGGTGACCTGGCGCGTGGCCCCGGGCGAGCGCTGGGTGATCGTGGGCCCCAACGGCGCGGGAAAGACCACACTGGTCACTATCGCCTCCGCCGGGGGATACCCCTCCCGAGGGCGCGTCGAGATCCTGGGGGAGCGGCTGGGGCGCACGGATCTGCGCGATCTACGCGCCGCCATCGGTATCTCCTCCTCGGCGCTGGCCCACCGCATCCCGACGGAGGAGCGGGTGGGTGACCTGGTGGTCTCGGCCGGCTACGCGGTGCTGGGCCGCTGGCGCGAGCGCTACGAGGACCAGGACTTCGACCGGGCCCACGAGATCCTGGAACAGGTGGGAGCCATGCACCTCACCGAGCGTCGCTGGGGCACCCTGTCCGAAGGGGAGCGCAAGAGGGTACTCCTGGCCCGCGCGCTGATGATTGACCCGGAGATCCTCATCCTGGACGAGCCCACCGCCGCCATGGATCTGGGCGGGCGCGAGGACCTGGTGGCGTATCTCAGCGACCTGGCCGAGGATCCCGCTTCCCCGGCCACGGTGATGATTACCCACCACGTCGAGGAGATCCCCCGGGGCTTTACCCACGCCATGCTCCTCGACGAGGGCGCGGTGGTGTCCCAAGGCCCCATCGAGGAGGTGCTCACCAGCGAGAATCTCACGCGGGCCTTCCATCAGCCCATCGAGCTCACGGAGGCAGACGGCCGGTACTTTGCGCGCAGGACGCGTCGGGGTGGTACTCACCGTCACGCCTGAGCAAGCGCGAAAGAGGCGAGCATGGATGAACCGGCGCTGCTGTCCGCCACGGTGCTCCTGGTCCGCGACGGCACCCAGGGCCTGGAGGTGTGGATGCAGGAGCGGGTGTCCACCATGCCGGACTATCCGGGGATGACGGTTTTTCCCGGCGGCCGGGTGGATGCGCGAGATCGAGGCGAGGTGAGCCGGGCCTGGTCCGGGGGTTCGGTGGAGAATACCGCGCGGGTTCTGGGCACAGATACTCACACCGCGCGCGGGCTCGTTTTCGCCGCCGTGCGCGAGCTCTTCGAGGAGACCGGCACCCTCCTGGCGGTTCACCGCAACGGAGCCACGGTGGGGGATGCCGCACCCTATCATGCTGAGCGCCTGGCCCTAGAGTCGCACCGGTTGTCGCTGACGGAGATGCTTGCCGCCAACGATCTGCGTGTTCACGCGGATCTGCTGCGCCCCTGGGCGCACTGGGTGGGCACCTCGGAGAAAGGGAGGGTCTTTGATACTTATTCTTTTCTCGCGGTGCACCCGGTGGGCCAGGAGCCCGACGGTGCCTCCTCCGAGGCGGACTCTGCGGGGTGGTTTGCCCCCCGCTTGCTTCTTGAGGGGTGGCGCCACGGCCTGGTGCGGTTGGTGATTCCCACCTGGGCGCAGCTGACCAGGCTGTCTCGGTGCGCCACCGTGGCCGAGGCGGTGGCGGAGGCGGAGGCCTCGGACATGACCCCTGTGGTGGGTGCGCCCCGGCACGATCCCCAGTATCACGAGTTTTATGCCACCCCCTTTCACGAGCGAATCTAAACACCGATGTCTTTTTCCCTTTCCGACGTGGAGTTCCTGCACGGCCACCGTGAGCAGATCGACGCTCTTTCCGCCCAGGTGGGCCTGACCAAGGCCACGGCGCTCACCGATGCCCGCCGCGCCCGCGAGCTGTTGGGCGATCGCGGGCGCGGCGCCTTAGAACTCATCCAGGCTCGGCGCGCCGGGGTCGGAAAGTTTCCCGGTTCCTGGTTGGCGGATCACGACGCGGCCCAGCAGGCCACGCCCGCCCCCGTGGCGATGCAACGGGCGCGTCGTATAGCGCGTCACGGCTCGGTAGTGCACGACGTCACCTGCTCCATCGGCACGGAGGCCCCCGCCTTTCAGCGCGAGGGCCTCACCTACCTGGGCTCCGACGTGGACGCGGCCCGGGCGCGTATGGCCGCCCATAATCTGCCCGGAACCCTCATCGCGCGTGCCGATGCCCTGTGTCCCGCCAGCAGCGCGGAGGTCATCGTCGCCGATCCGGCGCGGCGGGCGGGGGGACGCCGGATCAGCGACCCCGCCCGGCTGCTGCCGCCCCTGCCGAGCCTGATCGATGCTTATCGGGGGCGGCACCTGGCGGTAAAGTGCGCGCCGGGCATTGACTACTCCGCGTGGCCGGGTTTGGCCAGCGTGGTGAGCGTGGCCGGGGCGGTCAAAGAAGCCTGTCTGTACAGCCCCGGACTGGCGGAGGGGACCCGGCGCGAGGCGGTGATGGTGGGGCCGTGGGGGACAGATCGGCTGGATGACCTGCTGCCGGATGCCGTCTCTGCGGATGCCCCCGGACGCTATATCCTCGATCCGGACGGGGCGGTGGTGCGCGCCGGATTAGTCCGACACTACGCGGTTCGCGAAGGGCTGTGGATGCTCGACGAGCGCATCGCCTATCTCACCGGCGATCGCCTGCCGGCGGGCCGCAGCGGATTTATGTTCAGGGAAATGGTGCCGCTTAAAAGAGCGCGCGCGGCCCTGAAAAAACACGACGCGGGCGCGGTGGAGATCCTGGTTCGAGGCCTGGATATAGACCCGGACGTGCTGCGAAAGCAGTGGAAGCTCAAGGGCACGGCCTCGATGGCGGTGGTGTGTACCCGGATCGGTCGACAGGCCGTGGCCTTGCTTTGCGGACCCCGGATAAGTGAGGCTTGACTACACTGGCAGCAGCCATCCAGTGAACAAGTCAGGCAAGGAAGAGAGGGGATTGCGATGCCCGCCATCGTGGTGCTGGTAAAGAGCGTGCCGGATACCTGGTCGGAAAAGACCCTGGAACCGGATTACACCATCGATCGCGTCCAAGCGGATACCGTTATTGATGAGATTAACGAATATGCCGTGGAACAGGCGCTGCGCCTGCGCGAGGCCCATCCGGAGTCCGGGTACCGGGTGATCGCGCTGGGCGTGGGGCCGGAATCCGCCGACGCGGCGCTGCGCAAGGCCATCGCCATGGGGGCCGACGATGCGGTGCACGTGGTGGACCCGGCGCTGGCCGGTTCGGATGTTCTGGGCACCACCTGGGCTTTGACCAATGCCCTGAACACCATCGAGGACGTGGCGCTGGTGGTGGCCGGCGATTCCTCCTCCGACGGAGCCAGCGGCGCGTTGCCGGGGATCGTGGCGGAATACCGCCAGGTTCCGGCCCTCACCTATCTGCGCGAGGTACACCTGGAGGACAACGCGGTGGTGGGTGTGCGCGAGGATCACCGAGGAACCTGGGAATTGCGCGCCGGGCTTCCCGCCGTGGTTTCGATAACGGATAAGGCGGACAAGCCGCGCTTTGCCAACTTCAAGGGCATCATGGCGGCGAAGAAACACCAGATCACCACCCTGGACCTGGCCGCCATCGGGGTCGCCCCGGAGCAGGTGGGCTTGGCGCACGCTGCCACCGCGGTTACCGGGGCGACCCAGCGCCCGCCGCGGGCGGCGGGGCGCACGGTGCGCGGCGAGGAGGCCGCGGCCGAGGTAGCACAGTTCCTGGCCGATGAGAACCTGCTCTAACTCGACCTTTTCTTTAAGGAGATCACTATCATGACGAATGCTTATGTTTTGGTCGAGCACGATGGCGCGACCTTGGATCCCATCACCGGCGAACTGCTGACGGCTGCCCGGGTGTTTGGTCAGGTCACCGCCGTGCTGGTGGGCGGCGACCGCGAGGCTCTCGTCCCGCAGCTGGCCGCGCTGGGCGCGCACGCGGTGGCCGTGGCGCCCCCGGCACCTCAGCGCTTGCTGCTGGCGGAAGTAGACGCGGTGCAATCGTTGGCGGCCGTCGAACCCGCACCCATCGTGGTGGCGGCCAACCCGGCCGGCAACGAGATCGGCGGGCGGCTCGCGGCCCGCCTTGCTTCCGGTTTCCTGCGCGACGTGGTGGGCATCAACGCCGACGGCACCGCGCAGCAGTCCATTTTCGGCGATGCCGTTCAGATCAGCGCCGCGGTGGGGGGCACTAGCCCGGTCTACACGCTGCGCCCGGGTGCCGTCTCGGCCGTGCCGCAGGCCGCGCCGGGCGAGGTGACCGAGCTGCCGGAACTGCCCGCCGGTGCCACGGATGTGGAGGTGGCGTCCTTCCAGCCGGCGCAACGCGGGGAGCGCCCGGAGCTCACGCAGGCCACGGTCGTGGTGGCCGGTGGGCGTGGCGTGGGCGATCAGTTCCCGGACATCGTCGAGCGCCTGGCCGATGCCCTGGGTGGGGCGGTGGGAGCCACCCGGGATGCGGTGGATCTGGGCCATTACGACGCCCAGTACCAGATCGGGCAGACCGGGGTGACCGTGGCTCCCGATCTCTACATCGGCCTGGGTGTTTCCGGTGCTATTCAGCACCTGTCGGGGATGCAGACGGCCAAGAAGATCGTGGTGATCAATAACGACGAGGATGCGCCGATCTTCCAGGTTGCGGACCTGGGCGTGGTGGGCGACCTCTTCGAGGTGGTGCCCCAGCTCCTCGAGGAGATCGCCAAGCGTCGATGAGCCACTACTTTGACCATGCTGCCACCGCCCCCATGCGCCCCGAGGCGCGCGAGGAGTGGCTGCGCCATGCCACCGCGCTCAATCCCGGCGGGCAGTATGCCTCTGGCCGCGCGGCACGCAGCGTCCTCGATGAGGCGCGCGAGGAGATCGCGCATCTGCTGGGTGCCGACCCCGTGGAGGTCATCTTCACCGGGTCGGGCACGGAGGCCGATAACCTAGCCGTGCAGGGCCTGTACGAGGCCAGCGCCCTGGATCGCGTGGTGAGCAGCCCGGTGGAGCACCCTGCCGTGCGTGAGGTGCTCTTTCACCTGGGCCGCCGGGGTGCGCTGGTGGAGTGGTTGCCCGTGGACGGCGGCGGGCACGTGTGCGATCTCGCCGCGCTGGAAGCCCCGGCTGCGCTGGTGAGTTGCATGTACGCCAATAACGAGACGGGTGCCCTCCAGCCGGTGATCCCGTTGATCGCGCGCGCCCAGGCGGCGGGCACACCGGTGCACATCGACGCCGTGCAGGCCCTCGGGCGCTGCGCCGTGAACTTTCGCTCCCTGGGGGCGACTACCCTGGCCGGTAGCGCCCACAAGTTCGGCGGGCCGCGGGGAGTGGGGCTTTTGGTGGTTCGGCGCTCTCCGGCCCTCCACCCCGTGCTCTTTGGCGGCGGTCAGGAGCGCGGCCTGCGCCCCGGCACCCAGGACGTGGCCGGGGTGGCGGCCACGGCGGTGGCGCTGCGCCTGGCCCTGGCGGAGAGGGAGGCCGAGGACGCTCGGCTGCGCCGATTGCGCGATGATCTTGCCCGCCGCGTGCTTCACCGGATCGACGAGGTGCGGATCAACACGGTGGAGCCGGCGTTGCCGGGGCATCTTAGTCTCTCGTTCTCCGGGGCGGAAGGCGATAGCCTCATCATGCTGCTCGATTCCTTAGGCATCGAGGCCGCCACGGGTTCGGCCTGTCACAGCGGGGTGAACCGGGCCTCGGAGGTGCTGCTGGCGATGGGCGTACCGGAGGCGCAGGCGCGCGGTACCATCCGGTTGAGCCTGGGGGCGACCACCACCGAGGCGGACGTGGACTATCTGGTGGCACACCTCCCGGAGGTGGTGCGCCGCGCCCGGCTGGCGGGCATGGCTTAGCCGGGAAGTATGCGGGAAAGACTCAGCTTGGTGGCAGTAACCGGGAGTAGAACAAACGGTTATGGATTGGTTGTGGTCTTTTTCCCTGACGGGGGAGTCAGCCCAGGCGCTCATCGCCGCCGGCTGGCTGGGCGGCGTGGTCCTAGCCGCCTGGGGCGGGCATCGATGGCGCGCGGCGGGGTGGGCGCTTGTTCTTACGGTGGCGTTGTGGTGGCTGCTGGAGGTCGGGTGGCGTCCCTTCCCGGATCGGGTGGATTGGCGAGCCTACGCGGCGGGTTCGGGGATCATTTTTAGTCTGATGTGCCTGAGACAGCGTCGCCGAGCGGTTATCATCTCTGTGGTGCTTACCACTGTCGCCACCCTGGGGACGCTCAACTTGGTGTTCCAGGAGTACCCCACGGTGCGGTCCTTCGATCCCCCGCAGGTGGCGGTGCCGATGGGTTATGCGCAGTTTCGATCCATGACTCACCCTCCGCTCCTCGACGGCCGCGAGGTGGGTGCGCTGGTGACCGTCGATCTCCCGGGCTCGGGTTTTCAGCCCCGGCCCGCCGTGGCCTACGTGCCTCCGGCGTATTGGCACGGGCAGCGGCTGCCGGTGATGGTGCTCATGGCCGGCAACCCCGGCAGCCCGGAGCAGTGGTTTGGACCAGGGGAGGCGGCCGAGACCGCCGACGCCTATCAGCGATCCCACGCGGGCGCGGCGCCGATCGTGGTAAGCGTGGATGCCACCGGATCCTTCACCGGCAATCCGTTGTGCGTGGATGGGCCGGAACACAAGGTGATGACGTACCTCACGCAGGACGTTCCCTCCGGTCTTCGGAGCTTGTTTCGTGCCTCCGAAGACCAATCGCGGTGGGTGATCGGCGGGCTGAGCTATGGGGGTACCTGCGCTCTGCAGGTGGCCACCGCCCGCCCGGAGGCTTATGGCACGTTCCTTGACTTCTCCGGGCAGGCCGAGCCGACGCTGGGGGATCACGAGGAGACCGTGGCGCGCTTTTTCGGTGGGCAAGAATCGGTTTTCGCTGCCCATAACCCCGCCGACTTGCTGGCCAACCGGGCCTACCCGCACACCCGAGGGCGTTTTGTGGCGGGGGAGCGGGATAAGGAATCCGTGGCGGCCCTGACCCACCTTAACGACTTGGCCCGCGCGGCCGGGATGGACACCCGCATGTCCACGGTGCCGGGAGGTCATTCCTTCGAGGCCTGGCGGGTGGCCCTGGCCGAGACCTTTGCGTGGGCGGTGCGGGAAAAATAATCATGGCATCACCCAGGACTTTTCTTGCGCGTATACCCGCCGTGCGGCACATGCTCTTTTCCCTCACCACCCTGGCGGCGATGTGGTTGTGCCACTGGGTGGTTCCCCACGGCGTCTTGGCTCTGGGCATGTCCCATGATTCCCGGCATTGGCATCTCCTGAGCGCCGGGATAACCTCCGGTTCGCAGGTGGGGCTTGTTTTCGCCTCGCTCGCCGTGGTGGGGCTGGTGATTCCCGCCGAGCGCACCCTGGGCACGGCGCGCACGGTGGCGGTGGCGGTGAGCGCCCACCTGTGTTCCACCGCGCTAGGCCTGCTGGCGGTGCGCCTGGTCGCGAAGACGGGTTTTCATCGCTGGGGCAGCGATCTCCTCCATGCCTCCCTGCTCTCTCCGGTGTCCTGGATCTTCGGTACGGCGGCCTATGCGAGCACGGCCATGCCGCTGCTGTGGCGGCGTCGGATAGCGGTGTGGCTGCTGGCGCTGGCCAGCACGCTGGTGCTCTTCTCGGGAAGCGTATCCGACCTGGTGGCCCTGATCAGCACGGTGGTGGGATTCGCCGCCGGTGTGGCGCGGCATGGCCGGGTGCGCCTGTACGTCGGATCCGTGCGCGAGGTACGGGTGTTGGTGAGCACCATCCTGGCGGCCATCTCTTTCGGTCCCCTGGTGGCCAGCGCGCACCCGGGTTCCGGTAGCCCCCTGGCCTTCGTGGGCACGCTGACCTGGCTTCCCGTGCGCAGGGGCTACGAGGCGGCGATGATCTGTCAGGGGGAGGTGGACTCCCCTCAGTGCCGCGAGGCGGTGGCCTTGGCCCAGCAGGCCGGCGTGGAGCCCTCGGTGGCCAATCTCATGCCGGTGCTGCTGAATCTGGTGATCATCGCCGGGTTGCTCAAGGGACGCCGTGCCGCCTGGTGGCTCTCCTTGGGTGCGCAGGCCACGGTGATCGTGGCTCTCATCGCGCAGGTGGCGGTGGCCGGACGCGGGCAGTCGATGATGGTGCTGTGTGGCCGCGTCGTGCCGCTGGCCCTGCCGTGGTTGGGGGGGATCGTGCTGCTGCTGGCCAGCCGCCGTCACTTTCAGGTCGCCATCGCTGTGCGCAACATCCGGCATTGCCTTTCGGTAATTCTGTGTGTGCTAGCAGCTACCTCGGTCGCGTGGATCGGCGGTGCTCTACTCATGGGAGTGCCCCGGCCGGTGATCCTGCGGGAGTGGCCGCTGCGGTATCTTCCTTCCTCCTTAGCCCCCTTGTTCCCGATGCACCTGATGCCCACCCAACCCGCGGCGTGGGCCTTGTACTCCTGGCTCGGTGCTATCTTTGCGCTGGTGGCCGCCCTTGCGTTGTACCGCTTGTTGATGAGCGTGCCGGACGAGGATGCCGCGCAGCAGAGGGAGCGGGCGCGCGAGATGCTCGTTCACGGGGATCATCTTCAGGCGATGACGCTGTGGGAGGGCAATCGCTATTGGTTTGGTCGGTGCGGGACAACCCACGGCTACGTGGCCTACCGGGTGTGTCGAGGCATCGCCGTGACCGTGGGGGAACCGGTGGGGCATCCGGGTCTGGCGGATGGCTTCGAGGCCTTTGCCGCGGGCCAGGGGTGGACGGTGGCCTGGTATTCCGTGCGGGAGAGTTTTGCCGATACCCGCCCGGGTGATCCCCGGATCCATGTGGCGGAGGAGGCGGTGCTGTCGGCGGCCAACGTGGAGTTTCGAGGAAAAAAATTCCAAAACGTTCGCACCGCGCGCAACCGGGCGGCCAAGGAAGGCATCCGCGCGCGGTGGACCACCTGGGAAGACGCGGGCGCGGTGGTGCGCCAGCGCATCACGGAGCTCTCCGAGGAGTGGCTGGCCGATAAGGCCTTGCCGGAGATGGGCTTCACCCTGGGCACGCTCCACGAGCTCGCCGCCCCCGGCACGCGGTTGCTGATAGCCCAGGACGCCTCCGGGCGGCTGCACGGGGTGACCAGCTGGTTGCCGGTCTACGAGCGCGGTGCGCTCGTGGGGCTGACCCTGGATTTCCTGCGCCGCGATGCGCAAGGCTGTAAGTCCACCATGGAATTTCTCCTCTCCCAGGCGCTTCTCGACGCCGCAACCGAGGGGTTGGCCTGGATCTCGCTCTCCGGTGCCCCCCTGGCGCGCAGCACCCCGGCGGAGGGTTTCGTGGATCAGGCCCTCGATCGAGTGGGGGCCTCAATGGAGCCCTTTTATGGGTTCCGCTCGCTGGCGGCCTCGAAGGATAAGTTTCACCCGGATTACCAGCCGTGGTACGTGGTGTGCCGCGACGAGCTGGCCCTGCCCAAGGTGGCGCTGGCGGTCTCACAGTGCTACCTGCCGCAGCTCAAACCCGCCGAGGCCGCCCGCCTGCTGCGCGTGTGGCTCAGCGCTGCACTGGCTCGCGGCGGCCGAGGCGAATCTTCTTGACTTCGCGGCCGTTGTCCACGTCCGCGTCGCGGAAGCCGAAAAGGTACGTAAGGATGAAGGCCACCGCGGCGGCCGTGCCCGAGGCGATCCAGAAGCCCCAGAAGCTCACGTCTAGGCCCTCGGGGTTGATGAAGGAGGTAAAACCGATGAGCGAGCCGGTGAAGCCCCACATGTTCACCTTGAGCAGGCCGGTGAGCAGGCCGCCGCAGGCACCCCCGATGGAGGCCATGAGGAAGATCCGGCCGTATTTGAGATTGATGCCGTACATCGCCGGCTCCGTGATCCCGCAGAAGGCCGCGATAGCGGCGGAACCGGAGAGCTCCTTGATCTTGAGCACGCGAGACTTGACAAAAACCGCCAGCACCGCCCCACCCTGGGCTACCATCGTCGCGGAGATGATGGCGTTGAGCGGGGACTGCCCGGTCAACGCGATGTCCTGGGCCACCAGCGGGATCACCGCCCAGTGCAGGCCAAAGATCACCAGCGTTTGGTAGAAACCGCCGATGAGCAGCCCGGAGAGCGAGGGGGAAAGATGATAGAGCCCCTGGATGCCGTTGGCGATCCCGGTGGACAGAAAGGTGACCGCGGGCCCCAGGAGCAGTAGGATGGCCAGGGAAACCACCACCACCTCCACCAGAGGCAGGAAGATCATGCGCACGGTGGCCGGGATCGTCTTTTTTAACCAGGGCTCGATCACGGAGGCCAGCCAGGCGGCCACGATGATCGGGAAGATGCTGTAGCTATAGCTGGCCATATGATAGGGCAGACCGAAGAAGTCGGCGTTGAGGGACATCCCCAGGATGTTGCGGGAACCCTCCGCACCGGAAAGTTCCACGATCTGCGGGTAGGTGAGCACGCCGCCCACGATGGCCACGATGATGGGATCGGCCCCCAGCCGCTTGGCGGCGGTAAAGCCCACGAAGATGGGGAGGAAGAAGAAGACGGCGTCGCTGAGTGCGTTGATCAGAAGGTAGGTGTCCGAGGCGGTGGTGACCACGTCGAAGGTGGTCAGCAGGGAGAGGATTCCCTTGATGATGCCCGAGGCGGCCAGCAGGCCGATGACAGGAATCATGGAGCCGGTGATGACGCCGATGAGGGAGGAAAAGCCGCGGCCCAGCCACCCCATTGCGCTGGTGGGCCGCGGGCGATTTTCCGCCGCGTCCGCGGCGACCTCGCCGCCGGCGGCCCCGTCGCCCAGGGCCGCGATGACCTCTGCGTAGACGTCCTCGACGCCCGGGCCTATCACCACTTGGTACTGGCCGCCGGCACGGATCACGTCGATCACCCCGTCGAGCTCGCGCACGGCATCGTCCTGCGGAATGGACTCCTCGCGCAGGTAAAAGCGCAGCCGGGTGATGCAGTGCGTGACGCTGCGGATGTTCTCCGCCCCGCCCACCGCCGCTATCAGCTCCTCGGTTCCTCGCGGCGCGGGGGCGTCGTCGTTTGCGGCAGGCGGCGAGGCGGTAAGCGCCCGGGCCGCCTCGTCACCGGCCCGCGCGTTTACCACACGCACCCGCAGCCCGGAGAGCACGGCGGCGGAGTTCGTGACCGCCACGATGGTGCAGGTGGATTTCCCCGCATCGGCGATGGCCTTGGCATCCATGCGGGCCAGGGCCTGCCCCGGGCGCACGCTCTGGCCCTTGGTCACCTCCACGGTAAAGGGGGCGCCGCCCAATTCCACCGTGTCGATGCCCAGGTGAATCAGCACGTCCCACCCCTCCTCGGTGCGGATGCCCAGGGCGTGCTTGGTTGCGGCGATCATGGTGACGGTGCCCCCGACGGGAGAAAGAACAACCCCGCCGGGGGTATCGATGACGCCGAACCCCTCGCCCAGGTTTCCCCTGGCAAAGACGGGATCGGGCACCTCGCTCATGGGGATGATCGTGCCGGAGACGGGTGCGAGCAGCGGCGGAAGACAGGCCGGACCCGAGTGATCATGGGTGTGCATGGAGAAGCTCCTCACAGGCGGATAATCTTCGGTTCAGACTAACACCGCCTCCCCGCCACCCCCGCCGGTGTGCTCACCCGCGGGGGTGGCGGGGAGGCGGGGGCGCTGGTGGCCCATGCGCATCGCCGCAAGCGGGGACGCTACACTGGCCTCGAATCGGCCGAGGCGTCCCGCGCGGACTGCCGCGGCACAGCGAGGACAGCGGGAGAAAGGGGCACGGGGTTATGCGGGTACTGGCCGCGATGAGCGGGGGAGTGGATTCCTCCGTGGCCGCCGCGCGGGCCTTGGCGGACGGGCACGAGGTGGTGGGGGTGCACCTTGCGCTCTCCCAGGACCCGCAGGCGGTGCGGGAATCCTCCCGAGGGTGCTGCTCCCTGGAAGATTCCGCGGACGCGCGCCGAGTGTGCGACAAGCTCGGCATCCCCTTTTACGTGTGGGATTTCTCCGATCGCTTCAAGGAAGAGGTGATGGGGGACTTCGTGGACTCCTACGTGCGCGGAGAAACGCCTAATCCGTGCCTGCGATGCAACGAGAAGATCAAGTTCGCGGCCCTCCTGGAGCGAGGAATCGCGCTGGGCTTTGACGCCGTGGTCACCGGTCACTACGCCCGGATCACCCCGGACGGCTACCTGCGCCGGGCGGTGGATCCGCGCAAAGATCAGTCCTACGTGCTGGGGGTGCTGGGCGCCCACGAGATCGAGCACTGCCTGTTCCCGGTGGGCGATACCCCCAAGCCGCAGATCCGGCGAGAGGCCGCCGCACACGGCTTTTCCACGGCCACCAAGCCGGATTCCTACGACATCTGCTTCATCCCGGACGGCAATACCACCGCCTTCCTAGGATCGCGCATCGGGGTACGCCCCGGCATGATCGTCGACGGCGAGGGCACGCCGCTGCGCCAGCACGAGGGCGTGTACGGCTTTACCATCGGCCAGCGTAGGGGCCTGGACATTAAGACCCCGGCCGCCGACGGACGACCCCGCTACGTCACCGATATCGATGCCGCCACCGGCACGGTCACGGTGGGCCCGCGCGAGGATCTCAGCGTGAGAGCGATCGAGGCGAACCGCCTGAAGTATCTGCATCCGGCGATGACGGGCACGCTGGAGTGCCAGGTGCAGGTGCGCGCTCACGGCGGCGTGGTGGATTGCCTGGCACGGGTGGATCGCGAGGCGGATTCGATGACGCTGGAGCTGCGCGAGCCGCTGCTGGGCGTGGCGCGCGGCCAGGCTGCCGTGCTCTACCTCCCGGACGAGGCGGGAGACATCGTGCTGGGCTCGGGCACCATCTGCGGGACGCGACGTTGATGCGGGCCTACGGTTTGGGCGAGCTGCCCGGCGTGGATATCCGCGAGGCCGCCAGCATGGTGCTGGGCGAGACCGGCGACCTGGTGCATCTGCCGCAGCTGCCCCGGCGCGGCCTGGATTCCCACCCAGTGGGGCGCACCGCGGCGCTGCTGCCGGGTATTCCCGTGGATCGCGGTCCCCGTGGCTGGGTGCTGCGTCCCGGCAATCTCCGCCTGTCCGATCGCCTGCGCCGCGACGTAGATGCGTGCGAGGAGGTATGGGCCGGCGCGCCGGGCCGGGTCAAGGTGCAGGTGCTCGGCCCGTGGAGCCTGGCGGCCGGCCTGGAGACCCCCGGAGGACATCGGGCGTTCGCGGACGCTGGGGCGCTGCGCGATCTCACCGAGGCCCTGATCCAGGGCATCGCGGAGCACGCCGGCGAGGTGGCCCGCCGCATGGATGCCGAGGTGATCGTGCAGATCGATGAGCCGCTGGCGGCGCGCATAGCCGCCGGAGCTATCCCCGGCACCCACGATTTCGACCGCATCGCCCCCGTGTCGCAGGAGGATCTGGGAGCGCGCTGGCACGAGGTGATCGAGGGTACCCGGGAGGAGATCCTGGTGAATCTGTGCGCTCAGAACCCACCCTGGGCCGCGGTGCGGCGCAGCCGGGCGCGCACGGTGGTACTTTCGGCGGGTGCCATGCGCGGCACCGCGCTGATAGATGCCCTGGGTGAGCATCTCGACGCCGGGCTGCGCCTCGGGGTAGGGGTGGGGCCGGGGTGCCGCGAGCTGCCCCGGATCTTGCAGGAGTATTCCCCCACCGACGGGGCCATCGACGTGGTGGCCGAAGGGCCGTTCGAGGACTTCGCGCAGGCCACGCGCGCCTATCGCGCGGCGCTGCGGCTGGCGCGGTAGCCAGCCTCCGCCACGGCCGCGCGCACGGCGGCGTCGGTAGCCTCGTCCAGGGCGGCGTCGGTCTCCACCGACAGGGTTCCCCGGACAGCGCAGACCTCGGTGACCTCCACGCCGGGCAGGGCGGAGACCTCCTCGCGCACGGCATTTTCGCAGTGGGAGCAGGTCATTCCGGTGACATCGTAGGTGGTGATCATGTCTCCACTATATACCCACCGGGGGTATGTGGGGCATAGTGAAGCGGCGCGACGGAGAAAATCGCCGCGCCGCCGTTGCCCTGTGACTTACTGGGCCACCAGCGGGGCGGCGAGCATGGAGATCTTCTCGTAACCGTTGAGCTTGAGCACCTTGATGATGCGATCGAGCGCGGCGGCATCGGCCTCGGGATCGAAGGCCTCGTCCTGCTGGATCGTGGCGGAGTGATCACCGGTGAAGGTGACGGTGACTAGCTTGTGGCCAGCGGCCTGCTCCTCCTGGAACACCGCGCGCTTGACGGCCAGTTGTCCGCCGTGGATGAAGGTCGGGCGAGCGTTGTCCTGGCTCGGGGCGGTCGCGGCGGCATCGGTGGAGGAGGAACCCGAGGCGATGTTCGGGATGTGATCGGCCGGGGCCAGGAAGGGATTGAGGGCAAGCAGGCCGGAGAGGGCGGAGGAAAGAAGCGTGCTGAGCATAAGCGGGTCTCCTTGAACTAGATCGGTGGGCGGTTGGGTGCGGGATACGCGCCTCGCCCGGGAACAAAAATCAGGCTACGCCCCCGCGCGCTCGGGGCGGTTATCATCCGCGCATGGGCCAGGCAGTGTGCACATCGCTGGCGTCTCGATCCCGGTTTTCCAGGTACCTTCGGAACTCCGTCTGCATCTCGTAGTAGCCCACGGCCTGAAACTCCATAAGCTCCTCGACGGACATCTCGCGCAGCTCAGGATAGATTTTTGTTTGTTTCCACGCGATCCGGGCCGCCGCCAGGGCGTCCGAGGTGGCTTCGTGGGCGTTATCAATGCGCACCCCGTAGTGTGACGCCATATCGCCGAGGGTTCTTTTGCCTTTTCGGTAACGATCCTTGAGCTTGTCGATGACAAAGGGGTCGAACACGGCACCGGTGACGGTGAAATCCCCGGTGAGGTGGCGCAACACCGTGAGATCGTAGGCGGCGTTGAACACGATGAGCGTCAGCCCCTCGCGCCACCCCTTCTCGATGCCTTCCACGGTTGTGCGCAGCACCTCGTCGTGAGGTTTGCCGTGCTCACGGGCATAGTCCGTACTGATCCCGTGCACCTTGTACGCGGCTTCGGGGATCTCCACCCCGGGGTCGGCCAGCAGTTCCATCGGGCTGGCACCGGAGGCATCGATGCGCACCATCGCGGAGGTCACGATGCGTGCCTGGGTGGGATCCGCCGAGGTGGTTTCCAGGTCGAAGGAGAGCATCGCGCCGGGATCGAAGTGACTCATGCCCACCACAGTACGTGGCCTACGGGTCGATACAATCGGTGAGCGTGAGTGAAAACACCGGGACGAACGCCGACGTCGAACAACAGCAGGCCCAGTTGCGCCGACAGTGGGAGGAGCTGGCCCGGGACATTCGCCGCCACCGAGAGCTCTACGACAATGAGCAGCCGGTCATCCCGGATGCGGAGTATGACGCCCTGCTGCTCCACCTGCGAGAGCTAGAGCGCGCCCATCCGGAGCTGGCGGTACCGGACTCACCCACCCAGCAGGTGGGTGCCCGATCCCCGGAGACCTCGCCGTTTGCGGACGCGGTGCACCCGGAGCGGATGTATTCCCTGGATAACGTCTTCTCCCCGGAGGAGTTGGGGGAGTGGTGCGCGCGCACCCCGGCGCAGGCGTACCTCACGGAGCTCAAGATCGACGGTCTCTCCATCGACCTGATCTACGAGCGCGGCGTCCTGGTGCGCGCCGCCACCCGCGGCGACGGTGCGGTGGGCGAGGACATCACGGCCAACGCCAGGGTGATTGAGGACATCCCCCATCGGTTGCGCGGTGAGGATATTCCCGACATGGTGGAGATCCGCGGGGAGGTCTTTATCGCGGTGGAGGACTTCGCCCGGGTCAATGCTCAGCGCGTTGCTTCTGGGGGCAAGCCCTTTGCCAACCCCCGCAACGCGGCGGCCGGCTCGCTGCGCCAGAAAAACGTCGAGGACGTGCGCACCCGCCGACTGCGCATGATCTGCCACGGCATCGGCGCGCGGGAGGGCTTTGCCCCCGCCAGCCAGCACGAGGCCTACGAGGCGCTGCGTCGCTGGGGCCTGCCCGTGTCTCCCTACACCCGCCTGGTGCATGGCCCGGAGGAGATCTACGCGCAGGTCCGCCATTGGGAGGAGCACCGCCACGACGCCGTGCACGAGATGGACGGCCTCGTCATCAAGGTGGATTCCTTCGATCAGCAGCGCCAGTACGGCTTTACCAGTCGCGCCCCCCGCTGGGCCATCGCCTACAAGTACCCCCCGGAGGAGGTGACCACCGAGCTGCTGGATATCCGCGTGGGCGTGGGCCGCACGGGCCGGGTGACCCCCTTTGCCGTCATGCGCCCGGTCACGGTGGCCGGCTCCAGCGTGGCGATGGCCACCCTGCACAACCAGACGGAGGTCAAGCGCAAGGGCGTGCTCATCGGAGATACCGTGGTGATCCGCAAGGCCGGTGAGGTGATCCCCGAGGTACTGGGCCCGGTGGCGGAGCGCCGCGACGGCACCGAGCGCGCCTTTCTCTTCCCCACCCTGTGTCCGGTCTGCGGCACCCGCCTGGCCCCGCAGAAGGAAGAGGATGCGGACTGGCGCTGCCCCAATCATCGCAGCTGCCCGGCGCAGCTCTCCGCGCGTTTGACCTATCTGGCCGGGCGTGGAGCCTTCGATATCGAGGCGCTGGGGGAAAAGGGTGCGGAGGATCTGATCCGCACAGGGGTGCTGGAGGACGAGGCCACCCTTTTCGATCTCACCGAGGAGGACCTGCGCGCCTCGGCGGTGTACACCACCACCAAGGGGGAGGTCAATGCCTCCGGCCGCAAGCTCATCGCTAACCTGGATCAGGCACGCCGCGCCGATCTATGGCGGGTGCTCGTGGCGCTGTCCATCCGGCACGTGGGGCCCACCGCCGCCCGGGCCCTGGCGCGGCACTACGGGGACCTGCGGGTGATCCTGGGCGCACCGGTGGAGGAATTGGCACAGATCGAGGGCGTGGGCCCGGCCATCGCGGCTTCCGTGGCGGCTTGGGGCGAGGTGGGCTGGCACCGGCGGATCGTGGATCGCTGGGACGCCGCCGGGGTGACCATGCGTGAGGAAGTGAGCGATCGGCCCGCGCAGGTGCTGGCGGGGATGACCGTGGTGGTCACCGGGACCCTGGAGGGATGTAGCCGCGACGAGGCCAAGGAGGCTATTATCGCCCGCGGTGGCAAGGCCGCGGGATCGGTGTCCAAGAGGACCACCTATGTGGTCGCCGGGGCCAACGCAGGTTCGAAGGAGGATAAGGCCCGTCAGCTGGGGGTGCCGGTGCTCGACGAGGAAGAGTTCGTCGCGCTGTTGCGCGGAGAGCTCCCGGCGAACGAGGTGGGGTGATCCCCGCCGCCTCGCTAGCGCCGTCGGCCCAGGATCGCCCCGCAGACCGTAGCGAGGTTGCCTAGGTGGGTGACCTCGCTGGCGAGGAAATCCGGTCCGCCGGCGCGTCCCACGATCACCACGAGGTCGGTGCCAGGCAGAGGCGCGGCGGCCAGGGCGGAGTCGAGCAGTGCCCAGGACTCCGGCACCCATTGCTCCGCCTCCGGGTTGAGGGTGCGCGCCGAGGTCACGGGGATGGCCTCGGGATTGTTGCGATTGTCTTCCGGCGCGCCGGGGGAGGCGGCCACTCGGGTCACGGGGGTGGCGGTATCGAGCACGATGGCCCACGAGGAGGTCATGGATCGCGGCAGCACCCGCACGAGCTCCTCCATCGCCGGGGCCACGCTCGCGGCGTGGCGGGCGACGTCGGCCAGCATTTCGATTTGTCCGCGGCGGTCCACCCTGCCGGAGAAGGGGCGGATGGAATCCACCAGCACGCCTTCGACGGACTGCGCGGCGGAGATCAGGTTGTCGGCCAGGGTGCCGGTGGGCAGGCTGATGACGAGGTCGTCCATCACGGTGCCGTCGGGGAAGGACTCCACCACGTCCACGGATTGGATGTTGGCGTCGATCGCCCCGAAAGCCTGGGTGAGCAGGCTGAGGCTGCCCGGGGAATCCGGGAGGAGAACACGAATGAGGTAGGGCACGGGGCTTCGCCTTCCGAGCGATCCGGTGGATGGGTACGCTCAACATGGTAGCGGGTGCAACGAGTGAGGGTAGCCTTTCATGGTCGCTCCGCGGCCCGGGGCCTCCTGCGCCGCGGGGTGCATTATCATGGGCGGGAGTCTGGAACGAACGAGCCGAAGAAGGATTTGAGAGCGTGCCTAAGATTTCGCGCGACGAGGTGGCGCACCTCGCACAACTAGCCCGCCTTGCGCTCAGCGAGGAGGAATTGGCGCAATATGCCGAGCAGATCGACGGCATCATCGCCAACGTATCCGGTGTGCAGCGGGTCGCGGCGCAGGGCGTGGAGCCCATGAGCCACCCACATTCCATCAGCACCACCATGCGCGCCGACGTTCAGGAGACCACGCTCACCGCCGAGCAGGCCCTGGATCAGGCGCCCGAGGTGGAGCAGCAGCGTTTCGTCGTACCGCAGATTCTGGGGGAGTAATCCATGACCACCTACATCAAGCCCGAGGACGGCCTGACCTCGCTGAGCGCGGTCGAGCTGGCCGCTAAGATCCATTCCCGCGAGGTCAGCTCCCGCGAGGTCACTGAGGCACACCTGGATCGCATCGAGTCCACCGACGCCGCCCTGCACGCCTTCCTCCACGTGGGCGCGCAGGAGGCCCTGGAGGCCGCCGACGCCGTGGACGCGGCCCTGGACGCGGGCGAGGCCCCGGCCTCTCCGCTGGCGGGCGTGCCGCTGGCGCTGAAGGACATCTTTACCACCACCGACGCCCCCACCACGGCGGCCTCGAGGATGCTGGAGGGCTACCGCGCTCCCTACGACGCTACAGTGACCCGCAAGATCCGCCAGGCCGGTATTCCCATCCTGGGCAAGACCAACCTGGACGAGTTCGCCATGGGTTCTTCCACGGAGAACTCCGCCTTCGGCCCCACGCATAACCCCTACGACCTGGATCGCACCGCGGGTGGCTCCGGCGGCGGAACCTCGGCGGCCCTGGCCGCGGGCCAGGCCCCCCTGGGCATCGGCACGGATACCGGCGGCTCGATTCGCCAGCCCGCGGCGCTGACGAACACCGTGGGGGTCAAGCCCACCTACGGCACCGTCTCGCGCTACGGCCTCATCGCGTGCGCCTCCTCCCTGGACCAGGGTGGTCCCTGCGCGCGCACCGTGCTCGATACCGCTCTGCTGCACGAGGTCATCGCCGGGCACGATCGCTTCGACGCCACCTCCGTGGACAGGCCGGTGGCCCCCGTGGTGGAGGCCGCGCGCCGGGGCGCCTCCGGAGACCTCAAGGGGGTCACGGTGGGCGTGATCAAGCAGTTCGACCGCGAGGGTTGGCAGCCCGGCGTCATGGAGAACTACCACGCGGCCCTGCGCCAGCTGGAATCCCAGGGCGCGGAGCTGGTGGAGGTGGACTGCCCGCACTTCGACGACGCCCTCAACGCCTACTACCTCATCCTGCCCTGCGAGGTGTCCTCGAACCTGGCTCGCTTCGACGGTATGCGCTACGGCAAGCGGGTGGGCGACGACGGCACCCGCTCGGCCAACGATGTGATGGCGCTGACCCGAGCCGAGGGCTTTGGTCCGGAGGTCAAGCGCCGCATCATCCTGGGTACCTACGCCTTGTCCGTGGGCTACTACGACGCCTATTACCTCCAGGCGCAGCGCGTGCGCACCCTGATCGCCCAGGACTTCGCCCGGGCCTACGAGCAGGTGGATATCCTGGCTTCCCCGACCACCCCCACCACGGCGTTCAGGCTGGGGGAGAAGGCTGCCGACCCGCTGGCGATGTACAACTTCGATCTGTGCACCCTGCCGCTGAACCTCGCCGGATTGTGCGGCATGTCGGTGCCCTCCGGATTTGCTCAGGATACTAACCTTCCGGTGGGCCTGCAGCTGATGGCCCCGGCGTTTGCCGATGACCGCCTCTACCGGGTGGGGGCGGCTTTCGAGACCGGGCGGGCCTAGCGGGCGTCGGAAAGCAGGTGTGCGGCACCCGAGGCCGCGGCGGTGACGGCGAGCACCGCCGGCCAGGGGCCGATCTTCTTTGCCAGCGGATGGCTGGCGCCAAAGGCGCCGACGTAGGTGGCGGCCAGCGCGGCGGTGGTGGCGGGGTTCGTCTTGGCCCACCAGCTGCGGCTGGCCCACACGCCGGCGGCGGCGAGCAGCGCGCCACCCAGGGGGCGGATTCCGGTTTCACGGGCGGCAAGCCAGCCGCCGATGAGGCCGGTGGCGGTCACCGCGGCGGTATTGACCTCGCGGGGGTTCTTTATCTCGATCATTCCCATGCTCGCTCATCCTAGCGCGGTTCGAGGCCGCGTCGGCGTGCTACTAGAATGGTCTGCATGCGTATTGCGACCCTTACCTCCGGCGGTGACTGTCCCGGCCTCAACGCGGTGATCCGTGGCATCGTGCGCACGGCCAGCTCCGAGTTCGGATCGACGGTTGTTGGTTACGAGGACGGCTGGGTGGGCCTGATGGAGGATCGCCGGGTGCAGCTCTACGATGACGAGCGCATCGATAAGATCCTGCTTCGCGGCGGTACCATCCTGGGCACCGGCCGTCTTCACCCGGATAAGTTCAAGGAGGGGCTGGATCGGATCAAGGCCAATCTTGCCGATGCCGGGGTGGATGCGCTCATTCCCATCGGCGGCGAGGGAACGCTCAAGGGCGCTAAGTGGCTCTCGGAGAACGGCATTCCGGTCGTCGGCGTGCCCAAGACGATCGACAACGATGTCAATGGCACCGACTATACCTTTGGCTTCGACACGGCGGTCTCCGTGGCCACCGATGCCATCGATCGCCTCCACACCACCGCGGAGTCCCACAATCGCGTGATGATCGTGGAGGTGATGGGCCGCCACGTGGGCTGGATCGCCCTGCACGCGGGCATGGCCGGTGGCGCGCACTATACGGTCATTCCCGAGGTGCCCTTCGACATCGCGGACATGTGCAAGGCGATGGAGCGCCGCTTCCAGATGGGGGAGAAGTACGGGATCATCGTGGTGGCCGAGGGGGCTCTGCCGGCCGAGGGCACGATGGAGCTGCGCGAGGGCGAGGTGGATCAGTTCGGCCACAAGACCTTCACCGGGATCGGCCAGCAGATCGCGGACGAGGTGCACGCCCGCCTGGGCCACGACGTGCGTACCACGGTGCTCGGCCATATTCAGCGCGGCGGCACGCCCACCTCCTTCGACCGGGTGCTGGCCACCCGCTATGGCGTGCGGGCGGCCCGCGCCTGTCATGAGGGGCACTTCGGCAAGACGGTGGCCCTGCACGGCGAGAACATCGCCATGATCCCCCTGGCCGAGGCCGTGGGCACGCTCAAGGAGGTTCCCCTGCGCCGCTACGAGACCGCCCAGGCGATGTTTGGCTAATCATCGTAGCCGGATGAAGTGTCCCCCGTCGCTCCTGCGGCGGGGATGTGCACCATCAGTATAAGGAGGGCGCCATGCCGCATGTTCCAGCCGTTTCTTCCCCGGGGCAGGCCCGTCAGCCTCGCGCCTATTTTCTCGCCGCGGTGGGCTTTCCCCTGTTGGTGTTTTGTGGTGGGGCGTGTGGTTTCGCCGCCCCCGGCGCCGTGTCCGCCCTTTCCGGGGCCACCACCTGGCTGCTGGGCCTGGTGATGTTCGCGATGGGCCTGAGCCTGCGACCGACGGACTTCCTTCTGGTGGCGGCGCGCCCCTGGCCGGTGCTGCTGGGGGTGGCGGCACAGTACGTCATCATGCCCTTGGCGGCCGTGGCGGTGGTCTGGGTTTTGCACCTTCCCGCGGGGATCGCGGCGGGGGTGATCCTGGTGGGCTGCGCGCCCGGAGGAACCAGTTCGAACGTGGTGTGCCTGCTCGCCCGCGGAGATGTGGCGCTGTCGGTGGCCATGACCTCGGTGTCCACGCTGCTTGCCCCGGTGTTCACCCCGCTGCTGACGCTCTGGTTGGCCGGGGCATACATGCCGCTTTCGGCTTCTGCCATGGCGCTGTCCATCGTGCAGATGGTGCTCATCCCCGTGATTGGCGGCCTGACGTTGCGCGCGCTGTGCGCGTCGGCGGTGGAGCGGGTACTGCCCGCGCTGCCGTGGGTCTCGGCGGGGGTGATCGCGCTGATCGTGGCGATCGTGGTGGCCGGTTCGCGCGATAAGATCCTCGACGCCGGCCTGATGGTATTGGTAGCGGTGATATTCCACAACGCCCTGGGCTACCTGCTGGGGTACGCGGCGGCCAGGATCACCGCTCAGCCGATCCCGGTGCGTCGCACCATGAGCATTGAGGTAGGGATGCAAAATTCCGGCCTGGCCGCCAGCCTGGCCGCTCAGTACATGAATCCGCTATCCGCTCTACCGGGCGCCGTCTTTTCTGTGTGGCACAACGTCTCCGGTGCCCTGCTCGCGGCCGCGTGCGGAGTGAGAGACAAGAGAGCCGGATGGCAGGGGGCACCTGGCCACGTGAGGAAAGTCCCGCCCGCGGTGTGACGGAAGGCGGGGGAGCATTAGACTGTGGGGCTATGACTGCCGCGAGCTATGACCTGATGGATTACGACGAGGTTCTGGAGAAGTTTGACCCGGTAATGGGCCTTGAGGTGCACGTGGAATTGGCCACGGAAACCAAGATGTTTTCCTCCTCCTCCGCGCACTTTGGGGCGGCGCCCAACACCAACGTCGATCCGGTCTCCCTCGGCCTACCGGGGGCGCTGCCGGTGGTCAATGCCAAGGGGGTGGAGTGGGCCATCAAGATCGGTTTGGCGCTGAACTGCTCGATCGCGGAGTCCTCGCGTTTTGCGCGCAAGAACTATTTTTATCCCGATCAGCCCAAGAACTATCAGATCTCCCAGTATGACGAGCCGATCGCCTACGACGGCTACTTGGACGTGGTACTCGACGATGGCACCGAGTGGCGCGTCGAGATCGAGCGTGCACACATGGAGGAGGACACCGGCAAGCTCACCCACCTGGGTGGGGCCGACGGCCGCATTCACGGCGCCACCGCCTCCCTGGTGGACTGCAATCGGGCGGGAATTCCCCTCATCGAGATCGTCACCAAGCCTATCGAGGGGGCCGGATCGCGTGCCCCGGAGGTGGCCCGGGCCTACGTGTCCGCGTTGCGCGATCTGGTCAAGGCGCTGGGAGTTTCTGATGCGCGCATGGATCAGGGTTCTATGCGCGTGGACTCCAACCTTTCCCTGCGTCCCGTGGGTACCACGGAGTTCGGCACCCGTACGGAGACCAAGAACATTAACTCGTTGAAGTCCGTGGAGCAGGCCGTGCGCTTCGAGATGCAGCGCCAGGCAGCCGCCATCGAGGCGGGCGAGGAGATCGTGCAGGAGACCCGCCACTACCAGGAGTCCGACGGCACCACCTCCAAGGGGCGCCCCAAGGAGACGGCCGAGGACTACCGCTACTTCAACGATCCCGACCTGCCCCCGGTGCTCGCCCCGCGCGCGTGGGTGGAGGACATCCGCGCCACCCTGCCGGAGCTGCCCTGGGTGCGCCGCGCCCGGATCCAGCGGGAATGGGGGCTTTCCGACGCCGAGATGCGCGACCTCGTCAATGCTGGTGCCCTGGATCGGATCGTGGAGACCACCGAGGTGGGCGCCAGTGCCGAAGAGGCTCGCGCCTGGTGGGTCTCCTACCTCTCCCAGAAGGCCAACGAGGCCGGGGTGGAGCTGGAATCTCTGCCCGTGACCCCGCGTCAGGTGGCGCGCGTGGCCGAGCTGGTGCGCGAGGGCAAGCTCACCAATAAGCTGGCCCGACAGGCGATCGACGGGGTGCTGGCCGGCGAGGGCGACGTGGATGCCGTGGTGGCCGCCCGCAGCCTGGAAGTGGTGCGCGATGACGGCGCCATCGAAGCGGCGGTGGAGGAGGCCCTGGCGGCCAACCCGGACATCGTGGAGAAGTACAGGGCGGGCAATATGAAGGTCACCGGGGCCATCGTCGGAGCGGTGATGAAGGCCACCCGCGGCAAGGCCGACCCCCAGCAGGTCAATGAACTCATAGCGCGGAAACTTCAGGCATAACTGTCGCTTTCGTCTGGAAACAGCTACCCTGGTACCTCGTTCATACCCCGGCGCGTGGCGGCGGGTGCGTCGCGGGGGAGGCGCGCCGGCCCCGGCTGGGCCCGGTGGCGCGGGGACGTCGATAAGCTTTAAGGAGCTGTTTCTTGCTGTGAGGAAGTCAATATCGATCGCTTTGTCCTTCGTGGGACTGCTGGTGGGAGCCGGCTTTGCCTCGGGGGCGGAGGTCATTCAGTACTTCATTTCTTTCGGAAGCATCGGTATCGTCGGCGCGGTGATGTCCGGCATCATCATGACGATCGCCGGCGCGGTGATCCTGGGCCTGGGCAGTTATTTCATGGCCGACGAGCACAACATGGTGTTTCGCAACGTTGCCCACCCGGTGATGTCGAAGATCCTGGACTTTGGCGTCACGGTCACCTTGTTCGCCATCGGTTTCGTCATGCTGGCCGGTGCGGGAGCCAACCTGGAGCAGCAGTTTGGTATTCCCTCGTGGATCGGCTCCGGCATCATGACGCTCATCGTCATGGGCGTGGGCCTGCTCGACGTGGACAAGGTGTCCAGCATCATCGGCGGCATCACCCCGCTCATCATCGTTGCCGTCATCGGGGTGTTTATCTACACGATGGCGAACCTGCCGGGAAGTACCGAGGGGCTCAGCGAGCTGGCGCAGCAGGTGGATTCCCCGGTGAGCCCGTGGTGGCTGTCCGCCCTGAATTACAACGGCCTGGCGCTCCTGCTGGGCGTGTCTATGTGCCTGGTCATCGGCGGTAACCACTCCGATCCTCGCGCCGTGGTGCGCGGCGGCGTGATGGGCGGGGTGACCTACATGGTGCTGCTGGTGGTGGCGGCCGTGGTGCTCTTCTTGAACTTTCGGGAGGTCGGTACCGCGAGCGTGCCAATGCTCTCGCTCTATGAGAGCATCTCCTCGGTGCTGGCCTTCATCATGGCGCTGATCATTTTCGCCATGATCTTTAATACCGCCATCGGCATGTTCTATGCCCTGGGTCGGCGTATGACGGCCAGCAATCCCGCCCGCTACAAGCCGGTGTACCTGGTGCTGTGCCTGATCGGGTACGCCATCAGCTTCTTCGGTTTCGAGGCGCTGATGAACTACGTGTACCCGGCCATCGGCTATACCGGCATCGTGATGGTGGGCATGCTGGTGTACTGGTGGGTGAAGAACCGCTCCACGATTAAGGAAGAGGTCGCTCGCCGCGACCGCATTCGCGAGCTGACCTATAACCGTGAGCATCCGGACGAGGACTTCTCCCGGGCCGACGCCCGCGAGCTTGAGCGCCACGCGCAGGATTCCAACGTCACCGACGAGGTGCTGACCACCTCGATCGAGGAGGAGGTGACCACGGAACTCATCGAGGACGATTCCGTGGATTACGAGGGGCCGGAGCAATCCGGACAGGATCACGGCGCCGAGGCCGCTCGGTAGTCGGCTTTCACCGCGTAGGGTGGTGGGTATGACCTATCAGCCTGACCCGCACCGCTATGAGGATATGCCCTATCGCCCGGTGGGTCGCTCGGGGCTACGGCTCCCGGCGATCTCCCTGGGCCTGTGGCACAACTTTGGCGAGGACAAGCCGCTGGACATCCAGCGCGCGATCCTGCGCCGCGCCTTTGACCGAGGGATCACCCACTTCGACCTGGCCAATAATTATGGTCCGCCCGCAGGCAGCGCGGAGGAGAACGTCGGGAAGATCCTGCGCGAGGACTTTGCGCGATATCGTGACGAGATGATTATCTCCTCCAAGGCCGGATGGTATATGCACCCCGGTCCTTACGGCTTTGGCGGATCGCGTAAGTATCTGGTCAGCTCCCTGGATCGCTCGTTGCGCCGCCTGAGAGTGGATTATGTGGACATCTTTTACCACCACCGCCCCGATCCCGATACCCCGCTGGAGGAGACCATGTATGCGCTGCGCGACATTGTGGTCTCCGGCAAGGCCCTCTACGTGGGGATCTCCTCCTACGGACCGGAGCTCACCGAGCGCGCCGCCGAGATCATGGAGGAAGAGGGATGCCCGCTGCTGATCCATCAGCCCAGCTATTCCATCCTCAATCGCTGGGTGGAGGAGCCGGGGCAGCGCAGCGGGCAATCCCTGCTGGAAACCGCCGCGGAGAGCGGTTTAGGGGTGATCGCCTTTTCGCCCCTGGCTCAGGGGCTGCTGACCGACCGCTACCTCCATGGGGTTCCCCCGGATTCCCGCGCGGCCTCGGGAAAGAAATCCTTCCAGGAATCCATGCTCTCGGAGCAGAATCTGGAGATGGTGCGGGCCTTGAATGAGATTGCCGCCGCACGCGGGCAATCCCTGGCGCAGATGGCGATCGCCTGGGTGCTGCGCCGCCCCGAGGTCAGCTCCGCCCTGGTGGGTGCTTCCTCTGTCGCGCAGCTTGACGCGAACCTGGATGCACTGGGCAACCTACACTTCTCCGAGGAGGAGTTGAAGGCCATCGATGCGACCGCCCGCGACGCTGGCATTAATATTTGGGCCGGGGCCACGGCCTCCAAGCGCGGCTAGGCGAACGGCGGTGCAGTTCTTAGCGCGATGGCGCGGACAAGGAGGAGGGACACCTTTGACGGTCGTGTGGGGGCACCGGTACTAGCGTTCGATACGGGTTGTCCCGAGCGCTTGTTAGCGTGAATGGCATGATGAAGAAACTGCGCACCGCCGTCGTGGTGTGCCTCCTGTGCTTCGCCGGTGTGACCTATTACGGCCCCGGCGAGCAACCCCGGGATCCTGCGCCCCCCGCACCGGAATACGTCGATGATGTCCAGCTTGAATCCTTGACTGTGAAGGGGCGCGCGCCCATGACCGGGTATTCTCGCGAGACCTTTGGTCAAGCCTGGTCCGATGACGTGGAGGTTGAGGGCGGTCATAACGGTTGCGATACCCGCAATGACATTCTGCGCCGGGACCTCACCGATGTGGTGTTCAAGCCGGGGACTCGCGATTGCGTGGTAGCTTCGGGGGTTCTCCACGACCCGTATTCGGGGCACACGATCGACTTCCTGCGTGGGGCTACCACCTCGCGGGCCGTACAGATAGATCACGTGGTGGCCCTTGGGGACGCCTGGGCCAAGGGAGCTCAACAACTCGATGAGGACACCCGGCGCAATCTGGCCAACGATCCCTTGAACCTCCTGGCGGTGGACGGGGGGCTTAATGGGCAGAAGAAGGCGGGGGATGCCGCGACATGGTTGCCGCCGAATAAGGCTTTTCGGTGCGAGTACGCACGCCGTCAAGTGGCGGTCAAGCAGCGCTACGGGTTGTGGGTAACCCAGGCGGAAAAAGACGTGCTGCGCGATCTGCTTTCTCGATGCCCGGCCTAGATCGGCGCGCCAGGGTGGGCGGGGTCCCAGGGTCTGGCTATCCTGGCAAACATGAGTCACGATTCCTCGACGCCAGACCGGGCCGATAAGGCCGACGCAGACGATCTGGACATCCCCACCTTCGATCCGGCCGATCATCCCACCGACCCCTACAAGAAGGTAGGTCGCGCGGCTCCCCAAGAGATCCCTCCGCGCGCCGTGGTGGAGGGTAAGGCGCAGCCTGACGAACCCGTTTTGCCCGCCGCCGAGGGGGGGAGCGCCGACGACAAGGGCGACAAGAAGAAAGAAGACCGCAGCGCGCCGCTGCTGTCCGATGCTCCCACCACGCTCGCGGCCCCGAAGATCGAGGCGGAGGCGAAAAAAGAGGACAGAGATACGGCGGAGGCGCCTTCCGCCTCGGTGATAACCGAGGATGCCCCGGCCGTCGCTCCCGCCTACGCCGGTGCGGCGGCCCCCGTCGTGGCGCAGGAGGAGGAGCGGGAGCCCGCCGAGGCTCGCCGTGGCACCCTGGATTTGGGGCTGCTGCTTGTGCGCCTGGGGCTCGGCGGATGGTTGATCGTGCAGTCCCTGAGCGCGTTTTTCCACCTGGGAGGTTCCGCTGGGCTCTCGGGTTTGGAGGAGCAATACGCGCCCTACGCGGCCTCTCATGCGCTCGCCGTGGGGATTCCGGCCGCAGGTCTCGCCGCCGGGGTCTTCGTGCTTCTGGGGTTGATCACCCCGCTGTTTGCGGCATTGGCCACCGTGATCACGGGCTTCATGGCGGCCGATGCCCTTGCCCACGCCCACGTGGGCCTGGATGTCTTTTCCTGGCCAGAGAGCGTGTGGCTCTGTGTGATCCTTGGTGTGGCCTCGGTAGCCCTGCAACTGACGGGCCCTGGTCGTTACGGTCTCGATTTCTCCCAAGGCTGGGCGCGCCGTCCCCTGGTCAGCGCTTGGGTGAGCCTAGTGCTGGCGGTCGTCGGTCTGGGGGGCCTGTGGTGGTTCGGCGCGGGGGTTAATCCGCTGGCGTAGCGGTGCCGGTGGCCGGGGGCTGCGCCAGAGCCACCACCAGGAAAAAGAGCAGCGCCATCCAGACGTAGTCGGAGACCACGAAGCGCTGGGTAAGGGAGAGCTCCTCGTAGCCGATGCCGTCGCCAAACCACCACTTGGGCGGGCGGGTGACCACCATGAGGACCCAGGTGCCGGTGACAACGCCGAGGGGCCAGCGGTGGCGCAGGGGGGAAGCACACAGGTGCCAGGCGGCCACCGGGAGGATGAGGGTGAGCCACACCCAGTGGTGCGACCAGGAGACGGGGGAGATCAGTAGCATAACGAGCGCGCCGATCAGCCAGGCCTCCGTGGGGTGATCGGCGGCGATGAGGCGGCGCATGAGCCGGGCTCCTGCCGCGATCACCAGGAGGACGCAGCAGGCCCATAGCGCGATGAGCAGGCCATGGTGGGCGTCAGCCCAGTCCGGGGTGGGCGACCAGCGGATGATCATGGCCTGCAAAGAGCTATTGGAGGTGTAGCTGGGATCGACCCCGAAGTCGGCCCCGGAGCCCATGCCCAGGAGCACGGAGCCGAAGTATTCCTTGGTGGCGTCCCACCGCACCAGGGCAGCCAGCACGGTGGCGGCCAGCGCGGAAAGAGCGGCAGTGATGAGGGCCCGGGCGTCCCTGCGCAGCGCAAAATACAGCAGCATGGCGGCGGGGGTGATCTTAATCGCGGTGGCCAGGCCGATGAGCCAGCCCTGAGGTACCAGGCGGCGCCGGGGAACCAGATCGAGTACCACCAGGGTCATGACGACGATGTTGATCTGTGCGAAGCTATTGTTGAGCTCCACCGGTTCCCAGTAGAGGGTGACGGCCCAGGCCAGCGTGCTGAGCGGCATGCGCCACGAGGCCGCGGAGGCGGGCAACACGGCACGCGCCACGAGGATCAGGCAGAGCAACAGCAGGCCGTTGGAGAGGATCAGCATCGCGTCGCCCGCGAGGTTGTGGCTCAGGGCAGGATGGGAAAATGGAGCGAGGGCCAGGGCACCGAAGGGCGGATAGATGAAGGGGAGTGCGACGTCGCCCGCCATCATGGGCACCGAGTACACCTCGCGCCCCTGGAAGAAGGCCCATACCCCCTCCCGGTAGACCACCATGTCAATGGGGAAATCCGTGGCGGCGCAGTGGCGCGCCGTGGCGACCAGCCCTAGCACGAGGCCGAGGAGGCCAAAGAGAGGGCGCAGGGCGGGGCTCGATGGTGAGAGCTGCGAAGGCATAATGGCGGCCATCTTACCGCTTATGCCTAATCCACTTGACGTACGGCCCCTTTGTCCGCGGAGGTGGCCATAGAGGCGTAGGCGCGTAGCGCTTTGGACACCGTGCGCTTTCGGTCCAGCGGGGTCCACGGCTTCTCGCGGGCCTCCATGGCAGTGCGGCGCTGTTCAATAACCTCCTCGGGGACGTCGAGGGTGAGTCGGCGCGTATGCACGTCGATGGTGATGGTGTCGCCGTTTTCCACCAGACCGATCAGTCCGCCGTGGGCGGCCTCGGGGGACATATGCCCCACGGACAGCCCGGAGGTGCCGCCGGAGAAGCGCCCGTCGGTGATGAGCGCGCACTTTTTGCCCAGGCCTGCGCCCTTGAGGAAGGAGGTGGGGTGCAGCATCTCCTGCATCCCCGGCCCACCCGCGGGACCCTCGTAGCGGATCACCACCACCTCGCCGGGTTGCACCTGGCGCGTGAGGATGGCCGATACCGCCTGCTCCTGGCTGTCCACCACGCGCGCGGGGCCAGAGAAGTGCCAAAGCTCCTCGTCGATGCCGGCGGACTTGATCACCGCGCCGTCGGGGGCGAGGTTGCCGCGTAGGATCACCAGGCCGCCGTCGGCGGTGTAGGCGTGGGCGACGTCCCGGATGCAGCCGTTTTCCGCATCCGTATCCAGGCTATCCCAGCGATTGGACTGGGAGAATGCCTCGGTTGTGCGCACCCCACCGGGTGCAGCATGGAAGAGTTCCACGGCGGCGTCGGTGGCCTTGCCGCCGCGCACGTCCCAGTCATCGAGCCATTCGTCCACGGAGCCGTAAAGGGCGGTGTGCACGTCTTTTTCCAACAGCCCGGCCCGGCGCAGCTCCCCGAGGATCGCCGGGATACCGCCAGCGCGGTGGACGTCCTCGATGTGATAATCGGAGTTCGGGGAGACCTTGGAGACACAGGGGATGCGGTAGGAGAGCTCGTCGATGTCCTCCAGCGTGAAATCCACCTCGCCTTCTTGGGCGGCGGCGAGGGTGTGCAGGACGGTGTTGGTGGAGCCGCCCATCGCCATGTCGAGGGCCATCGCGTTGTGGAAGGCCTGCTTGGTGGCGATGCTGCGCGGGAGCACGGACTCATCGCCTTGTCCGTAGTAGCGCTGGCACATGTCCACGATCATGGCTCCGGCCTTCTCGAAAAGGGCGCGGCGCGCGGTGTGCGTGGCCAGGGTGGTGCCGTTGCCGGGGAGGGAAAGCCCCAGGGCCTCGGTGAGGCAGTTCATGGAGTTGGCGGTGAACATGCCGGAGCAGGAACCGCAGGTGGGGCAGGCAATGCTTTCCATGGTGGCGAGCCCGGCGTCGGAGACGTTCTCGTTGGCCGAGGCAGTGATAGTGGTGATGAGGTCGGTGGGCGGGTGCGCTACGCCGTCGATGACCACGGCCTTGCCAGCTTCCATGGGGCCGCCGGAGACAAAGATCGCCGGGATGTTCAGCCGCATGGCGGCGTTGAGCATGCCGGGGGTGATCTTATCGCAGTTGGAGATACACACCATGGCGTCCGCGGTGTGGGCGTTGACCATGTATTCCACAGAGTCGGCGATGATCTCCCGGCTGGGCAGGGAATACAGCATGCCGCCATGACCCATGGCGATGCCGTCGTCGACGGCGATGGTGTTGAACTCCTTGGGCACACCGCCGGCGGCGCGTACCGCCTCGGCCACCACGTCGCCCACGTTTTTTAGGTGCACGTGGCCGGGGACGAACTGGGTGTATGAGTTCACGATGGCCACGATGGGCTTGCCGAACTCGTGTTCCTTGGTGCCGGTGGCGCGCCAGAGGGCGCGTGCGCCGGAGGCGTTGCGGCCGACGGTGGTGACCTTAGATCGCAGCGGGATCACGGGAAACTCCTCTTGCTGGGAAACTGCGTTATCACTGTGGGTGCCACGCACGGGGTGGATCGGGCGGGGTCAGTGATCTGATTGCTCTGTGCGCTCGTTGCGCATGGCGGCGTATTCCTCGCGGGTGATGAGGACGCGATCGCCGTTGCGACGAACAATGGCTACTTTGTCGTCTACCGCTTTCCGTCCCACGGTCAGTGCGTCGGGAATGCGTCCACCCGAGGCCTGCGCCAACGCCGGGAGGGAATTGAAGCTCACCGCGGGGAGCGAAAACTGGTCGCCCCGACGGGAGCGGGCAAAACTGGTGGAGCCCTTGAATCCGATTCCCTCGAACTCCTCCCAGGTCATCGAGCGCGGACCCCGGAAAGCGTAGTGCGCGGTGATCCCCCTGGTGGTCACGGTGGTGCGTGCTCGCGCCAGCCACCACAGGTAGCAGGCTGGCAGCAGCAGGAACCAGCCGAGTAGCGCGGGGGCGTGGCTGATGGGAATGAGCATCGTGAGGGACATGAAGATCACCACCGCGAGGTGAAAGCGCTCCGGGCGGAACTGCGTGGCGGATGGTGCTTCAGGACTCATGCCCCACATGGTAGCCAACGGCTGTGACATTGCTCAAAAGGATCCGGGAGATCCCGCCCTGGGAGAGGAGGGCGATAGGGATACAGGCACAGTGAATAAAAATAATGGTTTTTATCACGCCGTGGTGTATAGTGCTCCTCATGCTGATTATTCGACTTGCTTTCGTACCCGGGCGGCGCGTGCCGTAATGGCTGATTGAGGTCGAAGAGCAGGCGCCCTCCGCAACACCCACTCACGGTGGATGCGCGAGGGCGTTTTGCATAATCGCGCCAGCCTCACCCAACGGCTTCCGCGACACACTGCATAACCATGGAAGTTTGAAGAACCACTGATGAATCAAGGAGCCTGACACTCGTGAATGCGGAAGCAAAGCAACCTCCGCTGCCGTCCACGCTTGCTCGCAAGGCCGAGGCCGATCGCTCGGCCCCACAGCGCATGAGCGGGGCCCAAGCGGTGGTGCGCTCGCTGGAAGAACTGGGGGCCGACGTGGTTTTTGGCCTTCCCGGGGGGGCCGTGCTGCCCCTGTATGATCCGCTATATTCCTCCACCAAGGTGCGCCACGTTCTCATGCGTCACGAGCAGGGCGCGGGCCACGCGGCGGAGGGATACGCCCAGGTCACGGGACGGGTGGGGGTGTGCATCGCCACCTCGGGGCCCGGGGCTACCAACCTGGTCACCCCGATTGCCGATGCGAACTTGGATTCCGTCCCCCTCGTGGCCATCACGGGGCAGGTGGGCAGCGGGCTTTTGGGCACCGACGCCTTCCAAGAGGCGGATATTCGTGGCATCACCATGCCGGTGACCAAGCACAATTTTATGGTCACCGACCCCAACGATATTCCCCAGGCGCTCGCCGAGGCCTTTCACCTCGCCTCCACGGGACGGCCCGGGCCGGTGTTGGTGGATATTCCCAAGGACGTGCAGGATGCGCAGATGGATTTCTCCTGGCCGCCCACCATCGACCTGCCCGGTTATCGGCCGGTGACCAATCCGCATGCCCGCCAGATCTCCCAGGCGGTAGAGCTGATAGCCCGCTCGTGTAAGCCGGTGCTCTACATCGGCGGCGGTGTGATCAAGGCGGATGCCGCCGCGCAGCTGCGCGAGTTCGCGGAGGCCGCCACCATCCCGGTGGTCACCACGCTTATGGCGTTGGGTGCCTTCCCGGAATCGCATCGCCTGCACATGGGGATGCCCGGCATGCACGGCTCGGTGCCCGCGGTGGGGGCGCTGCAGCGCGCGGATCTGCTCATCGCCATCGGCACGCGCTTCGACGACCGCGTCACCGGTAAGGTGGATGCCTTCGCCCCGGGGGCCAAGGTGATCCACGCGGACATCGATCCGGCGGAGATCGGCAAGATCCGCGCCGTCGATGTCCCGATCGTGGGTGACGCCAGGGAAGTGCTCGTCGGGCTGATCGAGGCCTATCGGGAGGCCCAGCGGGGTGGGGTAGAAGGCCCCGATACCGCGGAGTGGCTGGCCTATCTCGACGACCTCTGCGAGCGCTTCCCCCGCGGTTACGAGGAGCCCTCGGACGGGTTGCTGGCCCCGCAGCGGGTGCTTGAGGCATTGTCCGCCGAGGCGGGCCCGGAGGCGATTTACGCCGCAGGCGTGGGCCAGCACCAGATGTGGTCGGCGCAGTTCCTGGACTTTGAAAACCCCCGTACCTGGCTTAACTCCGGTGGACTGGGAACGATGGGCTACGCGATTCCGGCCGCGCTGGGGGCCAAGGCCGGCGCCCCGGAGTCGGAGGTATGGGCCATCGACGGCGATGGCTGCTTCCAGATGACCAACCAGGAGCTCACCACCGCCGCGGTGGAGGGCATGCCGATCAAGGTGGCGCTGATTAATAACGGCAACCTCGGCATGGTGCGCCAGTGGCAGACGCTCTTCTATGGTGGGCGCTACTCGAATACCAAGCTGCGCGAGCAAGGCGAGTACCTGCCGGACTTCGTGGCCCTGGCCGAGGCCCTGGGGTGCGCGGCGCGCCGAGTGACCTCGGAAGAAGAGATCGTCCCGGCCATCCGGTGGGCGAGGGAGATTAACGATCGTCCGGTGGTCTTGGATTTCATCGTCGGGCAGGATGCGCAGGTCTGGCCGATGATCGCTTCGGGTTCCTCGAACTCGGAGATCCGCTACGCTCACGATCTGCGGCCGCTATTTGTCGAGGAGGAGCAGGCGTAATGGCTTATACGGACAAGACTCGTCACGTCCTGAGCGTTTTGGTGCAGGATGTGGATGGCATCATCTCTCGGGTCTCAGGGATGTTTACCCGCCGGGGCTTTAACCTCGTCTCCTTGGTCTCGGCCAAGACCTCCACGCCGGGGATCAATCGCATCACTATCGTGGTGGATGCTGACGAGGTGCGCATCGAGCAGATCTCCAAACAGCTCAACAAGATCGTCCAGGTCATCAAGGTGGTGCGCCTGGAAGAGGAGGCCACTGTGGCCCGGGCGCTGCTGCTGGTGAAAGTGGACGTGAATAATCACACCCGTCCGCAGGTGGTGGACGCAGCCACGATTTTCCGGGCGCGGGTGGTAGACGTGGCCCCGGAGTCCGTGGTCATCGAGGCCACGGGTACGCCGGGCAAGCTCCAGGCGCTTCTCGACGTCCTGGAGCCGTTCGGGATCAGGGAGATGCTGCAATCCGGTCAGATTGCGCTCAATCGCGGTCCGCGCACCCTCTCGCCCGTTCCTTCCCGAACCTAGATGTTTCATCCGGTGAGACACCTAGCGCCGGTCTATCCCGCACAATGAAACGCAATCCGGTAAGGTGGCAAGAGGAACCTTCCGGTACTTCCGATAAGAAAGGTGAGAGTCGCTCTCATGGCTATTGAAGTTCTCTACGACGCTGACGCGGATTTGTCCATCATCCAGGGGCGCAAGGTGGCCGTCATCGGCTACGGTTCCCAGGGGCACGCCCACGCGCAGAACCTGCGGGATTCCGGTGTGGAGGTCGTGATCGGCCTGCGTGAGGGTTCCCGCTCCGCGGAGAAGGCGCGCGAGGCGGGCTTCGAGGTGAAGTCGAATGCCGAGGCTGCGGCCTGGGCGGACGTCATCATGATTCTGGCCCCCGATACCACCCAAGCATCCTTGTTTACCGAGGAGATCGAGCCGAACCTCAAGGACGGTGACGCCCTGTTCTTTGGCCACGGTCTGAACATTCACTTCAAGCTGATCGAGCCTCCGGCCAACGTCACCGTGGGAATGGTTGCCCCCAAGGGGCCGGGCCACCTGGTGCGTCGCACCTACGTCGACGGCAAGGGTGTTCCCTGCCTTATCGCCGTGGACCAGGATCCCAAGGGGGAGGGGCGCGAGCTGGCGCTGTCCTACGCGGCGGCCATCGGCGGCGCTCGCGCCGGGGTGATCCCCACCTCCTTCCGGGAGGAGACGGAGACGGATCTCTTTGGCGAGCAGGCCGTGCTCTGTGGCGGCCTGGAGTACCTCATCACGAGTGGTTTTGAGGTGCTCACGGAGGCCGGTTATGCCCCGGAGATGGCCTACTTCGAGTGCCTGCATGAGATCAAGCTCATCGTGGATCTGATCTACGAGGGTGGCCTGGGGAACATGAACTACTCTGTGTCCGATACTGCCGAATACGGTGGTTATCTCTCCGGCCCGCGCGTGGTGGACGAGGGTGCGAAGGATCGGATGCGTGAGGTGCTCAAGGATATCCAGGACGGTACCTTTGTCAAGGCGCTCATCGCCAACGTTGAGGGGGGAAACAGGGATCTGGAGGCCCGCCGCGAGAAGATTGCCCAGCATCCCATCGAGGAAACCGGCGCGAAGCTGCGCGACCTGATGAGCTGGGTCAAGGCCCCGCTGGACGCGACGGCCTAACAGTATTACCAAAAGGCTTTCAATAAGCCTCTCGAGGCGTTAGAATCGTGGCCATGAGCGCCCACGACCACGATCACGCCCCCGCCTCCCTGAGGTCCCTGCTGGGGGTTATCACCCTCACGGGGGCTATTTTCTTTGCCGAGCTCATCGCGGGCATCGCCGCCGACTCGCTGGCGCTCCTTTCCGACGCGATGCACATGCTCTCGGATTCCACCGGGCTCATCTTGGCCCTGCTGGCCCTGCTGGTGGGTCGCCGCCCACCCACCCGCAAGGCCACCTTTGGTTATCGCCGCGTGGAAGTGCTGGCGGCGGCCGTGAACGCGGTGACGGTCACGCTCATCTGCGTGTGGATCGCGGTGGAGGCCATTGAACGGCTGGGCAGGGGCACCGAGATCGATACCTCCCTCATGCTCGTTGTCGCTTTCATCGGCCTGGTGGCCAACGGCGCGTCCGCGATGATCTTGGTGCGCCGTCAGCACGACAGTCTCAACATGCGCGGGGCCTACCTGCACGTGCTCTCGGACTTGTTGGGCTCGGTGGCGGTGATCGTCGCGGGACTTATCATCCGCTTGACGGGTTTCGTGGCGGCTGATACCATCGCCTCGCTCATCATCGCCGCCCTGGTCGTCCCGCGCTCGGTGGACCTGGCGCGAACGTCCGTGCGGGTGCTGCTCAATCAGGTCCCCGAAGGCGTCGATACCCGCGTGGTCGAACGGCGGCTGAGGGCGGTACCCGGGGTGTGCGAGGTGCATGATCTTCATCTGTGGTCCACCGATGGTAACCACGCACTGGTGACCTGCCACCTCGTGGTGCGCCGCGGTGGGTACGCGCAGGTGCTCGACGAGGCGCAGGCCACCTTGCGTCAGATCGGTATCGAGCACTCGACGATCCAGGTGGAGGAGCCCGGTCACAGGGGGCATGAAAAGGTATGCGACCACTAGCGCACGCCCAGTACCATGGGGAACATGGGATTCTCCACGCCGAGCTATGGCCTCACCGACCTCTTTGACCGCATCGATCGCGGGGACATCCAGCTTCCCGATTTTCAGCGCGATTACGCCTGGGATGTCGATCGCATCCGCTCACTCATCGTTACCGTCCTGCGTGGTTACCCGGTGGGTTGCTTCATGGCGTTGGATACCCGCAACACCCCCATGCGCTTCCGGCCGCGCCCCATCGAGGGCGCACCGGATACCGGTGCCGCGCCGGGGATGCTGCTTCTCGACGGCCAGCAGCGCCTGACCACGCTATACCACAGCCTCCAGGGCGATGGCTTTGTGCGCGGCGTGGACTTTCGCGGCCGCCCGGTGCGGCGTGCGTTCTACGTGGATGTGGATAAGGCCACCTCGGCGGACGTTCTTCCCGACGAGGCGGTTTTTGCCGTCGCACACGATGGCACCATCTGTTCCCACTTCGCCCCGGACGAGGTGGGCAAGCGGTGCATTCCGGTGTCCACCCTCCTGGGAGCGGGAGCCACCGACAAGCTCTTCGACCTTATTGATGGCGCGGACGCCGCCACCAGGGATGCCGTCAAGACCTTCTATCACAGGATCGTCTACCCGCTCGCGGCCTACTCCGTGCCCATGATCCGCTTGTCGAGGGAAACCGCGCGCTCCGGGGTGGGATCGATCTTTGCCCAGGCCAACTCCGCCGGCCTGCAGATGGATGTGTTTGAACTCCTCACCGCCGTCTTTGCGATGGAGGATGAAGACTTTTCCCTCGCCCAAGACTGGGCGGACACTGAGAGGATCCTGCGCCGCTATCCGGCCCTGGACGGCATCGACCGCACGGCCTTTCTCACGGCCGTCTGCCTGCTGGCCACCGCGCGGCGCGGCCATGCCGCGGGCAACAGAGAGGACATTCTGGCGCTTAACCTGGACGAATATCACAGGGCCGCCCACGATATCCGCATCACCCTGCGCGAGGCTGCCGAGTTCTTGATCCAGCGGTGCATCTTCGACCTCACTCAGGTTCCCTACGTGGCGCAGATCGTGCCGCTGTCGGTTATCCTCGCGCTACTCTCCGATACCCCGGCCGCCCTGACGACCTCGACGGCATGGGATCGCCTGGATCGTTGGTTCTGGTCGGGAGTGCTGGGCGAGCTGTACGGATCCGCGGCCGTGATCAACCGCATGGCCCACGACGTGGATCAGGTGACCGCCTGGATCAGGGAGGAGACCGAGGAGGAGCCCAAGACGGTGCGCGATGCCCTTTTTCACGAAGAGCGCCTCTACAGCGCGGATGAAAGATCCGGGGTGTTTCACGGGATATACGCCCTGTTGATGAGCCGGGGCGCGCGGGATTGGCGCACGGCGGCCCCCTTCGATCGCTGGACCTTCCGCGACCTCAACCCCACCTACGCGCAGATCTTTCCCGCGCAGTGGTGTCGGGATAACGGCGTGGCGCCCCGGTTGGCCGATGGGGTGATCAATCGCACCCCGATGGGCAAGCGCACGGAGGTGGTGCTCGATGGCTTCAGTCCCGCGCGTTACCTGCCTCGAGTGCAGTCGAAGTCCCTCATGGAGGACGAGGAATTCGATGCTGTCGTGGCCACCCATCACCTTGACGCCAAGTTGCTCCACGCGGGCAAGGCAGAGGAGTGCCTGGAGGATCGGGCCGAACGCTTGCTGGGATTGATCGCCGCCGCGATGGGCAAGGAGGTGCTCCGCGAGGAGGAAGAAAAGTTGGCTACGATGAGCGGGAAAGACCGCGTGGAAGACCATGAGAAATAAGGGGATTAGTGGAGTGAAGTTTCGTGGGACGCTAGGTGTTCTCGCAACAGTAGGAATGAGCACAGGCCTCCTCGTGGCCTGCTCCTCCGGGGAACCGGAGCCCTCCGCCGCCGACCGCAGCGCCGTCGATAGTGCGACCGCGCCGGGAGATAGCATCGCGGCGGCCAAGGCGGAAAACCGCAGCCGCCACGTGGATGAGCGCTTCGGCGATCGCCCCCGGGTGCTCGCCGGGGAGGATCGATCGGGGCTGGAGTCCTCGCGGCTCTTCTTCGATAAGTCGGAGACCGCCGTGGTTGTGGCCGGAGCGGAACCGCAGCGGTTACGCGCGGTTTCCCTGAGCATGACGGCCCATGCTCCGGTGCTGGGCCTGACCGAGGACAACGCCGAGCAGGTCAAAAAGGAACTCGACCGTCTGGGCGCTACCACGGTGCTCGCGGTGGGGGAGGTCCGCATCCCGGAGGTCCCTGCCGAGATGACCATCGTGCGCGATCCCGGTGGCGACGAGGCGCTGAGCGCCCTAACATCGCTGCACTTCGAGAAGGCCCCGGTACCGGCGCCGGGGGCGATGGCGAAATCGGTAGCGGACTTTACTCCCTCCGAGCCCGCCGAACTCACGGCGGAGTGGTTGCCCGAGGCGGGCGCGGTTGCCTCGGAGAAGAAGTCTCCGGAGGAAAAGAAGGAGACCGGTAGCTTCCCCGTGCAAAGCGCCCGGGATGGTGCCAGCGCACCGGTAGTGGTGGCCTCCCCGCAGAGCCCCATCCTGGACGTGGCCAACGCCCGAGCTTACGGGGCACAGGTGCGCATGATGGATTACCCGGACCCGCGCATCAGCGAGGAGGCCACCAAGATGGTCGCCGGCCTCGAGGATCGCCCCGTGGTGGCCCTGGGGGTGGGTTTTGGCACGGGAGAGCAGCTGGCGGAGAAGATCTCCCTGGCCCAAAACGTGACCGAGCACCTGCCCGGCGGGGGAACGATGGTTTTCCCGGGCCGTAGAATGATCGCCCTGTACGGCCACCCCTCCGGGGGAGCGCTGGGGGTGATGGGGGAGCGCACCCCGGAGGAGTCCGTGGCCTACGTGCGCGACCTCGTGGACCAATACCAGGCCCTTAATCCCGCCGAGCCGGTGATCCCCGCCTTCGAGATCATTGCCACCGTGGCCTCCGAGTTTCCCGGAGAAGACGGCGACTACTCTAATGAGGCCGCGCCGGAGGAACTGCTGCCCTACGTCGATGCCATCCTGGAGGCCGGGGGATACGCGGTGCTGGATCTGCAGCCGGGCCGGGCGAATTTCCTGGACCAGGCCAAGCGCTACGAGGAGCTACTCAAGCGTCCCAATGTGGGCCTGGCGCTGGATCCGGAGTGGCGCATCGGACCGGATGAACAGCCCCTGACCAGGGTGGGGAGCGTGGAAGCCTCGGAGGTCAATGAGACGGCCGATTGGCTGGCCAAGCTTACCCGGGACAATAATCTCCCGCAGAAGACCTTCGTGCTCCACCAGTTCCAGCTTCAGATGCTGCGCGATCGCGAGCAGATCCGCACCGACCACCCCGAGTTGGCCTACGTCCTGCATGCCGATGGGCATGGCGTGGCGGAGGAGAAGTTCGATACTTGGAACGTCATGCGCCAGGACCTTGGCCCCGGTTGGTTCATGGCCTGGAAGAACTTCTTTGACGAGGATGCTCCCATGTTTACCCCGGAGCAGACCTACGCGGTGGAACCCCGGCCCTGGTTCGTTTCCTACCAGTGAATAGAAAAGAGGGCACGGAGGCGGGACACGTCGTAGAATGATCGCAGGTATTCACCGCGATCATGCAAGGAGAGTAATCCTCGTGTCCCGTCCCGTTGTTCTTATTGCCGATAAATTGTCCCAGTCCACCGTCGATGCGCTGGGGGATGCCGTCGAGGTGCGCTGGGTGGATGGTCCCAATAGGCAGGAACTCCTTGCCGCTGTCCCCGAGGCGGATGCTCTTCTCGTGCGTTCCGCCACCACCGTGGATCGGGATGTGCTCGAGGCGGCCCCCAAGCTCCAGATCATCGGTCGCGCCGGGGTGGGGCTGGACAACGTGGACGTGGAGGCCGCCACGGAGCGCGGCGTGATGGTGGCCAATGCCCCCACCTCGAACATCCACTCCGCCTGCGAACAAGCTATCGCGCTCCTGCTCGCCACCGCGCGCCAGATCCCGGCGGCCGATCGCACCCTGCGCGAGGCCACCTGGAAACGCTCGGACTTCAAGGGCGTGGAGATCTTTGGCAAGACCGTAGGCATCGTGGGCTTCGGTCACATCGGCCAGCTCTTTGCCCAGCGTCTTCAGGCCTTCGACGTCGCCAAAATCCTGGCGTACGACCCCTACGCCAATCCCGCGCGGGCCGCCCAGCTCGGAGTGGAGCTGACCGATCTTGAGGACCTCATGGGCCGCAGCGACTTCGTGACCATCCACCTGCCCAAGACCAAGGAGACGGCGGGGATGTTTGGTACGGAGCTGCTGGCCAAGGCCAAGGAGGGGCAGATCCTTATCAACGCCGCGCGCGGCGGACTTGTGGACGAGCAGGCCCTGGCCGAGGCGATCTCCTCCGGGAGGATTCGGGGTGCGGGCTTTGATGTGTATGCCACCGAGCCCTGCACGGATTCCCCGCTTTTTGACCTCGACGAGGTCGTGGTCACCCCGCACCTGGGGGCTTCCACCGTGGAGGCTCAGGATCGCGCGGGCACCGACGTGGCGGCCTCGGTGCTCAAGGCCCTGGCCGGGGAGTTCGTCCCGGACGCCGTGAACGTCTCCGGTGGTCGCGTGGGCGAGGAAGTGGCCGCATGGATGGAGCTGACCCGCAAGCTCGGCGCGCTGGCCGCCTCCCTGCTGGGGGCCGCTCCCGACACCCTTATCGTTTCCGCTCGTGGTGAGCTCTCCACGGAAAAGGCGGATGGTTTGGGACTCTCCGCGCTGCGTGGCCTCTTCTCGGGGATCTCACAGACACCGGTGACCTTCGTGAACGCCCCGCGCATCGCGGAGGAGCGCGGCGTGAAGTTGAAGGTAGAGGCGCACTCGGAGTCTGCCTTCCACCGCTCCGTGGTGGAGGTCAAGGTCATCGGCGCCGACGGCGCTCAGGCCAGCGTGATCGGTGCCCTGCCGGGCTTGGAGCGCGTGGAGAAGATCGTGCGGATTAACGGCCGCGGCGTGGACATGCGCGCCACCGGTCACAACATCTTCCTGCGCTACACCGATGCCCCAGGTGCCTTGGGCACCGTCGGTTCCATGCTGGGAGAGCGCGGTATCAACATCGAGGCCGCGGCGCTGACGCAGGCCTCGGAGGGCGACGACGCCATGCTGATTCTGCGCGTGCTGGAAGAGGTGCCCCAGGAGCTGCTCGATGCCATCGCCGAGGCTCTCGATGCCACGGCGTTCCAGCTTTCGCTGAATTAACCGGCTCGGGCGCGGTAGACTGGCCTCACATGACCATCATGTGAGAAAGGAATCCCGTGCCATGAAAATTGCCGTGATCCCCGGCGACGGTATCGGCCCCGAAGTCACCGCCGAGGCTCTCAAAGTCTTGCGCGCCGTGCGGTCCGATGTCGAAACCACCGAGTTCGACCTCGGAGCCCGCCGCTACCTGCGCACCGGGGAACTGCTCAGCGATGCCGACCTCGCCTCTCTGCGCGAGCACGACGCCATCCTCCTCGGCGCTATCGGAGCCCCCCACGACGTGCCCCCCGGAGTTCTGGAGCGCGGGCTGCTCCTCAAAATGCGCTTTGCCCTCGATCACCACGTCAATCTCCGCCCCGCAGTGCTTTATCCCACCGCGACCTCCCCGCTCGCCAATCCGGGAGAGATCGACTTCGTAGTTGTGCGCGAGGGCACCGAGGGCCTCTACTGCGGCAACGGCGGCACTCTACGCGAGGGCACCCCGCATGAGGTTGCCTCCGAGGTTTCGCAGAACACCCGTTTTGGGGTAGAACGCGTGGTGCGCGACGCCTTCCGCCGTGCCGCCCAGCGCCGCAAACACCTCACCCTCGTGCACAAAACAAACGTGCTCGTCCATGCCGGTGGGCTGTGGCAGCGCACTGTGGATGAGGTCGCGCAGGAATACCCTGACGTGACCGTGGAATACAATCACATTGACGCCGCCACCATTTACATGGTGACCGACCCCCAGCGCTACGACGTGATTGTGACCGACAACCTCTTTGGTGACATCCTCACCGACCTTGCCGGAGCGATCACCGGAGGCATCGGACTGGCGGCCTCCGGTAACATCGACGCCTCCGGACAAAACCCCTCCATGTTCGAGCCGGTACACGGCTCCGCCCCCGATATTGCGGGGAAGGGTATTGCCGACCCCACGGCGGCAATCCTTTCCGCGGCGCTCATGTTGCGCCATTTGGGAGACGAGGAGGGCGCGAACCGCATCGAGAAAGCTGTGGCCGATGACGTGGCCCGGCGCTCGGGCGATCTTGTGACCTCGGAGGTAGGGGATAGGATCGCGGCAGTGGTATGACGCGGACAAGTTGTATCTAAAAAGTGCTAAGCTCTTGTATTACCGCAGGTAAGGAAGTGTGTTCCCCGCGCTAGCGGGGATGAGCCCTTTTAAAGACCGCCATTGAACAATACAACTAGGTGTTCCCCGCGCTAGCGGGGATGAGCCGCGCCTCCGGGAACGCAAGACTATGGGGGGATGGTGTTCCCCGCGCTAGCGGGGATGAGCCCCCCCCTAAAAGGAGACTGAGAGATGAAAGAGAGGGTGTTCCCCGCGCTAGCGGGGATGAGCCGAACATTTCCGCATTGCGCTTCCCGAAATCCCAGTGTTCCCCGCGCTAGCGGGGATGAGCCCACATGAGGCAATGATGGCAGATGCTTGAAGGGGTGTTCCCCGCGCTAGCGGGGATGAGCCCACATGAGGCAATGATGGCAGATGCTTGAAGGGGTGTTCCCCGCGCTAGCGGGGATGAGCCGCCGTATATCTATGTCGCGGACGAGGGGGAGTAGTGTTCCCCGCGCTAGCGGGGATGAGCCGAGACTGAACTTTGCTTTTCCTTGGGCTAGGCGGTGTTCCCCGCGCTAGCGGGGATGAGCCCAAGTCCAAGGAATCTCAGTGCAGGCAAAAACAGTGTTCCCCGCGCTAGCGGGGATGAGCCCTCTAGGTGCTCAGTCCACATTCCCAGGGCGTCGTGTTCCCCGCGCTAGCGGGGATGAGCCCAGTGGTAGCCCCATAGCGTCGATAGGACCACCGTGTTCCCCGCGCTAGCGGGGATGAGCCTCCCTGGTAGGTGGTCGTCATGCTCGCGTCCCCGTGTTCCCCGCGCTAGCGGGGATGAGCCGGTTTTACGTGCCCGCTGAGCAGACATTATTGAGTGTTCCCCGCGCTAGCGGGGATGAGCCCTGATGAAGGATGGGTGCGGGTCGAATTGTTCCGGTAAAAACTGCCGCGTGCAATCTGGGCAGTATTCACCGCAGAGCTAATCTGCTAGCTGCCCCGATGGGGCGAGGGTATGCACAGTGCAACGCTTTGGTTTCCCGACTACGGGGAGTTATGCAAATTACGTGGATCTTCGTCGGGCGTTGGAAAGGGGATCGGAATGGCTCGACGGAAAGGCGTTGTATGGGGTTAGCCACTCCGCCCATCCTCACCGGCTGAGCAGCTGGCGGGTCGCATTCGTCGTCGCCCTTGCCGCTTTCCACGCCGAGCACACTTCCGTTGCGGGATCGAGGATGCTCATGCAGGTCGGCAACTGAGTGTCGGGTCTGCTTTTTCGTGTTGCCGCAGTTCGCGTGCAGTCCAGCCACAGGTGTTGTGAGGGCTATTTCTTTGCCGCCACGAGCATCCTGTCGATGGAGGCGAGGACCTCATCGACGTAGGCCGGGTTGGCTCCGCGTTCCCACCGGGCCGCTAGTAGCTCTTCCTGGGCGGCTTGGAGAGCACCCACGCGCACCTTTCCGGCTGCGTCGCGCCAGCGGGTCAGTTCCTCGTGGTGCTCCTCTTCATTGTGAAACTGTCGCTCCAACCATCCGCTCATCGCGGCCGTGGCCTCCGGGGGGAGGTGGTGGGTCTCGTGTTTCATGTGTGCGTAGGCTGCTCGCCAGGCGCGGCGGCGCAGGGCCTCGATGGCCTCATCACCGGCGGCATCGGGACCATCCTCCAGGTTGAGCCTGCGCATGAGCCAGGGCAGGGTGAGCCCGGGTATGACCATGGTGCATAGCAGTACCACCAGGGCGATCACGGCAGCCTCGCGGTGCAGGGTCGCGGAGACGCCGGCGGGGATGGAAAGAACGAGGGCCAGCGTGACGAGCCCGCGCATTCCGGCCCAGGTCATCAGCAGTACTTCCTGGCGGCGCAGGGGGGCGGCGAACTCGCGGTGGTTGCGAGTGTTCTTGCGCAGGGCGAGGGAGAGCCAGGCGAAGCGCACGAGCATGGCCACGAGGGAGAGCACGATGCCCACCCACACGGCGTGCCAGAGGTCGGAGCCCACCTCGTCGATGGCGGTGCGCACGCTGAGTCCGATGAGTCCGAAGGCCACGCCGGTGAAAAGCATCTCCACGGGTTCCCAGAAGGCCTCGCCGGAGAGGCGATCCTCGGCCCCCAGGGAGGCGCGCGAGTTCATTTCCACGGCGGCGATGACGATGGCGATCACGCCGGAGGCGGCGACCTCCTCGGCCAGGATGTAGACGGTAAAGGGCAGCACCCAGGTCAGCGAGTTGCGCGCTGCGGTGTTGTCCACGTGATCGGTAAACCATGCCGCTCCGCGCCCCACCGCCAGCCCGATGACGATGGCACCCACCACCGACCAGGCGAAGCTGCCCAGTCCGTGCAGCCAGGAAAGCTCCGAGCCGGCCAGGGCGGCGGTCAGGGCCACGTGGAAGGCCACGATGGAGGCGGCGTCGTTGAAGAGGCCTTCGGTTTGCAGCGAGGTGGTGATCCGCTTGGGGATGCCCACGGGTTCGGCCACGGCATCGACGGCCACGGGGTCCGGTGGGGCGAGGGCGGCGGCCAGGACGATGGCTCCGGTGACCCCCAGGCTGGGCAGGAGCAGCAGGATCGAGCCGGTGAGCGCGGCGATGGTGGCGAAGACGAGGAGAACGGACATCCACACGATGGTGGAGATCTGGGTCTTGATCACCGACCATGAGGTGCGCCTGGCCAGGGCCCACAGCAGCGGGGGCAGAAAGATGGGGAGCATGAGATCGGCGGGGATGGTCAGCTCGGTGGTCCAGGGCAGGAACACGCCGCCGGCGGCCACGAGGGTGAGTAGCACCGGCCAGGGCAACCCCAGCCGGTCGCCCAGGGCCACCACGACCACGGTGGCGAGCAGCAGCCCGGAAAGCATGAGGAGGGTAGTCATGATAGACAATTTATACGTGCGCGGGAACCTGCGGCATCGGTGGTTGTACGATGTTCCTCATGCGTTTTGGTCGAATTGCAACCCCCGAGGGTATGTGCTTTTGCGTCGTGGATGACGAGGGCACTACCGCTAAGCAAATTGAAGGTACTCCTTTTACCCCGCCCGTCTATACCGGCAAGGAATGGCCGTTGAGCGAGGTGCGCCTGCTGGCCCCGATGCTACCGAGCAAGGTGGTGGCCATCGGCCGCAACTATGCCGATCACGTGGCCGAGGTTTTTAAGAAGTCCGCAGAGTCCCTGCCGCCCACGCTCTTCCTCAAGCCGCCCACGGCGGTGGTGGGCCCGGGTGCGCCGATTAAGATTCCCGAGTTTGCCACGAAGGTGGAGTTTGAGGGCGAGCTGGCGTTGGTGATCGGAAAGCCGTGTAAGAACGTCAAGGCCCAGGATTGGCGCTCCGTGGTGCTGGGCTTCACGGTGGTCAATGACGTCTCCTCCCGCGATCTTCAGTTTTCCGACGGCCAGTGGGCGCGGGCCAAGGGCATTGATACCTTCTGCCCGCTGGGGCCCTGGATCGAGACCCATCTGGATAATGTCGATGAGCTGCCGATCAAGGCCCGCCTCACCCACGACGGCGTGACCGAGGTCAAGCAGGACTCCAATTCCAACCAGATGATTATGGATCTGGGGGAGATCATCGAGTTCATTACTGCCTCGATGACCCTGCTGCCCGGCGATATTATTTGCACGGGTTCCCCGGCGGGCACGGCGGCGATGGAGCCGGGGGATTTCATCGAGATCGAGATTCCCGGGGTGGGCACGCTGGGCAACCCGGTGGAGCGCGCCTAAAACCCTGTGGAACCTCAGCGCAGCCGCGTGCCCTCGCTGAGGTCGAAGAGATGACGCAGGATCTCCCCTCCGCTGGCGCGCAGGCCGTTGTGCTCGTGTTCGCTGGTTACCAGCGTGCGTAACCCGGGCATGTGCCGGGCGGTGTCGAGGGAAAATTCGAGGGGCACGTAGGCATCGTTGGCGTAGATCGCCGCGGCCCCGCGCGCGTCGCGGATGGCCTCCGGGTCGTAGAGGAGAGGCCAGGCGGTGTCCGCGACCTCGTGCGCGGCGGCCTTCCAGGGCCGAAAGGCCGGCACGGTGTCGAGCCACTCGGGATGGACGTGCTCGCCGGTCAATAGGGTGGGGTCATCCTGATAATCCTGGGGCATGGCGCGCTGGGCCGCCCAGCCGGTGGTAGCACCGTTGGCGTAGCAGGATTCGTGTAGTACGTAATAGAGGGGGTTGCGGCCGCTAAAGGGCAGCGCGGCCGCGAGGTCGTGGGAGAAGGCGGGGCAGCCCCAGGGTAGATCGAGTAACCCGTGGAGCTGGATCCAGCCGTCGTTGGTGCCCAGCAGGTGACCTATGCTGCGCAGGCGCGAGGGGCTGACCACCTCGCCGTCGGGAAGGATAAGCTCGCCGCGCTCCGCGCGCATCGTGAGGTCGGTCATGCGGTCGCGATGCTCGGGGAAACGCCGGTAGTAGTCCTCGGTGTGGCGGCGCATGGTGTCGTAGGTGGCGGCGTAGATCTCCTCGGGGGCGTGGGTGAGGGAGGGCAATCCGCCGGTGAAGAACACGCGGTCGAGGCTGTCCGGATGTGCGCTGAGATAGCGCAGCGCGCTAAAACCTCCAAAGGACTGCCCGAGCACGCACCAGGACCGCACGCCGAGATGTTCGCGTAGGTCTTCGGCGTCTTCTACGATGGCGTCGGCACGCAGGTGACGCAGGTATTCGGCGGGCTGGGGTTGGTTGATGGGCGTGGAGCGCCCCGTGCCACGTTGATCCAGCAGCACCACCTGGTAGCGCTCCAGGGCCACCGGCATCCAGGCCGGCCACAGCCGCGGGGTTTCGCAGCCGGGCCCGCCCTGGAGGTAGAGCAGGTGCGGTAGCCGGGGATCGCGGCTGAGCACCCGGGCAAAGACCTCCACGCGGCGTTCGTCGCGCGAATCCGCGCGGTGCAGGGGCACGGTGATGGTGTGTTCGTGAACGGAAAGGCTCTCCACGCCTCTATGCCTACCGGGCGTCGTGGCCGCGCACAACCCCGAGGTCGAGGTGTGGTGAAATAGGGGCATGAGTGACATTCGCGTGAGATTCTGCCCCTCGCCCACCGGCACGCCACACGTGGGCATGGTGCGCACCGCCCTATTCAATTGGGCCTATGCCCGTCATACTGGCGGACGGATGGTGTTCCGCATCGAGGACACGGACGCTGCGCGTGATTCCGAGGAGTCCTACCAGGCCATCATCGAGTCTCTGCGCTGGCTGGGGTTGGACTGGGACGAGGGGATCGACGTGGGTGGTCCGCAGGAACCCTACCGCCAGTCGCAGCGCATGGAGATTTATGCGGAGGTACTCAAAAAGCTTATCGACGCCGGCGAGGTGTACCCCGCGTATTCCACCGCCGAGGAGGTCAAGGAACGCCACCTCGCCGCCGGGCGCGATCCGCAACTTGGCTACGACAACTTCGACCGCGACCTCACCGAGGAGCAGATCAAGGCCTTCGAGGCCGAGGGGCGCAAGCCCGTGTGGCGCCTGCGCATGCCGGATCACGACTGGTCCTGGCACGACCTGGTGCGCGGGGACATGATCTTCAAGGCGGAGACGCAGCCCGACTACGTGGTGGCGCGCTCCAACGGCCAGCCGCTCTATACCTTGGTCAATCCGGTGGACGATGCCCTCATGGGGATCACCCACGTGCTGCGCGGCGAGGATCTGCTTTCCTCTACCCCCCGTCAGCTGGCCCTCTACGAGGCGTTGATCCGCATCGGGGTGGCCGATGCGGTGCCGCAGTTTGCGCACCTGCCCTTCGTCATGGGGGAGGGCAACAAGAAGCTCTCCAAGCGCGATCCCGAGTCCAACCTCTTCAACCACGTGGAGGCGGGCATCATCCCGGAGGGCATGCTCAACTATCTGGCGCTGCTGGGCTGGTCTTTGTCCGCGGACAAAGACATTTTCTCCCGCGAGGAGATGGTGGCCGCCTTCGACGTAGCCGACGTGCTGGGCAACCCGGCCCGCTTCGATCAAAAGAAGCTAGAGTCCATCAACGCCGATCAGATTCGGCTGCTCGATCCCGCCGACTTCCGCGAGCGTCTGCGCGTTTACCTCACCGACCATACGGACTTTCCAGTGGACTATCCGGAGGAGAAGCTCGCCTTTGCCGCCGAGCTGGTGCATACCCGCATCAAGACCCTCGGCGATGCCTATGGTCTGTTGCGGTTCCTCGTGGTGGCCGACGACGCCCTGGTGCTTGACGAGAAGGCCGCGCGCAAGAACCTCAAGGAGGATGCCGCCTCGGTGTTGGATACATCCATCGAGCGCCTGACGGCCCTGGGGGAGTGGACCCACCCGGAGATCGAGAAGACGTTGTCCGCAGCCTTGATCGAGGAGATGGGACTCAAGCCCCGTAAGGCCTACGGCGCGCTGCGGGTGGGCATCACGGGTGCGGCGGTGTCCCCGCCGCTGTTCGAATCGATGGAGCTGCTGGGCAAAGATTCCACCCTGGCTCGGCTTCGAGCCGCGCGCGAGCGAACTCCCTTTAGCGTCTAAGAAAAGCGCTTCTAGCTGGTAGTTTGTTCCTTTTGTGGCGTTGTGGTTATAGTGTTTCCCGTTGCACGGCGCGAAACGCCGCCGGGAAGCAACAATGGCCTATGGTGTAATTGGCAACACTACGGTTTCTGGTACCGTCATTCTAGGTTCGAGTCCTGGTAGGCCAGCAGCGATTTTATCGCCGCGCCCCGTTCGTCTAGTGGCCTAGGACGCCGGCCTCTCACGCCGGTAACACGGGTTCAAATCCCGTACGGGGTACTTCTGATCCCCCACCGATATTCTCGGTGGGGGATTTTCCGTATCCGCATGTTCCCTAGGTTCCCCTATCACCTGTGCCGGTACGGTGCCGTTTCCGCCGAAGCACCCCGGAGCGCAACGCTACCAACCCGCCGCAGGCGCTCCCGGAGACGCTTGGCATGAGTCCGGAGAACACCCACCCATGCCATCTATTCTTATCCGGGCAACGAGCGGCCCTACGTGAGCTTTGTCCTTCGCTTCGTCTTTTCCAGTTCCTTCGCCGTGTCGTACTGCGTGGTGGCGGAGTGTTAGCCCGCGATCGAGGCGTGGTTGTCTCCGCGACCTTGCGCGTGGGCCTCATGCCGATGTTCGGGGTGGTACCCGCGCCCTGGGATCGGCTCCTGGGTGAGCATGCCTCGGAGCGCTTCGGGCACATCGTGTGGATGTGGAGCATTGAGATCGTGCGGCGAGATCTGCGCAATCGGATCACGGAGTGCCTGGATGCAGGGGTGGCGATCCCCGCAGCGGGCTACTTTTATCGCTGTGAACAGGGGGTTTGTGTATATGTTCCTGCTTACATTATTGTAATCCGAGTCAGCGCGACGCGCCCCGTTCGTCTAGTGGCCTAGGACGCCGGCCTCTCACGCCGGTAACACGGGTTCAAATCCCGTACGGGGTACAGTATAAAGCCGCGATCTCTTTGTGGAGGTCGCGGCTTTAATTGTGCTTTCACGCTCCGTGGAGTTGCGCCGTGTGTTATGCGATGGTCACCGAGAGATAGTGAGCATTCTGCTTATGAACGGCCCACCCGGTTTGAAGGCTCCCTAAACCGCGCCGCCGCGCGGTGGACGTGGAAAAATACGCCGGTGAGGTCTTTGACGTGGGACTGAACTAGCAATCGTTGCTCCTCGGCGATGGCTCCCGCTCGACTCTCAGCATTCCCGACGGCCCTGGCGCCACGATGGCGGGTGGCACGTTCATGGCTCCGCCACCTGGAACGCTCCGAGGGTGGCCTTCGGCACCCCGGATGATTCCGCATTCCGGGGGTATAGTGCCGTCTGGGCCGTCGCATTTTTGGGGAGACGGGTCGGGAAATGCGGTTTTTAGGTTTCGTATCCTTTCAGCTCCTTCCCGGGTTTACATAGGGGTCTCTCCCTTCGTCTAAAGTAGTGCGGTGTGAAGCGCCTTCAATCTGCCGTCGCCGCCCTCGCGGCCAGCGTATCTCTTCTTATCGCAGGTAACGTCAGCGCCTCGGCGCTGGAATTTCCCGCCGAGTTGAGCTCCCTGCCGCAGCAGCTGCTCGGCGGGGAACTCCGCGAGATTACCGTGCCGGTGCCCAACGGTCCGGATCGCAGCTACCTCGTGAGCGTGAGCCGCAACTATAACCCGCTCAAGCCCACCCCGGTGCTTCTCGCCTTTGGTGGCTGGGGCGATAGCCCGGAGAAGTTCCGTGCCTATTCCGGATACGCCAACTCCGGAGCGGCGGACGAGGCCATCGTCATCTACCCGCGAGGGGTGGAAAATGCCTGGGCCGGAGGCCCCTATGCCAAGACCACCGCGGAGCAGGACATCGCGGTGGTGCGGCAGATCGTGGATCAGGTCTCCCTGGTGCTCAATGTGGATCGCAGCCGCGTGTATGCGGCGGGCATGTCCAACGGAGGGGGCATGGCGGCCACCCTAGGGTGCAAGGCACCGGACCTGGTGGCGGGCGTGGCGGTGGTCTCCGGAGCGTATTACCTGCCCACTAACGAGGGATGTTCCTCCGCGGCGGTGCCGTTTATGGATATTCATGGTGATGCGGATGCGGTGGTGCCCTACGAGGGTGGCTCTCGCCACGGCGCGGCGGTGGCTCGCGTGAGGGATGTGGTGGCCTCGTATGCTTCCCGCAACGGTTGCACGGAGCAGAATCGCCATGGCGCCGACGTCTCCCACGTGGGCTGCGTGAAGCAGGTGGAGGAGGTGCTGGTTCCCGGGGGTGGGCACGAATGGTACTCCAGCCCGAACGCGGCGGAGATGACCTGGAACTTTCTCAAGGGCCAGCGCAAGGCGTAGCGGTCAGGCGGCTAGAGGGCCTCGGAGAGGCGGCGGGCGGAGTCGAGGATCGTGGTTCCCCACAGTTCCCCGGGGCTAGGTCGCAGTCGCTCGGAGACCCCGGAGAGGGAGAGGACGGCGAGGAACTCCCCGGCAGAATTGTTGATGGGGGCGGACAAGCTGGCCAACCCCACCTCGCGTTCTCCGACGGAATCCGCCCAGCCGCGCGCCTTGACCTCATCGAGTGCGGCGGCGTCGAAGGAAGCCTGGGGGAGGATGCTCTCGCGCAGCTCGGGGGAGGCGTAAGCGAGAAAGACCTTGGCGGCGGAACCCGCAGTCAGCGGCATTCGCGAACCGATGGGCACCGTGTTCCGCAGCCCGGAGGAGGGCTCCAGGGCGGCGATGCACGTGCGCGAGGTGCCGGTGAGCTGGTAGAGCTGCACGGATTCCCCGGTGTGCTCCATCAGGGCGGCCATTGTGGGGGTGGCGGCGTCGATCAGCTGATTTTTGGAGCGTGCCCCGATGGCGGTGAGGGTGGGGCCGATGGTCCACTTTCCCTCGTTGGTGCGGGCCAGGATGCGGTGAGCCTCGAGGGCCGTGGCTAGTCGGTGCGCGGTGGCCCGGGGCAAGTCGGTGGCCTCGCAGAGCTCGGTGAGATTGCGGGGTTGATGTGCCACTGTCACCATGATGGAGACGGCTCGGTCGAGCACCTTGATCCCGGAGGCGTCGTAATGTCCCATGCTGCGATCCTATCATTCCGTACTATGGGAAGTTAGGGTAGGGTAAGGTGTGGGGAGAGCGGGAATGGACTATGGTATCTCACATAGTGACATACTGGTTTCACATAATGAAACAGGAGCGCCATCATGAGTGAGAAGCTGACGCTGGCCGAGAAGGTCTGGCGGGATCACATCGTCTCCCCGGGCAAGGACGGGGAACCCGACCTCATCTATATCGACCTGCAACTCCTTCACGAGGTGACTTCCCCGCAGGCCTTCGATGGCCTGCGCATGGCCGGGCGCAAGATCAGGCGCCCCGACCTGCACCTGGCCACCGAGGATCATAACGTGCCCACCAAGGGGGTGATCGGCGGTAACCTGCTCGACATTGCGGATCAGACCTCGCGCACGCAGGTGGCTACCCTGCGCAAGAACTGCGAGGAGTTCGGCATTCGCCTGCACCCCATGGGCGACGTGCGCCAGGGCATCGTGCACACCGTGGGCCCACAATTGGGGGCCACGCAGCCCGGTATGACCATCGTGTGCGGCGATTCGCACACCTCCACCCACGGGGCCTTCGGCTCCATCGCCATGGGGATCGGTACCTCCGAGGTGGAGCACGTGATGGCCACCCAGACGCTCTCCCTCAAGCCCTTCAAGACGATGGCCATCGAGGTCTCCGGGACGCTGCAGCCGGGGGTTACCGCCAAGGACCTGATCCTGACGATCATCGCCAAGATCGGTACCGGCGGGGGACAGGGGCACATCATCGAGTATCGGGGTGAGGCCATCCGCCAGCTCTCGATGGAGGCCCGCATGACCATCTGCAACATGTCGATCGAGGCCGGTGCGCGCGCGGGCATGATCGCCCCGGATGAGACGACCTTCGAGTACGTCAAGGGCCGCGAGCTGGCGCCTACCGGCGGGGAGTGGGAGGCCGCGGTGGAGTATTGGAAGACCCTGCCCACGGACGAGGGTGCGACCTTCGACACCGTGGTGCACATCGACGGCGACGCCCTGACCCCGTTCGTGACCTGGGGAACCAATCCCGGTCAGGGGCTGCCTCTGTCCGCCAGCGTCCCGGATCCGGAAGATTTTAGTAACGAGGCCGAGAAGGCCGCGGCCGCCAAGGCCCTGGACTACATGGATCTGACCCCCGGTACCCCGCTGCGCGAGATCACCATCGACACGGTGTTCCTGGGTTCGTGTACCAACGCCCGCATCGAGGATCTGCGTGCCGCCGCGGATATCCTGCGCGGGCGACGGATAGCCCAAGGGTTGCGGATGATGGTGGTGCCCTCCTCCACGATGGTGAAGCAGCAAGCGGAAAAGGAGGGCCTGGACAGGGTGTTCCTGGAAGCCGGCGCGGAGTGGCGCACGGCGGGCTGCTCGATGTGCCTGGGAATGAATCCGGATCAGCTCAAACCGGGGGAGCGCTCGGCCTCCACCTCAAATCGTAACTTCGAGGGCCGCCAGGGTCCCGGCGGGCGAACCCACCTGGTCTCGCCTCCGGTGGCGGCGGCCACGGCCATCGCCGGACACCTGGCCAGCCCGGCGGACATCGCGTAGCGCAAGAGAGGATATGGATCATGGAAAAGTTCACCACCCACACCGGTGTGGGCGTGCCCCTGCAGCGCAGCAACGTGGACACGGATCAGATCGTCCCGGCCGTGTACCTCAAGCGCGTCACCCGCACCGGCTTTGAGGACGGTCTTTTTGCCAACTGGCGCGGCAATGATCCCGGTTTCGTGCTCAACCAGGATACCTACCGTCAAGGCTCCGTCCTGGTGGCCGGACCGGACTTCGGTACCGGTTCCTCCCGCGAGCACGCCGTGTGGGCGTTGATGGACTACGGCTTCCGCGTGGTACTCTCCCCACGCTTTGCAGACATCTTCCGCGGTAATGCCGGTAAGGCTGGCCTGCTGGCCGGGCGGATGGAGGAAAGCGATATCGAGCTGCTCTGGAAACACATGGAGCAGGAACCCGGCCTGCCGCTGACCGTAGACCTGGAGCACCGCACTGTCACCGCGTGCAACAACGTCTATCCCTTCGAGGTAGATGACTACACCCGCTGGCGGCTCATGGAAGGGCTGGATGACATCGGTCTGACGCTGCGTAAGGAGGAGCAGATCGAGGCCTTTGAAGGCACCCGCCCCGGCTTCAAACCCAGGGTTACTTCACCGGCAGCGGGCTAGCCAGGTACTCCGCGGCCACCAGCGCCCCCTGGCGGAAAGACAGCACCCAGCAACTGGCCTTCTTGGCCCGGATCTCGCCTAAGGGAAGGGTTCCGTTGGCCGCTAGCCAGGCCACCGCCTCGGGAATGTAGCGCCCCTGGCTCACCACCACGGAGGTACCCCCGGCGGCGATGATGTCCTCCAGCCTGTGCTGGGCGCGGGTCATCGAGGTGGCCCATCCCTGGTCGCCGTACAAGGCATCGACGGTGACGTCCAGGCCGAGCTCGTCGGCCAGGGGAGCGGTGGTGAGTTGGCAGCGTTCGGGGTGGGCGCTGTAGAAGGCGTCTGGCCGATAGACAAGGAGCATGGGCACGAGCATTTCGGCCTGGCGGCGGCCCTTCTTATCGAGGGGGCGGCGATCGTCGTCCCCGCCCCAGTTGCGCCGTTGATGGGCGTGGCCGTGACGCACCAGGATGATTCGGGAGGTGGCGCGAGCGCGAAGGCATGTGGCAGCGGTGCGCATCACCTCCACGTCTACGTCGTAACTGAGTAGCCGCTGGGCGACCTCGACGGTCACCCAGCGCAGCTCATCTACCTCCTCGTTGGCCAGAAATCCCCCGCCGGTCACGTGGGCCGTCCAGTAGTACACCACTTTGGTGCGCCCCTTGACGGGGTAGGTCACTGTGCCCAGGAGCTGATCCAACACCGGTTGGTAGCCGGTTTCCTCCCAAATCTCGCGGGCGGCGGTGGCCGGCAGGGACTCCCCCGGATCCACCTTCCCCTTGGGTAGCGACCAGTCGTCGTAATGGGGCCGGTGTACCACGGCGACCTGTAGCTCGCCTTCCTCTTCGCGCCAGAGCACGGCGCCGGCGGCCAGGGTGGCCTTGGGAAACTCCCCGGCGGGGTCCTTAGGAATGCTGTGGTATCTACCCGAAAGATGCGTGGAGGTGGAATGCGTGGTCATAGAAAAGTTCTCCTAGTCAAGGCGTTAATATCCCCGCCCATTGTTCCTGCCTCAGCGCGGTGGCGCCACCTGAGCTACGCGGTGGGGGAGAGGGCAACATTATGCTCTAGGGGAGGACGTTACCTCGGGCACAGGCTGGGGTGGCATGGTACTGGACGAAGGGAGCAGGTGGATGGTGGCGGTAGCGGTGATGGGGGCTGGGTCGTGGGGTACGACTCTCGCCAAGGTCTTTGCGGATGCGGGCAATAGCGTGCGCCTGTGGGCCAGGCGCGAGGAAGTGGCACGCGCCATCAACGCGGAGCACCGCAACCGCGATTACCTGCCCGATACCGTGCTCCCGAGGCAGGTTCAGGCTAGCGCGGATCCGCGCTGGGCCCTCGACCACGCGCAGATCGTGGTCCTGGGGGTACCCAGCCAGACGCTGCGGGCCAACCTTGCCCAGTGGGGCAGCGCGATTCCCGCCCGATCCACCGTGGTCAGTATCTCCAAGGGGGTGGAGATGGGCACCGGCATGCTCATGAACCAGGTGATCGAGGATGCCGGCATTGAGTCCGGGCGCATTGCCGTGCTTACCGGCCCTAATCTCGCACGGGAGATCGCCCAGGAGCAGGTGGCGGCCACGGTGATCGCCTGCTCGGATACCGCGCGTGCGGTTGAGGTGCAACAGGCGGTCTCCACGCAGTATCTGCGCCCCTACACCAATAGTGACGTGGTGGGCTGCGAGGTGGGTGGGGCATGCAAGAACGTCATCGCGGTGGCCTGCGGGATCACCACCGGGCTGGGAATGGGCTATAACACGCTGGCCACGGTCATCACCCGGGGCCTCGCGGAGATCACCCGCCTGGGCCAGGCCCTCGGTGCGCAGCCGCGTACCTTATCCGGGCTGGCGGGCCTGGGTGATTTGGTGGCTACGTGTTCTTCCTCGCTCTCGCGCAACCACCGCTTCGGGGCCCGCCTGGGAGCTGGCGGCAGCATGGAGGAGGCGCGCAACGCCACTGGCGGCCAGGTGGCCGAGGGGGTTGTATCCTCGACGTCGATCGCGCAGCTGGCCCGTCGGTATAGCGTGGATATGCCTATTACTCAGGCGGTTCACGCGGTGTGCCACGATGGAATGTCGGTGGAGGCGATGATGTCCTCGCTGATGGAACGATCAAAGAAAGCAGAGTACTAAGTAATAATGGCGGATAAGATTCGTGTGGCCGTAGTCTATGGCGGCAACTCCCCCGAGCACTCCATCTCCTGCATCTCCGCGGCGGCGGTGATGAGCCATCTGGACTCGCAGCGCTACGAGGTTATTCCGGTGGGGGTGACGCGCCAGGGCCGGTGGGTGGTGGGTACCACGGATCCGGCCAGGGACGCGGAGCTGCCCGAGGTCGCCGACGCCGCCGAGATCGCCCTGAGCCTCGATCCGGCCCATCGCGGGGCGCTCCGCTTCACCGATGGACGCGGCACCTATGCCACCGTCGACGTCATCTTCCCGGTCCTGCATGGCCCGCGCGGGGAGGACGGCACCGTGCAGGGTCTCTTCGAGCTGGCCGGTGTCGCCTACGTGGGTCCGGGTGTGCTGGCCTCGGCCTGCGGCATGGACAAGGAATACACCAAGAAGCTCGTGGTGTCCGCCGGCCTGCCGGTGACCGCCGAGGTGGTGTTGCACGGGGAGGAATCGCTCAGCGGTCAGGATCGGGATCGCCTCGGCCTGCCGGTGTTTGTCAAGCCCGCCCGCGGAGGTTCTTCCATCGGCATCTCCAAGGTGGAGGAGTGGGAGGATCTCGAGGCCGCCGTGGCGCTGGCCCGGCAACAGGATTCCAAGGTGATCGTGGAGGCAGAGATCACGGGGGCGGAGGTCGAGGTGGGGGTGCTGGAGTACCCCGATGGTTCCCTGGCGGCCTCCGAACCCGCGCGCCTGATCGGCACGGAGGATTCCGAGGAGGGTTTCTACGGCTTCGATACCAAATACCTGGATAATGTGGTCTCGGCGGAGATCCCCGCGCGGCTTCCGGCCCAGACCATCGAGAGGCTCAAGGACATGGCCCTGACCGCCTTTCGCGCCTTAAACTGCAAGGGGCTGGCCCGCGTGGACTTCTTTGTCACGGAATCGGGTCCCGTGCTCAACGAGGTCAATACGCTGCCGGGCTTTACCCCCATCTCCATGTACCCCAAGGTCTTTGCTGCCAGCGGCGTGGATTATCAGCGCCTGCTCGGCATCCTGGTGGAGACCGCCCTGGCGCGCGGCTAAGAGGAGCCCTCGGCCGCCGCCAGGTTTGCCCCGATGGCGGCGCTGAGGTCCACCAGCGGGCCGTTTCCCGGGGTCGAGGGGATCGAGGCCGCGACGATTACCTCCCGGCCCAGGGCATAAAAGAGGTCGCCCTCGTGGAGCCAGTCGATGCCGTTGATCTGGGTGAGCTGTTTACCTGGCGCGTAGGCCTCGGGCATGGCCACCCCGCAGGCCAGTTCGAGAGGATCGGAGCCGGGTGCGCTCCATACTGCTTTGTCCCGCGTCTTTTCCACCAGCGCCCGTCCCCCCAGATCTTCGGGCAGGCCTCGCATGAGGTGAGCGCAGCGCTCGCCTTCAGGCGTGGCGACGTCATCGAACGGCAGCGAGTGCGGCTCGCGGTGTTCCTCGGATAGCCCGGCCACCGCCTCGGCCACCGCCTCGGTGGGGTCGATCCCCTCGGCCGTGACCGCCACGGTGGGGCTGCGATTCACGGCATACCAGGTATTCAGCGTGGAATCGGGGTCGGCGATGCGCAACCAGCGCACGCCGCCGGTGTCTTCCGTGGTTGAGACCCTGGTGTATTGCTCGGGGAAGTGCACCCCGCAGCGCAGCGTCGCCCGATCCTGTGAGGTGCGCGCCCACGCGGCGGCACCGGCGGGGGCGGGATCCGCCAGCTCGGTGCGCTCCCACCCCGCCACGCTGTCCGGTAGGCGCCCGAGGAGATCCCGGCAGGCGGCGGATTCGGCCTTGGGGGCATCGATGGTGGCCAGGGCGATGGGCTGATGGGCGGCGCGGTCGAATACCACCCGGGCCCCCACGATGGCACCGAGGACGGCGATCACGGCGAGGATCAGCGCGAGATAAATAGGGGTGCGATTAAAATCGGAGGCAGTCTTCGCCGCGTGGCCGAAGTGATTCGTGCTATCCACATCGCTCATGGCTTGTGAGTCTAGTGAAAGGACCCGTTGATGCCGACCTCCCCAGGCCCCACCATCGCCGAGGTCGGCGAACGCCAGGTCATCCGGGAAATCATGACCACCGCTCCCTCCCGCGTCAATGGCGACGATGCCGCCGTGCTGGTCAGCGCCCAGCCCAACTCCCGGGTGGTGGTGAGCACGGACATGCTCGTGGAACGCCGCCACTTCCGCCTCGATTGGTCCACTCCCCAGGAAGTGGGCAGCAAGGCGATCCTGCAAAACTTTGCCGACATCGAGGCGATGGGGGCGCGCCCCGTCGGGGCCTTACTCGCACTATCCGCCCCACCAGAGACTCCGGTGAGCCTCGTGCGCGGGCTCGCGGAGGGCATCGAACGGCAGGTGGAACGCTTCTCCGCGGAATTGGTCGGGGGAGACCTCACCGCGGGGGAGAACCTTGTGCTCTCCGTGACCGCCGTGGGCTCCCTCGGCGGGGATCGCCGCCCGTTGTCGATCGACGCCGCTCGCCCCGGTCAGATCCTCGTGGCTGCCGGGGCCATCGGGGACTCCGCCGCCGGCCTGGCCCTCCTGGAGCGCTACGGCCGCGAGGTCCCGGAGGAGTTCCTTGCCTTCCGTGACGCCCACACTAACCCTTACCTGCCGCCCGGGCGCGGAATGATCGCCCGAGCCACCGGGGCCACCGCCGCCACCGATAACTCCGACGGCCTCGTGGCCGATCTCACCACGATGGCCGAGCGCTCCGGGGTGGCCATCGACCTCGACCCTAAGGCCATCGCCCCCTCCGAGTCCATGATCAGGTTGGGGGAGCGCCTGGGCATCGACCCCTGGTCATGGGTACTCGCTGGAGGCGAGGATCACACCATCGTGGCCACCACGCCGGGCAACGTCCCCTCAGGTTTCCGCCGCATCGGGATCGTGCAGCGCGGCGGCGGGGTGGCCGTGGGGGGACAACCCCCCGTCTACCGAGCCGGGTGGCTAAGCTTTTAAGCCATGAGCCTTCCCGTGCACGAAAGCTGGCAGCCCATCCTCGAGCCGGTGGCCGATCAGATTCATCGGATGGGAGATTTCCTGCGCGCGGAGAACGCTGCCGGTCGCGGCTATCTGCCCGCGGGAAGCGACGTCCTGCGCGTCTTTCACTATCCCTTCGACGAGGTCAAGGTCCTCATCATCGGCCAAGACCCGTACCCCACCCCCGGTCACGCGATGGGGCTTTCCTTTTCCACCCAGCCCGGAGTGCGCCCCCTGCCCAAGAGCCTGCTCAACATCTTCAAGGAGCTCTCCCAGGATCTTGGCATAGAGCAGCCCCAGGATGGGGACCTCACCGCCTGGTCTCGTCAGGGCGTGGCCCTGTTCAACCGCGTGCTCACCGTGCGGCCCGGCGCGCCCGCCTCCCACCGGGGCAAGGGTTGGGAACAGATCACCGAGGCCGCCATCACCGCCCTGGCGCGCCGGGAACGCCCCCTGGTGGCGATCCTGTGGGGCCGCGACGCCCAGACCGCTCGTGCCTTCCTGGGCGATACCCCCACCATCGAGTCGCCGCACCCCTCGCCGCTGTCCGCTTCCCGGGGTTTCTTCGGCTCTCGCCCGTTTAGCAAGGCCAATGCGCTCCTGGAGCAGCGCGGCGCCACCCCGGTGGACTGGCGTTTGTAAAATATCTCCCCATGGCGCACCTCCTAGAGCTCGATGGCCCCGCCCTGGCGGCCTGGGCCCGGCGCGCGGCCAGTCACCTTGAGGCGCGCAGCCCGGAGATCAACCGCCTCAATGTCTTTCCCATCCCCGATTCGGATACTGGCTCGAACATGGCCCACACCATGCACTCTGCGGTATCGGCACTGAGCGATCTCCCGGAGGACGCCACCGCCGCGCAGGTGACCGCCGCCCTGACCCGAGGCGCGGTGGCCGGAGCGCGCGGCAATTCCGGCATGGTGCTCTCCCAGGTGCTACGCAGCCTGGCCGAGGAGTCGGGCGATGCCCTGCGCGCCGCCGAGGTCACCGCCGCGCTTGGCCGCGCCCTGGAGCTCGTCAGCGATGCGATCACTCGGCCGGTGGAGGGCACCGTGCTCAGCGTCCTGCGCGCCGCCGCCCAGGCGGCTTCCCACCAACAGATTGAGGGCGACGACCTGCACCGGGTCGTGGCGGCCGCCACCGACGCCGCCCACCGCGCGTTGGCTCGTACCCCGGCGCAGCTGCCCGCCCTCAAGGGGGCCGTGGACGCGGGCGGGCAGGGCCTGGTGGTCATTCTCGATGCCCTGCTGGGAAGCCTCGCTCCGCCCACCACGGGGCCACACCTTGAGGTCATGTTCTCCTATCGGGGCGATTGCGCCGCGCTCCGGCGATCCCTAGAATCCCTGGGCACCAGCCTCATCATTGCTCCGGATGGCACCGGCAGGGCCGGCGTTCACATCCATTCCCGGCGCAGCGGCGAACTCATCGAGCGCGCCTTCGTCCTCGGAGAGGTCACGGATCTGCGCCTCGAAGCCCTACCGGAGACCGTTCGGGCTGAGGAACCCGGTGTGATCGCCGTGGTGCCCACCGGCAGCATGGAGCGCCTTTTCCGCGATGCCGGGGCCGAGGTGATCGCCCCGGGGGCACGCCCGCACCGGGAAGCCATCGTGCTGCCCAACGGTCTAAGCGAGCTTGGCGGCCCGCAGGTGGTGCCCACCACCCGGCTCGTGGAGGGGATCGCGGCGCTCGCCGTCTACGATCCGGAGCTGCCGCGCGATAGTGCACTTCAGGTCATGCGAGAGACTGTGGCGGCCATGCGCACCGCGGACGTCCACGACCCGGAGACGCTCTCGGCGACCTGTCGCCAGCTCCTGCGCTCGGGCGGGGAACTCGTGACCCTGCTCGTGCGCCCGGATGTCACCATCGACGCCGCGGCATTGCGCCGGGAACTCGGCGTCGAACTCATGGCCTACCGTGCCGATAACCTCGCCGCCGCCGTGGAAGTCGGGGTGGAATAAATGCTGGGTTGGAGCGATCCGCGCCCGCTGTCTCACGTCCTTCCCGCCAAGGAAGCGCGCGCCCTGGCCAAGAACCTCGGCGTGAACACCGTCGCGGAGCTTCTCGAATACTATCCCCGCCTCTACTCGCGTTACGGCTCTGGGGTGAGCGTAGCGGGAGCCGAGGAAGGCGAACACGTCACCTGCGTGGGGCAGGTACGCCGGGTACAGGAAAGCTATACCCGGGCCGGGAAATTGCTCACCCGTGTCACGCTGACCGACGGCACCGAGGAACTCATCGCCACCTTCTTCCAATCGCGTTGGATCAGCCAGCAACTCACCCCCGGCACCCGAGGTATGTTTTCCGGCAAGCTGCGCTACTTCCGGGATGTGCCCCAGCTGCAACACCCCACCTACGTGCTCCTTGGCCCCATCGCACGCCAGGGCACTGGGGAGCACGTGGCGGAGATTCTTGAGGAGCGCGATTACCTCCCGATCTACCCGGCCCGCAAGACGCTGACCTCGTGGCGGATCATGGCCGCGGTGGAGCATACACTCGCGGCCTTACCCCCCATACCGGAATCCCTCGATGAGGTTCCCGCCGACCTCGTGAGCCTCGATGCGGCCGTGCGCGGCATCCACCAACCAGGTCCCGAAGGCCCCCAACCCCACCGATTCCGCCTCAAATACAACGAAGCCCTGGCCCTGGCCTGCGTTATGGCGCTGCGCCGCGCCGACGCCTCCCACCGCGAGGCTCCGCCCAGCCCCCCGCGCGCGGGCGGCCTCCACGACGCGCTGCGCGCGGCGCTTCCCTTCGATCTCACCCCGGGCCAGGAGGCCGTGGTGACGGAGATCTCTCGTGATCTTAGCCGCCGGGTGCCCATGTCCCGCCTGCTCCAGGGGGAGGTCGGCTCGGGCAAAACCATCGTGGCCCTGCTGGCCATGCTCCAGGCGGTAGACAGCGGCCACCAGTGCGCCCTGCTCGCTCCGACGGAAGTGCTGGCCACCCAACACGCGCGTTCCCTCACGGAAACGCTCCTGCGCGCCGGGATTGCGGCTTCGGTAGTGTTGCTCACCGGCTCCATGAGCACCGCCGCGCGCAAAGAAGCCTTGCTGGCCGTCGTCTCCGGACAGGCGGACATCGTGGTGGGCACTCACGCGATCATTCAAGACGCCGTGGAGTTCTTCCGGTTGGGCCTCGTGGTGGTCGATGAGCAGCATCGATTCGGTGTGGAGCAGCGCGATCGGCTTCGGCTCAAAGGAGGTAACCCGCATCTGCTCGTGATGACGGCCACCCCCATTCCCCGTACCATCGCGATGACGGTCTTTGGTGATCTCGAGGTATCCACCCTGCGTGAGCTTCCCGGGGGGCGTCGCCCCATTCGCACCTGGATTGTGCCGGAGTCTAAGCCCGCCTGGGTGCGGCGCGCCTGGGAGCGCATCCGCGAGGAGGTGGCCGTGGGTCGCCAGGCCTACGTGGTGTGCCCGCGTATCGAAGGCGAGGGCGGGGTGACCGAGGTGGCCGAGCGGATTCTGCCTGAGCTGCGCGTGGAGGTGTTGCACGGCAAACTCCCCGCGGCGGATAAGGAGGACGTGATGCGCCGCTTCGCCTCCGGGGAGATCGACGTGCTGGTGTCCACCACCGTGGTCGAGGTGGGCGTGGATGTTCCCAACGCCACGGTGATGATGATTATGGAGGCCGAGCGTTTTGGCATCTCCCAGCTGCACCAACTGCGGGGCCGGGTGGGCCGCGGTGGTTTTTCCTCCCTGTGTTTCCTGGTCACGGAGAGTACTCCGGAGGATCCGGGCTGGGCGCGCCTAGAGGCCGTGGCGGCCACCACGGATGGGTTCGTGCTGGCGCAGCAGGATCTGCGCCTGCGGCAGGAGGGCGACGTGCTGGGCGAGGCGCAGTCGGGGCGCAACCGGCAGATCCGCCTGCTGGACCTGTTTGAGGATCAGGACGTGATCGAGCGGGCGAATAGGGATGCTGAAGTTCTGGTGGCGCGCAACCGAGCGGTGGCAGAGCGCATTGCCACCGATATCGCGCCGGATAGTCAGGAGTTCTTGGAAAAAAGTTAGAGTGGTAGCTTATGGCACGCATTATTTCCGGGCAGGCCCGGGGACGCACCCTCAAGGTGCCCCCACAGGGCACGCGCCCCACCTCCGATAGGGCAAAGGAGGGGTTGTTCTCCTCCCTCCAGGTGCGCTTTGGCTTCGAGGGGAAAAGGGTGGCGGATCTCTTTGCCGGCAGCGGGGCGTTAGGCTTGGAGGCCGCCTCGCGGGGGGCCGCCCAGGTGGTCCTGGTGGAATCGCACGCGCCCGCGGTGCGGGTCATCAGGGATAACGTGCTGAAAGTCGGGCACCCGGATATCCAGGTGGAGGAGGCCAAGGTGTCCACCTACCTAGCGCGCGCCCCGCGCGGGTTCTTCGACATGGTGCTGGCCGATCCCCCCTACGACCTCGCGGATGAGTCCGTGCGCGCCATGCTTGAGGCCCTCATCCCGGCCCTGGCGCCGGGGGCGGCGGTGGTGGTGGAGCGGCACCGGCAATCCCCGGAAACCGAGTGGCCGGAGGGCTTTAGCCCCACCGAGCAGAAGCTCAAGAAGCGCACCTACGGCATCGCCCGCATGGACATGGCGGTGTGGGGGGAGCCGGAATGAAGGCGGTATGCCCCGGTTCCTTCGACCCGGTTACCCTGGGCCACCTGGATATCTTCCAGCGCGCCGCCGCCCAGTTCGAGGAGGTCGTCGTGCTGGTCACGGCCAATCCACACAAAAGCAGCGGGCTATTTAGCGTGGCGGAGCGCGAGCGGCTCATCGAGGATTCCGTGGCACACCTGGGGAACGTGAGTGTGGATCACTGGGGAGGGCTCCTGGTGGATTACACCACGGCGCATCGGGTGACCGCCCTGGTCAAGGGGCTGCGCTCCTCCCTGGACTACGAGTACGAGCTGCCCATGGCACAGATGAACCGCCGTCTTTCCGGCGTGGACACCTTTTTTCTGCTCACGGATGAAAAGTACGGGTACATTTCTTCCACGCTGTGCAAGGAGGTAGCCCGCTATGGCGGTGATATTTCCGGGCTGCTGCCCCCGCACGTGGCGGAGGCGGTGCACGCCAAGTACGCTCGGCGGTGAATCCGAGCGGAAAGGAGGTGGCGCTTGTCCCGCGACCGCAGCGCGTGGAAGATGAGCCCGGAGCGGCTCCGCGAGCATCTTATGCTCCGAACCCGCGCGAGGAGAATCCCCGATAAGAAGAAGCAAGCAAATAAAAGGGCCTGCCGTACGGTGGGCCCTTGGCCTTACTTCAGGAGCGTGGACAGGAAACTACGGGTGCGATCCTGTTGCGGGGCGTCGAGTACTTGTTCCGGCGACCCCGCCTCCACTACGGCGCCGTCGGCCATGAAGACCACCTGATCGGCTACCTCGCGGGCGAAACCCATCTCGTGCGTGACCACCATCATGGTCATGCCTTGGCCGGCCAGGTCCTTCATCACGCGCAGCACCTCGCCCACCAGTTCCGGGTCGAGGGCGGAGGTGGGCTCGTCGAAGAGCATGAGTTTAGGCTCCATCGCTACCGCCCGAGCAATGGCCACTCGCTGCTGCTGGCCGCCGGAGAGCTGCGCCGGAAAGGCCTCGGCCTTGTGCGCCAGACCCACCTGGTCGAGCAATCCGCGGGCCTTATCCCGGGCGGTGTGGGGATCCATGCCCTTGACGTGGATGGGGGCCTCGACGATATTTTCGAGCACCGTGCGGTGCGGGAAGAGGTTGAACTGTTGGAATACCATGCCGATCCCGGAGCGCTGTCGGGCGGCCTGGCGCTCGGTGATCTCGTAGAGCACCCCGTTGCGCTCCTGGTAGCCGATGAGCTGGCCGTCCACGTAGAGCCTGCCGGCGGTGATCTTCTCGAGGTGATTGACGCAGCGCAGCAGGGTGGACTTGCCGGAGCCGGAGGGGCCGATAAGGCAGGTAACGGAGCCGCGGGGGACGGTGAGGTCGATGCCTTTGAGCACGGGGAGCCTGCCAAAGGACTTCCACACTTGACGAGCCTCGATCATGGGCGTGGTCATGTCTTATTTCCTCCGGTTATCCGCGTGGTTGATCACGCTAATATTGCGGGGCAGGGCACCTTCCGCATCCGCCAGGGCCGCGAGTTGCCGCCCGGTGAGCTCCCGGGTGGAGCCGCGCTCGTAGTACTTTTCCAGATAGTGTTGGCCGATCATGAGCAGCGAGGTAATCACCAGGTACCAGGTGGCCGCGACCATCAGCATGGGGACGGGGGCAAAGAGGGCATTGGCGATATCGATGGAGCGGCCGTAGAGCTCCTGGGTATAAGGGATAGCTACCACCAGGGACGTGGTCTTGAGCAAGGAGATGAACTCGTTGCCAGTGGGCGGAATAATGATCCGCATGGCCTGGGGTAGCACCGTGCGCCGCATGGTCAGCCACCATCCCATCCCCAGGGCCTTCGACGCCTCAAATTGTCCCTCGGGCACCGCCTGGATGCCGGAGCGCACGATCTCCGCCATGTAGGCGGCCTCGTTGAGTCCTAACCCGATCACCGCGAGAAGAAAGGCGTTACCGAGCAGGCTCTCCAGGTTCACCTCCGCCGGGCCCACTCGGATCACCTCGTAGAGCGAGCCCATCAGACCCCAGAACACCAGCTGCACGTAGATGGGGGTGCCGCGGAAGACCCAGAGAAAAAGCCAGGATACCGCGCCGAGTACCGGATTGGGAGACATCCGCATGACGGCCAGGGCCACGCCGCCCACAAGGCCGATGAGCATGCTCAGCATGGTGATGAGCAGGGTGTGGCCGGCAGCGGCGGCGATGCGGGTGTCGAAGAGGTAGGAGCGATACACGTCCCACCCGTAGGCCTCATTGGTGGCGGCACCGATGAGAACCCAGGCGGCCAGGGCCAGCACGAGGGCGGCGGTGAGCCAGCGCCCGGGGTGCTTGAGCGGCACCGCCTTGATCGGTGCGGGCTGGGTACTGGGGTTAGGCATGGCGAATCGGCTCCTCGTTGATCGTGGCCTGGGCAAGCAGGCCGTCTGTGATGTTCCACTGACCGAGGATCCTGGCGTAGTCCCCGGTCTCGATGAGATGCTGCATCGCCGAGGCCACGGCGATGCTGAGTTCCGAATTCTTGAGGGTGGCAAACCCATAGGGGGCGGCCGCGATCATCGGGCCAACCTTCTCGATACTGCCGCCGGCCTTCTCGATGGCCCAGGAGGTCACGGGAGAATCGGCGGAGAGGGCGTCGGCCCGGCCCACGACGAGCGCGGTGGCCGCGGAATCCGAGGTGTCGTATGAGAGCACCTCGATGGGCTTTTCCCCCCGAGCCACGCATTCCTCGCTCTTGGGACGCACGTCGTCCGTCTCCGAGACGGTGGTGCGTTGCACCGCCACGGTCAGCCCGCAGGGCTGTGCAGGATCGATGGGGTCCCCGTCTCCTCGCTGCGCCCACTGAATACCCGCGTAGAGGGTATTGACGAAGTCGTAGTTCTCCCGGCGCTGGGGGGTATCGGTAAAGCCAGTCGCCCCCATGTCGATTGTGCCCGCGTCCACGGCCGGCAGGATCTTGGAAAAGTCCTGCTGGATAATCCGCAGGTCCAGGCCCATGACGGAGGCCACCGCCCGGGCCAGATCCATCTCCATCCCGATGATATTTCCTGCGGAGTCCTTGAACTCAAAGGGAGGAAAGGGAGGATTGGTTCCGATAATGAGCGCGCCGCGCTCCCGGATCTCCTGGGGAACCAGCGCCTGCACCTCGGGGGAGGCCTCCGGGGCGATGGATATCCAGCCCTCGGGAGTACCGGGTTCCTCGTTGGTCACGCACCCGGCCAGCGCCATCAGGGCGGCGAGGCCCGTGGCTGCGATCTTTCTTATCTTCTTCATGCATTCTTCCCGCGATCCAGATAGAGAATACCGCCGACGATCGCCGCTCCGAGGGCGATGGCGGCCCAAACCGGTGCCCCCGCATCTGGCATCGGCCCATCCCAGGGCCACAGGGCGCGGAGGGAACCAAGCATCAACCCGGCCATCACGGTGAGGGTCATCGTGTGGTGATCGCGCAGCATTTTCTCTAGGAGCTGGATAAATGCCGCCAAACCCACAGCAGCGCCGAGGATAAATACCGCGATCGCATCCCACTCACGGTGATGTAGCGCTCCCATCACAGGTTGGTAGAGTCCTAGGGTTAGAAGGAGGAAGGAACCCGATAATCCGGGCAGAACCAGGGCGCATACCGCGATCATCGCTCCAAAGAAAACGACAAGGAGCGAAGGATCGGCCACAGGTTCCGCTGTGAATCCTGTGGCGAGGAAGCTCGCGACGGCGCACAGAGCAAAAACGGGCAGGATCAGGGTGATACGACGGCGTATTTCCCCGAGGCCGATCATACGCAGCGGTACGATGAGGGATACCGACACCATGCCAAGAAAGAGTCCCTTGGCTATCCGGGGGTGTCCTTCGACGAAGGAATGGATCCATCCGGAAAAGAAGAAAATAGCGCCCACCATTCCGAGGCCGATAGAGAGGAGAAACGGCCAATCCACGGCGCGGAGGGCGGGAAAAGATCGGGAGCGAGCGGCAGCGATCAGGGCGTTGCCAGCGTGAAGAGCTCGTTGGTAAATGCCCACGATAAGGGCTACGGTGCCGCCGGAGATGCCCGGAACAAGCTCGGCCATGCCGATGCAGGCACCCTTGATAATATTCGCTGCTGCCGCAGGCGGGGAGGGTGTCATAGGGGAGTGGTCGCCTTCCTGGCCATGCCGGTCGCGGTTACTGCCGTCCGAGTCAACCAACCGAAGGTGAAGAACTCGGGATGGATAAACATGGACTCATGCATAATATCCATTATTCGGCGCGGGGCCAATTCCTCGGGCCGATTGCGTGGCGGCGTGGCGGAGGGGTCGCTCCCCCGTGGGATCAGGGGAATGGAATGAAGATCTTGCGCACGATGTGCAGGGCCTTCATCAGAACCTTGATGATCGGCTGCACGGTCTTGTACCCCTGCACGGAACCCTGCACCTGTTCCTTCAGCTTTTCCTTATCGATGTCGCTCAAGGGAGATTTCTTGCCCGGCTTGGGCGACTCGCTGGGCTTGCTCGGTGTGGCGGGCTTCTCCGAGGCGGGACTCTCGTCCGGGGCTGCGGCTTCGCTAGGCTTGGTGGCCTCGTTCGGCTTAGCTGGCTTGCTGGTGTCCTTCTCCTTGGCGGGCTTCTTCTCCTGTGCGGTGCACTGATCGAAGACGCTCTGCTTTTTGCCCAGGAATTCGTTGTCGCTCGTGGTGGTGCTCGGGCACTGGGGTTCGTCGAAGACGGTGCGGTTTTCGTCCAGGAACTCGTTGGCCTGAGCGGGGGCGACGGCCCCGGCGGTCATGGCCACGGCGATGCTCGCGGCGGCAAAGGTGCGCTTCATGGGTAGGATCCTCTCGGCGGGAAGGGGCCAGAATACTGTCTAAAGGGTAGGGTTTTTTCGGGCAGATGCAACCGGACACCCCCAAATGGGTTTCCTCCTTTGGCTATGAAGGTCTACTTTGGTCGATCGGGGCAATGCTCCAATCTCGTGCTTATCGTGAGTTGAGGAAGCGGAAAGGCTTGAACTTGCGAGGGAAAACACGCAGGGTGGTTCTTGTGTCGGTGATGCTGATCCCGGGATTATTCATGACGCTATCAAGGGAAGGCAGATCTTCACCCGGTGTCGTGTGGTCGCAGGCTGGATCGCGACCGTATAACTCTATGAATAGACCCGCACGAAGGGCTCTGCTCGGTGGTTAAGCCTCGCTTCTCCTAGGGAAGCACCGGTGGGAGGTGGTTTCTGGGTTACGGGGCGCCGGCGAAATGAGGGGGAGGGCCAGCCACCACGAGGAACGTAGCCCTACGCTGTGGCGATGATGACGCTGATACGGTGATGTGAATCATCTGTGGTCAGTGTTACGGTTCCGTAGATTTCTGTTGTGCTAGCGTGTTGTATGCGCTTACGAGCGTGACCCTGGTGAAAACGTACAGTGAGAGGTGTATTGAGGATGCATAAGATCCGTCGTTTTGGTGTGTCTGTGGCGGCGCTGGCTGTGGCGATGGGGGCGACGGCGGCACCGGCCATGGCGTGTGAGAAGCACGAGGCGGCGGTCCCTTGCCCCCTCGTGAACGTGGAATTCAAGCCGTCCATCCAGCTTGCGGACGAAATTGAGATCGAGGATCTCGACGAGCTTTCCACGCCCATTGACGTCCTGGGCCAGGCTCGTGAGGCGGCGCAGGGCTTGATTGCCCCGTTTGGTCTTTCTTTTTAAGATCTTGGTATAGGAATGCTCCTTGTTGGCTGGGCTGAGTTATTAGGCGCCAACTAGCGGGGAGTATTTCTATGCGATCGTAACTAGATAGCGACAGTCAGCTCATAGAGACTGCCAAAATGCTAGTTGAGTGGCCTTGTAGCGATATATCAGATAAATGTCGTGAGGAGATATCGCATTGTTCCGGAATTAGAAATTTATATTCGAACCTGGGGTCACTGTCTAATGGGTAGGCCAGGTGGGATATGATGATCTCCTCAATTCGGTTTTTGCGCCGGGTCTGCCAACGCCCAGAGCTCAAGAACCCACGTTGATTTTTCCTGCATTCAGTCCTCTATGAGGTTACAAGCGCTGCTGATCTCACGATCTAACGCTCTGATCTTGATAAGTTGCCGGGGGCTGTCGATGATGCTCTGATGGGTAGCGCATTTCGTGATGATTCCCAGTTCACTTTCCTGGTCGTGCATAAAATGACGTGCGCTCTACCGTGGGATTCGGCTTTACGGAGCCTAGCCTCGGCGTTGAGAGGGCCGCTGGGAGTTCCAGACCTGTACCTCATCGGGCAGCACGCGGGGAGGGGGCTGGGTATTGATATGGGCAAGCGAGCTTAGGGGATAATGTCACGGTTGCAGTAGCTTCGGCCTCGCTCATCCGTGATGGTTAGCTTCATCGAGGCGCGGCCCGGTAGAGGTCAAATCAGCGATATGTCCTGGGAATTCTTAGGGTCTTTTTCCGTGCTTGGGGTTTGGTAGGCGGCGCGGATGATTTGTGGAAAGCCTTGCAGTATCTAGATCGTACGACAGGTGCGTTGCGGGCGCGGTGGTCAGCCCTGCCGGGATTCCGACGGCCTGTCCGTTCTCCTCAGCATCAATGGACTAAGCATTTTGTTAAGTGGATTCCGTTGGGGATCGATAAAAGTGTAGGTAAACGGGTTTCCTCGACTGGAGGGCCGAGGTGGGGTGCAACCAGTGTTTACTGGATGTTCACTACGGTTTTAGCGGTGTGATGGGTTACAGATAGCGTCTCTAGTGATGCTACCTGTGGTACAATATAGCCACAGGGCGTTGTAGATGCCTCTGTGATCAGCATGTACGAGAGGAAATATCCTATGCGGACGGCAAGGTATCTCATTGTCATGGCAAGCCTCTGTGCTACTGCTATACTCACCACCGCGTGCTCGGACAACGGGGCCGAGGAAGCGGAAGCTTCCCACTCTCGAGAAGTCGAAGCTGAGGTGGCAAAGGAATCAGAGGCAAGGATCTCGGAAAGTAAGGCACATGAAGCGGAAATAGGGAAGTTGAAAGCGGAGCGGAAGGAGATAGCGGCATCGATTAGCCGGGAACACGAAGCACGGGAAGCGGAAAAGGCCACGCAACAGCCAGCGGAGCCGCAAGAGCCTGTAATGCCCGCTCCGGCAGCTCAGCAAAGCTCCAATAGCGGCTACCAGCAACCGGCCCCACAGCAACAGGAACCACAATCGCAGCAAGAGCAGTTCCCCGCACCGCCGAACCCTGCGCCCGCAGGATTTGAGTGGGCGGCAATGGGGCCCTATGGTACGGGAAGTAGCACCAACTGTAACCAGCTTTCCTATTCGTGGCCATCGTCAGCGTCTGACTGCTTCCGAATGTCGGATGGTTGGTACTTCTATGGCCTGAGGCAAGCGGTGCGCTAGGATATGATGATTTCCCGAATCCTGGATTAAGGACTAAATATAGTTGTGTAAAATCTGAGTTTAGGTACCCGCCTTCCCATTCTTGAGTAAAAGCCCCAGGAATTAAATGTGGTAAAATCTGTAAAAATTGTTATGGTCAGCGATGGTAAACGACAAGATTAAAATTTCCTGTAAAGTTATGCATTGATATTCGGGCCGCGGTGGCGGACGTATATTCAGGAAGCGTAAAGTGGTAAATAGCAGACTTTCGGGTGGTGGCTGAGGGTCTTTGCTGTTCAGTATTGGGAGTTGGTGGAGCGGCGAAGTAATTTGAACTAGCATATTTACTGTCGGCGTTTCCTCAACCTAGGAAAGTTGGATATCTTTTTAGTATGGAACAAAAAATCAGGGCAAAAGTTTATACGGAATCCGGTACTGTGTATCATGTAGATACGCGGGAAGGGGTACTCCGCCGTGATGGTGGGGAAGGGGGCCTCGCGGTTACGTAAGGACGGGGAAGGTATCACGCTCATAGGTGTCAGCCGTTGAAGCGGCCATCTTTGTGATTCAGGGATTAGCTGAGGGGCGGTGACATTCCGACGCACCAGTCTGGTCACTAAGATTGAATATCGTTGAAATCATCCATCGGGATAGATGATGTTGGCGTGCCGAGGGGTAGGGCACGCCAACATTTTCCACCGCTCTTATTGCGCTAACCTTTGCAAGCTTGGTATGTCTTGGTTGTGCAATCTTCCTCGATTTCTGACAACGGGAGTGCGGCGGGGAAGAATGCGAGATGTCCCTGTCTTGCATGGGCTGCGGGGGATTGCAGTTCTTACGGTGGTGTTATATCATTGCTCCCTGATTTTCTTCCCGGCGGTTTCATTGGCGTTGATATCTTCTTTGTGTTATCGGGATTCCTTATCACTTCTATCCTGTTGAGAGAGGAGGCGGTAACGGGCCGGATAAGTATGAAGGATTTTTTACTAAGGATATTTCGCCGCATTTTTCCGTTAGCGATGACGGTTTTGTTTGTTATCACCGCGGTGGTGGGTTTGATCGGCGAGGATCTAGCGGTGCGTCTGCGGGCGCAGTTCATTGACGTGACATTATTTATAAATAACTAGATTCAGATAGTCTCGGGTAGCTCCTATTTTGATCACTTTACGGTGAATGTTGCGGCGCAGTACTGGTCCCTGGCTATTGAGGAACAGTACTACCTGTTGTGGCCCGTTCTGATCGTGCTTCTTCTCAATATTGGCAGGAATCGGAGGGTTTTGGTGAGGGCTTCGGTACTACTTACTGATGTTTCAGCCGGGGCAATGGCGATGTTTTTTGAGCCTGGTAGTGATGCTTCTTGGGTGTATTATGCCATGCTTTCAGTTTGTTACTGGGATCAGCGCTTGCTGCGATTGTCATGTCGCCGTTCCTGGATAGCGCTGGTGATAGCTTCCCGTTGGATCGCTTGCCAAGGGTGATTCGTCCTTCCATCGGTAATCGGTTGTTCCCGCTTATAGGTTTGGTGGTACTCCTCTCGATCATGCTGTGGGTTTCGGATGACTCACCGGTTGTGTATCGCGGTGGTTTTCTTCGGGGCTTGTCTTGCGGCGGTGGTGCTCGTGGGGTTGCCCGCAAATCGTGGACACGTAGTTAAGCAGCCTGTTGGTTAAGCTGCTTGTTGTTGTCGTTGGTCGTTGATCCGGTTTTCGAACTCTACGGGACTGATCATCCCGATCTTGGAGTGCCGCCTACGACGGTTGTAGACCACTTCGATCCACCGAGCTACTGCTTTGCGGGAATGGCCATCACAAATAACACATAAATACAACCAGCCCTCACCAGTGCGCAGATACGTAATATCAGACATCCAGACCCGGTTAAGTTGCCCCTGGTCAAACATGCGCTTGACCAGGTCAGGCAGCGAAGATTTACGAGCT
>NZ_JACMYD010000005.1 GCF_014267345.1 Corynebacterium sp. zg-331
AAAGCAGTAGCTCGGTGGATCGAAGTGGTCTACAACCGTCGTAGGCGGCACTCCAAGATCGGGATGATCAGTCCCGTAGAGTTCGAAAACCGGATCAACGACCAACGACAACAACAAGCAGCTTAACTACGTGTCCACGATTTGCGGGCAACCCCAGCCGACCTGTGGAGGGTCGATGGATGGCATCTCGGGCACCTCAAAGACCGGTAGCCGCTACTACTCCTGTCTCAACCAGCGTAAGAAGAAGTGCTCAGCCAAGACCGTCCGAAAGAACGAGATCGAGCTGAGAATCGAGGAGATCGTCGAGTCCTTCCTTCATGAGCCCGAGATGTTGGCCTCACTCGCAGTGAACCTCGCCGACCACTACAAGAAGACCCACGGACGCGGAGACGAGATCCTCAAGGCCCTAGAAGCCCGACGCACGGACGGGGAGATCAAACTCGCCAACTTCGTCAAGGCCATCTCCCAGGTCATCTTCAACGCGAGCACAGCTGAAGCGATGAACGCTTTGGAGGCACAGAAACAAGAGCTCGACGCTGCCATCCAGGCCGAGCACGTCAAAGCCACCCTCTACGAGGACGAGGCTTCGATTGGCGCGTTCTACAAGAGGTTTGCCGAGGCCACCATGGACACGCCCGAAATCCGCGACCAGCTCTTCGAATACTTCGTAGACAAGATCTTCATCGGACGCGAGCAAATCATCATCGCGCCCTACTACCACGACAGCGCAGGGCCAATCGAGTTCGAAGAGCTTGAAGAGGCGCTGACCAGCGGACACAGAGCGGGGGAAGTGCGAACCTACGCTCGAAAGCGAGAGTTCGACGCTTCCCCCTGGAGTGGAGCTAAGGGGGAAGTGACTCGGAACGTGACTACCTGCAAAAATAAGAAATATGAACGCCTCCGTGGGGTTTACGCGGGGTTCTTTACCTGCGAAAACAGAGAAATCACACCCCACGCGCTTGCGGCCCGGGAGCGTCAGAACTCCACCTCCAGACTAGATCTGAACCCACCACCCAGCCCCCCGCTTACTCTCCTTCCACTTTTCCCACAACAAATCAATCCCCTTCCCGGCAAGAATATTAAATCCAGAGATAAAGGACATACCCAGAAAAAGTAGCGAAAAAACAAACGAAGCCTTAAGAAATCCCCACTCGCTAAACGCATAAACCATAATCGCAATCAGAAACATGAACGCCATTAGCCCGCTCATCAATAGGGGAAATATAACTAGACCACTATCAAGATTAAGCCAATCAAACCTCCCCTTTATCTCCCTACGCCTCTTTCCATCCACCACCGATTGAAGATCCTCCACATCCCCTTCCATACTATCTACCCAACGCTGGTGTGCATCTATCACATCAATCTGTGACCTCTTTCGAGAAACCGCAAAGAAAGTTCCTACCAAAGCAGCAATCACTGGCCCTGCCGTCGAAATAATTGCTATGATTACCTGTTCAGACATCCCTTTACTTTCTTTCCTATATGTTGAGCTTCAACCTCCCTCATTATAATCACGCCTGCGCACAAAAATAAGGCCCCGCCCCAAGAAAAAAAGGGGCGAGGGGCCACAACCTCATATCACCACTACTTCACGTCCTCCCGCAGTACCTCCGGCACCGGCGGGCGGCGGGCCACCGGCACCAGGGGATAGAGCACCACGATGTAGTCCACGGCCACGCGGTAGCGCTCCCGCAGCGCGGCCTCCTCCCCCTCCATCCGGGCTAGATCCCGCCGCAGCTGCTCATACTCCGCCTGCAACGCCCTCAGCTGCGACCGGAGCTCGGAGTTTTCCGCCCACAGCTCCTTGCGCAGCCCCTCCAGGTCATGCACAAGGGACTGATACTGGGAAGCCGCAGTCTCCTCCTGGGCGGAGTGGCGCTGCCACAGGCCCACCATCAGCCCCGACGCGGCGGTCACCACAGCGATAATCAGGCCCTCAGGCATCACGGTGGGCCACCTCCTCAACGACTGCCGGGTCCCCGCGCCCAAAAGCCCAGGTCCCGAGCGCTGCGACGGTGATGTAGCTCAGCGCGGTGACATACCCGCGATCCGAGGCGCCGGCCGCCCAGGCCGCGATGTAGATCCCGCCCCACATCGTATGCAGCGCCACCAGGACCCCGGTGACCACCGGCAAAGCCCGTCGTATGCGACCGGCCACACAGATCATGGCCATCACCCCGGCTCCTAGCCACAGGCCCGACCACGACCACAGCGGCAGGTAATGCTCCAGGGCGGGAATACGATGACCCTCGGGGATCACGGCAGGCAGGTAGCAGATCCCACGGATCAGCGCGGTGACCCCGAGGATGACCTCCCCCGCCCACACCGACCGTAGCCACACCCGCACACGCGGACTCATCGACGCCGCCATGCTAGTGCTGCTCATCGGGGGACAATGCTAAATCCCCACGGGTCTGATCGACCACATCCTCCACCGGAACCGGAGCTGCGGCCTCCAAGCGCGGCGCCATCGACGGAGTAATCGCCCCCGGGGTCGCAGCATGCACGACCACCTGAAGCACACCGACAACCACGGCGATGGCCACCGCCGCCACCGGAGGCCAATCCGTGGCCTGCGCGGCCACGATATTGACCATCTGAAGGATCGTGCCAGCCGTCGCAGCGATCGTGTCTTTTCGGCGAGCAAACCACGGCTGTTCCTCCAGCGCGGCCGCCACTGCCTGCGAAATCGTCACATCCATCTCAAAGTCCTTTCTTGTTGCTACTTCTTCTCGGCCCGGTCCGCCGCAATGGCCTCAGCGATGACCTGGTCGGCATCCACACCGACCTTCTCCGCGATGGCCTTGACCACCTGGAGCATCGACCAGGTATTAAGGTCCTGTACGGCCATCAGCGCCCGCGGGTGAAATTTGACCTTGGGGTTGACCGCTGAGGTGATCGGCTGATCCCAGCTGGCGATCACGTCCCGGGTGGCCTGCGCGGCTAGTTTCGTGTCGTTGAGGGCCGCCTCGTGCACCGCGTTAAACGGCACCGAGCGCGGGCTTATCGAGATAATCGGGGCGGCGGCGTGCTTCGGGCCCTGGGCCTCACGCACATACCCCAGGAAAACGTCCCAGGGGAAGTTCGGGCCGGGGTCGGTGTGGTCCGTCCCGCCCCATGCGCGGGTCGCATCGTGGGTCGTGATCCCCGGCAGCCCGCCCACGCCAACTTGTTTGACTGGCCAGTCATACCGCGAGCACCAGTAGGCGACCACCTCTGCCCCGGCGCGCAGCATCTTTTCCTGGGCTAGCCACTGCGCGCGGCTGTAGTGCGCCCGGAACACGAAGCTAATATGCAACAGCAAATTATTGCCCTGGTTGCCGCTCGACCAGGTGATCCAGTCATCGGTGTTTTCCCGCAGGCGCGTACCTGCGGAGTCCACCAGCATGTGGTAGCTGCCGGACTGGGAGCGGATCTGGTAGTCGGCCACAGCGGACGCGGGGGTACCGGGATCGTTCTCCGTGGTGTGGATACACACTCCCCGCAGGGCGCCGACAGGGCGCGGGCCGCCGAAAGAAAATCTCGGCGACCAATCAACATCAAAATAGGACATGGTTTTACCTCCCATGCGTCGGTGAATTTCCTTAGCTTTCCGGCCACCCTTGCGCGGTCATATATACAGCCGTTCCGTGTACGAGATTGGACGCACTTGGAGCGCGCTCAACAAATATCTTCCTGCGTGAACGGTCAATATTTATCAAGACTACCCCTACTGGATCGGACAGCCATGTTACTGGGGCATAGCACGGCTCCACTACCGGCAGAAATCCAGCCGGAATAACCGCAGGGATGGAGCTGCCTCCATTATGCACCTTTACCGTCACCATATTTCCGATTCGGTAAAATGTTGCCCACCCGGATTCTACTGTCAGCATACGCGGGGAAGATATGCCCTTTTGTATCATATCAAGGACGTATGGACTTAGCCCTGATATTCCATCGGTGCTGTGCGTGTGATTCACCGGGGCGGCCTTTTTTACCTCATCATCGACATACTTCTTCGTTGCAACAGACCCGCCTGTTTTGGGGGGTTTCGCACACAGGTTACCGGAGTTATCGAGACGCACCAGGCGATTGGCGTATGTCGCGGATTGTGACGCGGCCTCCGCATCCACCGCATCGGTAATATCCGCACTGACGTGCTTATGTATCTTAGCAGCCTTGGCTTCCAGGGCTGTAGCGTCAGCCTTTTTGGCAACCTCACGATCTACATAACCTTTATTCGTCAGCGCAGAATCATCTGTTGGGGTTCCGTGCTGGATAATCCCATTTGGGCTATTGGAGGTAATTTTCCCCTTTTGGGAATCCATTACAATGGTTGTACTTAGCCCCATAACCCCAGAACTCGGGATACGGACCAATTTTCCACCGTCACCCGTGAGTCCGTCTACCGCGTCGGTAATGTCCGCGCTCACATGCGTATGCACTTTATCTGCCTTAGTACCCAGGGCCGCGATATCCGCCTTGGCATCTATTTTATCTGTCAGCCGAGATTCAACCGCGTTATCCTGGTCATTGACAAATTTCCTATTGACAGCGTCATTGGGCTGAAAGTTCGTCCCGCCCAGATATATTCGCCCGTCTGGATACACATAAATCCGACTTCGCACATTGAGGTCACCACCACTATCGGCGGCGAGAAGTTTCCCCTGATTGCCTTTATTGACAACACTCGTCGAGTCGGTAATATCCGCACTTACATGCTTATGCGCCTTGTCCGCCTTGGCCCCCAGACCTTCTGCCACCTCCGCCTTGGTAGCCTTGGCGTCGATGTCCGCGCGGACCTCGGGGGAAATCCCCGACACCGCCGTGGAGGCCGCCTGCTCAGCGCGATCAGCCTCCCCTGATGCGCGGGTGGCCTGCTCCCCAGCGCGCTGCGCAGCAGCATCCGCGGCGGTGCGCGCGGCGGTGACAGCCTCGGCGGTACCGATACGATCCGCACCCGCAACCGCCCGGCGTGCCGCCTCTTCCGAGCGATCCGCTTCCTGCGCGGCGCGAGTGATCTGCCCGGCGGTCTCAGTGGCGGACCTACCCGCCTGCGTAGCCGAGTTTTCCGCATCACGGGCAGCCCCCTCCGCCGCAGATTGCCCTTGCATGGCACGGGTAGCTGCCTGCCCCGCACTCGTAGCAGACGTGCCCGCCGTGGAGGCCGCCTGCTGCGCACGCTGCGCCGCCCCGTCAGCCTCGGTCGCGGACCGCCCCGCCTGAGTCGCAGACGCGGCAGCCTGATCCCGCAGCGCAGTCGCACCATCCCTAGCGGCCTTAGCCTGAGTAGCGGCAGTACGAGCCTCATCACGGGAGGCCTCTGCTCGGCGGGCGGCTGTTTCGGCTTTAGCTTGGGTTTTTTGTACTTCGGAGATGACTTCAGGTTCCCAGGTGTAGACCTTGCTGAGAAGATCAGTGAAGTTCACATCACTGTCGGGGATAGTCACAACGAGGTCATGAGCGATGTTGTTTCCGGTGATTGTGAATCGTGTGGGGCCAGGAGCAAGGTTGTCGAAGGTGAACTGGCCCTGGGTGATCCGAGTGGTGCGGCGTTCGCTGGTGATAGCGACTTTTCCTGCGGGGCGGAGGTCTACGGACCAGGCGGTGATAGTGCCTTCGGTAGGCATTCCGTCGGTGGCTTTGAGGGTGCCGGTGATGCGGGACATAGGCGTTTCCTTACTGTTCGTCTGCGGGGCGGGGGCCTTGGATTGGGTCAGGGGGAGTTTGTGATTCCTCGGCACCAGTAGCGCCGTCTTCCCCTCTGCTTATGTGCTGGACGACGAGGCGGTTCCATGCTGGGCCGCCGAGGATGGTGCGGCCTACGCCTAGGGAGGTGAGCTCGACCTGGACGAGGTATCCAGGTGATGGTACGACGACGGAGGACACCAGGGTTTGCGTGAGACGGCTACTGGATGTCACGGTCGCACGCTGTACGGAGTAGATGCCACCCTGGGGATTTTTGACCACTACCCGCCATTCCATACGGCCGGTGACGATGATCGCGGCATCCGCTGTCAGCTGGGCTCGGATGTCCCAGAGGCCCTGGTCATCTAGCCGAATACCGTTAGCGTCTAGGTGGCAGCCGCGCATGGGGCCGATTTGGGTACGAAATGGCATGACCCCCGTGACATCGAATCCTGAGAGGTTGCCCATGTAAGCGCTGCCGTAGTCCAGTAGCGGGGAGAGCAGATCCGTGCGTCGAGTCAGGGCTTCCTGGCCATCACGGTAATCTTGGCCTGCGCGCCCGATAGGGGCGAACCAGCTGGTGGGATCGAAGATTCCTCTAAGGGCTTGACCGATGCCGGTGAGCATTCCACGTAGGCCTTCGGCTACATGTTGGGATCCAGTGGTGTGGCGAATACGGATGAGGTCTTTAACTGACGCTTCGGTGACATCCTGAAGGCGAGCCAGAGTAGCGGCGGTGTCTACGCCTTCGGGGACAGGCTTTTGCTTGGGGACGATGCTCACAGGGCCTCTCCTTCGTCCGGGTCGTTGGTGGTGAGTCTGCGGCGCAGCTCCTCGCGCGCGGCAGGACTAAGCGCGGTGAGTACCTCGTCGATCTCGTCGCCCTGGGGTGGGTGATCCTCCCACCTACCGGAGGATTGCTCCCACAGGGCATCACTGGCAGGCGGGTGATACCAGCGCTGCTGGGCTGTAGGGTCATGGCGGAAACCACAGGCATACAGGTGCGCGGAGAGGTCCTCCATCATCGGGCGCGGGAGGAGTAACGGCGCTCCGATTTTTCCGCCCATCGACACCAGGGCCCACAGCAGGTGCTCGCGGGGATTATCCATATCCATCTGAGGTTGCAGCGGTATAGCCATTTAGACCACTCCTATATCGTGTAGTGCATCCGTGAGGCCACGGATCTTGCTCAGCGCATACTCCAACGGGTCTTGATCCACCGCCAGATCACCTAGTGTGATGTCCCACTGGTGCGGAGTCTCCGCATCCCATGCCAGACTCAGTGCTGAGACCCGCTCGACAACGACCTGACCATCAGGAGCACCCGGTATCTGGCCACCTACACGGTCACCTAGCCAGAAGTGCCCTCGGCCACGCTCCCCCACCAGGTACGGTGCCCCATCGCCGACCTTCATCGTGTGGCTCGTGCGCTGCCTCGACCTATAAAACCCGGCGCGCAGAGCCATGACAGCGCTCAGGGTGTAGGCCTTGTCGGCACCGTCTTCGAAGTTCTCGTAGTAGTGGGACCATCCGAGGCTGCGAGTTCTGAGGGGTGATTTGAGGGATTGGAAGGCCAGCAGGACGTCGGAGTAGAGGGGTTGGAGGATGGTGTCGAGGGGGCCGCCGAGGTTGGGGATGAAGGGGATGAAGGCGGAGAGGAGGGCCGGGCCCATTTGGATGGCGGCGGAGATGCCTTCATTGATGCCGGGCATGGAGGAGCCACCGACGGTGATTTGTCCGACGGTGGCGGGTTGCCAGGTGAAGCTGGTGGTTTCGGCGGTGTTGGTTCCTTGTTCGGTATCGGTGCGGTAGACCACCCAGGGTTGGGAGGGGACGACACCGAGGAAGCCGGGGATGGTGTATTGGTCGGTGAGGGTGACTTTTTCGAGGGCGAATCGGGTTTCGTCGATGAGGTTTTCGGCGATGTCTACGCCGGTGCGGATGAGGCCACCGGCGATGGTGCCGCCGATGGCGGTTTCTTCGAACCACCCGGACTTGTCCTCGATGTCGATGATGAGTTGCCCGTTGCGGTTGAGGTTTGCTCCTGGCCAGGGTTGGGGGTCGCCGATAAGCCAGCGGCGGCAGGTGACCATGAGCTGGCCGTCCTCCAGAGTGGGGGTGGCCATATCTGCCCAGGTTTTAAAACGGGAGTTGATGATCGTCCATTGGGAGTCATCGAGGAGCAGGGAACTGGGCTGAACCAGGATGGGCCAGTCCCTGTAGTTCAGGGATTGGACCCAGGAGCGAAAGTCCAGGGGGTCATCGGGCAGTCTCCAGAGGTTTCCTTGTAGGCGGAAGAGATTGAGGAACAGGGCGCATTTCAGGGTCCAGATGGCAGGTCCTGCCAGGAGGAAGGTTTTGGGGAATTGCACGGCAGCAGGGGTAAAGGGGTTGGGCCAGACCTGGATGTGGCGTAGCTCCTCAAAATCATGGAGGAACGTGAGCGTGGTGGTACGTAGCCCCATGTCATCTTGGGAGGTGGTGACTTCGCTGAGGCGGCCCGACCAGCGGGCCCCGTCTTTGTCCACGGTGATGTGGATGTTTTGGGTGCGGCGCTTCCAGTACTGGGCTACCCAGCGGGCAAGGTGATGCTCGGCGGGGAGTTCCACCGTGCCGGTGCCAGTGTCGTTGAGCTTCCACTCAAAGGAGGCGGCATATTCCCCGGAGATGCGGCCGCGAAGTTCCCAGGCAGCATCCCACAGGCGCACCAGCGGCGGCTCGCGGCGAGTGCGGGCACGCCCGGCGCGCTGGGACATGGCGGTGTCCCAGATGCGGTCGAGTTCTTGGGTGGTGGACATGAGTTACTCCAATCCCCAGGGTCGGGACCACTGGCGGTTGATACGTACCTGGGCGGTGGCTCCGGCCATGTTCGCTACCGAGCCGTACGCGCGCACGATGGCCTCTGAGATCACCTCCGGTAGTAGCCCACCAATCAGGGTTGGTGAGAGGCGCTCTAGTGCGTCGGGGGTGAGGGCGAGGATGATCTCGCGGATCTTCTGTCCCATCTGTTGCGGGGTCACCGCAACGAATTTCGATAGGCCTAGTGCGCGGGCCCATTTTTCTACCTCGGTGGCCACGATCTTTTTCAGCCATGTGGGTACGATCCACCCGGTGTGCGGCAGCGGGTCCACCGCGACCGGGATTCTCGTGGGTGGGGTGTGTGGTGGAATGGGGTAAGAGAAGAACTGTCCTTCCATCTGCGCCCACAACAGGGTCGCATCGTTGGCGACGATCATCTCCTCCAGCGGGTCGGTATCCACGACCACTTCGCGGCCTAGGGGTTGGAACGGGAGGTCGATCATGCGATCCTGGTGCTCGCCAGCGCGGAAGGACACGTCCGGCAAAATGAACTTCGCCGGTGCAGTGAGCACCCATTTCGGCCACGCGGGCTGGTCGGTGGGGTTGGAGACCTCCACGGATCCTGAGAACCAATTCAGCCCATCGAAGGTGAACGAGTCCTTGTGTTGCTCGGACTCCCACATCGGGTTCGCGGCTACTAGGGGGTAGAGCCACTGGCTGACTCCGTGGCGATTCGGGTTGATCTCGCCTCGGTACTGCGGCTGTTCCGCTAGACGAACCTTCAGCTGGCGTGCCCCAGATAAATCGGTTTCCACAGTAAGCGTGGCGTCCTCGGTGTAAGAAAACGCGCGGCGGAAATCCGAATCCAAGCGCGCCCACTCCAACCGGTCGCGGTGATGCACCGTGATCGGTAGCGCGAGGTGACGCTCTAGGTGGCGGGCAGCAGTAAACGTAGACCCGGACTGCCCGACCCTTGGTTTATAGCTGGTGGTGGTCGGCGCGTCGAAGAGGTCGCCTACCCCGCCTTGTTCGATGAACACGGACTTATCACGGTGAGAGTGGAGATCCCACCGTGATCCGTCTACGCCGGTGAGGGTGATACGCACCCCACTGGTGATCGCCATTTATCGTGCTCCTTTCACCCCGGCATGTGCGCTCGACAGCGCACGCCGGTACATCTGATACATCTCATCGGTATTAGATGCCATGAACGTGATCCCGCCGGAGGCGATTGCCCCTGCGGCATTACCCACCTGCACCGCCCCCGGCACACCAGCAGCCTGAGCTGCGGCCCCCAAGGCCACCGAGCCTGCCGAGACCGCCTGCGCAGTTGTCTCCAGCGCCATCGATGCCCCCGCAGACACCGCCGCACCGGCACCGTCAAGCACCGAAAACGCCGCATCAGCAGTCGTATCAATCGCCGCATCCAGTGCCCCTTTCCCTAGCTGCATGGCCGTATCCACCGCACTATCAAAGAGCTCCTGGCCCCAGGTAGAGACCTGCTCCACCATCGGGGTGATCGACTCCTCAACAAACTGCGCCACAGGGGAGTTCTCCGCCTGCTCCTTAGCCCAATCCCCCAGAATGTCTTTCGCCTCCCCTGCGGCCTTGACCGCAGGAATGCTCTCAGGATCAGGCAAGCCCAGCACCTCACGGGCATCTGCCAGCTGCCCATCTACCGCCGTCTGGCCGACCTTGATCGCCTCATCACGCGCCTGGAGTCCTACCTCATGGATACGCTTACGCGCCTCCTGAAACTCCTCCGAGGCTTGCCCGGCGCGCTTTTCGATGTGTCCGAGGAATCGGTTGGTGATCTCTTCGGCTGAGAGGCTCTTGGTGATGGTATCGGAGATCTCGGTGATTTTGCGGGCCAGGGGTGTGTTTTTCAGGTCCTCGGTGATTTCGCCTAGTGCGGCGGCCGCGTTAGCGAGGTCGCGGCCGTTGTCCTCGCCGACGAATTGGGAGAGTGCGCCGTAACCCCAGTCGCCGCCTTTGTAGGCGACGTTGAGTTCTTCCCAGGCTGCGGTGGCATCAGCATGGAGGTCAGCCTGTCCGGTGCTGATTTCTGCGAGGTAGCCGGTAGCAGCGTCCCAGGCCTGCGGTCCACGGTGAGCTAGATTATCGAGGGCTGGAACGATACTCGGGAGTGCAGCAGCCACGTCTGGGAGAGTTGCTACTGCGTCCCACTGAGATGAGGTCAGCACGGCTTCCGGTTTCCCGGAGAGATTGAGTGCCACACCACCGTGGGGCAGCAGCCCGCCGGTGTCGTAGAGACCACCACGGGCAGCGTCTTCCACGTCGCTGGCTCCACCCAGGGCTTCGCGGATGAGGTCATCGACATTGGTGATTGCCCGCCAGACGGTGCCTAGAGCGTTGCCGATACCGTCGATGGCAGCAAAGGCCCCATCGATGACCGCATCTGTGCCCCTATCCAGGACGCTGCCGGGGATGGCGGACCACTGCGGCGGCGGGGAGGGCAGTAGACCCTTGATTGGCTCGGTGACCTTATCCATGACCTTGTGGACTGCACCGCGTATGGCCTCCACCATCATCGAGGCGGACATGCCACCGCCTTCCCCACCGGAGATAAACGCTCCGTCTGCCCCGATAGGAAGGTGGTACTGCATGGTGAACTGGGGGTCGTCGGCTCCGGCAGCGCCGATGCCGTACTTGACCATCGAGGGCGCGCCACCGGATTCGACGTTGGTGGCCCCGTAGCTGCCCGCAGGCCCAAGGGTTCCTGCGGTGTGCCCACCATAGGGACCACCGTTGAAGATGCCGATGGAGAACCCCGAATCCAGGCCCGGCGCGAATCCCTGGGCACCAGGGCTGGGGAAGCTCATGGTGGCCCAGTAGCGCTGCCAGGGGTTGGTGCCCTGGATGACGGCGGCAATCGCAGCCATGAACCCCGAGCAGTCGAAGGAAGAGCCTTCGCCGGTGGGACCTGCCCACTGATACGGCTTGCCGTGTTGGGCTTGGGCGAACTCGTGGGCTGCTTCAAGCTGGATCTCGTACATGGGGCGGATTTCGCCGCCGTCTTTGTAGCCGGGAAGCATCAGGCCGGGGGCAGCACCAGCGAGGTCACCTGCACGGTTGTTGGTGTGGGGTAGGCCGGTGAGTTGGCCTTCCGCATCCACAGTGAACGGCTGGCCTGCCATGAGCATATGCCGCATGGCATAGACTGCGCTCTGTCCACCGAGGCGGTGCACCTCAGCAGCAGTGAGCATGTGCTCGCCGTTAGACCCCCACATCAGCACATCATCAGATGTGCCGGTGCCAGGGCCCTTGACCGCACCACCGATAGCGTGCTCAGGGATCCCATCAATCGGCGATCCTTCAGAGAGCCCAGGCAGGAATCCTGCCATGACGTTCCAGGCGCGCAGAATGCCGTTGTTGTAGACGGTATTGATCATGAAGTTGATCGGCTTGGCCAGCTTGCCGCGCAGGGAATCCCAGACCTTGCCGATGGCTTCGACTGCGCTACCAAAGAAGCTCTTGACCGCCTCCACGCCCTGCTGGACCTTGTCGAAAGTGGGCTGGATGATGGTGTTGCGGACGTACTCAATACCATCGCTCATCACCGACCAGGCTTTCTTAATCCCGTCAAAGGCAGGCGCCAAAATGGTGTTCCACAACCACTGTGCCGCCGTGGCCACCGCATCCCAGGCGGGTTTCAGTACGTTATCCCAGGCGGCCTTCATGAGGCTGGTCATGCTCTCCCAGGTGGCCTTAATGCCGTCGAAAGCGGGAACCAGAACCGTGTTCCACAACCACTGTGCCGCCGTGGCCACCGCATCCCAGACAGGCTTGAGTACGTTGTCCCACGCCCACTTAATGCCATCGCTTAAGGCTTTCCACGCGGTTTTGATCCCCTCAAAAGCAGGAACCAGAACCGTGTTCCACAACCACTGTGCCGCCGTGGCCACCGCATCCCAGGCGGTCTTAATGATGGTCTCCCAGATGACCTTGATCGCGGTGGCCATGACCTGCCAGTGGTCCTTGATCCAGGTAAATGCCGGAGAGAGGACCGATTCCCAAAGCCACTGGGCAGCTGTGGCTATTGCGTCCCAGGCAGGTTTAATCAGACTTTCCCACGCCCACTTGATCCCCTCACTCATCGAATTCCACGCAATGAGCAGCGGGGCGAGAATGACCGTACCGATCACACCAAGGGTGACCTGGGCTACCTGCCAGATGAAGTTGAACACCGGCTGGATAATCGAATCCCAAGCCCACTGGATCGCCCCAGTAAACGTATCCCAGGCACCCTGGATATAGCCCCAGGCCTCGTTCCACATCGGAACCAGCGTGCCGGCGATGAAGCCGACGAAGGGATCCCACACGGTGGTTTTGATCCACTCCCAGCCTGTCGAGAGAACCTCGGTAAACCAATTCCACGCATCACGCAGAACACCCATCGCCTGGCTCCACACGCGCTGACCGGTTTCTGTCTCGGAGAAGAACCACGTCAGCGCACCCACAGCCAAGGTGATACCCGCCACCCAAGGATTGACGAAACGCAGCGCAGTCATCAATCCCTTTCCTATGGGCTTAAGGATCTTCCCGGCAATACCGGCCGCTTTACCGAAGCCCTCCACGCTCTTACCAGCCTTAGCCAGCACCGGGTTGGCGTCACCGGAGTACTTCCCCAGCTCCTTAACGCCAGCTACCAATCCCCCGGCGCGCACGAGAGTGGAAGCGGTGGAGGCGGCTTTGCCGACGTTGCCAATAGCTGTGGCTGCCCCCACCAGCGGGCCAGCCACAGCAGAGGCTACTTTAAAGCCGCCGATGGCGACCACCATCGCTTTGACCGCACCGGGATTTTCCTCAGCCAGGCGGGCCACATCCTCTAGCGCGGGAACCAAGAGGTCACGCACGAGGGGCGCAGTGGCATTGATGACGTCCCCGAGAGCCTGCCAGGTAGCCACTGAAATCTGCTGGCCGATCGTAAACAAAGTTCCGCCGAGGGACTCCACAGCAGGCCACAGGTTCTCTGCTTCACTACGCACCGAGGAGAACACTTCTCCGATGCGCTCCCAGGTGGCAGGATCCACGGCTACCTCGGTGATCTTGACGGCCCACTCCCCTGCCTTCCGCGCGCCCTCGCCCAAAGCCGGGGCAAGGCGGGTTTCAATCAAGCCGGAGACCTTCTCCACCGCAGGGGCCAGCAACTCTCCGATCTCGGTGGCAGCGGGTTTCAGCGCGGTGGAAAGAGCATCGAAGCTCTTGCCGATCGCGCCGAACAGTGGCGGGGCGGCAGCGAAGGCCGGGGCGACAAGCTGCTCGCCGAACCGCCCCATTGCGGCATGCATGTTCTTAAATGCGCCTTGGACGGTCTCACCGGTGCGCTGAGCAGCACCACCTAAGTGTTCTTCCATTGCGGCCTGGAAGGTCTGGAAGTCCACCTCGCCGTTAGAGACCTTCTCTCGCATCTCCTCGATAGAGACACCCAGGTGATTAGCAATAGCAGCTCCTGCGCCCGTGGCGCGGTCATCGAGCTGGGCGAGGGTTTCACCTGTGACCTTCCCCGCTCCGGCAATCTTGGCCATAATGGAGGAAACATCATCCATCGAGGTTTGCCCCTGAGCAGCAATATCAGCTGTGAGCTTCAGCGTGCGATCAAGGTTCTCACCGACCGCCACACCCACCGCAGAGAGCTTCGCTGCCGAGCCGGAGGCCTCATCAAGCCCAAACGCCGTGCCCTTCACGGAAGCAGACACACCATCCATCGCGCGGGCGACATCATCGGAAGACATCTTTAAGCCCCGCATCATCGACTGGGCATTATCCAGAGAGGTCAGTCGGCCTAGCCCCTTAGCAATGGACACACCCAGCACGCCACCGGCGGCCACACCGGCGGTAGCCACACCCGCTTTCAGGGTCGTTCCCAGACCGCTGGCGATCTTGGAGCCTAGTCCCTTGCCTGTGGTCTCCCCGGAAGCCTCTACCCCACCGAGAGCCTTTTTGACCTCCTTAGTGAGCTGGCCGGTATCAGCAACAATGCTGACGTACCCTGTGCCTAGTTCTACAGCCATAAGAAGCCTCCTTATAAGCGGTGCATTACTCCCAGCCCAACCACGTGTTAAGCGCATCCACAGGGGTTGGCACACCCATAAACACGCCAGATTCTTCTTCCTTGAACGGGTCACCCTGTGGTGCCTCCCGGCGCGCGGCTGTGGGTGTGCCGTGGGAGCGGATACCTGGGCGTGGGATGGGTTTGGGTTTGGTGTGTGCTTTGCCGCCGGAGCGTTGCCAGTTGGCTCCGTTGAGTGCGTCTACGGCGGCGGCGAGGAGTTGTTCGGTCAGACCCCAGGGTTCGTCCTCGCCGGTGAGGTGGGCGTAGATCGCGTCACCGTGTCGTGTGGTGCGGATGAGAGTGATCAAGTCACCCCAGCTGAGGCGGTCGGTGCCGTCGGCGAGCCATCGTAGGCGGAGGCCTGCGGTGATGAGGTCGCGCTCAACGGCGAGGCGGAAATCATCGTTGAGCGCCAGATCGTCGGCTAGGCCTCGGATTCCCCCAGGGAAGCGGATCGGCCTTCCTGCCAGGAACGGGAGAAGCGATTGAACTCCCGGAGGGGGAGATCAAGGATCTTCTCGTATGCCTTGGCGTTGGTGTCGTTCATGGCGGCGACGTGCTCAAGGGCAGGCCAGACTCCTTCCTCGTTGAGGCGGGTGGCGTTGTCGCGGGCCCAGCGAGCGGATACGACGTCTTCCATATAGGGGAAGGCAATCTTGGTGTCACCATCGGTGGTGGCGAAGTGGAACTTTTCAAGAGCCATGACGAGTGTCCTTTCAGTTGAGTTATGTAGGGGTTGGTGTGTCCTTCGCTTCCGCACATTGGCGGTGGGAAGGGTCGAGGTGAGGAGAAAGGACACAGTAAAGTCCTCACCTCGACCAGCTGTTGGGGGTTATTTAGCCTTCGGAGAGACCCTCAGACCGACCAACCCCTGCTGTGGTGGCCTTTTCGTCAGCACGCTTAATCAGCGAGATCAGCTTCTTGTTGTCCACGTCGAAGCATTCCAAGGTCGCCTCGTACTTGATGACGTCGGCACGCACGTAGGAGACGTCGCCCACGGAGGTGCACTGGACGTCCGGGGCGAAGACGCGAATCTTCGAGCCCCGGCCGCCCTTGATCTCAAAGGCGATGGATCGGTGCGGTAGTTCATCGGCGTTGTCGATGACCTTGATCGTGTCGCCTTCTTCGACGGTGACGTTATCTTCGCCTGCGATGATCTTCAGGACATCGGCATTAGCAGCCTCCATGAACGTCAGCGTCAGGGTCACAGAGTGGTCAGACTGGGTGATCAGGATGGTGTCGCCGTTCCAGTCCTTGATCTTTTCGGTGGAGCGGTCCACGGTCTTCGAGACACCGTCTTCGGAGATGTAGCCTGCGGGCACCATCTTGAGCTCGGTGGAGAGCTCCTCGGTAGCAGAGCTCGGGAAATGCTCGGATTTGGTGGCCACGGGTCCGATAAGGATACCGCCGGACGCAGTAACGTCGGGCGCTCCGACGAGGACGTTGCGGCGGTTACGCATGTCAGCCATGAGAAATTTTTGCCTTTCTGATGTGAAATCCCCCACCTGGTTTAGGTGAGGGTGTAGATCAACTGCCCGGTGAGCTGCCACCGGGTATCGGGAATGTCGGGATCGGGGAACTCCACAAGCGTGTGCTCACCCCACCCAAATACGAGGGGGTCGTCTGCGTCGATGCGATCGGTCAGGTACTGGCGGCACGCGGAGACCGTGGTGAGGACTTCTTCAAGATCGAGGCCGTAGACCTGAATTATGACCAAGGCCTGAGCGTGGACGGGTGACAGGGCTCGTGAGGTGGAAGAGTCCACCCGCACGAACAGCGGTGGGCGCGGGTTAGGCACCTTGGAGACCACCGGGGCGGTGGTCACGCGGCGCAGCCCGCGTTGAACGAGTTCGATGGGGGTTATCACCAGCCACCGCCTAGATGCTTAACCAGGGTGTTATTCCGGGCGTTATCGCGGGCAGCCTTGCGGGTCGCTGGGTAGACAATCGCGCGGTAGCGGCCCTGGTAGCCCGCGCCTCTACGCGGGTTCCAGGCAGGGGCTGGGCCTTTCTCGCCCTGGCGGGCATCCCACTCGTATCCGCGCCCAGAAGCCATAGCGATGCGCTCGGCGTGGCGCTCGACCTCACGCTGCACCGGCGGAGAACGGCGCAGCTGCTCAAAGCCCTTGTTAAAGGGCACGAACCGAATACCCATGATCTATCTCCCCTGATCCTGGGTAGTGGTAGCCAATCGGAATCTCACCCACTGGCCCGGCGCGAATCCGGCGAGGAAGCCGGATTGGTCTGCGCGGTAGACCACGAGTGCTCCTTCCATGATCTCGATGGCGGTGGAGGGGAATCGGTAGATGGTTAGTGATTCGTGTTCATCAGTAGCGAGGACTTCGAGCATGGTTATCCTTCCGTCTTGGTGCAGGTGATGGTAACGAGGCCGGGTTGCCACCAGGGGCCGTTATCGAAGCGTTGGGGGTGGCCTTGGACTTCCCAGGTGGTGTTATCGGGCAGGCGGATGAGGTCGGCTGGTTGGGCGGGGTGGTTGGCGTCCATGTAAACCAGGAGGCGCTCGGTGGTACGAAGCGCTGAGTCGCCGGTTTCCTCTTGGGTTGAGTTGATTGCCCAGCCTGCTACCGCGTGGGTTTCCCAGTGGCCGGGGCCTGCTATTTGGTCGCCGAAGCGGTTGGTGGTGACCGTGGGGGTGTAGACCTCTACGGTTTGGCGCAGGGGGACGAAAGGGCTCATGGGTAGTGGCCTTTCGGCGTGAGGTGGTCTGGGCCGTTGACCCAGGCAGATTCTAGGGGGTGGCGCGGCGGTGATGCCGGGGTCATGTCAAGCCCGGCGTGGCGCTTCGCGCCGCCGGTGAGGATCGCGCGGTGCATCGGGGTGAGATGCAGGCCTGTGCCGATGGTCTCGGTGCCGAAGGTGGTCTGCTCGGTGAACACGCCTGCGGTGTTGGATTTCTGGCGCACCCCGTCGGGGTTTTTGAGCACCTGGGAGACCAGCTGTACCTCCACGAGAGTGACGCGGCGTAGCCACTCCCCTCCGGGGTCATGGGCCATTTTCTCGGCCACGTGCGGGTACTCGGCCAGGATGAGTGTCTCGGCGTCATCGAGCCAGGCCTGGATGAGGGTGTCCGCAGGTAGTGCCTCGGTGGCGACCCAGCGGGCGCGGACATCGGCGGGGGTGGCCCAGGTGTTCGCCATGATGGTCCCTTTTCGCTAGCTGTTGGTCTCGGCGGCGAGCTTGGCCGGGGTGAGCACGCCTGCGGGGTAGATCTTCTTGCTGCGGCCTACCCGGGTGGCGGGGGCGGCTACCTGGTAGCCCAGGCGCATCACCACGCGCAGAGCCTTGGCGTCCTGCTGCATGAGGTTGAAGAGGACCTTGCCGTTCGCGTCGGTGATCACGCCCTCGGAGAAGAGGTCATAGGTGACATCCTGGCGGATACCGACGACGAATCGGGACCAGTCCACGGCGATCAGCTTGGCTTTGGCGGCATCGAAGCCGCCGGTGTAGACCTCATCGAGCGGGCGGCCAAAGAGGGTGTCCGGCTGCCCCTCGGCAATCGAGGGAGCGTAGATCGGTGCTCCCTGGGCGGTGCGCAGGCCGATGAGTTCCCAGTTCAGCCCTGGCTCCGAGAGGAAACCGTTGACCTGGTAGCCCTGCTTGGCAACCTTGCCTGCCAAAGTGGCCACATCCACGCCCAAATCAGCACCGTCTCCTGCAGCCACGGTGTTGCCCGCCTTGATCGCGGCCGGAACTAGACCCTCGGGCCACGAGTCCGGCTTATCCACCCCAAATAGGGCTGCGGCGTCGATCTTCTGCCCGATGGCCTCCACGATCAGCGGCTTGATCTGCTCCCACAGCGGCACCTGGGCATCAGCGACCAGGGCGTCCGGGATGGGCACAATGACAGCCAGCTCCTCAGCAGTCATCGTGAGGTTCTCCCAGCCCGTGGTGGTGGTCTGCTTTAAGCCTGTGTCACCATCGACCCAGAACGCTTCTGGCAGAGTGCTCAAAACCGGCTGCTTGGACTTCGCCGAACTCATCGCCACCCGGCGCGCCCGGGATAGGACGACGGACTGGGCGGGGGCCTCGGCGAAGATTTCGGTGAGGACCTGGTCGGGTAGGTGCGCCTCGGATACGGCGGCGCGACCGACGATGTCATTGTATGCCATGATGTTCTCCTTCGATTGAGGCTTTTAGTGTTGGCTGAGCTTGTTGCGCAGCCAGTCGGTGTGCGGGGTGGAGACCTGGCCACGACCCTCCCCGGGCACGACCGGGGCCGTCGGCGCGGGTGCTGCGGCCTTAATCGCTGCGGCGATCTTTTCTGCGTGTGCGGCCAGCTCCTCTTCGGTGGCCCCGGCAAGCAGGTCGGCGTCGAGGTGATGCTCGGCAGCGATACGAGCCCGCGCACCGGCAAGCCGCTCGGCAGCGAGCTCGGCTTCCAGAGCGGTGATACGCTCGGTGGCCTTCTGCTCTGCGGTCTTCTTGGCCTCCTGGGCCTCGTCGTACTTGGCGGCCTTGGCCTTGTACTCGTCATGGCCCTGGTACTTCGCTCGTTCGCGGGCAATGCGGGCCTCGATGATGCGGTCCAGATCCTCCTGCGTGGCCGGGGGCTGGTAGTCGCTCGTGCTGGCCGGGGCCGGCGCGGGCGCGTCCGGGGCGTCGGTGGTTTCGGTGGTCATGGTCTCCCTTTCTTCTCCCCCGCTACCAAGGGCGGGGTGGTGATGGTGTCCGTCCCTCCCCAAAGGTGGGCAGGGTCGTGGGTTTCCACCCGCGCATGACAAAACCCCGGCCACCATGACGATGATCGGGGTTTAACCTGGGGGTGTGGTTCCTCGCCCGGGAGTCGAACCCGGCGCGCCCACCGTACCAGGGGCGAGGATGTGCTTGGTTATGCGGCCTGTGCCGCCGCCGAGCGCAGTGTGGTGATGCTGGCGACGAGCCCGCAGTAGTCCTTCGTGCGGTTCATCTCATCTTCGACCTCATCGAGCAAGCTGCCGGGGACGGTTAGTCCGTGGTGCGCGGCGTACCACAGCGCGTAATCCATGCCGACCCATGCGTCCCCGTAGTATCCGTCCTCAACAACCTGAGCCTGTACTTCATGCGGCAGGTTGCCCCAGAGCAGCGACACCACGTTGAAAGGAATCGGATCATCTTCGTACTCGTTTTTCATGCCCTCGAAAGTTACTGCGAGCTTCATCGTTTGCTCTCCATTCCTTTCTCATCAAACGGTTCAATCAAGCGAGTTCCGTCTTTCGTATTACGGTACACCGCATCGCCGGATTTGGGATATGCCGTACGGAAAATCGGCGTGCCCGTGGCCTCGTCGGGCACGTAGTACTGTGCCTCGACGATCACCCGGGATCCGTGGCGCTGGACGATGCGTCTGAGCACGCGGCGGTCACCGATGTAGATAGAGCTATGCGGGTCATCGAATGTTTCCTGCACGCTGTCGATAATATCTGCATCCGACCAGCTGGGAGGAAACTCCGTTTTGCGTCGCCTGCTGGTACCTGCTCTATGCCCACCTTGGCGGGGATTATCTGGCTCCCCATCAAGGATGTGTCGGATGGCCTTGTCTGTAAGCGCCGGGCGTGGATCATCTGCTGGAACCTCCATGATAAACCGTGCGCTGCGGCGTGTGGGGCGTGTGCGCTTGATGTGTTCGCGCCACGCGGCCGCTTGGTCGGCTACCGGGCCGCGCCCAGTGTAGGTGGCTTCGTACCACTCTGCCTCCAAGTCCTTGACGATCTGAGGCACATCAGCGTCGCTGAGCACCTCCCTGGCACTGCACGAGCAGTTGTCGTGATACCGCGCGCCTTCCGGGCGCTTCGCTTTCTTTCCTACCGCCAGCACGGTGTCTTTGGCATATACCGCGCCACGGGAGGCCAGCATGAGGCAAAACGCACACGCCCTGGGGCCCGGTACTCGGACATAGCCGGTCCCGGCTACCCTCGTGGACTCCCAGACCGTATCGCGCGCTGCCTGCCGCACCATCCGCCCCACCGGGCCCGCAAGCCTGCGCGCCGCAGTGGGAAAATCACCGTCTGCTTGGTTGATCGCCCAGGACACCGTGGAGCGTGTCTGATCGATGTTCACCGGCTCGGCGGGCACCGGGGCCGGAAGATCCCGTGCACCGGCTTCCAAGCGGCCGGACTCCAACGCAATGAGTGCCGAGGCCACCGCCACCTGCCCGTACTGCTGCACCAGCAGGGTCACGAGCGCCTCGAACTCTAACTTGCTCATGGAAGGCCGCGCATCGGTGGTCTTTATCAGCGTATCCACCGCACGAATCACCGCCAGGCGCAGGTGCTCATTGTGCTCATCCCACACACCCACCTACCCCACCTCCCTTTCTATGGGGCCATAGTCACCCCGGTGTGCTCCTCGTCGCTGGCAGCGATCAGGGCCTCCGGGGTGGGCTCTTCATCCTCGTTGGCCATGAGGTCGTGGAGCATCTGCTGGCCTTGGTCGCGGAGGGCCTCGGCTTCTAGGCGGCTGATAGTGACAGGGTCGAGGCCCAAGCGTTCCCAGGTGACCCGGGAGCGCGCGGGGTACACCCCGGCCTGCACCAGGGACATCACCGATTGGGCGTCCGCCGCCCGCGTAGGGGTGGCAGGATCGCGCCACTGGGCCTGGAGACCTGCCATGCGCTCATCCGGGATGCCATCGCGGATGTGCTGGGCGATGCGAATGACCTCGACCCACTCGGCGCCGTAGACGGCCTGGGCGCGCTCGGCGATCTTGACCAGCTCGGCTTCTCCGACGCGGATAGCGTCTGCCGAGGAGGGATTGTCATGGATGATGCCGAGTGCTCCAGGTGGGATGCCGGTTTCCCCGGAGACCAGCATGGCAATCGCCTTGAGCTGTTCGATGTGCGGGGCTGGGGAGGCCGCGCCGAAGGTTCCTACTTCAGGCTTCGCGCCGCCGTCCTCGGCGGGGCTGAGCACTAGCAGGCGGTTGAGGTAGGTGGTGAAGGTGTCCTGGTCGAAGTCCTCCGGCTGGGCGTTGAGGATGTAGCGCTGGGGGAAGGAGAAGAACTCCGCGGTTCCCTCCATCCGTAGCAGGGTGCGCGCGGCGGAATCCGTGGCATCCATCAAGGGCCGCGAGATCCGCGACATGCCGTAACGCTTAGTCATACGAGGCCGATACGGCAGCATCACCATCGGCACCCGGCCCAGGCTATGCGGGCGACGGTCGATGGCCACGGCGTTGCCGTCCTGCCAGCAGGTGACCACGCGGTCTTCCATCCACAGGCAGACCTGATCAGGCTCCACTCCGGGGATACCCGGGTTGATGGTCATGCCCGCGACGATGCGGCGAGCACGGTTGGACCACAAGGCCGAAGCCTCGGTCGCGGAGCGCGCGGAGATCACCACGTCCGGCTCACCGGCTAGCGGGTCACCCTGGGTGATCGTCACGAAGGCGACGCCGTGGATCATGGAGTCAATGTGGATCATCGAGGACTCGGTGAGCAGGTGGTTATCGGTGACGATCTCCTGGACACCCTCATCCTGGTCGGCCTCGCCCCGAATCACAAAGCCCTGGAGGTCCAGGCGGTTATCGAGTACCTCGATGGCTTTGGCAGGCCATCCCAGCACCGTGGAGATACGCTCCATGACCGGCGGAATGGCAATCCCCATCCGGCCTGCGGCGCGCAGCGAGTGCTCACCGTCGTAGTACGCGCTGCGCAGCAGGTTCCGGCTGAGGTTGGCTGACCAGGTTGAGGCGAGCTGGCCCAGGAGCCGGGCCTCGACGGCATCCAGGCCCGGCGCGCTGAGGATGCGGTGGATCATGTTTGTGGTGGTCATGAAAGTTTGATCCTCCTTGCTCCGCGCGGGCGGTGAGTGGTGACCTTGGGGTTGCGGAGGGCGATCTGGCGGCCCATGCGCGCGCCGACCATCGTGACGGCGTAGTCCACGCGCTTATCCGATGATCTGTTGATCTTGCCGAGGCCTACGCCCCATTGGTTGGGACGGCGGCGGGCGTTGTGGACGTGGCGGCGCAACATGGGGTCACCGTCGTGGGTGAGGGTGCCCTCGTCGATGTCGGTGACGGTCTGCATCGCGGCATCCGTGAAGGCCCTGTTGCGGGCGACGGATCCTGGCTGGGAGGTACGCATGTCAAATAGGACGCTGTGGCCGCCTGCGCCGGGGGTGGCCCAGACTTTGAGTTTCCGTTGGAAGTCCCGGTGCCAGGCGTCGATGAGTGGCATCCAGTAGAGGTGCTCGGTCTCATCATCGGTCGCTGGTGAGGGATCAACCCCAAACCACGCCACGCGGTAGAAGGCGAAGGCCTCGCGGACCACGGCATCGACGACTTCGCGGGGTGCGAGCCAGTCCTCGCCGCGCGCGCCGTGCGGGCGCTGCCAACCACCAAGGCTGATGACGTGCCCGTCGGAGAGGCGGCACGCCGAAAGTGTGGTCGCGTCGCTGGATTTCGAGCAGTCTAAGAACATCGCTATTGGTTCGCCTTCGTCTACGACGATGTCCCGGCGCGCGCACCCGTCGAATGCTGCAGGGTCTACCCAGGCGTCCTCGGCGGTGGCTAAGCCGTTGAAGTAGAACCGGATGGTATCCGCCGCGCTGGTGCGGCTATCTGTAGCCTCCGCTGCGAGTCGATCCAGGTCTGCCCACGGTGCATCCGAGTATGCCTGGACTAGGCCGTTGCGTAGTTGCTCTGGCTTGGTGATGTCGAGACGGGGGTCTGCCTCCACGGAGTCGTAGAGGATGTCTGTACGCTCCGCGCCGTGTTCGGCGACCTGTTCCTGCCAGGCTTCAAAGGATTTCTCGGCAACGGAATCTTGCCCCACCTGGTGGGCATTGGTCAGCTCCAGCAGGCGGGCTTGGATGGATGCGGGGGATTTGCCGACGTTGCGGCGTGCCACCTTCGCCAGACGTCCCCCGCCAGATGAGGCAGTCATGTGGTGGGTCTCGTTGAGCAGTACGGCAGTCGCCGGTGTGCCCTCTGTGGAGCGCTCCGAGGCGGTCAGCAGCTCGATGCGCGAGCCGGAGGGCAGCATGGTGCGTGTCTGGCCGATTTCTAGGCCGAGCGTGGCCCGCAGCCTGGGGCTGATCATCTGGTTGACCACTTGCAACACCTCCTTGGCCTGGTCTTGGGAGTTCGCTCCGATCTGGACTTTCGCCGCCCGGCGCGGGCGGCCTACCGGGTGGCCGTTGCTGATCTTCCCGGTGTACTCGACCGGGCCACATAGCTCGGCGAGAGCGATGACCGCGGCGACGGGGTCTTTGCCCACGCCCTTGGCACCGCGCTTGATCCCGGAGCGGTAGCGCAGGCGGCCGGTGGCTGGGTCAAGTGCCCACCACATGTGGATGAAGCGGCGTTGCCCGGGGGTGAGCACGATAGGGTCGCCGGTCTGATGGTGGACGAGCCAGTGCTGGGCCCACAAGATGATCTGTGGGCCCAGGGAAGGCGGAAGGAGCGCAAGGCGCTCCGGTGCGGCCATCGGTAGCCCAGGGTCACCCGGCCACGGCAGCGTGGTCCATGCCCCTGTCTCGGCGTCGATCTGGTAGCCCGGCAGCAGTAGCTCAGGTCTACCCATAGATCGCCTCCGGGGCGATCGTCACGACCTCCGCGCCATCGTCGTGCTGCCCGGCGCGCTCCAGCTCAACGCGGACGCGGCGCCGCGCACCCTCCGTGGTCAGCAGGTCAGTCATCATCGAGAGGATCTGGGAGATCATCCCGGCGCGGGGTTTCTCGCGCCGCATCTCGTCGCTGAGGAGTGTGGCGCACAGCTGGGCGTGCGCCCAGTCCGATGGCTCGTAGAAAATCGCTTGGCCGGAGTGCCGTAGGCTGCGGTACCAGCGCTTTGCGGCGATGTGCCACGAGCGATCCTCCGCTGGTGGTCTAACCTGCGCCGCCCCGGCGATACGGGTGACCTCAGGGGTGACGTTACGTCTGACACGCTGGTCAGAGCGTTTCGGAACAGGGCCACGCATAGGATCACCTCCTTCAGAGCAACCCCGCTAGCGCGGGGAAAATCGCGATCCTGCCGTAGTGCGGCGGAGCGTCCGGGGCTCACCCCCGCTAGCGCGGGAAAATACTTATCTACCAGCAAAAACGCTGAAACCCGTACACAGTTTTAGGCCCTATGCCCTCCGGTAAGTCGGATCAAGGGGAGGGGGTATCCCCCACCCCCTCCTGGCGGCGTTCCCACTCGGGGTAGTTGTAGTAGATCGATCCATCGTCCCGGTAAAGGTAGCCAGGAGGCAGCTTGCCAGGCGTTGGATCAGACCCAGGCCGAGGAGCCGGTGGCCGTTTACGGGAGAACTTCGCGCGAGCGCGTTGCGCTTCCTCCTGTGTCTTGATCTTGTGGCACGATTCGCACACGGATTGGAGGTTGTGCACCTTGTCCGTGCCTCCCTCGGCCACAGGAATGATGTGATCCACCATCGTCGCAGTGACTGAGCAATATGGGCCCTGGATTTGGCACACCTTGCGATCCCTAGCAAGGATTCGTCGGCGTAGCTTCGTGGGCACACCACGAGAGCGAGGGCCAAGCGAGTTCGACGTGAATCCAGACATCCGATTCACCTCCTTACACCAGGTGGTTGATGCAGGTGACCTAGTCACACGCACATCATGCGAACAGCATAGCATTAGTGCTGTTTCACTTGGCACACTTTGCACCTTGACCAGCAAAAACGCGCTTCTGTCGCAGCAATGAACGCACCTCATCAACCCACACATGGATCACACCATGATGAACCTCAGACGTCACGATCTCATCGCGCGCCCAACGCCACAGCGTCGCACGCGAACACGCAAAGCCTTGACGTGAAAGCAGCTGAGCTGCTGCTGCACAAGGCATCGACACCGAAGCCCGCGCTACCAGCACCTGCGGAGACTCACCCTCACGGCGCACCAGTGGTGCAGGATCCACCAGCCGCCGCAGCGCGGCCACAGGAGGCACGATCTCCCCCAGAGCATCCGGTGCCCATGAGGCGGTGGCCATCTGCCCCAGGTGGATACGCATCCACCTAGCCCGAGGTACAAGACCCCGCACCCCAGGTGGAGATACCCCCCGGTCATCCGCCAACACCGCAGACCAACCAAACACCGGGGGCTCTAAACCACGCTTGACCTCTAGGACATCGGCCACCAAGGGCACGCGAGAACCAGGGGATGTACGACCACCTACCCGATCACCAGCAGCGCGCGGTGTCGGCAGCAACATCCCATCGAGAAACGGCACCAGCCGCTCTATATCCACCAGAGCAGATTCAAGAACATAGCGATCAGCATCATCGATCATTCTGCTTACCCTCCCCGGTTCTTGCCCAGAACCTCCAAGATTTTAAAGACCCTCCCTTATTGATCCTGCGATCCTTCCTACGTTCCAGGGGTAGAGGTATGTAACCTTCCCGTCCCGTCCCGGCGAATCCCGACCCGTCACCCTTCGGAGTTGAATCCCGGCTCAATTCCGGCTCAATTTTCTCACCCAGTGAGATAGCAGCGTTATCGCAGGTGGAGGCGTCATTTTCGTCCGTATGCTCCTCCGAAGTGGGCAGATTAGTGGGATCGTGGTCGGTCGAGATGGCAGTGGCAGTCGGCTCAGTCGAGGCAGGAACATCTGGTGCGGCGGCACGTGGGGTAGCGATCGGGCCGGTGACCCAATCCGGGGCATCATCGAGGGGATCATCAAACCCAGCAGCAGGCGCAGCAGAGGCACCAGCCGCACGCTTGATCACCCCGGGTATCGGTAGGCGCGTCTGGCTCGCCGCGATACGCACGCCGTTGTCCCTCGCCCACGAGGAGGCGTTGATGAACTCTGCGGTCTTTTCGGTGTACCACGGTGTCTCCGGGGCAGGACGCAACGTGAGCTCTTCTCCTCGACCGCGCTTGGAATTGCACGTGCGGCAGGACACCACGAGGGTATCCACGGTGGAGTCCACATGACCGTTGAGGCTGTCGATGGTCGCACCCCTCCCGGATTTCTGATCGCCCCACTTAACTGATTTGCCACACCAACGGCACTGATCCCCGTCCCTGATCTTGACTGGGATCATCAGATCCGGGCGGCGGCCATCGTTCTTCCGGCGGCGGTCAATATCCACCTCCGCCTTAAGCCGCATGTGGAGAAGCTCATCGATGTCGGTGATCTTCCACATCTCGTAGCCGTCCTCGTCTGTGATCTTGCTGACGAGTCCCGCGGTCTCGAGGACGTCCATAATCTCCGGGAAGCGACCTGGGGCGATCATGGCCACCAGTCCCGGATCAACGACGTAGTCCGTGCATTGCTGGGCAGACACCGAGGCCATGAGCACGAGCGCGCCGTAGGCCTCGTTGCGCAGCGCGATGTTGCCGCCACAGGCACGCAGCAACTTAAACATCATGGGGTGGGTTAGGGTCTCATCGCCGATACGGAGCCAGGGCATGGGGGGTTCCTTTCGTTTAGGGGTGAGTAAAACCAGCAAGCAACGGCGCTTGCTGGCAAGGTGCTTTATGCAGCGGATCACCGAAGCTCTGCTGCGGTGTCAGGGGTATGGGCAGCGCGGTAGCAGCTGCGGCATAGGTTGTCTCTGAAAAGCCGGATTCGGTATTTACTAGGAGGCTGGTCTTTCCGTCTGGTCATACGTCCGCATCCGCGGCAGTGGCTGGTGCGGTCTGCTGGGGTGAGTGCGGCGACAACCCCGTCGATCTCTATACCTAGAGCGCTATACCGCTTGGTGCGCTTTAGGCAAGCATCGAGTGCGGGGCACTGCTGGCACAATGCGGTGGCCCGAGCGAAGCGGCGATCACGATCTGCCGGGCGCTCATTATGCTGCGATTCCCATAAAGAGGGTTCCCCTGCGCGTGGAGCGTAGTCCTCCAAGCAACAAATCGCCTGGTCGAAGCGGCCCATAAAATCGGATTCGATGCGATGCTGGGAGTCCATTTCATACCGCCCTCAGCGGGGAGACAGTCACCCGCGCGACATCCGGGGTGTGGTGGGGCGATGGGGTCTCCCCCGACTGCTCAGCACCCTCATCATCAAAGGAGCACTCCACGCCACCTAGCAGGGCATCCTCGGAGTCCGGGGTGCCCTCAGCTATCTGGGCTCGGGCGCAGATCACGCTCATCCGGGCACAGCCAGAGAGCATCAGTACTCGGGTTCTGCGCTCGGGAGTCGGCGGGAGCGCCATCATCACCATCGGCTCATCAAGTGCCATAGCGACCTTTCCTATCAGCGACCACTGCTGCGGGGTCAGCTCCGGGACGATCTCGCTGCTTTCCGGTGGGGCCTCGTCCAATTCTGCTGCGAGCCCCTCTAGCGAGACGGGGATGTTTCCCAAGGTCTCCGGGTGAGCGCGGCGTACTCGTACCTGGCGGATACCCAGGCCCAGGCCAGACTCATCGGTACGGCGCACAGAGCGCTCCCCGATGAGCAGCCCCACCCGAGGTTTATCCTCGGGGTCCTCCTTGGCCATCTTCATCGCAGACAGCACACGGGCCTCAGCACGGGTGATCTCCACTGCCTCATCCCGGCCGCTAATGATGTCAGCCATCATCGTAGAGACCACCATCGAGAACACCTGCCCATCACCTGCCGCGCAGACATGCAGCATTCCTTGGTGGGTGCGCAGTTGGATCACGGCGCGGGGGTCATTGGCCTTGGTCGGGGCCACGGCGATAGCGGCGCGCAAGGCCGTGGCAAATTCGCCTGCGTCTACCACGATCTTGGAAATGTCAGTCTCCATGAGATACGTCCTCCTCATCCCAAAAAGGCAACTGCCCAGGGGCCATAGCCTCATAGGTGGGGGTGCTGATCCAGCGGTGAATCTGCTCTTTGCGGGTGGTGGGCAGGCTGGCCCACCAGGTATCCGGATCCATCTCGCTCATGCGCGTAGCTCCTCAACCTGGCCGTCGCCGCCGAGGGCATCCCAAGCGTCCTCATCGTGCAAGACCTCGGGGACACCCTCGACCTGCCAACGGCCCCGGCGCAGTTTCGTGGCCACGATAGGCTGCATGCCGTCATGACCTCGGACCACCGCCTGCGACTCTAGGACAACGAACTCGCTCCACCCGATCGGGGTGGCCTCAGCCAAGACTGGCTTAGCATCATCGACTGCTGCGGGCGTCTCGGTGCCACTGGGGTGTGCCTCCTCCGGATACTCGTCTGCCTCGTCCTCCACCACAGCCTCATCGTCCTCATCTCCCTCGATAGGCAGGAGCTCCTCCCAGTCCGCTGGCGGGACAGGATGCCCCCGGTAATCCCAGGCCCTGGCCTGGGAAAGCACCGTGATCTCGTCGAGATCTACAGTCACCAGGTCTGGGGACGGCGACGTGGAGGAGCACAACATCGCTCGGGCATCGTCGATGACCGCGACAGCCACCCACAAGCCCCTGTGTCCCTCGATAAGGCAGAAAGCTCCTGGTAGGTGAGCGCGTTCAGCGGCAGGCAGGTCAGCGGCGGTCGTGCGCGGGATCATCTCAGCGATGGTCTCCGCCAAGGCCGTGGCCATCTGGCCGGCCTCCGGTAACCCGCCGGTGTGGCATGCGGCAATCAGGACGTTGAGGTCCTGGGCGATCTGGCGCAGGTCAGCCTCGGCCACGGTAGTCGTGCGAGTAGTCGTCATTGCGAGTCTCCTTTGGTGATTCCTAGTGCAGCACGCAGGTGCGGCGGGCAAGGGATGCCTCTACGAGTCGGCAGCCCGGTACAGGCAGTGCGGTGGTGCGCCCACAGGGGTGTGCCCTCAGCGTGGGCGACATCTAGATCCACATCGCTTAAGCGGCGGACCCTCCCCGGGGAGACCTCCTCGTAGACTCCCTGCGGGTCAGGCGAGGGAATCAACGCGATCTTTTTCCCATTGGTGGTGGTAGCCACGCGGATAGGCTGGCTACAGACCTTGCAGTAGCTGGGCATCTAAACCACCCCGAGAGCCCACATCATCGCGTAGGCAATCACGCCGAGGATCACGGCAGTGACCAGGATGGTGGTGAAGGGATCACGGCGCCGGCGCGGTATGCGGTGCCTGGGGTACGCGCGGTGAGTCATCAGGCTGCCTCCCGTTCGTATTCAACTGGGGCCGTGGCGGCCTTCTCTGCGGCGGGATCAGGGATCACCTGGTAGGCCTTGATCTCGGCATCAAGGCGGGTGATGATCGCCTCAGCTTTGGTGAGGTCATCATCCATAGCGTTGTTGGCGGTGATGATCTCGGCGATCTTTTTCTCTTGCCGCCACTGGGTCCAGGCCACCAGAGCGAGGGCTGCCAAGCAGATCAGAACGAGGGTGAAGCTCATGAGGGGTCCTTTCTCGAGGAGGTTGAGGGCGTGTGCCTTCCCCAGCACGCGCCCTATGCGGGGTGGTTAGGCGATTTTGTAGGTGCCTTCTTTAGCCAGGCCGTCGATCTCGTCGCGGATGTAGAGCAGCTTGCGGGGGCTGATCCGTACCCGGGAGATACGGCCCTGGCGGGCATACCGGCGCAAGGTGTCCGGGGAGACATGCAGGTGCTCGCACGCCTGTGCCACGGTCATGTATGCCTGGGTCATCGCTGTTCCTTTCGAGCCGGTGGGATAGTGCGGGTGGCCGCCGCGCGGGCGCGGGCCTGCTGGATCGGGGTGGTCTTAGGCTCCCGGGCGGCACCGCGCATGCGTTGGTGGGCGCCGCCACGGAGACGGCCACGGCGGAGAAAATTCGCCATTTCCCGGATCATTACTGCTTCCTCCCGGTAGAGTCCTGGTCATGGGTTTTCTGCTTCTCGTCTCGTCCCGCCGCCGCGTCGAACTCCCCGATGTGGTTCTGGCTAACGCTTTGGATGCCGTTCAGCTCGCCTTCCTGCGCCGGGGGTTGGTCTCGGTGTGCTTCTGGGAGGGGGACCAGGGCGGCTACGTCCAGGTAGATGCGTCCCGGGCCGTCGATCCCAACGAGAGAATCAGCAACGGCCGTCAGGGGGAGTACGGTCTTGCTGCGACGGCGGTTTATGCCGGAGACTCTGATGAGGCGGAGGCTGCCATCGACGAGATATTCGTCGAGAAGCTCGCGGACCTCATGGAGAAAACGGGAGGCTGTCTTGTTATCTCCCGCGATCAAGAGCTTGTCAGCGACCTTGATACGGCACGGCACATACTCCGTGGGGCCACTCGGATCAGCCGCCCCATCCTTGACCACCCCGGGGTCTAGATCCCCGTGCCAGTCGGCCTCATCTTTGGGTGAGGCCTCGTTGATTTTTTGATTATTGAGCATGGGTTTTCTTCTCCTAGTCCCCCTCTCGCCGGGTAGCGTTACCGCTAGGGCAACCAGCCCTGGGAGGGAGGTGATTATCTATGGCTCCGCAAGAGATTTCGTTTGAAGAGTTCGAAGATTTCTTCGATGGACGTGACGGTGAAGGTGTAGCGACCTTGACTGTCGGTGACTGTGCCCTCAATGGGCATCCGTTGCTCATCGAGTACCTGGCAGCACGAATTGAGCGAATCCTTGAATCGGATCGGGGGTTCGACTGGTTGGAATTCGGCACGGGCAAGCCGGACGCGCCCTACAGGTCGGTCTTGGTCACTAGTTCCACACCGATCACGATTCAATGGCCACCCGGTTTTGAACCGTTCGTTCAGCCGAATGAGCTGGTTGAGAAACTTCAAGGAACAGACACGAAGTAGTCTCACCAACCCTGCGCGTATAGGTGTGCAGCCACCGAGCGCGCGGGGGCTTTGCTTCCCATTCATAGCTCTCACCCCTACGCCGCGAGGGGTTCTGCTGTGCGGACAACCGCAGCGCGAATGTCCGTGATTCGGGCGGCTTGGATGAGCTTCATCGCGGTGGCGAAGCTGGGCTGCCGGCCTCGGCGGATTCCACTGATGGTGCCGAGGGAGAGTCCTAGCTCGCGGGCGAGATGCTCGTCGGAGCTTAGGCCTCTGTCGGCGCGGATCTTGTCGAGCACCTGTGGTCGTATCTGATAGGTCATGGACACCTCCGAGTATGCAACGTGCGTTACATTTCGCAAATATACATATACAGCGCGTCATGCGCAACAGTGCCTGGAAAATTGCCTCCCCAACAGGGGAAATGTGGCTTCGCATGTTGCGCACACACCTCAGTGCGTGTACATTTGCGCAGCATGGAACACACGAAGTGGTTCACCCGACTCACCAACGGAGCATCAGCGCTGGCAGCCTCAAAGCAGGCATCGCCGCAGCTCAACAACGCCACACTTTCCCGACAGCTCAACCGAGGAACCTTCAGCGCCGAAGTAGTCATCGCGCTCGCACGCGGCTACAACGCCTCCCCCGTAGAAGCCCTCGCACAGACTGGCTACCTGCGCACCTCTGAGGCGACAGGCCAGGCCCCCGAGGCCATCGCGCAGCTACTCAGTGATCAGGATCTGATCCGGGAGCTGGCGCGGCGGATCGACGATGATGCCAGCGCGTGGAGCGACACCTTCGACCACACCCTCCAGTCCGCCACCACAAGCGTACCCGCTGCGGAGGATGATTTGGCCGCTCGGCGGGAGGGAAAACCCGAGGCGAAATCCGAGACAGGCGCCCCGGCGGCGGCTTATGATGATATGAGCGATGATGAGCTGATTGATCGGATTAACGCTGGTCAGGAGCGGATCGTCGCGCAGAAGCGGACTCCCCCGCTTGAGGAGGAGTGGACCTAGTCGCTAGGGGTCAATTATGTCCAGTACCGGGGACGTGCATCTGGATCGGTGGGCAGAGGAGCTGGGCGTGGTCATCGTGGACACTCCTCGGCTGCACCCGAGGCTAAATGCGTGCTATCACCACGGCGCGCGGCGCGTGTTCGTCTCGAGCCGGATTGATGGGGTGACGCGGCGGTGTGCGATCGCGCACGAGCTTGGCCATGCAGCGTATGGGCATGAGCGCGCGGAGGACGAGGAGTACACCCAGCGGCAGGAGCGGCAGGCGGACCTCGCCGCGCTCGAACGGCTGATCACCGTGGAGGCGTACCGGCAGGCTGAACAGGCGGTGGGGCATCACCCTAGCGCGATCGCGGCGGAGCTACGGGTCACCCCGTACTACGTGGAGCTGTGGCGCAGCCGCCACCAACGAGAGTCCAGCGCGTAGGGCTGACTCTAGACACAGGTGCTCTGACCACGTTTTCTTTATAAAATTTTACCTCCTGGTTGTGTACCAGCACCGCGCGCTATAGACTAGTCAACCTAGGCACCAACCCGAAAAGGATCAGAGCTGGGTTCCCGAATGGGAGTAGGGCTTTTACGTCCGAGAATTCCTTTGCCCCAGGGGTCGGTGCCTATTTATTTTATGTAAAGCCTTTTACTAACACGACCAAGGCACCCGTATAGTGGCAGAATTAGTAAAGATTTCAACCCACCGGGATCGAACAGAGGCACTACCTCCGACTATTCAGATAAACTAAACGGAAATATAGCTTTCACCACAATACATGCTACAACAAATATAATCATCGCTATCACGATAAAGCGAAGCGCTAGATCTAAAAAGGTGCATATTTTTGATACCCACGCATGATCTTTGCAGTAGGCGGCTATTCTTTCTTCTTCTGTGGGACTGTTGTATTGCCTTACAGCACGGTAGGCGATATAGTCAAAAAATGGGTTTACGGATAGTAGTGAACTCAGCGCCGCACCACCCGGTATGGAATCAATCCCACCAGATGATACGGACAAAGATGCAGTCTGCGCTGACCTATCCACCTCCTCACCTTGGCTATATAGTGAATCAAACTCACCTTGGCTAACCTGGTAGCTTTCGCCACAGGGGTCATCTGCGCTCATGGACGTAACCCGAGATTCTTGATACGGAACTCAACAGAATCAAGAGAAACTTGCAACCGCTTAGCAATACTTAGATCATCAAAGCCAGAATCAACGAGATGTGCCATCACATCGCGAGGCATCAGCAAAGACGCCGCGAAGCCATTAGCAAATATCTCTTCTTCATCGGTTCCGCAGGAAGCAAGGTATGCTCTTTTGAGAGCGTACTTATCACATGCGGGTGGAGCCATTTCCTTGCGTTGAAAATAATGCCCTAGTTCATGCGCTACCGTGAAGCGCTGCCGCACGGGGGCATGTTGCTCATTGATGAATATGTCTGGTGCATATTCCGCGCCGCGCTTGATGATGTAACCCGAGATACCGGCGGCCATTGGAGCCTTATAGACATTGATGCCTAGATCACGGGCAATAATGATAGGATCCACAGACATAGCACCCGGCATGCTGTCATACCATCGTTCATCAAGAACCTTTTGAGCCGCAGCTTCGTAGCTCACTACCATCACCCCTATCTATGTGGCACACATGCTAGTCGTCTAGCAGGAAAAATCCTAGCCATCAGCCCAAGATTTTTTGGTTCACCTGGTCCAAGATCTGATCTCGAGCTGCTTTCGAGTACCGCATGTACACCTCGGTGATCGTGCGTAGATCTCGCTGGCCCAGGATCTCCCCCACTGCGGGGATCGGCATGCCTGCCTCCGCGAGCGTGGTGATCAGCCAGACTCGCCCGTAGTGCGGACTCAGCCGCACGTCTGCATACCCGGCGCGTTGTTTGGCGCGGGTGAGGGTGGTTCTGTAGGAGGTGTCCATGACGATGTTGCCTTCTGCGGTGGCGCAGAGGGGTGCGTCGGGGTGGTCGCGGGTGATGTGGGTGAGGTGCCAGCGGATGTCGTTGTGGAATCGGGCGAAGATGGGGACGTCGCGGTAGCCTGCGGTGGTTTTGGTGGTGTCTTTGCGGATCATGCCGCCGTCTTTTGATCGGTAGGCGTTGCCTTTGATGTGGATGGTGATGGTGTCTCCATCATCGGTGATGTCGCGGCGGCGGAGGCCGAGGGCTTCGCCGATGCGGAGGCCGTGGAAGAAGGTGAGGATGGCGATGATTTTGTAGCGGCCGTCGATGCGGGGGTGGCGGTGGTCAAGGGCGTCGGTGATGGCGTTCATGACGTCGGCTTCGGGGAGGTCTTTGCGGTGGGGTGTGGGGCGTTTGCGGGCATCGGGCACGCTGACGGGGTTGGTGGTGATGAGGTCGCGGTCGACGGCGGCTTGGATGGCGGTGTGGAGGCGTAGGTAGGCGGCGCGGTTGGTGGGTGGGGTGTCGAAGGTGGTGGTAATGGCGTCCCACCAGGAGGCGACGTCGCGGCGGGTGAGCCGGGAGAGGGGTATGGCGCGGAGTTTGGCGGCATCGCCGGTGGTGTCCAGGATGCGCCAGCGGAGGGTTTTCTCGTAGTTTTCCCAGGTGGAGGGTTCTAGGGCTGTGGTGCCTCGGCGGCGCATGTCGAGCCATTTTGTGAGCCATTCGCCGACGGTGGTGTCGGCGGTGCGGGTTGAGGATTCTGGTGGTGTCCAGGCGTCGAACTCGATGAGTTTTTCTTGTTGGCGTAGCCAGCCTGCGGCGTCGTCACGGGAGTGGTAGGTCTGGGGTGCTTTGTGGCGGCGGCCATCGGGCCCGGTGTAGCGGGCGCGGTAGCGCCCGGAGGGGAGCTTGGAGATCTCGCCGAAGGAGCGTCGCTGTGCCATGCGGTTCCTTGTCTGGGGTTCAAAATTCTGCGCTCCCCCAGGTCGCGGTGTGGTGACTGTGTGGGGAGTGCATGGGGCAAATGTGGGGCTATCGTGGGGTTGTGGGGTAGAAATGGGGAGCGAAAGCGTCTTACTGCACGCTACTGCACGCTATAGCACACTTGCCATACCCGCAGGTCAGGGCGTTGCATCAAAGAAAAAATCCCCCTCACCTTGGCACTTGGTGAGAGGGTGTGGTGGAGCTAAGGGGAATCGAACCCCTGACCTTTGCATTGCGAACGCAACGCTCTACCAACTGAGCTATAGCCCCAATGGCTCACTATGCTAGCACCGCGCCGCGAATTGCACGAATCCGCAGGTCAATCACACCGCGGCCCGGCGCTCGTAGCCATTATCCGGGGCGTTGTCCCTCCCCATTCCCGCAGTGGAACGCACCTCCAGGTGGTGGAAGTCGGGGCTTTCGTCGTCCATCTCCACCACCACGGCGCCGGGTCGCAGGAGCTGGCGGGGAATCTTGAGGGCCTCGTCGTCGCGATGACGCACGCCCATGCGGGCACGACGCAGCTGGCGGATGCGGCGACGCCGCAGGGCCTCCTCCTGGCGCACCTGGGCGCGTAGCGCGAAGAGGTAGACGAGCAGCAGCAGGGCGAAGGCCCCCGGCGCGGCCCAGACCCAGCCGCCGAAGATCAACGCCAGGATGGCGGCCAGGGCGGTGGCTCCGCCGAGCCCCATGAGGGTGCGCTGGCGGCGCTGGTAGCGATCGGCGGAGTGGGCGGCGTCGGTCTCGGGGTCCCAGCCGCCGCGACCGCGCCTGCTGGCGGCGAACTCCAGTTCCTCCTCGCTGAGTTCATCCTCGTTCCCCTCCGCCTCGGCCGGGATTTCTTCGGCCTGCGGGGCCTCGGCGGCCCGCGCCTCCGGGGCCTGCTCGCCGGTGCGGTAGAGCAGGTCCTCCGGGGTGGTGTAGGTCTCGTCCACCTCGTAAGTTTCGGCGTCCTCCGCCTCGTCGGTGGTCTCGGGCTCCTCCTCGGCCTCCGTTTCCCTGGCGCCCGCCTCCAGCTCGTGCACCACGTCGCCCTCGAGGTACACCTCGGGCACCTCGTCCTCGCGTTCCTCGGCGCGATCGGACTGCACCTCCTCGGAGGCCACGACCTCGTAGTCCTCGGCGGGCTTGTCCTCGGGGTAACGGATGTCCTCGGCCTTAATCTTGGGTTTGCGCCGCATGATCCCGGAGAGCGCGCTGCCGCCCTCGTAGACCACGCGGGTCTCCTCGAGGGCCTCCCCGGTCTTGCGGATGGGTTTATTATCTCGCTGCAAAAGGGGGATGAGTACAAAGAGCCAGAGCACGATGATGAGGAGAATCAGCAAGCCACCGGTCGTCACGAGATTGCACCTTCCAGGGTAGGGGTAAACGCCTGTAGAATAGCCGCCCGCGCGGTCGGGACGGTCGAGGCACGCCGAGGTGCGGATCTCAGCGGATCAGCCCGGCGCGCCGCAGCCTGCTCACACAACTTCCGCCGTGCTCCCCGGCCACCTGGGCCACGAGGTGGTGGTCGCGCCAGGCACCATCGATGTGGAGGTTGGCCCGCAGGTAGCCCTCCTCGCGGTACCCGTTGCGGTGGAGCACGGTGCCGGAGGCGGGGTTGGTTGGCAGGTAGGTGGCGGTCACGCGGTGCAGGCCGAGCGGGCCCAGCGCATAGTCGGTGCCCAGGGCGCAGGCGGCGGTGGCCACGCCCCTGCCGGTGTAGCCCGCGTGCACCCAGTAGCCGATCCAGCATTCCGAGGCCGCGCCGCGCTGGATGCCGCCGAGGGTGAGCTGTCCGGCAAACTGCCCATCGACCTCGATGGCCAGGGCCACGGTATCGCCCCGCCTGGTGCTGCGTCGCAAGTGACGGTGGTAGCGCCACCACTGCCACGGGGTGTGGTGGGCGGCCCAGTCGCCGCGCAGGGTGGGTTCCACGGGGCGCAGCTGCGCCTCGTTGGCCCGGCGTTGCCGGCACCATTGGGGTCCGTCGCTCAGGCGCAGCGGGCGCAGGAGCACCGTGGCACCGTCGGGCAGGACGACGCTCATGACCCCTGGGAAAGGAAGAGAACCTCCACGATGTCGCCGGGACGGATCTCGGCGGCGGAATCGGGGATGCGGATCATGGCGTTGGCCGCCGATAGCCCGGCCAGCAGGTGGGCGGGCGCGCCGGTGGCCCCGCCCAATCCCTCCACGAGGTAATCGTGGGTCTCGGCGTCGCGCATGAGCCGGGCGCGCACGAATCCTCGCCGCCCCGGTATCGAGGTGACGTGGTTGAGCGCGCGGGCGCGCACCACGCGACGCTGGGCGTTGCGTTTGCCCAGGCAGAGCCGCACCAGAGGGCGCGCGAAGACCTCGAAGGTGACGAGCGCGGAGACGGGGTTGGCGGGCAGCAGGAACACCGGGACGCGGTCGTCTCCGAGCAGGCCGAATCCCTGCACGGAACCGGGGTGCATAGCCACGCGGGTGGTGTCAATGTCCCCGAGTTCCTCAAGGACGGCACGCACGCGCTGGGAGCCGGTGCCGCCCACGGCCCCGGAGATCACCAAGATCTCGCTGCGCATCATCTGGCCCTCGATGATCTCGCGCAGGCGGCGGCTCTCCCCCTCCGCGATGCCCACGCGGTGCACGTCCGCGCCAGCCTCTTTGGCGGCGGCGGACAGGCAATAGGAATTGACATCGTAGACCTGCCCGAGGCCGGGGTCGCGGTGGATGTCCACCAGCTCCGCCCCCACGGAAATCACGGAGACGCGGGGGCGCGGGTAGACCAGCACCTTGGAGCGGCCCACGGCGGCGAGCAAGCCGATCTGAGCCGGTCCCAGCACCGCCCCGGAGGAGACCGCCACGTCGCCCTTGTTGATGTCGTCGCCCGCCCGGCGCACGAAATCCCCGGAGCGCACGGGGCGCTGGGCGGAAACGCGCTTGCGCCCGCGGTCGCTCCAGTCGAGCGGCAGGACGGCGTCGGCCAACGTGGGCAGGGGTGCCCCGGTGTGCACGCGCACGGCCTGCTTGGGTTGCAGCCGCAGGGGTTGCTGGGAGCCCGCGGCCACCTCCCCCACCACGGGCAGGGATTTTTCTAGGGGCACCAGCGGCCCGGCGGAGGAGCTCAAGCCCCGCTCCCCGCCCACGTCCACGGCGCGCACGGCGTAGCCGTCGATGGCCGCCTGGGCGAAACCGGGAAGCGGGTTGCTCGCCTGCACCTCCTCGGCGCACATGAGCCCGAGCGCGTCCGCGATGGAAATACGCACCGGCTCGGGGGTCACCGCAGCATCCGTCACCAGGGCTAGCTGCTCGTCCACGGACCGCACTGGCCGCCTCCTTACTCCTTGTGCCCTCGTGATCCTAGCCGGGTTTCTTCCTCGTACCGGGCCAGGATCTCCTCGATGGCCTCCTTCAGCCCCGGCCCGTACACCGGGTGGCGCAGCCCAAAGTCCACGCAGGCCGGGATGTAGCCGCCCGGGTTGCCGAGGTCGTGCCGGGTACCCTCGTGGATCACCACGTGCACCGGGTGGCCCTCAGTGATCAGCAGCTCGATGGCGTCGGTGAGCTGCAGCTCGCCGCCCTTGCCGGGGGTGATGCGGCGCAGCGCATCGAAGATCGCCCGGTCGAGCAGGTAACGCCCGGTGGCCACGAAGTTCGAGGGGGCCTGGGCGGGGTCCGGCTTTTCCACCATGCCCACCACGCGCTTGACGTCCCCGCGCTCGGTGTCCTGCACGTCAAACACGCCATAGTTGTACACCTCCTGGTGCGGCACCACGAAGGCGCACAGCACCGACCCACCGTATTCTGCGCGCACGGCGGCCATCTTTTCCATCACGCCCATGGGAAGCACCAGGTCGTCGGGGAGCATGACGGCCACCACGTCCTCGTCTTCATCCAGGATGCTCTCCGCCAGGCCCACGGCATGCCCCAGGCCGAGGGGGTGCTCCTGGGTGACGGGCACGGCGTCGATGATGCCGCTGGCGTGACGAACCTTGCGCAGCTGCTCGTCCTTACCGCGGGTGTGCAGGGTGTCCTCCAGCTCCGGGGCGGGGGCAAAGTGCGCTAGCACTCCCTCCTTGTGCGGCGCGGTGACCACGGCCAGGCGCGAGGCCCCCAGGGCCACGGCCTCATCCGCGATGAGCTCGATGCCCGGCGTGTCTACCACCGGGAGCAGTTCCTTGGGCACCGTCTTGGTGGCGGGAAGGAAGCGGGTACCCAGCCCGGCGGCGGGAACAACGACCGTTTTGACCGCGTGCGGGTGTTCCGAAGTGGGTGCATTCATAACCTCACACCCTACCCATGCCCGCCCCGCCTCCCGTGCAGCGCCACGGTAGCCTGGGATAGGTGAGCAAAGAAGAACTGCGCCGCCTCCTGCTCCAGGCCCGCCGCCACCGCCGCGACAAGTCGCGTGACGACGCCGCCCTGGCCACCCAGTGTCTGCTCCTGTTGGAGACCTGCGGCCCCGGCCCCGTGGCCGCCTATCACCCGCTCCCCACCGAGCCCGGTCACGGCGCCCTGGTCGAGGTGCTGCGCGCCACCGGCCGCCGCCCTTTGCTCCCCATCGCGCTGCCCGACGGCACCCTGGCCTGGGCCTTCGACGGCCCCACCGCCCCCGGCGCGCTGGGGATAGCGGAACCCACCGGATCTCGATACGGCGTGTCCGCGCTCCGAGAGTGCGCCCTGATCCTGGTGCCCGCCCTGGGGATCACCCCGCGCGGGTACCGGCTGGGCAAGGGCGGCGGTTACTACGATCGCACGCTGGCCGAGCTCTCCTCCCCGCGACCGCCCGTAGCGGCCCTGGCCTATCCGGAGGAGATCCGCCCCGACATCCCCGTGGAACCCCACGACCAGGCGGTGGACTACCTCGTGGAACCGAGCGGGTGGCGCCCGCAGTCCAAGGAGGTATGTTCGCCCGGCTCCTGCTGATCCTGCGCACCCCCGGCTGGCGGCGCACCACCCTGCTGCGGCGCGCCCTGGCCGCGATGCTGCTGCTGTGCGCCCTCGTCCTCGCGGTCACGCCCCAAGGTACCCCGGTGCTCTTCTTCCGAGCGGAGCTGGCCACCGGCCAGGAGATCGCGGCGGGGGACGTGGAAATCCGCCGAGCCGCGCCCGCCCTCGTCCCCGGCACCGCGTTGCGCCGCCCCGAAGATGCCCTGGGCAAGGTTCTCATCGCCCCGGCGGTGCCCGGCGAACCGGTAACCCCCTCCCGGCTCCTCACCCCGGCCGCCCTGGACGGGCAGGTGGCGGTTCCCGTGCCGCTGTCCACCCCGGAGATCATGCACCACGGCGACGTAGTCTCCGTGGTCGCCCAGGGCGAGGAGGCTCAGCCGGACGTCATCGCCGCCGGGGTGACGGTACTCTTACCCCCTGGCCCGGATCGCCCCACGGCCCTGCTGTCTCTGCCGGAACGCGACGCCGCCCGGGTGGCCACCGCGGCCTTATCCACCCCGCTCACGGTGTTTTTTACTAGGGTAGGTTACGCATCTGTCGAATAATGTCTCATAGGAGGTTCCGCATGCTGAAGGGCTTTAAGGACTTCATTTTGCGCGGTAACGTCATCGAATTAGCCGTGGCCGTGGTCATCGGCTCCGCCTTTACCGCGATCGTCACCGCCTTTACCGATAGCATCATCAACCCCCTCATCGCCGCGCTGGGCACGAGCCCGGAGGTCGATGGCCTGGCCATCGAGCTGCGCGCGGGCGACGCCGCCACCCGCGTCGATTTCGGCGCCGTGATCAGCGCCGGACTCAACTTCCTCATCATCGCCGCCGTGGTGTACTTCATCCTGGTGGCCCCGATGAACAAGCTCAACGAGATGCAGGCCAAGCGCCACGGGATCGAGGAGGACAAGGAGGAGAAGGTGTCTATCGAGGCCAACCTGCTCTCCGAGATCCGCGACCTGCTCAAGGAGCAGGAGGCCGACGCTACGGGCGGGAATCACCGCGCATAGTGATGCGGCGGGCGCTGCTGGCGAAAGAACTCCTCGCTGCGGCGCTCAAAGAACTCCCGGTGCGGGGTATCGGCCCGGCGGTCGATATTCTGCGCCGAGCTGGGGCGTATCTTCCTGCGTCTCTTCTTCATCGCACTCACCTAGGGCAACTCGTCGATGACGTGGTGCGCCAGGGGCGCCAGGGTGGCCATGCCATCGCGGATCGCCGGACGCGATCCCGCTAGGTTCACGATCACGGTGGAGCCGGACACCCCGGCGATCCCCCGCGAGGTCGCCGCGTCCACCGCCCCACAGCCCAGCCCCGAGGAGCGGAGCGCCTGGGCGATGCCGGGAACCAGCTGATCGAGCACCGCCCGAGTGGCCTCCGGGGTCTTATCCCTGGGGCCCACCCCCGTACCGCCGACGGTGAGCACCAGATCCACCCCGCCCACCACGGCGGTCTCGATCGCCTGGCGGATGCGCGACTTCTTAGACTTGACCGTCACGATCCCGCCCACGCTAAACTCCGCTTCCTCCAACAGCTCGGCCACCAGTGCGCCGGTGCTCGCATCGCCCTGGTCGCTGACCAGCACCACCAAGGCCTTGTGTCGTTCCCGCGGTTGATCCTCCCGCTCGGCGGCCAGCAGGTCACCGACATCGGGTTCCAGATCGGGCAAAGGCGACGAGGACACGGAGGCCAGGCGATGTTCCATAGGGAATAACTTAGCTGTCCGTGAGCGTTACCTCTACTGAATGCGGCCCCGACTCCCCCGGGGAGAGCACCTCCAGGGTCACCGTTTCCCCAAAGTCGTGGGAGCGGGCGGCCGCGATGAGGGCATCCGAGGAGTCGATCGGGCGGTCGTTGAGCCTGGTCACCACGTCGCCCTCCTTGAGGCCCGCGCGGGCGGCGGGCCCGTCCGGGTTCACCCCGTTGATCACCGCCCCCTTCACCGGCGTGCGAGCAACCATGCCGAGGTCGTCGCGCAGCACGCTGACCCCCAGCATGGGCTGGCTGGCCTTGCCCTCGCGCACCAATTGATCCGCCACCCTCTTGGCAAAGGAGGAGGGGATGGCAAAGCCCAGGCCGATGGAACCAGCCTGATCCGTGCCGCTGCTCAGCGAGGCGATCACGGAGTTCATGCCAATGAGGTTGCCGCTCATGTCCACCAACGGCCCACCGGAGTTGCCGGGATTGATGGCGGCATCGGTCTGAATGGCATCGATGAGCGAGGACTCACCACCGGCCGCCGAGGCCCGCACGGGGCGATCCATCGCGGAGACGATGCCCGTGGTCACCGTGGAGGACAGCCCCAGCGGGGAACCGATGGCGATCACGGACTGCCCCACCTGCACCTGGTGGGAATCGCCGAAGGAGATGGCCGGCAGATCCTTCACGTCGCGGATCTTTATCACGGCGATATCCGTGGCGGCGTCCGCGCCCACCAGGTCGGCCGGGTGGACGCTGCCGTCGTTCAAAGTGACCTGAAGCTGAGAGTTGCGATCCCCCGCCACGTGCGCGTTGGTGAGCACCAGGCCGTCGGAGGAGATGATCGACCCGGAGCCCTCCTCCCCGCCGCGCATGCTCGCCACCTGGATGGAAACCACGGAGGGCAGCACCGACTGCGCCACCTGCTCCACGGAGCCGGCGGGGGCCTCCCGCTTAGCGGTCTGCTGCAGGGACGGCTGCTGTAAGGAGTTCACCACCTGGGTATTCTCGCTCTGCCGACTGACCACCATCCCGGTCACCGCGCCCGCTGCGATGGCGGAGACAGTCATGAGCGCCACGGTGGGCACCACGCCGAAGGAAACCCTCTTTTTTTCATCCCGTCGAGGTTGCGCGATTACCTCGGTCTCCTCGTGACGCGGCTGCTCCCAGCCCCAATTCTGCCCGTTGGTGCCGTTGTTCTTATCCATGGCACCCGATTATGCCCCCGACCGCTGACGCTTCGCTGCGAGGGGCGTTCCAGCTCCATGAGAGTTACTGCCCACTTCCTGTGCGCTTACTGCATAAAAAAAATCGTGCCCCGAGGGGCACGACAGGGCCGGGACCGGAGCCTAGAACTGCTCCACGTCCACCAGGCCGAGCTGGGCGGCCTTGACCAGGCGGCGCGGGATGCGCACGGTCTGGCCGTCGATGGTCACCTCCTGGAGGGCGACGTTGTTGGCCTTCCACTGCGAGCGACGCGCGTGCGTGTTGGCGCGGGACTTGCGGAACTTAGGTACTGCCATTTTCTTCTTCCCTCCTTACCTTAAGCCTGGGTCTTCTTCTTACGGCGAGCCATGCCACCGAAGCGACGCTGGAACTTCTCCACGCGGCCGGCGGTATCCATGACGCGCTGAGCGCCGGTCCAGAACGGGTGCGACTCGCTGGTCACGTCCACCACGATGAGCGGGTACTCGTTGCCGTCCTCCCACTCCACGGTGCGGTTGCTGGTGGCGGTGGAACGCGTCAGGAACTTCTGGCCAGTGCCAGCGTCCTGGAACACCACCGGGTGGTAATCCGGGTGGATATCCTTCTTCATATCTCTCGATTCCTAAGGTTGTACACTAGGTCGGTTCCCAGGGGGATCGTGCCTAGGTCGGCTCGGTCAAATCCTTTAGCACCCTACTATATGGGGTCCGCGTTCCGAAAATCCCCGCCGCCGCAGGATCCCCGCCGCCACCAGCGCCTGCACACCGCCGAACAACGCCACCCAGGCCGCATCACAACCCTGCGGCACCACCAGCCAGGGAATCAGGCTATTGATCATGTGCATGCCTCCGTGAGTGGCCACCCCAGCCCAGAGGGAACCCGTAGTCAGCCGCAGCGCCCCCGCCAACAGCCCCATCCCCAGGGGAAGTATCAGGTAGATCACCCGGTCCCCCGGGCTCTCCTGCCCACCGGAGGAAAGAAGATGGATGATCGTGAAGGCCGCCGTGGTCCAGGCCAGGGTAAGGCGCGGATATCGCGCGTGACGTCGGCCAGCCAGCCGCGATAGACCAGCTCCTCCGGCAACCCCTGAAGAATATAGGAACGCACGAAGGCAAAGATCACGCTGCCCACCAACACCCACCCGGTGGGATACTGCCCCAGAAACTCCGTGGTGACCGCGCCCCGCAGGTAGCCGATCCCGATATAAAGAAGATGCACCACGAGCATCAACGGCACGATGATCGCGGTACCCAGCCAGAAGGTTCCCGGCCGCGCCAGAACCCCCCGCATCGGCCGTCCTTCCACCCAGCGCATCCACGCCACCGTGAACGCGACGATGAGCAGGCAGCTCATCAGGTACCACGCCGCCCACCGCCGCGGGGTTGTCCTCGCCCCGCGGACGCACCGCATTGCCTGTAAAAAGCACCGCACAGGCCATCACCGCGCGCAGCGTAAGGCCCCACCAGTTCACCGGAATACGCGGAAAAGTCGTCATGGCTTCACTCAACCGCCGCCGCGACCCACGCACCAGGCCCCGCGGTCACGCATAATCATGACCCCGGTCATGGGTAGACCTAGGTAGCGTGGAAACCATGCCCGCCGTCCCGCGCTTTTACCTCCACCTGCTTTTCGGCCTGGCACTTGTCCTCTATACCTTGGCCTTCGTCGGATCGCGGCACGCGCCGCTTGGCGCCGCCCTCGGACTCGCGCTGTGCGCCCTGTGGTCGCGCGGCGTCGCTCCCCGCCTGACCGGGCTAGCCTTTTGCCTGGTATCCCTAGCCTGCTACATCACCGCCAATTGGGTATCCAGCGCCATCGTTTTGTTCCTGGCCATCCTTGTGCCCGTCTTCAGCATTCACCGGGTAGCGGCGCTGATCTTCCTAGCCCTCGTCACGGCCCTCACCGGTATCATCCATCTCTCTACGGGTCATCCCACCCGGGCCCTGTCCGAATCCCTCTCTATCGGCGCGCTGCTGGGCGTGGGCTACGCCTTCGCCGCCCAGATCCAGCAGCTCCAGCGCCAGGCCACCATGGCTCAGGATCTTCTCCTGACCCGCGAGCGCGAGCGCACGGCCCGCTCGCTCTACGACGGCCTGGGCCACCGCCTCACCGCCGTCGTCCTCGGCATCGACGCCGCGCTGCGACTGCCCGCCGATCCAGCCCGCCGGGAACTCACCAGGGCCCGCGACACCGCTATCGCGGCCCTGGACGACATGGGCGCCACGGTGCGGGCCATGACGCCCATCGAGCTGCGCGACGGCGACCTCATACAGACCCTGCGCTCCGTAGCCGACTCCTTTTCCTCTACCACGCTGCGCGTCCACGTCACGGGCGGCGGGCAGGCCCCGGAACCCCTGGCGTTGCTGGCCCTGCGCTTTACCCAGGAGGCCCTGACCAACGTAGTACGCCACAGCGACGCCGGTACGCATCGAAGTCCAGGCCGAGCACGGCGGGTTACGCATCCAGGCCCGGGACGACGGCTCCCCCACCTCTTTTACTCCCGGTTATGAGATCACCTCGCTCGATCGCCGCGCCCGGGAGATCGGCGGGCGCGTCACCGCCTCCGCCGACGAGGGGTTCCGCCTGCGCATGGAGGTGCTGTGCGCGTCATACTGATCGACGATCATCAGGTGGTTCTCCACGGCCTGCGCATGGTGCTGGAAACGTTCCCGGACGTCGAGGTCGTCGCCACCGCCACCGATGGTTCCCTGGTGAGCGCCCTGATCCGCGCCCACCACCCGGACATCGTGGTCACCGACGCCGCCATGCCGGGTTGCAGCGGCCTGGACGTGCTGGTGCTCACCACCTTCGACCAACCGGGCTTGGTCTCCTCCCTCATCGAGGCCGGCGCCTCCGGTTATATCCTCAAGGGGGTATCCCCGGAGGAACTTGTCTCCGCCATGCGCGCGGCTCTCGCTGGCGGCCTGGCGCTCGATCCCCGGGTGACCCGTTATGCCCACAGCGAGCTGGCCCTGCTGACCCGCACGGAAAAGACCGTGGCACGACTCGTGGCGTGGGGCCTGAGCAACAGGGAGATCGCCGAGGAATTGGTCCTGGCCGAGGGCACCGTGAAAAATCACGTCTCCGCCCTGCTGCGCAAGCTGCGCGCTCGCGACCGCACCAACCTGGCCCTCCGGCTGGCCCGACAATTAGGAGATTTGGGCCCGAGGCGCTAGGATTGTCGATTGCTGTTGTCGAAAAACATTCGTCTTCGCCCCCGTCTGCTGACTTTTAGTGCTTTGACGTGGGCGGCTAGGAGAAAGTTACACCCATGTCGGCTATTTGCCAGGTCACGGGACGCAAGCCGCAGTTCGGCAAGTCCGTCTCGCACTCGCACCGCCGTACGTCGCGCCGTTGGAACCCCAACATCCAGCGCCGTCGGTTCTATCTGCCCTCCGAGGGCCGTACCATCACCCTCAACGTGTCCACCAAGGGCCTGAAGGTCATCGACCGCGATGGCATTGAGGCCGTGGTCGCCAAGATTCGAGCACGTGGGGAGAAGATCTAACAGATGGCACGCAACGACGTTCGCCCGATCATCAAGCTGAAGTCGACGGCTGGCACCGGTTACACCTATGTCACCCGGAAGAACAAGCGCAACAACCCGGATCGCATCACGCTGAAGAAGTACGATCCGGTAGCCCGCAAGCACGTCGAGTTCCGCGAGGAGCGATAATTCATGGCTAAGAAGTCCAAGATCGCCAAGAATGAGCAGCGCAAGGAAGTTGTCGCCCGCTACGCGGAGCGTCGCGCCGAGCTCAAGGCCATTATCAAGAACCCGAACTCGTCCGATGAGGAGCGCCTGGACGCGCAGTTCGAGCTGAACCGTCAGCCGCGCGACGCCTCCCCCGTCCGTGTTCGCAACCGTGACTCCCACGACGGCCGTCCGCGCGGTTACCTCCGCAAGTTCGGCCTCTCTCGCGTGCGCATGCGCGAGATGGCTCACCGCGGTGAGCTGCCGGGTGTCCGTAAGTCCAGCTGGTAGGAGTTGTGCATCAATGAAGCGTAACAACGCAAAGCGCGCTCGCGTGGAGCAGAGCCGTCGCCCCAAGAAGAACCCGCTGAAGGCAGCGGGCATCGAAACGGTGGACTACAAGGACATCAACACCCTTCGTCAGTTCATCTCCGATCGCCACAAGATCCGTTCGCGCCGCGTCACGGGGCTGACCCCAAAGCAGCAGCGCGAGGTCGCCACCGCCGTGAAGAACGCGCGCGAGATGGCTCTCCTGCCGTTCACCAGTCGCTAACTGGGAAGAATCACAACAGCGGATGAACCCGCCCACTCTTGGTAGTGGGCGGGTTCCTGCCATTTATGCTAGTACCCATGCACCCTTCGCTGACCGATCTTCTCGACCAGGCTCCCGCCTGCGCCGAGCCCGCCCAGCTGCGCGGCTTCATCGCGGAGTCCCACGACCTGGCCCGCAACGCGCTGCGCCACGGCGAGGCGGCCGTGACCGTGGCACGGTGGTACTCCCGGCTCACCGCACGCCTCCTGGGTTCCCCCTCCCTGGCAGATGAGCCCCCCGTGATCCCGGTGGGCGCGCTCGCCCGCGGCGAGGCGCTGCCCTCCACGCCCCTGCTGTGGGTGGCCCCGCGGATCCCCAGTGTGCAATCCGGTTTCTGGGAGATGGGCCGTGATCTTGGCACGTCCCCGGCCCCGCCCTCGCTCGACCAGGCCCTGCGGCAGCGCCCACCGGCCATGCGCACCCTCGACGGCCTGCCGGATCTCGATGCCACCGTGAGCATCCAGGAGCATCTCCTCGGCCCGGCCGCCCTCCTACGGCAGTGCGCACACCACCTCACGCAGGAGGAAAACGAGTCCCTCACCCAGGCCTGGATCACCGGCATGGAGCTAGAGGCGCAGCGCTGGCGCGATCGCGTCCCCTCCACGCTGCCCGCGCGCGACCTACCGGCCCTACAGCGCAGCGCCTTCGGCGCCGCCGCCCGATCGCTCTCCCTCGTGATCCGCTCGGTGGCCGCGCGCAATACCATCACCATCGACACCGACGTTTCATAAGGAGCCAGCGCTATGGCAGGAGCAGTGGGACGACCCCGCAAGAACAGCCCGCGCCGTCGCGGCAATACCGCGCGCGAGGAGATCCTCGACGCCGCCTCGGAGCTTTTTACCGTGCAGGGCTTTGCCACCACCTCCACGCATCAGATCGCCGATGCCGTGGGAATCCGGCAGGCCTCCCTGTACTATCACTTCCCGTCCAAGGCGGAGATCTTCCTCACCCTCTTGAAGTCCACCATCGAACCCTCGGCGCAGCTCGCGGACTACCTGGGGGCCACGGAGGCCTCCGCGCCCCAGCGGCTGTGGTCGCTGGTGGCGGCGGAATCCCGACTCCTGCTTTCGAGCCGGTGGAACGTGGGGCGACTCTACCAGCTGCCCATCGCCGCCTCCGAGGAATTCGCGGAGTACCACGCCCAGCGCGAGGGCCTGCGCACCACCTTCGAGGCCCTGGCGGCGGACATCGTGGGGGCCGGAGATCCCCGCTGTATGCTGCCCTTCCACATCGCCATGTCCGTGATCGAGATGCGCGATAATACCGGCGTGGCCCCCCACCAGGGCGAGGGTCTGCCCCCCACGGCCATCATGCTGGCGGACGCCGCCCTCGACGTGTTGCACACCCCCCCGCCCGAGGAACGGGTGGCACGCACCCTCGAGTTGCTCAGTGCGCGAAGTGCCGCGCGCCCGTGAGGTACATCGTCACCCCGGCCTTCTTCGCGGCCTCGATCACCTCGTCGTCGCGGATGGAGCCGCCAGGCTGCACCACGGCCTTGACCCCGGCCTGAGCCAGCACCTCGAAGCCGTCGGCGAAGGGGAAGAAGGCGTCGGAGGCCGCCACGGCCCCCTCCGTGCGATTGCCCTCGCCCAAGGTGTTGGCGCGCTCCACCGCGAGCTTGGCGGAGTCCACGCGATTGACCTGCCCCATGCCCACCCCCACGGTGGCTCCCTCGCGGGCAATGAGGATGGCGTTGGACTTCACCGCGCGCACGGTGCGCCAGGCAAACTCCAGTTCCTTGCGCACCTGCTCGGAATCCTCGCCGGCCACCAGCGTCCAGGCGGCGGGATCGTCGCCCTCGGCGTCGAGAGCGTCGCTGCGCTGCACCAGCAGGCCGCCGGAAATCTGCTTGATCTCCTTCGCCCCGCGCTCGGGGGCCTCGGCCTCCAGGATGCGCAGGTTCTTCTTGGTCCGGAGCAGGTCCAGCGCCTCCGGGGCGTAGGAGGGTGCGATGACCACCTCGGTGAAGATCGGCTTGATCTGCTCGGCCATCGCCAGGGTCACCTCGCGGTTAGCGGCGATCACCCCGCCGTACGCGGAGAGCGAATCGCAGGCGTGGGCGGCGGCGTGAGCGGCGGCGATGTCCCCGGCCACCGCGATGCCGCAGGGATTGGCGTGCTTGATGATGGCCACGCACGGCTCGGCGTGATCCCAGGCGGCACGCCAGGCGGCGTCGGCGTCCTGGTAGTTGTTGTAGCTCATCTCCTTGCCGTGGTGCTGGGTGGCACCGGCCAGGCCACCGCCGGCCACGTACAGCGCGGCGTCCTGGTGCGGGTTCTCGCCGTAGCGCAGCTCGTGGGCCAGGCGGTAGGAGCCCCCCACCCACTGCCCCTCGGAGATCCAGGTGGCCACGGCGATGTCGTACTCGGCGGTGTGTCGGAAGGCCTCGGCGGCCAGCGCCCGGCGCTGCTCCAGGTCAAATCCGCCGTCCGCCACGGCGCGGGCCACCTCCGCGTAGCGTTCGGGATTGACCACCACGGCCACCGAGGGGTGGTTCTTGGCCGCGGCGCGCACCATCGAGGGGCCTCCGATATCGATCTGCTCCACGCAGGCGTCAAAATCCGCCCCCGAGGCCACCGTTTGGCTAAACGGGTAGAGGTTGACCACCACCAGCTCGAACGGCTCCACGCCCAGCTCCTCGAGCTGGGCCAGGTGATCCTCCTTGCGGGTATCGGCCAGGATGCCGGCGTGGACGCGCGGGTGCAGGGTCTTGACCCGGCCCTCCAGGCACTCCGGGAAGCCGGTGAGTTCCTCCACCCGGGTCACCGGCAGCCCGGCGCCCGCCACGGTCGCGGCGGTGGAGCCGGTGGAGACGATCTCCACCCCCGCCTGGTGCAGGGCGGTGGCCAGTTCCACCAGGCCGGTCTTGTCATAGACGCTCAGCAGGGCGCGCTTGATGCCCTTGCGGCTTTCGCTCATCTGAGATTCTCCTGTTGCTGTGCGGATAGCACCCGCACAATGAGTTGGCGTTCAACGGTCTTAATGCGCTCGTGCAGCATGGCCTCGTCGTCCCCCGGCTCCACCCGCACCGGCTCCTGCGCGATGATCGGGCCGGTGTCCACGCCCTCATCGACGTAGTGCACGGTCGAACCGGTGACCTTCACCCCGTAGGCAAGGGCGTCGCGCACGGCGTGCGCCCCGGGGAAGGCCGGCAGCAGGGCCGGGTGGGTATTGATGGTGCGCCCCCCGAAGCGATCGAGGAAGGCCGGTCCCAGGATCTTCATGAACCCGGCGGAGACCACCAGGTCGGGGGAGCCCACGGCGTCGGCAAGCGTGACATTCCAGGCGTGGCGATCGGGCTGCATGGCCACGACCTCGGTGGGCACCCCGACGTCCGCCGCGCGCTCCAGGGCGCGACAGGGTTGATCGGCGATCACCTTGGTCACCCGGTAGCCCCCCTGATGATCCAGGATAGCCTGGAGCAGCGTTCCGCTGCCGGATACCAAAACCACAACATTCAATGTCACGCGCTCAGCCTACCCGCCGCGGTGCGCACCAACCCAGCCGCGACCCCCACCCCGGCCACCCAGACAAAGGCCAGCGGTCCCGCCAGCCAGGCCAGCGGCCCGGTCGCCCCGTAGACCCCCAGCTCACCGCCGGCCAGGTGGGTACCCACCAGGGTCAGCACCCCCGCGCAGCCGCCCGCGTACACCGCCTCGCGCCAGGTCGGTGTCCGCCGCCACCACAGCGTCACGGCCGCCCCGGCCGGGATCGCCAACAGACTCACGGCCCAGGGCCAGGCCTGCCCCGGCACCGCGAAGAGCGGCAGCGGCGGCAGCGGCACCAGGTGAATACTAAAGAGGCTGATCGACGCCTCCCCCGCATGGAACTCCGCCCCCAGTAACACTGCCGCCGCCGCGATCACCGCGTTGGGCAGATAGAGCAGGCTCACCGCCACCGCGCCGGGTCCCACCTCCCGCCAGTTCCACACCAACGCCACCAGCCACACCACCGCCGCGGCGCCGAGGAGATACAGGAGGTAACGCACCGCGTCCCGGGCCCACTGCGGCCGGGGGCGGCCCAGCAGCAGCGCCAGGGTATGCACGATGAGGGTGGTGAGGAAGGCCCAGGGGGAGGGCACATCGACGGGGTAGACAGCGCGGGCATCGAGAAGCATGAGCCAGGCGATCCCGGTGAGCGCCAGCGGCACACCCAGCAACAGGCCCACCTCGAATCGGCGGGTGGGTCGGGCACGGCTGAGCAGCCAAATCATGCCCGCGGCGGGCAGCAGGGGTAGAAAGCCCAGGGTGATCCCGCCCAGCCGAATGGGGGCCATGTTGAGGATCAGCCAGAGTTGCGCCGTCGCGGCGGGCATGGCCCCCAGGGAGGTGGAGGTCACGAGCAGGCCGGTCATGGCGATGACCACGATGACTAACAGCACCACCACGTGCGGCAAGAGCACCGTGGGCAGGTAGCGCTGAGCGGCCTTATCCCGCTGCGCGGTGGGCGCGGTCACCTCGCGGTGGGCGCGGCGCCGGGAATCTCCGGGGCGTCTATTACTGCTCATCTTCTTGCTCACCGTGCCAGCATATCTCCGATATAGGGCAAAACAGGTTGCCCCGCTCCCACCGAGACGCTATCGTTACACTTCGTAGATAACGAAAGGGTCACGATTCGCTAACGTGGCGTTACTTCGACGGATGGAAGTGAACGAGTTGGGCAGGCACCACAAATTCAATCCCTCTCAGACGACCAAGGGCCGCATCGCCCTCATGGCCGTAGCCACGGGCGCCGTTTCTACCGCGGGGGCGGGCGGGGCCGCCGCCGCGCAGCACTCCGGCTCCCACTCCGTCAATTACGCCCTGGCCAGCGATGCCGAGGAGCTTCCCGCCTCCTCCCCGCAGATCCTGGCGATCTCCGAGTTCAAGCCGGCCACCGGCATCGAAGATCAGCTCGGCAAGGCCGTCAAGTACGCCTCCGAGCGCGCCGAGGCGGCCAAGGCCGCCCTGCTGACCGCCCAGTCCTCCACCGCCCCCGGCCAGGAGGGCTCCTCCACCGCCGTGGCCAACGCCCTCGGTGCGGTCAAGCCCGCCATCGGGGTATTCACCTCCGCCTTCGAGGTGCGCTGGGGCACCTTCCACAAGGGCGTGGACATCGCCAACGCCGAGGGCACCCCCATCCGGGCCGTGCTCGACGGCACCGTGATCGACTCCGGCCCGGCCTCCGGCTTCGGCCAGTGGATCCGCATCCGCCACGATGACGGCACCGTCACCGTCTACGGCCACATGTCCACCCTCTCGGTCAGCGTGGGCGAGCGCGTCACCGCCGGCCAGGTCATCGCCGGGATGGGCAGCCTGGGCTTCTCCACCGGCCCCCACCTCCACTTCGAGGTGCACCCCGCCGGCGGCGACGCCATCGACCCCGTGCCGTGGCTCGCCGCGCACGGCATCTCCCTATAGCTTCTCCATCGGCAACCCGCCGATGAGCATCAGGCGCACCGTCCCGGCCGAACCGAAATCGATAGTCACCGTAGCGTGTGCGCCTATTCCGTCTGCGGCAATCACGGTGCCCAGGCCGTACTTGGCGTGATTGACCCGATCCCCCACCACCAGGTGCAGGCTGTTGTTCCTGGTGCGCTGGGGGGCCATCTTTTTCTTCCCTTTCTCCTCGTCCTTCCACTCGATAAGGTTCGAGGGGATCTCCTGCAGAAAGCGGCTGGGCGGATTGTTGATCGGGTTGCCCCAGGCCGAGCGCAGCGTGGCGCGGGTAAGGTACAGCCGCTCCCGCGCGCGAGTAATCCCCACGTAGGCTAATCGACGCTCCTCCGCCAGCTCCCTGGGATCGCCCAGGGAACGCAGGTGCGGGAACTGACCGTCCTCCCACCCAATGAGGAACACCACCGGGAACTCCAGTCCCTTGGCCGTGTGCAGGGTCATCAGCGTCACCATGCCCTGTTCCTCGTCCGGGATCTGATCCGCGTCCGCCACCAGGGAGACGCGCTCGAGGAAGGCCTGGAGGCTGCCGTCGAAGTCCTCCCGGTGGGCGGCCTCGGAGGAAAACTCGCGCCCCACGGAGACCAGCTCGTTGAGGTTGTCTAGCCTCGCACCGTCCTGAGGATCGCTGGATCCCTCCAGCTGCGTGCGATAGCCGGTGGCCTCCAGGATCTCGTTGATGAGCTCCCCGATGTTCTCGGACATGTTCTCCCGCAGCCTAGCCATCATCTGCACGAAGCGCCCCACCGCGTTGCGGCCCCGAACCCCAAGCATGTCCACCTTACCCGCCGCGGCATCCTCCAGCGCCCGGCTAAAAGAGATCCCCTCCTGCTCGGCGTGCAGCGCGATGAACGACTGCGCGCGCTCACCGATCCCGCGCTTGGGCGTATTGACGATCCGCCGCGCACTCACCGTGTCCTCCGGGTTATCCAGGACCCGCAGGTAGGCCACCACGTCGCGGATCTCGCGGCGCTCATAAAAGCGAGTACCGCCCACCACCTTGTACGGCACCCCCGTGCGGATGAACACGTCCTCCAGCGCCCGCGAGGAGTTATTGGTGCGATACATCACCGCGATGTCGGAGTACGTCATTCCGCTATCGACGAGCCGATCCACCTCCGCCGCGATATAACGAGCCTCGTCGTGCTCGTTATCCGCCACATAGCCCAGGATCTTCTCCCCCTGTCCCAGGGCGGTCCACAGGCGCTTGTCTCGGCGATTCTCGTTCCGCGCGATCACCGCGTTGGCGGCGTCCAGGATGGTCTGGGTGGAGCGGTAATTCTGTTCCAGCAGCACCGTGCGCGCGTCCGGAAAATCCCGTTCGAACTCCTCGATGTTGCGGATCGTGGCCCCGCGGAAGGCGTAGATGGACTGGTCGGAATCGCCCACCACGCACAGCTCGCTGGCCCCCTCGCCGCGGCCCACCAGGGTAGACACCAGCTCGTACTGGGCGTGGTTGGTGTCCTGGTATTCGTCGATGAGCACGTGCCGGAAGCGGCGCCGATAGTACTCCACTACCTGCGGATAGTCCCAGAAGATCCGCACCACCTCCCCGATGAGGTCGTCAAAGTCCACGGCATTGGCCTGGCGCAGGCGCGCCTGGTATTCCGCGTAGACCCGCGCCAGCGTCGCCTCCTCGGGCTCGGTAAGCTCGTTTTTGGCATGGGAGATCGCCGCGGCCAGCGCCCGAGGGGTCAGCCGCTTGGGATCGAGGTTCATTTCCTTGGCGATCATGCCCAGCAGGCGGCGGGAATCGTCCGCATCGTAAATGGTGAAGTTCTGCTTCAGGCCCGCAAGCTGCGCCTGCTGGCGCAGGATCCGCACGCACACGGAGTGGAAGGTAGACACCCACATGCGCTGCGCAATGGGCCCCAGCCGCTCGCGCATTTCCGCGGCCGCCTTATTGGTGAAGGTGATGGCCAGGATCTGCCCCGGCTGCACCCCCCGGTGGCGCATCAGGTAGTCGATGCGCCGGGTGAGCACGGCGGTCTTGCCCGAGCCCGCACCCGCCACGATGAGCAGCGGGGAGCCCGTGTGCTCCACCGCCGCGCGTTGCTGTTCATTGAGAGAATAATCCATGATGCCTACCAACCTACCCGGCGGCCGTGGCAATATAGTTCCATGAGCACCGAGGACGAGATCCAGCGCTACCGCGAGGAAATCAACAGGCTCGACCAGGAGATTCTCGACGCCGTCAAGCGCCGCACCGAGATCTCCCGGATCATCGGCCGCACCCGCCGCGACTCCGGCGGCACCCGCCTGGTGCACGCCCGCGAGGTGGCCATCATCAATCACTTCCGCGAGGAGATCGGGGAGGAAGGACCCGCCCTGGCCGCTATTCTGCTGCGCATGGGGCGGGGAAAATTGGGTTAATAAAATGGATCACGCCCAGGCAAGCAATCAGTATTTCTACCGCTGCCAGGACGGGCGAAATGCCAAGGCCCGTCGAATTGCCGAATAGGAAGAATAGGGACGGAAACCAGCCCGTGCTTCCCAGAAACAAGGCGACGATAAGGGCCAACCACGCCGCGAGGCGGCGAGAAAAACCCCAAAGAATGAGAAGAATGCCGACCGCCAGCGCACTGTGGAGGCACACCACGAGGATAAGGCTCGGCACGCAATAGCGGGCTACGAGCACCAAGACAAGCAATCCCACTTCGGCCGTCACCAGGGCGATGAGCAGTGCTTTTGCGCCCCGCACGTCCCTGGCCGTAATGGATCGCTCGTACAAGTAATCCCATCGGGATAACAGCAGCAGGAACAGCACCACGACCACCGCGCAGGGGAGGAAATTGGCCAGATGATTCTCTGGTTGAATAAAATCTCCCAGGGGGTGCGGCAGCGCCGTATCGTACTTCCATGCCGCCGCCAGCGCCATGAGAAAAACCAGGGAACTCGCGCCCCACTGGCGCACGTGAAAATAACCTACCACGGCCCCACCGCCGTATTGGGATCTGCGCACTTCTCCAACTCCATGACGTAGGGCTTTATCTCCCGGGCGAGCGCATCGGCATCGGTTCGATCCCCCATCCAGTCGCTAATCCTGCCATCGTGCGTAGAAAAAGAAACATACCTGGGAGCACCCGGAAAAAGAATCCTTTTGGCCACAAGCCCAATCTCGAATCCTATAGTCTCGTAGAAACTGGGATCATAATCCACGCATCCCCGCATCTGATCACGAAGATACGACGAAGCTACAGTAGACAGCATCGCCGCCTGGTGTCTGATGGAATCCAGCGTGGGATTGCCATCTGCCCTCGGAAAATCGCGCAAAGAATGCGTGGTGGTTATGCCCTCGGGAACGCGCACCCCGGCCCCCCGGAGGAAATCGACATATTCGGGCCACTTGCCGTTCAAGGCCTCGATATAGACACGACTTTCCTCCCACCCGCAGACCCTGCTTCCCCGATACTCATCGGTGCAGGAAAGCCTCTGCGGAAGGGCTCGGGGCACCAGGTCATACCCCGGGACCAGGACCGCAAGAAGAATCAGCAACGCGGCACACAGCGAGGATACCGCCACCCTCCCCTTTCTTCCCACCAGAAGAAATAAAAGGCAAAGCCAAAGGAACACCATGAGGGAGAAGACCGAGGCAATGCCATGCCCCACGGAGAGAGAAAGATCTACCCGATCGCCCAGCCCCTCCGCCGGGGGAACCACGATCGGGAGGGGAGAAAACGCATGGTGATACTTCCCCGCAAGAACTAGGAGGGCGGCGAAGAAAAAGGCCGCCACGGGGGCCAGAATCTTTTTACCGTGCAGCACCACCCCCATCGCCATCCCGGCGGCGCCGGCCGCAGGCGGCCAGAGAAGATAGTACCCTGCCAACCACCACCAGGGCTCGCCGCCCGGGGTCACCGCCATCAGCTTCCAGAGCAGGATACCGAGAGAGGCCCCGAGGAAAAGATACCCGCCCATCAGCACGGGGAGCATGAGTAAGAAGAAGAACCTCACCCCAGACCTGGAGCAGGATCGCAGGTACTCCACGCGGGCACCCGCCACCGACCACGCGGCCCCCAGGGCAAGGAGCATACCGCCGAGGGTGATCACGTTCCAGGCCTGGGCGTTAAAGGAGGGCCAGTACCCAAAAACCTGCGCCCCGCCCAGGGCATAGGCCAAGACGGGCAGAGGCATCAAAGGTATTATTATCCTCAGAAAACGAAACCCAAGCACGACTACCCCTCCGTGAGCATCTCGAAGGCGGATTCCATATCGCCATATTCCCGCATGAAGCTATCCGCTTTTCCGCTCGCAACGATTCTTCCGTGCGCGAGGAATGCGACGCGATCCGTCTGCATGACATCCTCGGCCACGTGCGTGCTCATCACAATGGCCGTCCCCGCCGCTGCCCGTTTTTGCAAAATGGACATGATCGATCGCCTGTTCTTGGGATCCAATCCCGCGGTCGGTTCATCGAGCAGCAGCAGCGAGGGATCGTGCACCAGCCCGGCGGCAATCACCAGCCTCCTGCGCAGTCCGCCGGACAGATTGCCGGCCTTATCGCCACCGCGATCCTCCAGACCCACCTGCCGCAGGGAACGGGCGATGGCCTCCTCCCTATCGGCGCGCTTCACGCCCCGCAACCAGGCGACATCGCGCATAATGGACTGTACTTTCTGCGATGAATCGAAGGGAAAATCCTGGGGCACCCATCCCACGGAGGAGCGAATCCTCCGCACCGATCCCCCATCAAGGTCCTCACCGGCCACCACCACCGTGCCGTCATATCCGGAGGTCACCTCCGTGGCCAGGATCCTCATGAGGGTCGATTTTCCCGCGCCGTTTTCACCCAACAGAGAGACCAGCCCTTCTTTATGGGAAAAGCTGACCCCGTTGAGAACGGGCCGAGAGCGAGAATACCGGTAGTGAAGATTCTCCACCTCGATCATCGCGGCCTCACCTAGCCCAGCCACGCACTGGCGGAAACGATCCTGGACCAGCCACCACACTTGGTAGAGAAGGACACCGTTTCCCCAGGACCAATAGACTTCCGCACATGCGGGTTGTGCCAATTAGGCTGGCAATCAACGTACAGATTAGCAGTGGTCACCGATCCGGTGGGGTTATGGCAGATGGCGGTCACCCCCGAATTATCATTATTAAGCGCCGTTTTGCAGTTTTCATCCGCCGACGCCGTGGCGACCGTCATGCCGCCGAGAGAAATGAACGCTGCCGCAAAAGCGGCAGCGGCCTTACGAGATATGCGCATAGCACCCTCCCATATCCTTAGTGTCCGGCATTACCATTTAGTAATTCCGGACACTAAGCTACACCCCTGCGGGTTAGCTGTAAAGAGCACGCCAAAAAATAGGCACTAAAGTATATTTGTCCCCGTAGCCCCTACCCCGTCAAAGAAAGCAGAGGCCATGACCGCTTGGCAGAAACTCCAGTCCCGCCCCACCGACCTCGACCTGCGCGAACTCTTTCGCGATCCCCAGCGCGCCGCCAGCCTCACCTTCGACGCCGCCGGCCTCCACGTCGATCTCTCTAAGAACCTCATCGACGCCGCCACCCTCAGCGACCTGCTGACCCTGGCCGAGGAGTCGGGCGTGCGCGAACGCACCGAGGCCATGTTCCGCGGCGAGCACATCAACACCACCGAGGATCGCGCCGTGCTGCACACCGCGCTGCGCCTGCCCGCCTCCGCCGAGCTCACCGTGGACGGCCAGGACGTGGCCGCCGACGTCCACGAGGTGCTCGGCCGGATGCGAGACTTCGCCGCCGGCCTGCGCTCCGGGGCCTGGCGGGGCCACACCGGGCACACGATCAAGAAGGTCGTCAACATCGGCATCGGCGGTTCCGACCTCGGCCCCGCGATGGTGACCCGGGCCCTGCGCCCCTACGCCACCGCGGGCATTACCGCGGAGTTCGTCTCCAACATCGACCCCGCCGACATGGCGGCCACCCTCGACGGCCTCGATCCCGCCTCCACCCTCTTCATCGTGGCCTCCAAGACCTTCACCACCCAGGAAACCCTGACCAACGCGGCCGTGGCCAAGCGGTGGATTCTCGACGCCTTCGACGGCGACGAGGCCGCCGTGGCCAAGCACTTCGTGGCGGTATCTACCAACGCGAAAAAGGTCGCGGAGTTCGGCATCGACACCGCCAATATGTTCGGCTTCTGGGACTGGGTGGGGGGCCGTTATTCCGTGGACTCCGCCATCGGGCTTTCCATCATGGCGGTGATCGGCCCCCGGGACTTCATGCATTTCCTAGAGGGCTTCCACGCGATGGACGAGCACTTCCGCACCACTCCGTTCGAGCGCAACGTGCCAGTGCTCATGGCCATGCTGAACGTCTGGTACTCCAACTTCCTGGGCGCGCAGACCCACGCGGTGCTGCCCTATTCCCAGGATCTGTCCCGTTTCCCCGCGTATCTCCAGCAGCTCACCATGGAGTCCAATGGCAAGTCCGTGGACCGCCACGGCAACCCCGTGGCCCATGACACCGGGGAGATCTTCTGGGGCGAGCCGGGCACCAACGGCCAACACGCCTTCTTCCAGCTCATGCACCAGGGAACGCGGCTGATCCCGGCGGACTTCATCGGCTTCGTTCGCCCCAAGGAGGGCGATGAGGCCATGCACGACCTGCTCATGGGCAATTTCTTCGCCCAGACCAAGGTGCTGGCCTTCGGCACGCAGGGTGAACTGCCCGCACACCGCGTCATGCCGGGCAATCGCCCCTCCACCACCATCCTAGCCGAGGAACTCACCCCCCATTGCCTGGGCGCGCTCATCGCCCTCTACGAGCACATCACCTTCGTGCAGGGCGTGGTATGGGGCATCAACTCCTTCGATCAGTGGGGCGTGGAGCTGGGCAAGAAGCAGGCCAACGAGCTTGCTTCCGCCGTCTCCGGGCGCGTGGAGCCCGATACCGGCGATTCCTCCACCGACGATCTGATCTCCTGGTACCGCCGCCGCAAGTAGTGCCCCCAGTTATAGGACCAGGTCGCGTACCGCGGCCTGGCCAACGGGCCTTCGGGCAGCGTGGCGAGGGTGGTGCCGTCCCGGAACGTCCATCGACACACTCCGGAGTGCGTCATGAACATCCTAGCCTCGTCGAAAGTCAGCATGTTGTGGTGCTTCCGGCACAGGCAGGCCAGGTTAGTCAGCGCGGTCGGGCCGCCCACCTCGTACTCAATGACGTGGTGCAACTCCGTGCGCTGCGCGCTACACCCCGGGTAGCGGCAGCCGCCGTCGCGCAGCCGAACTGCGACCGCGAGCACCTCGGAGGGATCGTGGCCGATCGACTCGCGCACCGTGCTTAAGTCGCGGCGATGCGTAATCCGCCTCGCCCAGAATCTCCCCTGCGCGGCCACGAGATCGCCCGCTCCCACCATGTGTACCGGGCCGGTACCGTCACCGAAGAGGTGCAGGGTCACCCGGAACTCCCCCGCCTGCGTGGCCAGGTGGAACAACGCCTCAGAGAGACAGCAGTCTTCCCGCCGAGCGATCGCCGCGAGCGCCTGATAGACCGCGTGTGCCTGATCCCTCGGCAGACGCAGATCAAAACGGGACAGCCCCTCGCCGTGGCGCAGCACCCGCCGCGGGGCTTCTCGTGCATAAAAATTCGGTAGTAGGGAGTCCACAAAGGAACGCAGGCGCCGCACGATGGCGCGTCGGCTGGGCAGAACCTGCATCGGTACCTGCGGGGTGAGGTAGTCGGACAGGTGAGCATCGACGGCCGCCCAGTGCTCCTCCGGCACTCCGCGCAGGCTTAAGGCCACGCCCACCACCCGATCCATGTCTAGCAGGCCCGCACCGGCAACTTTGGCGTAAAGCCTCGGTAGCTTGTGCAACACGGCAGCTGCATAGATGTGATGGCGCACCGAGGCTGGGCTGCACCCCATGCGCGGAGCCAGGGACTCCACGACCTGGCTAAACTCGTCTTCCTCCAAGTCCGGTACCATCGCCTCCCACAGGGCTAGATCCTCCTTGTTCCGGCTCATGTAGCGCCGGGCCATGGGATCCTCGGGTGCGGCACACAGGTAGCACGGCGTATCTAGTACCAGCCGGTGCGCCAGCGCGGTATCCAGTGCCTCGTCGGCAAAACTAACGGTCATCGTGTCCCCCTCGTGAGCGTTCCCCTGCCCACAAGAATAGCACCTTCTCCCGCACCGAACAAACATACGTTCGATGAACATCCTTGCCCACCCTCCGCGATATGAGCCAGCAGGACGTCCCCCGAGTTGCCCCCGTTCACAATCCTCTCGTTCCGGATTGCGCTTTTCCAGATCACGGGTATTCGTCACCTGCAGATTTCCCGTTTGCGCAGGTCAAGGCCATACGTCAAATGTGACTAAAATGGGAAAAATGGTCGCTATGGAGGCTCGTGCGGGATTTTTGCGGGATTGCACGAGACGTATAGCGGCTGCTCTAGCCTGGGATCATGCTGCTGATCGACGCCGATAATGGCCACTGGCAAGCCGTCGACACCCCCGCCGAGCTGACCGCCACGCTGATTGCCCGCCTGCCCACACCCTAGAGGGCGGTGACCTCGCCACGCTCACCGCTCTTGCGGTGGGCTGCCAGCCCGGCGACGTCATCATCGAGGACGTCGCCCAACCTCGACAGGCCAGGTGAGATAAAGGTCATATCATATCAAGTTGGCATAAATATACCCAGTTGGTATATACTAGGGGTACAAGCAAAACAGAAAGGAATAACAAAATGAGCACCTACTTCCGTATCCAGCCCGCCGACCGCCCCAACATCCTCAATCCCGAGAACCAGACCTCCAGCTCCTGGAACGACCTTGGCGACGACGACCGCATCCGCCACGGCGTGAGCGTCTGCGACTCCCGCGAAGAACTCGCCGAATATCTCGCCCAGGTCGCCATCCCCTTCACCGACACCTGGGAGCTACTCGAGGTCGAGGGCCATGACTCCGGCGACACCGACGAAGATGCCCACCTCGGCGCTCGACTAATCATCCCGACTGCGATCGTTGCCCGCGAGCCCCTCGGTGAGAGCTTCGCCGAGGAAATCATGGACGCATACGAAGCCCTCGCCGCCTAACACCAGCCCCACCCAACCCGAATAGGAGCACCCCAATGACCACCTGGACCGACCTCATCACCCGCATCGCCACCACCAATGACCTCGACTACGACGTAGCCGAAAATCTCACCCAGGCCTACGCAGATCAGCTCCACGACCTCGACGGCACCACCATCGACGAGGACAACATCGATGACGACACCGCTGGCTTCCTCGCCGGATGCGTAGCCACCAGCCAGGAAGACCGCACCGTCGTGCCCCTGCAACGAGTCGAGGAGCACGCCGAAGAGTACCGCGCAGCCGCGCAGACCGCCCAGGACTACCGCAGCGAGCTTGAGAAGGCGATTCGGCACGCACGCGCAGAAGGAGCGACCTACGCGCAGCTTATTGCTGCCTCCGGGCTGTCTACCTCTCAGATACAAAAAGCTGTCCAGGCCGGCAATGCACAATGACCGCAGTGTGTAAAGTCCCCGGATGTCACAAACCCATCTTCACCAAGAAATCCGGTCTATGCGGCACCCACTACAAGCAGCAGCGCAATGGCCGCCTTGAAGACAGTGCCCCACCGCCGGTAGGCAGCCTTGACGGCTATGGCCTCTATGGGATTCTTGACGATGACGGGCAGACGGTGCTGTGCCACGAGTGCGGGTTTCGCTACCCCGCCCTGGGAAATCACGTATTCGCTGTCCATGAAATGACTGCCCGTGACTACAAGGTAGCCCACGGGCTGCCAAAAACCCGGTCGTTGAACTCCACAGCGGTAAGCAAAAAGCAGTCCAAGCGAGCAAAAGAGCGCGTGGGCTCTGCTGGGTGGAAGGCCTTTGAGGCGCGTCGTGATCCTGTCATGGCGTCGCACTCTCGTGATGAGGAAGCATTCAAGCTCCCCGCTGCCCGGGACTTTGCCATCGCGGCATTTACGCAGAATCTCACGTCGGCGGGCCGGGCTGCTAAGAAACACACCTGCCCTATCTGTGAAGCCTCCTATACGGGCTCAGGGGCGACATGCGGTGATGAAGTTTGCCGTCGTTTAGCGCGCGAAAAACCGCTCGATCTGGATGCACTTATCGAGCGGGTCTACCTCATCGAGGTAGAGGGCTGTTCGTATTCTGAGGCAGGGCGCAGGCTCGGAATTAGTCATGCCGCAGTACGCAACTCCTACCTACGGTATAAGCGCCGCCTAGAGAATCAGCGTGTGATCGCCCGAAGAAAAGGCCCACACCAGCGTAGCTGCGTGGTATGCGGCGACCCCCTTTACAATAATAATCCCCAAGCGACGTCTTGCGGTGATCCCGCGTGCAGGCGCTCCCTGTTGCTGAAGAACACTCAGATTAATGTAGAGGAGGCTCGCGCCCGGGTGCAGCTTATTGATGTTGAGGGGATGACGTTTATGGCTGCTGCGCGCAAGCTCAATATGAGCCACCAAGCATTGAGAAGATCTTACCGCGCGTACAAAAAGCAGCAACGTGATTTAGTATTGATTAACCACCGACGCTTCATCAACGACCTACCCGCCCTGGACTCCATACACCCTAGCCCGCCCCCCTTAAGAGGCGACTAGGACACATCGCCGCGCAGCTCCTCGGGCACCGGCGGGCGGCGAGCCACCGGCACCAGGCCACGCAGCCGGACGATATAATCCACCGCCGCACGATACCGCTCCCGCCAGGAGCGCATATCCTCCTCCACCTTCGCCAGAGCAGTACGCAGAAGCGTGGTCTCCTCCTGTAGCGCCTGGATACGCGCATCACGCTCCTCCAGGCGCTCATTCGTCCACTGCCGCATCTCCGCCACCAGGCCCCGGTACTGCTCAGAGACGGACTTCTCCTTAGCGCCACGGCTGGTGACCCACGACCCCGCCAGACCAGACAGCGCAGTCATGACGACTCCCGCAAAGGCCAGTATTGCTGCGGTCATAGGTCAATCGTCTCCTTGGCCTCGCCCGAATCCCCAGTATGTCAGGGCCACAACCATAAAGTAGGTCAAAGCGCTCGCGTAGCCGCGTGAGGATTCATGGAGTGCCCAGGCAGACAGGTACAGTAGCCCCCACAGGAAGTGCAGCGATACGCACACGCCGACAGCGGGGGCGAGTCCACGGCGCGTCGCTAGGCACACGAGACAAAACGCCCCAGCCGATAGCCACACGACCGCCCATACAGTCAGCGGCAGCACGCCCTCTAGGGCGGGGATGCGATAGTCAGCGGGCACCGCTGTCGGCAGGTAGCACACGCCACGCAGCAGCACGCCTACCGTGAGGATCAAGAGCCCTACCCACCGGGAGCGCAGGATCAACTCCACCGGGGGCCTGTGCATCACCCGCTGACACATCGCCTACCCCTCCTGACCGCGGAGGCCAGACACAACCGCAGCGGTCCCAGACTCCCCCACCCCCGCAGACGCGATCGACGTCAGCACGGAGATCACCGCAGCGGTAGCCGCAATACCCAGCGCCTCTACCCAGGCGATCTCATAGATCGGGGTGCCCACCGCAAGCACCGCAATCAGCGCCTGAGCCAGCGTCTTGATCGCCCGCTCAGCGGTATCAGTCCAAAAGCTCCTCGTTCGCATGTTTCCCTCCTCCTTGTAACACCGCATGTAGCAGCGTCGATATGGCTCGTGAAACCATCATCGGAAAGGACCCATTATGAGACTCAATCTGCGACTCGCCACCGCCGCCGTAGCCGCCACCACCGCACTGAGCAGCACCGTCACCGCCGGGGCTACCGAGATCAGCTCAGAAAGCTCTGCAGAGGACTTCCTCTCCCCCGTGCTGATCTATGAGGACCTGCCGGAGCCAATTCGTGAGGGCATCGACGCCTACGGGCGCATGTCGGTACTCCTCAGCGGCCCCGGCACTCTGGAGCAGAAAATGGAGCCCCTGACGGACTACGCCGCCAAGTACTTCCCCCTCCTGGCCTTCTAGGCGGCCTTAACGGCGCGGAGCGTGGCTACCTCGCCGCGCAGCGCCTTGACTTCAGCAGCGAGGGCACGCTGCTCGTGGATCGACACAGCCAGAAGCTCTACGAGGGTACCCCTGTTCAGGTTCTCATCACGCTTCCGGGCGGCGTCCACGAGCCACGGCACCTCCCAACCCTGGTCCTTCGGGCCTCGCAGCTGCGTGCGGTTATCCGCGGAATCACCGGCGGATGCTCGGGCCGCGAGCTTTGCCTCGTTGAGTGCGGCCGGGCCGTCCTTGTCGAATCGGCAGGTCATAGCTTCCTCTCCTTTTGCGGCATTCGTGCCGCTTACGTGTTGCTGTACTTTCTGAATGAAAATATCCCAGGGGAAATTCGCCCCAGGATCGGTGTGGTCAGTTTCGTGCCACGCCGCGGCAGCATCACCGTGTCCAGCGATACCACGCTTGCCCGCACGCAGGTCGGCCCCATTGATCTTCACTGCGGGAATGCCGTAGCGCTTGCACCAGTCCGCTACCACTGCCGCGCCAAGCTCCAGCTGGTGATCGGCTGCCAGCCAATCACCCCGGCGGGACGAGGCGTAGGCCAGGAAGCTCAGGTGCAGCCCCCTCCGGTTGGCGGTGTAGCCCGCGGACCACGGGGCATAATCATCGTCATTGGCGCGTAGCGTCCGATTCGTGCCCACCAGAATCGTGTACGAGCCAGTCCTGGAGCTGTTCTGCCAGTCCGCCCGGGATTCTAGATCATCGCCACGTGGGCACTCGTAGGTGTGGATAAATACCGCCTGGCACCCTTTGGGGTCACGCCAACCAGAATCATTGCTGGTCAGACGAGTTACGCTCGCCTGGAATTGATCTATCGCCATATTCTCCTCCTTCCTCCATGAGGAAACCCCACCTGTAGGGAGGCGGGGTGTTCTGCGACACGGCTCTAGGCCAAAATCTTTAGCGGGCCTCGGAATCCATAAACGCCGTACCCCGAGGAAATCGAGACGGACTGGCTAGGGTCTGCCTTATGGGCCGGGTTGGGCGCATGCGGCCACGAGGACAGGTGCAGGAAGGCGTTGGACAGCGTGCTCTTGGGATGCAGGCTCGGAGCATACATTGAGGGGAGCAGAGTGTGCGGCACCATGAGGTATTCGCGCGACCATAACGTGTCCGGACGGTCGGCGATCTGACACACCGCGCCCAGCGGGGACACGTAAGAAAGCACGACCTTGCCGCCGATGACCTGAGCATCGATCTCGCCGATAGGCCAACCCGCCTTGGGGGTGATAATCGGCGTCGGCGGCACATGAATTTGCCACTGCCAGCGCCCGCCCGTATGCGCCCAGAACTCCCAGGCTTTATCATCCGTGAGGCGCGTCCAGTGCGCGCGCCGCAGGTAGATACCCGCCTCGCGGCCCTTCTTCCGCCCTTCGGGGGTTCCAAAAACATAAACGTGCTCATCGCCGGGCACCATCACCATGCTGGTGTTCTGGAAGAAACGCTCCCAGCCGGAATTCTCCCACTGGTAGAGGCGTCCCAGGTTATTTGCGTGGCGGCATTCCTGCCAGTTCTCCGCGTGCTGCTCATTCGACCAAAACCACGCATTTCCATAGGTGGTGCACATATCTTGGTCGCCAGATGTGACCCACTGCCTCACACGGAATCCGTTACCCATGTAAATCCCATTCGGGAGCTGAATCACGTCGTTGGGGATGATGGTGAAGGCGTCGAAGCTGCCCGGGCGCGGCGCGCCATTTCCGATACGCCGGTAGGGCCACACTTCCTTGGCTCGCCCACCGCCGACAGCATTATCCCACTTCGGGCCGCCCAGGCCAAGGCCGTTGAAGGAGCTGGTGCGTAGGATCACCGGGGATCGCCAGCCGCGGCCCTTGGCGCTGTCCGGGTCGGTGGCATCGAAGGTGTCTCCGAAGATCGCGCCGACCCACTGGCCCTTACCGCCGGTGAAAAAGTACCCGAGGTCGGTGCCTAGGAATCCGAATCGTGCCGTGGGCTTGATGACGTTGCCGGTCAGGGTGTCCCAGCCCGCCGAGAGTCCTGTAGGGACCATTACCATGCCAGTACCTCCTTAAGGTATCGAGGAATACATACAGGGCTGACCCTACGACGAGATCAAAACACCAGTTCGATTCACGACAACGCCCCCGCCCTTTACACCGGGAAGCGGACATTCCCCTTCAAAGAAGAACCATTCGCATCAAGAAGGAACTTCGGATTCGCAGGAATACCAGTATCGGCCCGCGTGCGCCCATTCCACAGTTGGAAATGCGACTGGAGGAGAAGATTTCCATTACGGGGCACCATGAACCGCATTTCGCGGCCACCGGCAGAAACTAGTGGGGTTACATCCATGCCGAATTGCCCTGCGGCAGACCAATAAGAACCCACCCCAACAGCCTCCATACCCCCAGCGGGGGCCTGCGGGAGCTGGATACGTAGCGCCCCGCCCCGCGAGGATGCGGAAGCGCCCCAGCGAATATCAAAAAAGCACTCGAAAATGCCTCTATCCACGCGGTGACAGTATCGAAATGCCCCACCACTGCCTAGACCCATCGTGCCGTTATCCTGGAGGGTCAGCCCCGTGGTGGACCATGCAGGCAGCTGGTAATCTCGCCCCGACTCCCCCGCCGGGCCGCGTTCACCTGCAGGACCACGATCCCCAGGATCACCCTTTGGCCCAGGATTACCCTGGAGGCCCCGCGCTCCCTGCAGACCTTGTGGGCCGCGCTCTCCAGCGGGGCCGCGCAGTGACCCAGTACGTCTCCAGACCATCATCCACCTCTAGCTGCTGACGTAGACGATGCCCGTGGTGGTGTCCATATAGCAGTCCCCGGGCTGCGTCTCTGCGATCGCGCCCGGTGCACCATCGCCAAAGAACCACCGAGAACCACGCTCACCTGCCGGACCACGCTCCCCGGGATTGCCCTGCTCACCGCGCAAGCCACGCTCTCCAGGAGGGCCGATAGGCCCTCGATCGCCCTGCTTTCCGGGAGGGCCCTGCTCTCCACGCGGGCCAACGAAGTCTACGCCTGAACCTTCCTCCGGGAAGTGCTCTCCGCCCCAGATGTACAGGTCACCGTCTGTATCGACAATGTAGCCGGAGCCCGCATCATCGGCGGTGAGGTTCTTTGGCAGATCCGCGTAGCGGGCTACCTGCCCGGCAATGCTGATCCCCTTGCCTGCAGGGCCTTCCGGCCCGCGCTCTCCGGAGGAGCCTGCAGGACCGCGTTCGCCGCGCGGCCCACGCTCACCGGGAGGGCCTTGCTCCCCGCGGGGACCGCGGTCCCCGGGGATGCCCTGTGCCCCTGGTTCGCCCTTCGGCCCTTTGAGGCTGCCACGTTGTATCCATGCCATAGTTATCTCCTATGTCAGCTCGTAGATAATGCCGGTCAGTGTGTCGATCCAGGTGTCCCCAGGCTTTGCTCCGGGCACAAAATCTGGGGGTTCCCCTGCGCCGTACCAGGTCGCCGGGAACTCGTTTGCTGGGCCGACTGGCCCTTGTGGCCCTTCCGGGCCGCGCTGTCCCATCGGCCCAGCCACGGGGGTTAGAATCACATCCCCGGCGATCATCTGACCTCCAGGGAAATCACCTATTGACGGCATTGCTGCCGCACCTCCAAACTTTAGTCACGTGACCTCTGGCTAGAGTTTCCCATCCTGCTCCAGTATCAACTTCGATAAGCGCCACGGCACGATCCGTCACCCTATCGACAATCTCCGGCGGCACAATAATTTGTGCCCCATCCTCAGAAAAGACGAAATCTTGAGTATGGTCACCAAGGCGAGCGCGAAGCCCTGGAAGCTCTCCTTGTACGTGAAATGTCACGCGGAACGCTCCCCCAGGAGTAAGCACAGGTTCCCACCTGTACGGGCCCCATTCCATTGACGTCATGGCAGGGCATTTCCGATATGTGTGCCCGCAAAAGATGTATTCCCTACGGGCCATCCAGGTTCAGCAGCCCAGGTAATCGACCCGGTTAGTGGGAGCTTAGGCATCTCCCATACCGTTAAGTTCCAGCGATTAGCCTCCCTATTAAAGTACCACTGCACAGAATCCCGTTCATTGCGGGAACTGGATTTGACAGGAAAGACCCCCATATAATCCGCCATTGGGAAAAATCCACTTAATGCCGCTTGCCTAAAAAGTACAACTTTACTGGCAGAATACGGGTGCTCATAACCTTTAAGACAAAGGGTAACAAGATCACCCACTCGCCTTATGTAAGCATTTCCCATGGCGCCGCTACTATCCCGCAAGCTAGTTATGTCATACCAGCCAGAATCCTGCACAGACAAACCCTTTAGCTGGTCATCGACATACCCCTTCGTCGCAACCGACCCTCTTGTCTTGGGGGTTTTCGCACATAAATTACCCGATCCATCAAGCCGAACTATACGCTTAGCGTAAGTAGCACTCTGCGAACTTGCCTCCGCATCAACAGTATCGGTAATATCTGCACTCACATGTGTGTGTGCCAGATTAGCCTTTTTATCCACATAGGATTTAGGCACAAGAGCGCGGGAATTATCCGGCTCGCCGTACACGAAAATGTAGCCCTCACGGCTCGTTTTCACGTACTTATTCCCGAATCGCTCCTCCCCAATATCCCAAGTCGCATTATCCACCACCTGCGCCACAGCCTGCTCAGACTTAACCTTGGCAGCTTGCTCCGCGAGCTTGCGGGTACGGTCCACCACCGCAGGCTCCCATACTGTCTCCTCCTCCACCAGACGGAGAAAATCGGCATCCACCCCATCAGGGACATTCACTTGAAAAAGATGCTGTGAGTGCGGGGCAATGATACGCACCCGCGTAGGCCCAGGCTCCACGTCCACACGGAATGACCCCCCAGTCATCTCCACCACCACAGGATCAGACGTGATCACCGCAGACATGCCCGCCCGGTAATAGGCACTAGATACCTCCACCCGCCCCTCCATCGGCAGGCCATCGGTACGGGTGATAGAAGCACTAATTGTCGTCACAGTGGCTCCTCCTATACGTCCACAGGGTAGGACAACTCGAAGGTATAGATTGTTCCGGCTGACCAGCCCCCCGGATTGTGGGGCAACCCCGTACCCGCAGCACCAGTGCCCGGCGCGGAGGACTGGTGGATGCCCAGCCGCGCATCATCTTTATTCAGCGGAGCCCAGATAAGCCCGCGCGTCCAGCCAACTTTGATGAGCAGCTGTGCAGGCCAGTCCGCTGACGTAGAGCCGCCATTACTGCGATCCCAGTAGATGTGCCCTTGATTCCACACATCGGATTGCCAGTCCGCGCACGGCAGCGGCAGGTCAATCGTAAGCGGTCCCGCACCGAATTGGTTACCTGTGCCGGTACGGATCGACACCATGCCCTTGAGCCACCCATCGGTGACCACATAGCGCGCGGAGACCTGCGGAGCATTACCCAGCCCCACCAGCTTCCCGCCGGTGGGAGGATTTACAGAGTCCTGATCGTAGAACCGCAGCGTAGGGTTCCAGGTCTTGTACGGATTGGCCTGGGTGCCAATCGCCCGCCACGCACCATCATCATCCAGGCGCTTCGTCTCCGTGGAGCGATCCGTGGCGATCCACGTCCCTACACGCGCATCCAGGTGTTGTGCGTTGGCAAGGCCATTCGCGGTGACCCGGTAGGGGCCGCCGTCGCCGCCCCACATCCGCATATCCAGCAGAGACTCCACGGTGGAGCGCCCCGCAGTAACCCGCACCAAGGCCAGCAGCGCATCGTAGCGGGTCCCCGGAATGCGGTTGATCGACGTGGCGCGCCCGCTGCCGCTGGTCACCGCTGAAGGCGGCGAGCTCGCCGTGCCCTGAACAGCCACGACATCAGCGGTAGACTTCTGCCAGTCGATCCGCAGCACCACCGCGTCCCACCTAGAGCCCGAGGACGGCGCGCTGATCGTCACCGACTCCGTGGACGTGGAGTTGATGCGCGCCCCGGCGGCGAACCCAGCCCCGGCGGCCACGCTAATCCGCAGACCCGACCCCGCCGAGGGTTTGAGGTCATTTGGCCCGTCCACCTTGAATCGCGCCGTGACCGATTGGGTCATATCCGCGTACTGGCTCGGCCCAATCGTGGTATTCGCTGTTCCCAGCACACTCACCGCCACCGGCACCCACCTCCTAGTCCACTCTGTCTGATCTAGCGCCTATCATCCGGCGTTCCAACCTTCGGGGAGACGGTCAGCGACACAGGGGTTAGCTCCACCACTACCTCCGTAATTACCTGCTCCACCCGCCCCAGCTCTGGGATGTCCAGCTGCACATAGTCCCCCACCTGGTACTGGCGAGGATAAGCCCCATCGGCGCCGAACTCCCACCCCGGCCCCGGAGAAACAGTCACCTGCGTAGAAGTAGTAGCCTCCGCCCCCTCCAGCGCGCGGTTACCCACATCGGTGAGATTATCCTTCTCGTCTCGCTGCGCCGCGGTCACCTCCCGGCGCGCCCACGGTGACGGCACGGGCGCATACCGCATCGGGTACATACGCTGAGCAATTCCCTCCCCACGATCCAAGATGATGACCTGCGTTGCCGACGGACGCGTATTCTTCTGCTCCCAGGAGGCAATATCCTCACCGGCGACTGACCACACCAGCCCATCGACGTGGCGCAGCGGCTCCACCTGTGCGTACAGTACTGGAGCTGTGGGCAGCTGCATACCACCCACCGGCGGGTCACCCGGCAGCCACCCATCCAACCGCAACTGAAACCCTGACTCCCGCAGTACATCCTCTACGAGGTCGGCGGTGGTATCTAAGCGAGCGCGGACAGTGCGCTGCGGACCACGCCCCAAATCTGGTGGTACTACGATGGGGTGCCCAATACGGTCTGAGCCGATGCTCACCAGCCGCTTGACCACCGTCTCCACTGGCCCAGACAGCGTGTAGTACTCTGCGGATTCCTGCTGAGAGAGTGGCTTATCCGGCACCGGGGGGATGTGCTGGGCGTCTAGCATCGACCATCCAGAGGCCGTGGTGACCCGAATCCTCGGGTCATGCGGGGCTGCATCATCGGTGTAGGCCACCGTCTCCACCGGCACACCAATGTGGCGTAGGCCGTTGAAATGTGCCACCAGGAGGTACTGGCCATCGGCGGGCAGTAGCAGTGCCGTTGTCGCCGTCAGCGGGGCTTCTAGCACGCACGTACCCGCGCCCTTGAGTGCCCAGGTGACCTCCACGCGCTCTGGCATCTCCACCCTGCCGACTGGGCCGGTACCGTCATGCGGCCACACCTCAACTACTAGCGGGTCGTATTGCACCCCGCGCGGGGTTTGATACATCGTGACCATCGCTTACTCCTTCCTAGAACGGTCTGCGGTACTGGGGGCGACCGCGAGCGATGATCCGGCTCCCCGCGCTCATCCCCTCCGCGGCGGCCACCAGCGGCACATCCACACCGACCGGCACCGGCGCATAAGCGCCCGACACCAGCCCAAATCGGGACTGGCCGGAACCAAGCTCGGTGACGGCGCGGCGGCCGGGCTCCGTAGTGATCTCCACGACCTCGCCCGCGGGGATTGCGCCGCGGTAGGCCAGCACCGAGTCTCCGATCCCTACGCGAGGGTTGCTCATGGGGCCGACGAGCCGCCACGTTAGCCACATCGCCCCCTGGCCCCGGTTAGTGAATGTCGCGGTGCTGCCCTGGTCTACCTCCAGCTCAGGCTGAGAGATGTACAGCGGCCACCCGTAGCCGCGCGTCCCGAAAAACGGGGTCCCGGCGCTCGTGTTCTGGCGGCCACCCACCACACCGATGCCGAAGGCGGATTCTTGGCGGCGGCCCTGCCACATCGCCGTGGACCCGGCCAGCAACCATGCCTCCACGCGGTCTGACTCCTCCCGGAATGGCTGCCCAGGATCGTAGGTGAAGCTGGTGCCGGGGGCGGCGCGGAGACGGCACCGCATCTCGCGCACCTCCCCGTCCGGGCGCGTCACCCGCAGCACACCCTCCTTAAACGGGGAGTTGGCCTCGCTCCACCACTCATCCGCCAGCGCATAGTACGGCTGCCCGGTCAGCCCATCGCCCACGAGGACGCGCAGCGACGGCTCCGCACGCTGAATCTGCGCCCCCACCCACAGCGTGCCGCCACGCGCCCACTGGTGCTCCACGCCCGAGACCTCCAGGCCCTCCTGCCCCAGATCAAGCAGCACGCCCTCCTCCCCAGAGGTGAGGTTCCAGATTTTCCCGCGCGGGTCGATCCATTCAATCCGCAGGTGCTCCACAAACCCTGTCACTGGTCGCCCTTCCTGATCCTGTTCTTGAGCTGCATCTCCTCCATGTCACGCACCGGCTTGGACATGTCCGCAGCCTGGTAGGTATCGATGTGGATGCTGTAGTCGCCACCGGCGCCGCTACGGCCACCGGCAGACGCGCCGACCGCCGCCACCGCGTGCGCGTCCGCCCGGTACCCCGCGAGGTTGCGGTGTGCCGCCGCCGCCAGCTTCCCCGAGGCCGCCGCCGCGTCAGCAGCCGTATCCTCGATACCGCCCGCAAAGTCCTTGCCGAGCGCACGGCCCGAATACAGCGTGTACCCATGCCCCGAAAATGGCCCCTTCTTCGCCGGAGAGAACGGGAAGAAGTTTCGCGCCGCCTGCACCGCTGACTTAGCCGCATCCGCCACCGCCCCGATCATGGACTTAATGCCGTCGATAAAGCCCTGGATCACGGCCTTACCGGAGGCCACCAGCAGGCTGCCCATATCCCCCAACGCAGAGAGAACTTTTCCAGGTAGCGATCCCATTAGGGAAACCACAGTGGAAATACCGGAGGAGAATATCGCAGTAACCATTCCCCATAAATTATTTATCTGTGAATACCAGGTGGATACTAACGAACCGATAATAGCCAGCAGTCGAGAGACGAATCCCCCCACTGCAGCTATCACCGTAGAGATCATGGACACAAACCCTGAGATCACCCCGGCCACCAGTGAGGCGATCAGGCCCAGTACCGAACCAACGAAGCCGACGATCTCAGCCAATAGCGCGATAAATCCGGCGGCGACCTGCACAAGAATGGCGATCAGCGGAGCGATGGCCGACACCACCGAGGAGAAAATGCTAATCAGGGAGGACATCACCGGCAGCAGCGAGGTGACCACGGGCATGAGCGCGCTGATAATCACCCCCGCCAGCTGGAAAATCGCGGCGATGATCGGGGTGAGTGCCACCACGACCTGCGCGATGACCTGCACAATCTGAATGATGATCGGCACCAGCGCGGCGACCACGGGCATCAGCGCCCCCATGAGGGTCTGTACCAGCTCCATGAAGATCGGTACAAGCGGCATGATCGCCTCAACGACCTGCATAAACGCGGCCTTCATCGGCTCCATGACACCCGGCACGGTCATCATGGCAGCCACCAAAGCGGCGATACCGGCCACGACGAGCGTCATAGGGCCACCGAGCAGGCTCACCGCTGTACCGACCATCTGGATGATAGGGATGATCTTGGAGAAGCCCGCGAACGCGGCCACCACAGCCACAATCGCGGGGATCGCCGCAGTCAGCACACCACCGAAGCGCTCAAGCAACCCCGCCCCGATACTCAACGCAGAGGCCAACACACCGCTGATTTGGCCCGCAATCTGCCCCAAAGCGGGCAGCAACGGAGCCGCAGCCAGCAACACGGAATTGAGTGCGGAGCCGAGCGGGGCGGCTCCCGCCGCCGCGTTCTGGAGGCCCTGGCCGAGGCCATCGACTACAGCAGACAGCCCCGGCCCGAGGGCCTGGATCGTCGCGGCTATCGCTGGGGCGAGGGTACCACCCACAATCTCAGCAAGCTGTCCGAAGATCGGCAGCAGCGTCCCCACGGCAGCCTGCATCGCGGAGAAAAAGCTCACCAGCGTGGAGAACCCCTCGGCCGAGTTCACCCACCGGTTCGTCGCCTCAATCGCCTGACTGATGGTGCCCAGCAGCGGCGCACCGGCGGCGTTCATGGCGGCCCAGACCCCGGAGATAATACCCCCGAGCTGCTGCATGACCGCCCAGAACTCCTTCGCTTTTGCTACCGCATTCTCGAAATATGCCTGGAGGCTACCATCCTGGAAACCGGCCACCATGCGATCTGACCAAGCGGCCGCGGCCTGGTTAATGTGCGCGGTCAGCCGCTCAAAAATAGGGCCTGCTGCTGCGCCCACCGCGATGATTCCCCGGGTCAGGGACGCAAACGCGAAGCTGAGGTTAGAGGCGGAAACTTGGGCCGTCCCGATGAGCTGAGCAACCGCGCTAAGCCCAGTGCCCTGGGAGACGAAGTCCACAAGACCAGCCGCAGCTTTACCCATGTCAGCAGCAACGACCTGCATGGCCAGTCGCAGCGGCTCCACGAACTGATTAAGCTGCCCAAAGTTGGATAGCGGCTCCCAGAACGACTGCTTAATGTCGTCGCCCATGCCCATAAATGACGCTCGAAGGCCACGCAGCGACAGGGCCGCTTCCTGCGCCGCCGGAGGCAGCTCCCCGAGTGCGTCGGCTAGATCCTCTGGGGTGGCGGCGGTGATCGCCGCCCCCATGCCCTTGAATACCTGGACGAGCGCACCTATAGACAGCGCTGTCGCGCCGATGGCAGCTGGGCTCATCGCCGCGGTGAGCGCGAGGACGGGGCCGAGCGTACCTGCCGCCGCAGAGCCGATAGCAGCGATAGCCGGAGCGATGCCACCGATAGCGACCTTGGAGGCCGCCAGCATGCCCATTGTCGCGGGCAGAGCCGTGAGATGGGGCAGCATACTAGAGCCAAAGAAATGGCTCGTTGTACGCATAAGCGCCATCGTGGCGAGCAGGCTCGTCTTGTCTACCTTGAGCTTGGCCCAGATCGTCAGCCCTGTGGATGCGGCCTTGGTGGCGGCGCGCGCGGCTATCGCCAGCCCCATTGTGTTGGGCCGCATTTTTACATCGATCTTGCCCGATGCGGCTTGTGCGGCGGAGACCGCGCGCCGGACCGAGGTGATCAGTTCGGCTTCACGGGTGTCAAACCCGATGCGCACGTCCCCTGCGGCGGCCTGGGCGGCCTGTATCGCCGTGCGCACGGCTGCGGTGAACCCCGATTGGTCTAATTCAAGGTTCACCTGCAGTCGATTTTGGCGCTCCATGCGCTCCAAGAACCGCTTAAGTGACGCGGCAAAGTTCTTGGTATTCGGCATGATGCGGATGTTTGCCGCACCAATCGTTTTCCCCATTTCCGCCACGGGCCACACCTCGCACAAGATCGTCTAATCTAGGGATATCATTTCCCCTACGGCAGCAATCTTGCGCCACGCTGTGCGCTTCTTTTTCAGTTTGCGACGCTTCTCCGCCGCCGCCCCCGGATAGTGCTTCCACTCCCGGAAATCCGGCTTGCGTTTCTTCTTGCCTTCCGCAACCTTCATGGCGCGCATGGCCTCCACGGCATTGCGGAGATCGAAAAGCAGCCAGTGAGCTTCTGACCAGCCGCGTCCGGACTCTTCGCCCATTAGGCGCGCAGCGTAGCGCGAGGTGGGGGGTAGCCCTGCGATGAGCAGCAGCACCTCCGCCGGGTGCCAATCAAGCGCTACCTGGGATAGCCTCAGCCCGTAATGCTCCTGAAAATCAGGCACCAACGCGGAACCGTAGCGCTCAATCTGCTCATGCAGGGCCGCTAGTTTCCCAGAGCCTCGGAAGCTTTACTAAACGCGAGCATCACCGCGGATTCGCCCTGCTCCTGCTCGATGAGCCACGCTTCCATCGCGTCCCTGTCCTGTGCCATATCCAGCACAAACGTTTCGGCGGCCTCGATCATGTCCGCGACCTCACCCAGGTGATTGAGGAGCACACTCTCGTCCACCCCTTCGACCCTGAGCGCATCTACTCCCTGCGCGCGCTGAGCAATGCTCGCCACCTGTGCCTTGATCTTCGTGCGCTTCGACGGCAGCAGTCGGGACAGCTCCTTTAACGGCGGCATGGATTCCACATCCACGCCCTCAGCGGCCTCAGCGGGCAAGAACTCCGGGCCCACTCCCGCCAGAGCCGGGGCAGCATCGGTGATGGCCTCCTGTTCAACATCGCGCGGTGTCTCGGAAGGTGCGGTGATATTCGACATGTTTCTGGTTTCCTTTCTTGTGGAGATAAAAGACGGGCCTTTACCCACGAGAATCATCCCGCAAGTAAAAGCCCGACCGCCTGTTCTGCGCCGTTTTTACGACCCCAAAGTCGGCTTAGTTGGGATTGCCCCCAGACGCCCCACACTCATCTTCTTCTTCCCTGTCATCGTCAAGATAGTGTACTTAATCGGCATGCCCGCGAAGCTCTCCGGGTCAAACTCAATGCCACCTTCTGGGGCGGAAGCAACCTTAGAAAGGTGGAACACGAGGAAGCCCTTGCCGTCCATGATGATCACCAACATGGCCGATTCGGTGGCGGTATAGACATCCGGCACTTCAAAATAGCCGTTCTTGTTCACGGTGCCGGGGCCGAAGCGGTGCTGCATGGGCTCCTCGGACCACTGGATAGGCGTCACAGTGATGGTTTCCGTCACCTTCGTGGCCGTGGTGCGCAGCGAAGGATTCTCCCAGGAGCCCTTCTTTTCGCCACCCTCCACATCCGCCTCGATATTGGGCAGCTCCTCCTCTGAGGTGTGCCCCAGCGGGTGGTAGGCCCCCAGGATGCCCTTCGCGCCGCTACTGATCCAGGTCTGTATCGCCGTCAGCTCCGGCGGCTCAGTACCTGCCTCTGCGATCAGCACCGCACCCCGCCCGGGGATAAAGACGGCATTATCGTCGTAGTACTGCGTTTCAGCCATTGCTCCTCCTGACAATCATGCTGTACGTCGAGGCCACCATCTGCGCACCGCTGGGATTATGAGGCGGCAGCTCAGCTGGCTCGCTATCGCACCTCACGCTAGAAAAATGCACGCCACAGGCATCGCTCAGCGACAAAATCCCGTCCGCTAGGGCCTCGTGAGCTTCCATGACCTCATCCCAGGAGGGGCCAGTAGTAGACAGCGCCACCACCGCTCGGAACGCTAAGCGAGCACCCGGCAGAGACATCGCAGGGCGTAGAGACACCTGCTGGACCACCGTCACCGTCTCATCGGGCCGGTACGTCGCATCCCTGCCAAGCTCCACGGCCGCGCCCGGGGCGACCGCGCGTAGCGCGTCCCGGATCACCAGTGCCAGGTCGATTCGGTTACTGCCCATAGAGCGCCCCCAGAAGGTTAAATTGCCCCGGCACCCACACGCCCGTGGATCCGTCCCGTTTCTCCGTGAAATGCCCGTATTCGATCGGCAGCGCTGCGGCGTGGTCGTTGTACACCACCCGATCTGTCACCCCGCGTCCTTTAGGGCTTTTGCTGCGCGCTGTCTTGAAGTTCCCGGAGTACTCGCCGGTGTCGCGGTGCCTAGCCGCCCGCGCGGACGCCGCCACACACAGCTTCTCCGCAGCTTCATCCATAATCGCGTGATTGCCTGCCATCCGCGCCATTTGTGTGCCCGCGCCTTTGTACACCTCAGCCATCGCGCAGTCCCCTTTTCACGCCCGCTTGGCGCAGCGTGACCACATCGCGGGCCGTGCGCCGCGACCCACGGTGCCGCTTCGGCTCACCCACGACGTTGTAAAGCACACCCTCCGCGTCCATCACCTGCGAGAGATCATCACCCGGGAAACTCCGGCAGTACAGGCGCTTCGTGTTGAGTACCTGCGTCTCCCCGGCGGCCGCCAAGGCCTCGATGTCCTCGGTGCGGGACTGCTGGATACGGCCCCACACCGTGACCCGCCCAGTCTCCACAGCCTCCATCCGCCCACGCACGCCCTCACGACGTTCCCGAAGGATCACCGTGACCTGGTGGTGCGCGCCCTGGAGATTCCTCAGCATCAGACCACATCCTCCCCGTACCACGGGAACCCGTACTCGGAGCCGTCGGGCACGTAGCCGGTGCGCCGTATGCCCGTATCACCCCGATAGGTGCTCAGCGTGGATAGGCCACGCACGCGCTGTACCGCGCGGTGATCCTCCAGCACCGCCACTTCGTTTGGAGTAAAAACATCTGCTTTCGTCACAGACGAATCTAGGCCATAGGAGTAATCACCCTCAGCCTCGCGGGTCATCCGGTCGGGATTCACGTACAGGCGACGAGCCGCCAGCGCGAGCACCGCCATCACCCCCGGTGGCACATCCAGTGGATCAGCCCACCGCCGCCGCGTGATCGCCAGCGCCGCCGCCGAAACGATCTCGATAGCCCACACCGCCAGCCCCTCATCAATCGGGCCATGGTCCGAGGTCAGCGACCGCTCCAGATCCACCACGTCGAGCAGCCTTACCCGCTCTACCATGTCCATCTCTCCTTCCTTCTGATAAGAAAAAGCCCGCCCCTTGTCCCCACGTGGGGCTAGGGACGGGCCTTTACCTGCGGCGGCTAGTTCGTAGACCCACCAGCCGTTTCCGGGGTGTCCGGCTTCGCCTCGATCATGGTGTCCGCGCCGGTGAGCTTCACGATGCGCTGCGCATCAAGCACCTGCGCACCCGCGAAAGTATCCACCACGGCACGGTCGGTGAGGATGTCCGGGTCGTAGTCCTGGAGGTAGCGCAGGGAGAACCCCTGGGCGGCAGTGCGAGCCGCGAAAGCCACACCGCGCGGAGCCATCGTGGTACGAGTCGCCAGGGTGATCGCGTCACGCTGGAAAGCCCAAGCTTCATTAACACCCACGGTGTAGTCCGCAATGACCGTGAAGCCGTAGAGGTTACCGAGGGTGGCTTGGCGCAGCAGGCCGGAATCCCCGGCCTCGTTGACCTTCTGCAGCTGCGGGTGATCCAGAAGCGCTGCCTCCCAGTTTGCACCCACCACGAGCACGCGGCCCGTCAGAGGCACGCCGCGCTGGGAGAGTAGCTGGTGCGCGGAGCGGATCGCGGGCAGCACATCCTCACGGTAGGTGGCCTTAAGCTGGTTCGGCTTCACCGAGATGCTCGCGGCGGCACCGAAGCCCGCGAACTCCGTCCCGGCCTCACGCAGAGCGTTGATGGTGTCGTAGCTCTTACCGTCCACGCCCACGTAGGGCTTGGTGGACTTGTCCACGGCGGTCAGGCCAGCGGGCACGGACTGGAACGCGGCCACCACGGCAGCGTTGATCTGCGCAGCCACGGACTCCGCCATCGGGGCGACCACCTGGGACTCCAGATCAGTCAGCGTGAACGTGACGAAATCATCCGGGAGCTGCACCGCGTTATAGACCTGATCGGTCAAGGTGACCGAGGTGTGCGGCTGGTACAGCTCGCTATACTCGATCTTGTCCTGGTTCTTGCGATTGTCCTGGGTGTACACCTTGGCCTTGTCGATCATCACCGGGCGCTTCACGGTGACCGACGCGCCACGCCCAGGGGTGAACTCACTGGAGTAATCGGTGTTCACCATGCGTGCGAGAGTGGACTGGTACTTGAGGGCGGCCAGCATCGAGCGTGCGGCCTGCTCCGGGGTGTACAGAAGGTGCTGAGGTGCAGCCATTATGTCTTACCTTTCGTAGATACGGTTGCCGATCTTGGACAGATCGGTCTCATCCTCGGGCCGGGTAGCCCGCACATCGCCACGACGCAGCCCATCACGCGGCACCGCCCCCGGGATGAAGCTCCGCTGCTCAAACTGGCTGAGAAGTGCCTTCGCATCCTCCACCAGGGCCTCCCGAGTGTCACCAACGAGACGAGTAGCCATACCGAGCGGCAGACCCACCTCATCGGCCACGTCGCGCTGGAGGAGCTTCCGCTCCGCCTCCACCGCGCGGGCGCGCAGCGCCTTATTCTCCGAGTTCTTCTTCCGCAGCTGGCGGTGAAGCTTCACGACGTCCTCGGAAGTATCCTCCTCAGTGTCGGTATCCTCCGCCTCATCGTCGGGAGTCTCCGTGGACTCCTCTGCTTCGGCGGGCTCCTCGGCCTCGGCAGCAGCAGCGAGGTCGTTCGGGGTTACCGGGGTCTCCTCGGCGGCGGCCTCCGGGACCGCATCCACCTCGGGAGCCTCAGTAGTCATGGCGTTGTCTGACATGCTCGTTTTCCTTTCGCACCAGGCGACCAGGGGTACTCCCCGGCCACCAGGGCCGGGCTTTATTCACATCCTCATCGCAGCCGCCCGGTACCTCTCGATCCGCGACAAAAGGGCTCGCCGCTGCTCCTCCAGCGCCACCACCGGAATATCGTGGTCCCCCTGACCCGCCGATCTCAGGTCAGCGATCTCAGCCTCCACCCCTGCCAGGCGGCGCTGGAGATCATCGGCGTGATCCAAATAGTCCTGCGCCGACCAATCCGCCGCCTTCTTCACGGTGCCCTTACGCTCGGAGGCCTTCCGGGGCGCTGGGCGCTTCTTCCTCCCCGTGGCTTGACCGCGTACCGGCGCTGGGCGCCGCGCCCCCTCCAGCGGGCCGTCGTAGTCCTCCGGGAGCGTGCCGGACTCCCGCCACCTCCGCCACGCCGCCATCGGGTCCACCTGGCCTGCGGCCACCTCTGCCCACTCCCGAGCCAGCTCATTACCATTACCAGGTAGCCGCAGCCTGCCGTCCACCTTGTACACCGGCTCCAGGGTGCATTCGCACAGGTCATGGACCTTAAAATTGCCGCCGCCTTCAAACCGCGAGTTCGACTCCGCGAACGAGTCCGAGCGGTACAGCCCCTCCCCCTCGCCCATGAGCCCTGTGTAGGATACGCCGCGGCTCGCCAGCATCGCGCAAAACGGGCACGGGTCGGCATCCACCACCCGCGCGTACCCAATCGGCCCATGCCCGCGCTTGACATCCTCCTCGATGACGCGGCGGCCCCCATCCGCAGCGAGCTTGGTGGCCTTGCCTGCCACTGCGCGCTCGCCCGCCTCCATCGCGTCCGCCGTGCTGTAGCCCTTCCTGCTCACCGCTTTGAGGACCCCACGCACCGTGCTCACCAGCTCACGGTAGGCGTCCCCCTCATCGTAGGGGTCCGGGGCCTCGTAGATCGGCTCATGCTGCTCATCCTCCACCTGCGAAAAGGCGTGTAGGTAGTCCAGGGAGGTGTAGTGGCTCAGCGTCCGATACTGGACCACCTTCGGCGCGGCCTCGCGGGCGAATACCTCCACGGTCTCATCAATCCGCGCGTAGTCTACCGTGCGGCGGAAAAGCCGCGCGATCCACCGCCGCAACGACTCCCCCAGACTTACCTGCTCCAGCCGGTGCCGCTCCGTGAGCGCACGCCCCTTAGCTGTCCTCGCCACCGGATACATCCTCCACCGAGGCGAGGCTGTGGCGGCGCGCCACAGCCGTCATCGGATCCCGCTCCGTCTCCTTCTCGGCCTCCTCATCAGCGATGCGCTCCCACTCGGCAACCTGAGAGCGCTCCACACCCGGCACCATCTGCCACAAAGCCCGATGCGGGGCGTGGAGCATCTGCGCGAGCTTACCCAGCGCGTCCGCTGCCTGCGACAAGGAACGAATCTCCGTGTCCTGCCACGTCACGCGCAGCATATCGTCCTCCGCGATGCTGGACATTCCAGCCATCGCCGCCGCGACGCGCAGCAGCCGCGCATACGACGCGCCCGCGCTGACCTGCCGCTCATGCACCTTCTGCGCCAGCGGGGCGCGCGCCGCCGCCAGCGCCTCCGCGCTCAAGTTCACCAGCTGGCCGGTCAAGGCATACGCGGGAGTCTGGGACACCGCCGCCAGGGCCTCAATATCCGACCGCCACGAGGACACGAAAGGGTCAAGCGCTGTGGCGTCCAAGGTCCCGAAGCGGGTATCAGGGGACTCACCTATGAGCACGTCATCCTGGGCTAGCTTAAGGCGCAGCTCATCCGCCTTCACATGGTCGGTCTCCTCCGTGGGGTCGCCGTCCTCATCCAGCAGCGACGGAATCTCTAAGCCCGTCGCGGTCTTGACCTTCCATGAGTTGAAATGCTGAGCCAACAACCTGTCATATGCAGTTTTGTTGATACGTTGGGCGGTGGGGATAAACGGCTCCACATCCCCCACCGTGCGGCCCTGCAAATCCACCTGGTTAGCGAACCGTACCACCGGCACGAAGCTCACCCCCGTGGGGCGCTCCTCTACCACCCGGAAACCGCCCAGTCTCGTCCCCACACGCTCAGGGCCCTGCTCCACCAGGTACGCCACCCCCGGCACGTGAAGGAGGTACCGCGTACGCTTTCCCTCAGTGCTCAACGCCTCCAGAGCCACCGAGGGATACTCGCCCAGGCCACGCCCCTCATACTCGACCGCCATGTGGCACGGCGACAAGAACGAAATCCTGGACTTACCCCGCTCCTCCGCGTGAGACACCACCCCGTAGGAATGCCCGTAGGCGATCATCGCCCGGTGGTTGGCGATCTGCTGCACGGACATGTCGTTAGCCATCCACAGCCGCCATGCCTCCTCCACAGGCCCCCCATCACCCTCAACACCGTCTACATACATCGCCTGAACAACGTTGCTCACCACGAGGAGCAGCCACGGTGTGCGGGACAGGGCGCTGAGTGCTCTGTGCTCATGGGTGGCCTTCGGCGGCAGGTCAAACCCCGTTTCCAACTCCGGCCGCAACCACGAATCTACGCGCTGGCACGCTAACTCCTGCTTGCACATCTTCGCGCTCAGACGGTCAAAGACCTCTTTCAGCTCCAGCTCCGTCACGCCACTCTCCCTCGTTTCTTCTGGGCCACCGGCTCCATCGTCAGCCCCCGCACAGCCAGGGTGATCGCGCGGAGGGGTTCGATAGCCACCTCACCAAATTGCTCCCATGTCCAGGCGGTTTGCGACGATCCCACGAGCCGCTTGCGGGCCGTGTGCGCCGCATCATCCAGCAGCGGGTGCTGCGAGTGCAGCAGCGTCGGCTCCGCCTCCCCATCCTCATCGACGTGCGTCAGCCGGTCGTACACCTCCTCCGTCGCCCGGGTCAGGTCCCGGGTGCTCGCCAGCGATACCGGCACCCCTGCGTTCGCCAGCTGCATACCCAGCGATGCCGCACCAGACATCGAATCCACCACCACCCCCGCCTTCGGCTTGTGTTTCTTCACCACGCGGGCCACTTCATCTTGCACCCAGGACACACCGGACTCCGCCGCGATCAGGTCTACTACCACTCGCCCGTCCTTGAGGAGCGCCGCGCCCGCGAGGAACGCCTTATCGCGGTCCCTCGTGACCTCCAGCGCGAGGGACCGTCGCTTTGCCTTCGCGCCGAGCATCGCCTCCGGCGTCACCAAAGCCCGCGCCCACACGTCCACGCCGATCACCGCATCCAGTGATGCCTCCGTCCAAATCCCTAGCCGCTCCCGCTTGTACGCCTCCTCCGACATACCACGCAGATCGACCTCCTGAATCCAATCCCACGACTGCACGTAGCCCAGCGATGGGTTGGACTGCACCACGGCCTCCATCGAGTCCCACGGCACCACATCCAGGTCCGCCGCCCACTCGAAAAACGCCAGGTGCCGGTTCTTTTCCGGCTCATCCAGCGCGCGATCCCGCACCGACCGCAGCACCGTCGAATAGTCAAACCCAGTCGAGGAGGTATACCACAGCTGCGGTGCCGGGCGCGCCGACAGAGTAGGCAGCAGATCAGACACCAGCGTCTCATCCAGCTGAAAAGCCTCATCGAGCACCACAAGATCACCGGAGAAGCCACGGCCACCGCCGCCCTGGCGGGCCAGGAAGTCAATCCTGCGCCCGTCTTTGAGCACGATGCTCACGTTGTCCGAGGACTCCGACATGCGCTTGACGTGGCTCATCAGTTCCGGGCTGCGCTCAATCACCCGCTTCAAATCGCGGTACGCACCCTTCGCGGTCTTGAACTTATGCGCCGTGTGGATGATCTGCTCCTCCCCGAACAAGAACAGGCCCGCGAGTTCGCGGGCCATGAGCACCACGTTCTTACCGTTCTGGCGAGGCACCACCAACCCCACCTCGAACGCCTCCCACGCCCCATTTAGACGCTCGCCCAAGGCGTTGCGCAAAACCAGCTTCTGCCACGGGAACAGGTGCAGGCCGAAAGCATCCGCGAGATCACACGCATCATCCCCGGCGGTGGTTCTCCACGCCGGGGCCAAGAAATGCGGCGGTACCTGCGCCCCCACCGGCTGCGAACGCACCGGAAACTCCGAGTCCGGCACCACCAGCTGCCGGTCACGCACCATCCCCATCTACGCACCCTCCCGCTGTGCCTTCGCCAAGCGGGCCTGGCGCTTCTCCATGAGCTGATCCAGCGCGGAGCGCTCCTTGGCCTTGGCCTCCGCCTGCTTAAGCACCCCGATAGCGCTCAGGGTGCGAGTCACCGCCGCCTGCATCTGGCGGGCCTCCGAGATCATGCCGGTCACCACCACCTGCACCTGCGTGGAGCCATCATCAAGCTCCTGCGGGTCCCCCAGCTCGAACCAGAGTGTCGAGTCCGTGCTAAGCGCCGCAGCGAATCGTTGCAGACGGTCGGTCATGCGGCACGCCTCCAAGAGGGCGACCTGCGCCCCGGCATCCAGGTCGTACTCACTGGTGATCGCCTCCCACAGGGCGCGGCCCGCGCGCTTGAGGAACGTCGGAGTCTCCGGCGAGCCAGCCTCCGCCGAGGCCAGTACCTTCTCCCCGGTTGCTTCGTCCTCCACGCGCTTTTTCACCATCGAGCGGCGCGGCTTCTTCTCCCCCGAGGCGAGCTTCGCGCGGTGCTCGCGGGCGTGCGCGTTGTACGCGGCGCGGCACTCATCGCAGGTGCGTTCCTTCTTGCGCACGTGCTGCCGGTAGCCCGCGACGCTGCCGCACTTCGGGCGCTTCTGCGGTGGCTTCTTCTCGTCCATGCCTGCTATCTCAGCGGAGCGCGCGGAATGTGAACCGCTCCGCGACATGTAAACCGCCTGGGATTTGAGAAATCCGGCCCCTGCCGGATTTTAGCAACGTGGCCAAAAAGAAGAACCAGCCAGCAGAATTAGGCCGGGGCGGATGGATGGCTATACCGGGAGGTGCCGGGGGTTGTGCCCTTGGGGGAGTCCTCCCCCTCCCTGGTGGTGGTTGCCCCTCTCTTGGTGTCCTGACCTTGCGTTTTGTTCACTTCGTCGTTGCTTGCTGTTGTTTTGTTTTATTTATTTTTCTTATTCTTTTCCATCTTCGTTCACTTTACTTATCTTATCTTCAATCATTCTTCGTTCATTTAATCTTCTTCTTCACTTCTTCATCTTACTTTCTTCACCATTCAATTAACGTTGTTGTTTGCTTTGTCTTTCTTCCTTTTCCTCGACTTGAATTGCATTCTCGGTGTGCTGGTCGTGTCTCGCCGTGGAGTTGTCCTGCGCGTGCGATGGGAACGACATGGTCGAGGGTGAAGGCTCGTGCGTGGTGTGGTGGCAGGGCCATGTCGATGGGCTGGCCGCAGAGCCAGCAGACGGCGCGCGCGGGGTCGCGCTCTAAGCGGCGACGTTCGCGGGCGACGCGGCGGCCCCAGCGGGCCTTATCTCCGTGGCGGTCAAAGCGTGGCATGGGGGCCTCCTGTCTTGCGGGGTGAGGGTATGAGTAAAGCCCCGGCCATCGTAAGGTGATGACCGGGGCTGTGGCAGTGGTGGGCGACAGCGGTTAGGGCCAGAGGGGCATCTGCTCGCCTACGGCGGCCCCCAGGTCGATGTCAGCTTGAAGGCGGGCGTGCTGGGCGCGGGCGATGGCCTCGGCCAGCTCTTCCCAGGTGGCGGAGCGGAGGACAGGCCAGTGGCGGTGACGGACGTGGTGAATGGTGTCTTTGGGGATTCCAAGGCGGCGTGCGAGTGCCCGGTCGCGTTCGCCGGGGCGGCGTTCGGTTTCGATAAGGTGGGCGGCGGCTTCGACGGGGTACTCGCGCACGCGGGGGTTGTGGTCGGCTCCGATGGTGCCGGCATGGAGCTGGCGGTAGTGGCCTAGGCAGAGTCCGAGGCCCTCATGGTCTGGTGCGGCGCGGGGTCGTGGGCAGCCGACGCGGAGGCATTTGGGCATGGATTTTCACCCCCTTTCTGTAGTGTTTGTGCTGGTGGTGGCCCGATTACGCAATACAACAGATTTGATGTATTATGGGTCTTGTGAGGGTGAGAGACTCACAACCTCCCGGCCCAGCCGGGCAGGGAGAACTAGATAGAGGAGGTGAAGATGATGGATTCCATCACCGCCCTAGCCGGAGCGATCAGCGGCCTCATCACCGCAATCACCGCGCTACTACGGCTCATCTGGACGATCTACCAGGATCAAAAAGAAAAGCCCCCGCACGGTAAGCACCGCAGAGACTAGAGCACCCCGCCCCGGCTCCTGGCTACTCGAACTAGCCAGGCTCCCCGGGTGCGGGGCACCCCTCCACCCTAACCCCTCAACGAAAGGACTCCCATGAAAACAACCGCCATACTGATCTACATAGCCGCAGCGCTCAGCGTCTTTGCCATCGCCTTCACCGGCTTAAGCGGCTGGTGGGCCGCTCTCGTACTGACCCCGGTTGCTCTTATGGCCGGGTATGACCTCCGTGGACGAATCGGGGGTGCTCATGCTGGCCGTAGCTGACCTAGAGACCGGGCGGGTGTACTGGACGGCCACACAGTGCGCCGACCATATCGGCATCTCCCGGGCGACTTGGGCAGCCTATGCCTCCCGCGACCAGTGCCCTGCCCCCGCTGAGCGTTTTGAGGGCCTGCGCTTGTGGGACGCCTCGGAGGTGCGGGCGTGGCACGCGGCACGCCCGTCGCAGCAGCGGCGCGGCTAGGCCCCGGTGGACCCGAACCCGCCTTCGCCGCGCTCTGTGTCCGGCAGGCTTTTTACCAGCTCCATCCTGGGGGCGATAATCGGATGGAGCACCAGCTGAGCAATCCGATCCCCCCGATTGACCATGACCGGTCTACCACCATGGTTGATCATGAGGACTTGGATTTCTCCTCGATAACCTGCATCGATGGTGCCCGGGGCGTTGAGGATCGTCAGCCCGTGGGCACTAGCTAGCCCAGACCGGGGGGTGATATAGCCGACATGCCCGTGGGGGATGGCGACACGTACTCCGGTGTGGATGAGCACACGAGACCCAGGGGCGATACGCACGTCCTCTGCTGACTGGAGGTCTAGGCCGGCGTCATCGGGGTGGGCGCGGACAGGGTCGTATCCGAGGTAGGAGACCACCAGGAGGGGCTGATCTAGAGCGGGCTCCGGCGCGGCGGGCATGTAGATGTTTTTGAATGCATGGCATAGAGCGTTAGCCCTGCGGGAAATGATTTTCATAGTGCCTCCTTGAGGGTGTAGATGGTGATGAGTGCCCCGGTGGGGGCGTTGTGGAGTGCGCGGTGCTTGTGGCCGATAAGCCGGGTGACTTGGGAGTCATCGCGGAAAGCGACGCCGGTGAGGGCGTCATCGACGGCGCGCAGGAGCTTGTCGAGGTCGGGGCGCTGGATCATCGGGTCATTGCGTTTGCAGCCCCAGTTTTTAGGGCGGGGCATGTGGAAATCCACGTGGAGCTCGATGGGCCCTTCGAGTGGTTGGGTGATGTGCTCGCGGGCTGTGCGGGCGATGGTGCTGCGCCAGGACTTGACGTTTTTCGAGGATTCCACCAGCCTGCCGCCACCAACATGCCTTTTGCTTCCTTGGGGCGCGGGCAGGCCCGGCACAAAGAGCTTAATCCTGGTCATGGTGCTGTCACCGCCTGTTCGGTGTCGGTGCCTGCGGGGGTGTGGGTGAGCCAGACGGTCCAGCCACGCTTGATCTGAAACCGCAAGGCGTTGATGTGGCGCATGGCTTCATAGCGGCTGGTGTGGGTCGCCACGATCGGACTCACATCGGGTGTGGGTTGGATGTGGACTTTCCATAGATCACGCATCGGGGGCCTTTTCTCCCCACAGCTCACGTAGCTGGTCAATTACGTCGGCTTGATCGGCCATGTGGACCTCGCAGAGCGTGAGTGCGGCTTCGAGGTATGGGCGGCGGCGGGGGATTTCGTTGCCTTCGGCTTCAGGCCAGTCGTCGTCCTGGGCGATGAGGGTGCGTAGCTGGCTGGGGGTGCCGTCCCAGCAGCCGACGCGCATGTGCCAGCCGTCGGGGGTGGGGACGAGGTAGACCTGGCCGGAGGGCAGGCGCTCGATGACCAGCCCATCCCAGTAGGCGCCCCATAGGTTAGTCCACCGTAGGGCAGTGTCTCGTAGGTCAGCGTCTCGTAGGTTAGCCCACCGTAGGTCAGCCCACTGTAGGTTAGCGCCCCGTAGGGCGAGATGGCTCAGGTCGAGGCCGCTGAGGTCTTGATTTGAGAGGTCGAGAGGACGGTCGTTGTCGTGGGCCTCCTGGATGCGGGCCTTGATGTCGGCTCGGGTGAGGGTGCTCATGCTTCCCACCCCCAGCGCAGCACACGGCGCTTCTTTTGGGCCATCTTTTCCGGCCAGACGGTATCGGTGGACATTATCCAGCCTCCGTTGCCTGCGCCCCAGTAGGCACCTTCTCCATCAGCCGCCACGATGGTGCCCCTCGGTGCGTTCTTGTAGTCTCCTTCAGTTTCGAGGTATTCCGGGTGGTGAGTTTCCAGGTTGGTTCCCTCGATTTCTGTGATGTCGTCGAGGATGTCTTGGATTTTCCCGAGCTGTTTGTGGGTGGTGGCGAGGTGTTGTTTTAGGGCGGTGATTTCTCCGATTATTTGTCGGAGGTCGTTAATATTCGTCGTGTTCATATTCCCATTCCCTTTCGTATTCGTATTGGTTTTCTGCGCGTATTTCTTCTATGCGCGCTTGTGTGGCTCCGGGGTCGTATTCGAGTTCCACTTCGACTTCTGCGGCGTCGCGGTCGGCGAGGGCTTGGCGGAGGTAGGTGTCTACCTCGCGGTCGTCGGTGGGGTCTTCGAGGTGTCCGCTGGTGGTAATGGTGGCGCGGATTTCGTAGACGCCGGGCTGGTCGGCGGGGTGTGTGGGTTCTTGCATGGGGTCTCCTTTCCGGGTTTTGGTCTAGCCATATCCTGTGGGTTGGCTGTGGGTGTGGCGGGGTGGGGCGTGTGGGTGCGGCGCTTAAAGGCCGTTTTCCCGCTTCGAGATATCCGAAATGAACACGAGTACCAGGGAGGGGGTAAAAGTCCGCGAGAGCCCACCTCTCGTTCGTTTTTGGGCCACTCTAGGCCTGGCCGATCTTCCCGATCATCGCCGTGAGACGCTGACGCGCCCCCGCCGCCTCCCCCACATCCGGAGCAACTTCCCCAGCATCAGCACGCCGCTGCGCCAGCGACTTATAGCCTCTGAGCTGCCCAAACGTACCCTCCGCGAGCTGCCGGTCACGCTCCTCACGCAGCTGCTCACGATGCGCCGCCAGCGCCTCCCGCCGTGCAGGGTCCGCCTCCCACCGATCCCGCACCACAAAAGCGGCTTCCCGCAGGTCACGCGGGGTAACCATACGATCCCCCGCCATCTCCAGACACCACACCTTCACCGCCTCCAGCCACACCTGCGGAGGCAGCGACACCCGGCCCAAAACCTCCCCCCACGCCGTGGCCGTCACGCCGTCTTCATCAGGCTGCGGGAAGCGATCCGGAGCCAGAACCTTCCCCGCCGATAGCACGTAATGCCCCAGGTCATAGGCGGTTTCATGCACTGGTGATCTCCTTCGGGTAGCGAGGATTACTCGGCCATGTCAACGCCCCCTGAGCCGGTGGCGACACCACGGTCTGCCTGCCTGGCATTGGCCCCCAATCCTCGGGCCTAGTGCCCCGCAAGCGCCGAGGTTTCTGCTGCTCACCGGCATTTCTCACAGGCAGAGGTTCGTCCTCCCAGCCGTCGCGGTTCAGCCACGTCGCCGGGTGCGGGATGAACTGCCGCTCGGGCAGGTTCGGGTCGCTGGCCAGGCGTTTCGCCCCATCGAGCACCGCCTGCTCCCCACCCCGCCCCTTCGCACGCCTCCACGCCTCCAGAGCCTTGCGCTTGCCCGTGCGACGCGGATAAGCCGCCCAAAACATCTCGAACCCGACCGGGTACTCAGCACGCTTTCGAGAGGGTTCCCCCGAGGCACGATCACGCTCAAACGGCCCGTTTGAGCAAGAGCCCGATAGGGCTCTCTTACTGTTCCCCTGTTCCCCTGTTCCTACTCCGAGTTTTCCCGAAACTTCGGCGGACTCCCCCGAATCCTCGATGTATCCCTCCGAGTCCTCGGCGGGAACCTGTCTGAACAGGGGCTTTGTCGGATCAAACGGCGTTCCATCCTCCGGGGCAGGGTGTTTTGACCTCTTCGCCCGCTTGTCGATCTTCTGGTGCTTCTCCCACGTCGAAATCGAGTAGTAGGGACGTCCCGAAACTTGGTAAAACTTTACGCCGAACACTCGATGTATCCCCCCGAGTCCTCGGCGGAAATCTTCGAGGGTGATGTTTTCATCCCTCGGGAACGCGAACCCCATCAGCTCCCGAGGCTCCGCCGTCCCTCTCCCGTAGTCATCCGCCCACTGCCACATCGCAATGAAAAGCAACCGCCACTGATACTCCAGTGTCTCGATTCCCGGCGAGGACCACAGCTCCGGCTTCACACTCCGAATACGCGCCACCCCCGTCACCTCCTTCCCCTTATGGTCTACCCCAGTGTGGGGTGGTGGACACCGCCTAGAACGGTGGCTCCTCACCACCCCGCCCCGCGCCGAACCCTCCCTGCGGCGGAGCGGAGTTCCACGGATCCGAAGACCCCTGCGAGGCCTGCCGCGCAGGACCCCACCCCTGCTGGGATTTACGAGGCCAGGCATGCACATACTCCGCATCCATGACGACGTTCTTATATTCCTTGCCGTCCTTGCCCGTGGACTGCTCCTCATAAAGCCGCCCGAAGGCATTTACCGTGTCCCCCTTCTGGGGCACGTGCATAGTGGGATCAGCCCCAAAAAGCCGCACGGAAATGAAGATGGAACGCAAAGTGTCCCACTCATTTTCACCTACCTTTTTGGAGTCATTGCACCCCACGGTCACCATCAAATATGGATTGCCGTTCTTATCGGTGCCCGTAAAGGCATCCCTGACAGCATTTCCCCTGATCTCCGCTCGTGGTGTGGGCATTACGCGGCCTCCTGCTCGGGTAGCTCCTCGGCGCGGGTGGCGGCGGCCTCGGCCAGCTCGGTGAGCTGCTCGGGGGGCATCCCAATGCCCTGGGCGTGGGTGATGATCCGGTCCAGGTGCTCCCGGTCCTCCACCTGCGCCAGCGCCGCTAGAGCCTTGTCGAGCTGGGTACGGTCCCCTCCGGTCTGCTGCTTTTTGGCCTCCAGGGCGGCGCGCACCGCGTCTGCGCCACGCTCCTGCCCCTGGCCGTCCATGCGCCTAGCGGTGGCCTTCACGGGGCGCGGCTCCAGCTCCAGGTCCTCCGCCGTGTAGCGGATACCCAGCAGCACATCCGGGGCGAGCTTGCGGCACACCTCAGACAGGGCCTTGGCGTACAGCATCGCCTGCGGGTCCGAGGCGTATTTCTTGTTGCTGGTGTACCCGGCCTTCTTCGCCCGGTCGATGCTCCACGTGGAGGTCTCCGTCTCCCCGCGCGGCGACGTGCCGGTCACCGTCACCGACTCATCCGTGGACTCCACCGTCTCAAAGCAATACCCCTTGGCTTTGAGGAGGCCTGCCATCGTGCGGGCGTAGATCGCGGGCTGCCCATGCACCACGAAAACCTGTTGCAACGCCTGTTGCGGCTTCAATCCGAGTTCCGCGCCGTAGAGGATCGCCGCCGCCGCATCATCGGGCTTGCTACGGAAAACTTGCGGCACCATCGCAGTGTTGCATAGCGCGGTGGCGAGCTTGTGGGCCGCGTCCATCGCTTCAGCCTGCCGCACCAGCAGCGCCAGGCCCTCATCCGTCGTATCCGGCACACCCCCACCGAGGGGTTGAATCTCCGTACTCATTTCTTCTCCTTCTTGTTGTTCTTCGGGTCGCCGTGGGTTTTCACCCGGCGCTTCATCCACCGACGCTGAGCCTTCTTCACCCAGTGCTTGGACCACTTATTGCTCCATATCGGTGACCGCCGCAATTTCCTTATCTAGCGGATGAGGCTTACGGGGCTTCATTACTCCCGGAGCGGGGATTTCTCCCTCTTCAACAAAACGCAGTTCCATGTTTAGGCTGCCTTTCTGAATCGGTAGGTAGGTGCCCCGGTGGCCGCAGCCACAACCTCCGGGTACTTCGCTTTGAACTTTGCGGCGTCGAGCTTCGGGGTGAGCACGTCCGGGTCTTTGAGCAGGTGCCGGGCTTCCTTTGGTACCGCCCGGGCGGAGAATCGGCCCGCCACCGGCGACATGAAGGCTTTACCGTCCACGGTGGCCTTGCGGCCGCCCGCCAGCTCCTCCAGGGCGCGTTTTTCGGCCTCCAGGGCCTCCTCCACCCGGGCCTTTTCCTCCAGGAGGCGGTGGTACTCGGCCACCTGCCCCACGGTGAGCTCCACGGTCTCCTCCCCCACGGTGGGGGCCTGGGCGGTGTCCACGGCGCGCAGGAGGTCTGCTGGGGGCCGTGGTGGCTCCGCCTCCCCCAGACTCGCTACGAAATCCGCGACCTGGGCGACGACGCCCTCCCACAAATCAGCGTCCCACGCCACCTCGTAGAGGCGCGGTACCGTCGAGCCGACCTGAGCGACCACCGTGGCCTGGTGGATACCCGAGATGCCCATCTGTGCGAGCACCTGGGGGTAGATATGCGCCGGGAGCTCGGTCTCAGAGTCCCATACGGACAAGCTGTTGGAGGTCTTACACTCGATGATCCAATGCCCCCGCCCTCGTGCCGCACGCCTATCCAGTGTGGCCTGATTCGCAAACGGCAAGTTCTCGTCGGTGTAGGCGACCTCCCCCCGCCCGGTGCGCCACCCTGGATGGTGGCGTCGCCACCACGCCACTAGGGAGTCCTCCGCATCATGCCCCCAGTCCAGGTAATCCCCAGACAATGCCTCCGGCTCGGCCATCCCGGACATCACCATCCACAGCTCAGAGGGTGTCTCCCACGGATTCAGCCCCAGGATGGTGGGGATTTTCGAGGCGGTCACCAGCCGAGCGTGCTCCGGGCTGCCCGGGGCCGCCATCTCCGCAGGCACTAGGACGCGGCTCATGCCACCACCCCCTGAGTCCAGTACGCCAGCCTAGGGGCAGGGTCATGCTCATCAGCCCAGGACCGGACCGTATTCTCCGTGCACTGAAAGGCATCCGCGAGGCGATAAATCGCCGCTTCCCGGCCCATCAGCGCTTTGAAATGTGACCATTCGTCCGCCAGTTTTTCCGGGATTGAGCGATCCGCCTCAGGGAAATAGGCGGTGTTGTGGCGGTGCCTGTAGCAGGCCCAGCACCGATCCCGAGCGGCGATTTTCATACTCCGCCCGCAGTTCACACACGCCCCTATGCGGGTTATGGTGGTCATTTTTGCCCCTTTCGTGAGGCGAGGTTGAGGGCCTTGCTGCCGAGCGTGGTGGTGTAGTACTTACCGTCGATCTCGATGACAAGGCCCAGATTTTCTAGGTCTCTTAGGGATTCTGAGTTGAGTTTCCCTCCACCCCTGGCGACATTTTGTAGGCACAAAATATCATAAAACTCAAGCCGATTGAGTGCTTCATTTGGCGTCATTCTACCTCCCCTTGCGCTATATCAAGAGCATTATCCAGTGCATTATAAAGAGCAGGACTAAGGCAGGAATGGTAACGCAGGATAATCCACTGAAGTTTCCTTACAATTTCGTGTTCAGGGCTAGTCATGGCAGGAGCTCCATCCCCGCGTACACGCCCAAGCAGTAGAGCATGAGTGCAAGGAGGAACCCCACGCCCACCTCATCGCCCGGGGTGATGTATTCCTCCGTGAGCACCCCAGTCACATCCGCAAGACGCAACAAATCCGACTCGCGCGACTCAAACTCACCGACAGTCACGATTTGCCTGCCTTTCTCTCTGCGACACGCGCCAAATCGCCCAAAACGCGCTCCGCCTCATGAATCTGAATCCGCTGCTTAGGCGTAAGGAACGCCGAATCCCGACGGATCATCGCCAACAGCCCAACGACGCCCCGCAGTCGCTTAGCCGCCACCTGTGGGGCCATACCCGGGTACTCCATCACGCCACCTCCTGCACGGGCGGGAAAAGCCGATCGATCACAGCCCTCGGGAACACAGTTTTTGTTCCGGTGCGGATTCCCCGCAGCTGCGGGTCGAGACGCCCCTCGCGGGACTGCTCACACAGCGTGGAATACGCAATGCCGCTGATCTCGGCAACCTCCTGTAGGGAGTAGCACCGCGACACACGCGGTAGTCTTGCTATCCTGGACATTTGGTTCCTCCTCATCTGGGAATCACCCCCGTGCGCCTGGTGCTAGCAGGCACGCGGGGCTTTACATTTCAGGGGTGGAGTGCAGGTGCCACCTCGACGCAGAGATATGTGCGCCATCATGGGTGGCCCTTAAGCAGGGAAAGATCACGAAACCCGCCTTTGACGCCCCACCCCAGTGCGCGCGCCCGGACTCGAACCGGGAAAATTACACCTGTCGCGCGCCGTGCCGCCTGGAGGAATTGAACCCCCAGTGTTGTGTCGCCATGCTTGCACATCCCAATTCCAATACGGATATAGTCACGGTGACACCACGCTCCACCCTGGGGCGGCCTTGATTTGTATCCGCGCTGGTCGTTCCCTCGCGTGGGGGCGCTACCCCACCACACGGTGTAGCCGCAGGCCCGGGTGGGTCACGGCGATCTAAGAACCACGCTCACCACCCGACTGCCTGCACCCGTATCACACCAGCGCTATGCACTATTGAGTTTGCAGTACTACAACACACACAGAGATTCATCACTGTGTCGATAATCTGGGATACACGTATCCCCGCACCCGCGGCAGGAATCGAACCCGCCCAACAGCCACCAGGCCCAGGCCACCGGCACAACACGCCAGCTACATCACGCAGCCCCCTCAACCCGGAACCGACCATCAAGAAAACGGGAGATGAAGTACTCCTGCCCCTTGCCCGTCACCTTCGGCGTCTTGGACAGCGACGTATGCCCATCCGAATGCACCACCGTGGTCTCCTTAACACGGAACAGTCCTAACTCCATCGCACGCTGCGTGGGCATATTCCAGTCCATACCCTTCCGGGACACCAGGAACCCGTGACTGCGCAGCCACGCAAACAGCCGGTTCGCACCCACCGGGACGCCATTGCCACGCAAGATTTTCGCCAGGTCACCCACGAGAATGCTGGTCTTTGACGCACTCACAGCGTCCGCGAACAGGACCTTCGGCGCAGTCAACTCGGCCTGGGCCTCCAGCTCCGCACGGCGCGCCCGCTCCTCCTTCAAGTCCGTAGCCAGGCGGATGATGAAGTCCGGGTTCGTCAGTGCCTCCTCCGCCGCCGCTGGAGTGAGATACCCGCCGCGCTTACGAATCGAGGGAAGTACCTCGCCGGTGACCCAGCGCTTGAACTCACGCGCCTCGGGGCGCTTACTCCCCAGGATCACGGAGTACAGACCAGACTCCGTGATGGTGGCCATCTGCTGTGTGCCGCCGGGGGTACTCACTGAGTGAGTATCCTTTTCGTCCTCATCTAGGCGACGGGCCAGGTTCGCAGCGTCACGGTATCCGAGCACCTTGGCGACGTCGCTGGCGACCCAGCACGGCTCACCGTCCTCGGCCACGACCACACGCACCTGGTGGTCGCGGAAGTTGAACAACTGAACGTCCATCGTGTTATATTCTCCTTTGGATTCTTAGTTGCCCCGCTTCGTGCGGGGCTTCTTCATTTATGCGGCTTATGCGGTGCGATCCGATTTATGCGGCGGCGGTCGCGCTTTCGTGGATCATCATGGTGTCGAGGGGGCGGCCGGTGATGTTCTTGAGTCGCATCAGGCTCACAACATCTGGGTTGGTGGCCCCTCGTCGCCACTTCCGTACCGTCTCCCCGGTCTTGTAGAGGAACATCTGCCCCAACTGCTCGTCTGAGCGGGCTCCGCTCGCAGCCTTCGCGTGATCCAAGACCGTGGGGTCCAGTCGATACTCCATAGGTTCACCTCCTAAGTCTTTGCGGTCATTTCCTGACCGGCATGTCTCAATCATGCACGATGCGTTCACAGATTGCAAACTTTGAACGGTGGACTCACAAAACCGCAGGTAAACGTGTCTCAAAGTTGCACACACCGACTCGTCCATGTAGCCTCTAGGGCATGAAACATGGCACCTGGATCGCTCAGATCACCGAAGGGGACAGCGAACGCGAGATAGCCCGCAAAGCGGGATTCTCGAATCGCACCCTCAACTCCCAGCTACAGCGCGACCGCATCTCAGCCGAGAACGTCATTGCCATCGCCATCGCCTATGGCCATCACCCCGTCGGCGCGCTCGTGGACACCGGGTACCTCGATGAGCAGTGGGCGCAGCAGATCGACCCCGCCCGTATCCTCCAGGAGGTCTCCGAGGAGCAGCTGGCCTATGAGGTGCTGCGCCGCATGAAGATCGGCGCAAAGACCGACTACCTCACCACGGACGTGAACGAACTCGCTGCTCGTCGCGCACGGCGTGCGGGTGGGGGTGACGGAAGCACCCCTACTGTCCCGACCGAGGCCTATGCTGCGGACAGCACACCAGACGAAGACGAGCTGAGGTGGGAGTATGGCGAGGACCCTATCGACTGAGACCCTGATCGACCTGGCCGAGGCCGAGGGCATCTCCGTGCACTGGCACACCGGCGGCCCCAAAGGCGCGTGGATACCCGAGACCCAGCGGATCAGTATCCGCTACGGCATGTCCGAGGCGCAGACGCGCTGCACCCTCGCCCACGAGCTAGGGCACGCCCGCTACGGACACCCCGCAGGCCACGACGAACGGCACGAAAAAATCGCGTGGCGGTACGCCGCGCAGCTGCTCATCTCCGAGGCGGACTACGCCGCTGCCGAGCGCGCCTACGGGCACGATCATAGGATCATCGCCGCACGGCTGGGTGTTACCCAGCACCTGGTGGGGGTGTGGGCTGAGACCTGGGAGCGCAAGCGCCTCGCAGCATGACCCCCGCTAGGCACCCCCAATACCCCCGGCGGTGTAACACAATCCCATCTAATAGCAATATTATTCACAGTAAAACCCCAGCCCACCACGAAAGGACACCCCCATGCCCAACCAACACAAGCCCCCTACCTGGAAAAAAGTCCTCGCATGGACCACCATCATCGCCGGGCTAATACTCGTACTGGGCGGCGCTTTCGGCACCAATGGCGACGAAAGTAGACTCCAGTCCGCGCTCGCGGGGCTCCTTTTTGGAGGGGCGTTCTGCGCTCCCGGCGTGTGGTGGATGTACTGCGAGAAGCGCGACCAGGCGGCCCGCGAGACTGCTGCCCAGCACGCGACCAACTACGGCCTGCTCTCGGAGACTGACCGTGCGCTCCTGGGTGAGCCGCCCGCAGCCGAGACGATCGGCCGCCGCTGGCCTACCGTCGCCATCGCCTCCGTCGTAGCCCTTTTCACCGGCGCCGCGATCACCCCCGGGACGGAAACCGAAACAGAAGAGGCTGGCTTTACACCCAGGCTGGTGACAGAGACCTCCGTGGAGGTGCAGACCAGCGTCGTGAAAATCACCTCAGAAGAGGTGGTCACCGTCACCGAGACCGCTACCGAGGAGCCCCAAGAGGCAAACCAGGAGGAGGAAAGGGCGGAGCCTGCCGAGCAGGACGCCCCAGACGCCGCGAGCGAGGACCAGGCCGCACAGGAACCTGAGCCAGTGGCCTACAACCCCGCGCCCGAGCCTGCCCCGGCACCGGCGTCCGTGTACTACGCCAGCTGCCGCCAGGCCAAAGCCGCCGGAGCCGCGCCCCTCTACGCCGGAAGCCCCGGCTACCGCCCCGGCCTCGACCGCGACGGCGACGGCATCGCCTGCGAACACTAACCCGGAGGACCCCATGAAAAAGCACATCACCCTTGCTACCGCTGCGGCGGGCATGACCCTCGCCATCACCGCTTGCAGCTCAGACAGCATCGGCCACGAGGATCTCACTGCGACCACCACGCCGACCACGGCCAGCAGCACTACCCAGGCGACAAGCACCATGGCCCCCAGCGACACAGAGGAACCCGGCAGCGAAGAGCCCTCCCCCATCGAGGAAGCCGAGGTGCCTCCCGTCGCCCCGGAGGCCCCTCCCGTACAACCAGAAGCCGCGGCCCCTGCCCAGCAGCCGGAGGAGGTCTACGAGCCTCCCGCAGCCAAACCCCCCTCGCCCGGGGTATACGGCACCCAGGGCGCCCTACAGGTGGAACCACCGAGGATACTGGACAAGGCCATCGACCACTGCGGTACCACCGACATGTACGAGCGCGGCACGACATTTTTCACCGACGGGACTACCGGGTGGACCCAGGAGTGCTCCACCCAAATGGGCAGCTGAGCACAAAAAGAACCCCCGTAGCCACCACGCTACGGGGGTTTCTCAACCATTACTCCCCAGACCCAATGAAAGGAGCAGTTTTAACTATACCATGCCACAGAAGAAAAAGACCACCGCGGGCAAGGTCCGGTGGGTAGGGCGCTACCGCGACCGCCAGGGCAAAGAGCACTCCAAGACCTTTGATACGCAGCGTGAGGCCAAGGCCTGGGAGGCGGAGCAGCAGCGGGCCATGCGCCGCGGAGAATGGGTAGACCCCTCCACACACAAGATCACCGTGTCCGAGGCCCTGGAGCGGTGGGCCAGCCGCCCTGGACTCCGCGAGTCTAGCAGGGCTGCCTACGCCACCGTCGCAGCGAATCTCGGCCCCATCGCGGACGTACCCCTCGCCGAGCTGCGCAGGCGCGATACCGATGACTGGGCCACCATGCTCATCAAGGGCCGCCCATGGAGGGGCGGCCAGACAGTCTCGGAGGGCACGGCCCAGCGGTGGGTACACGTCGTCTCCGCCGCCGTGAGCCTCGCCGTGGATGATGGTCTCATCGCCCGCAATCCCATCAAGGCCCCGCGGGTAAAGGCATCTCGGAGCGTGTCGCGCTCCCAGATCCCCACCAGCGCGCAGGTCGCAGCGATCGTGGAGCGCCTGGAGGCAGGTGGGGCGGAATACATGGAGCGCGGGACTCTCCGTACCCAGGGGCCGCGGCCAGATATTGCAGACATGGTGCGCACTGCAGTGGGTACGGGTATGCGTATCTCGGAGCTGTGTGGCCTGCGGGTGCAGGACGTGGATTTTTTGCGTCGTGTAGTGCGTGTGGAGCAGCAGGCTGCTCCTGCTGGGGATGGGCTGCTGCCGCTGAAAACGCGAGCGTCGCGGCGTGAGATCGCGGTGGCCGATGACCTGCTGGAGGTGCTGGATCGATGGTGCGCGGGGCAGCCGATGGGCGAGAGAGTCTTTCGGCGGGCCGGTGGGCATCCGATAGGGCGTGTGGGGGCGGGGGCCGCGCTGCGGATCACGACAGGCTTCCTCGGGCTTCCGGTGACGTTCCACTCGCTGCGGCATTACTATGCTTCGCTGCTGATTGATAGTGGGGTGTCGGTGGCTGGTGTGCGGGCTGCGATGGGGCATGAGTCGGCGTCGATGACGCTATCGGTCTATGTGCATCTGTGGCCGGGTGCGGAGGATCAGACTCGTGCGGCGATTTCGGGGGCGGTGTCTCGTGCGGGATTTTTGCGGGATCGTGGAGAGGATTCCGGAGGGAGATTTTATGTTTCCGCAGGTTAATCGGGGTTTGTGTGGGGCATTTTGGCGTATCGTTCCGGATTGCGCTTATCCTGCTGGACACTTACCGTGGTGCGTCCAACCCGCTGCCCACAGCCTAGATCATCTTTTGGTACAAGAAAACTGGTTTTACACACACTACATTTGGCAACCGCAAAAAATATTAAAACCGCAGGCCACGAGGGCAATCTCAGCTCCCGCCGCCCGGAAATCGACCAGGAGGGGGTGAGTAAGGGTTGGTTCCCCGTCGATCTTTTCCACCACCCCGGCACCACGCAGGGCCGCCACGATCTCCCCCGGTTGCCCCAGGAGAAACAAACTTTTCCCGCGCAGATATGCCCGTAATTGCCCTCCCGTCAGCACCACCACGGCCCCGGAGGAGCGCGATAATCCCGGCTGGGGCCACGGCAGGGCCACGCCAAAGGGATTGGCCGGATCGCTCGCGGCAAGAACCACGGTGGGCGCCTCCGGGGCGTCACGCAGCAGGTCTACCACCGCCGAGGAAGAAAACTGCGCCGCCCCCAGCCCCTCGATAAACATGCCACGCATGGCCTTGCCGGACTCCTCGTACGTGGAGAGCACCTTGTAGGCGCGGGCGAAGTTCCCGCCCTCCGCCGTCACGCTGCCGCGCGCCACCACCCCGTAGCGCCAGGCTCCACCTGCCCAGCGTGTCCGCGGGGTGCGCCGCCGCACCTCGTCGGTCTCCCGCGCACGCAGTCGGACAAAGGAATCCAGACTCACCGCCCCCGCGCCGACCAGCGACCATAGCGTGGTGCACAGTGTCGCGGAATCCAGCAACACCTTGCCAGGAGTTCCTGGAACAGATAGGCGCCGCCGTCGAAGGCCTCCAGCACCTCCTGCTGCTCGGGGGCGTAGTCCGCCACGCGCGCGAGCTGCTCGATAGCCTCGTAGGCTCCGTCGATACCGGCCCAGGGTGTCCGGATCACAGTACTCTTGTTCCTCGATTCCCTCCCGGAATCGTCCGCGCACCAAGGGCAAGGCGTCCAGCACCTCCGGGGTGATCCCCAACGCCTCGCGGGCTTCCGACGCCGTGGAGGGGCCGCGATGGCGCGCCCAGCGGGCGGCCAATTGCGCGGGTTGGTCGAGGATGGGCACGTCGGCCAGGTCGATGCGGATGACACGGTCACCGAGTTCTCAGTCGAAGGCCTCATTATCCGCCGTGACCGGGGCCCGCTCCACATCCGCCCCCAGGGCCTTCAGCGGGGAGATATAGAGGACCTTGACCCCGGGCGGGGCGTCGATCAGCCCGCTGATCGCGGTGAGGAAAGCCGCCAGCGTCTTGCCCGAGCCGGTGGGCGCCACCACCAGCGCGTTGCGTCCCTTCCCGATGGCCTCCCAGGCCTGTTTCTGCACCGGGGTGGGCTCGCCCAGGCGCTGCTGAAACCAGGCGAATACCCGGGGGTGAAATCGGTCAAAACGGCCATGCCTAAATCTAACCAAAGGGATAAAATGGCGGGCATGACTGAGCTTTCCGACGCCCGCCTGACCCATCACCTCGCGCAGGGGGCCGCAGAGATCCTCAAGGGCATCCGCAACGTGGGCCTGCTGGGCGGCAGAAACCTCGGGGACGCCGGCGACGAGCTGGCCCAAAGCTGGATCTCCCGGGTGCTCGGACAACACCGCCCCCACGATGGTTTCCTCTCCGAGGAGGCCTCCGACGATCTCGATCGCCTGGGCAAGGAGCGGGTGTGGATCGTCGATCCGCTCGACGGCACCAAGGAGTTTGCCACCGGCCGCCAGGACTGGGCCGTGCACATTGCGCTCGTCGAAAACGGGGTCCCCATTCACGCCGCCGTGGGCCTGCCCGACCTGGGCGTGGTGTTCGATTCCCAGGACGTGCGCGCCGTCACCGGCCCCTACGCCCGCACGATCGCCGTGTCCCGGCACCGCCCACCCGCGATCGCCACCACCGTGGCCGAGGAACTCGGTTTCGACCTCACCCCCCTTGGTTCCGCCGGGGCCAAGGCCATGCACGTGCTGCTGGGCGACTGCGACGCCTACGTGCACGCCGGGGGCCAGTACGAATGGGATCAGGCCGCCCCCGTGGGCGTGGCCAAGGCCGCCGGCCTGCACTGTTCCCGCCTCGACGGCAGCGAGTTGACCTACAACAACAAGGACACCTACATCCCCGACCTCCTCATCTGCCGCCCCGAGCTTGCAGAGGACATCTTGGAAACGGTGGCCCGCCACGGGTAATTTAAAGGCCTATGAAGATCACCCGCGCCCTCTTCGGGGTGGCCATCGCCCTTAGTGCCACCCTCACACCCGCGGCACACGCCAGCACCATCGTTCACCAGGCCATGGCGATCAAGGCCGCCGAGGGCTACCAGTGCACCCTCACGGTGGTCGATGAGACCACTGCTTATACCGCCCTGCACTGCGGATTCGGCAACTGGCGGGTGGGCGACACTATCCGCTCCCTCGACACCGGGCAGCCCCTGGGCACCATCACCGCCCTGGGTTCTGACCTCGCCCAGCCCCTCGACGCCGTGCAAATCGCCCTCGATCCCGACGTGCAGGTGGCCGACGAGGTAGCCCGAGGCGACTCCGCCGCCCTGCGCACCGGGGACATCGTGCAGTTCCAGGCACCCGGCAACTACGCGGTGGGCGTCATCACCGAGGACGTGCCCCGCTACGTCTCCGTGGGCAGCAACCTCTACCCCAGCCTGCTCATCAACTCCAACGTGGTGACCTACGCCGGCAACTCCGGCGGACCGCTCATGGACGAGGAGGGCAACGTGGTGGCCGTGCTCTCCGCCGGGAATCAGGAGGACAACTCCCTGTTTACGCCCCTGCACCTCATCGAGGAGGGGTTCGGGGAGCATAGCCGGGACACACGCAGCTCGTAGTCGCCGACGCGGTCCATGAGCTCCCGGTCGTGCGTCACCAGGATCACCACGGCCCCCTCCTCGGCGCAGGATCGGATGACCATGGCCATCTGCTCCATCGCCCTGAGATCCAGCCCGGACGTCGGCTCGTCGAAGACGATGACCTCCGAGCCCGCGATCCGCGCGGTCGCCACCGCCAGGCGCTGTCTCTGCCCACCGGAAAGGCTCAGCGGGTGTCGATCGCCCAGGCCCGCCAACCCGAGCGAGGCAAGCAGCACCTCCTCATCCCTCGCGCCGCGCGCGCTAAGTCGCAGCTCATCCTCGACGCTCTCGCCGAACAGCTGACGATTCACGTCCTGCATCACGGCCGAGCACACCGCCCGGCGTCGCCGGAGGGAGAGCTCCTGCCCATCCAACCGCACGACGCCCTCGGCCTTCTGTAGGCCGACAAGCACGCGGAGCAGCGTCGATTTCCCCGCACCGTTGCGGCCGGTCACGCAGGTCACCGCTCCCCGGGGAAACCGCGCGGCCGGGAGGGACAGCCTCTTCTTCCCCGATCGGCGCACGACGAGGTTCTCCGCGGTCAGGCCGTCCCCTCCGGTCCGCGGCACCGGGGCGAGCCCGTCTTCCGGTGGCTCCTCGAATGCGCGTAATCCCCCGGCGATGCGCTGCTGCGGGGTCATGGCCCAAAAATCGTCGGCGGACCGGTCGCCGACGATACGACCGCCCTCCATCTGCACCACCCGGTCCACGACGCCCACGAGGTGGTGCATCCGGTGCTCGGCGATGATGACCGTCGCCCCGGCCTTCCGCACGCGCCAGACCGCCTCGGTAAAGCGACGGGTGCTCTCGATGTCAAGGTTCGCGGTCGGTTCGTCGAGCAGGTAGAGCTGCGGCCGGGACACCACGGCGGCGGCGAGCGCCACCCGTTGCCGCTCACCGCCGCTGAGCTCCGCCATGCCTCGACTCAGGAGCCCGGTGAGCTCAAAACGACCGGCGGCGGCATCCACCCTCGCGAGGATCTCGTCTCGAGGTAGCTCCGCGTTCGATACCCCGAAAGCGATCTCGGACAGGACGTCCGTGGCAAAGAATTGGGTGCGGGGATTCTGGAACACGGTCGCGGCGGTACGCCCGGCGGTGGCGAGATCGATTCTCGACGGGTCCTGCCCTCCGACCTCAACGTGGCCGGAGACGCGCCCAGGGTACACGTGCGGAACGAGTCCGTTGACCACGCGCAGCAGGGAAGACTTCCCCGCCCCGGAATGCCCGGTGACGAGGACGATCTCACCGGGATCGATCCGGAGTGTGACGTCATCGAGGAGCGCCTCGCCGCCGGGATCGGTGGTGAGGGTGAGGCCGCGGATATCGACGACCGGGCGGGAAGAATCGGGTATCGGGTCGGTAATCATGGATCTCCTGGAGGTCAGGGGCGTTCAGAGGGACTGCTGCACGGCGAGCACGCCCACCGCAACCGCGACGATAAGCAGCAGCGCATCGACCCACCCCAGCCGCAGGGACACGACGGAGGTGGGCGTGCGCGTGCAACCGAGGCCCCGGAGCAGCGCGGAGGCAGAGAGCTCGTCGCCGGTGTGCACGGAACTCGCCACGAGCGGCAACACCGCCCGGCGAATCGCCGTCACCGGGTGCAGGAAGAGGGCCGCCCCCGAGGAAACGATCCCCCGGAGGACGAGATTGTCACGGATGGTGCGAGCATCATCGACGACGACCGGCAGGAAACGCACCGCGACGACCGCCGGGACCGCCAGTACCCGAGGCACTCTCCCCCACCTCATCGCCGCGAGGAGCGAACCGGTGGTGATCCCGCCGAGGAGCACCCACGACAGCAATCCCACGAGGAAGAAACGATAGGTGAAGGTAAGGGCGAAGACGACGAGGACGGGCACTACGCCGTGCACGCCGAAGACCAGCGCCGCCTCCAGGACCAGAACAACGACGGCGAGAACCGGCCGACCGACGGCGAGCAGGGCCGCGATGACGATCGCCGCGCCGACGACCTCGACCAGCTCGGTGCCGACGGTCAACAGGGAAATATTGATGATGACGAGGGAGACGACGGCGACGCGGGCATCGCACCCGGGATTAGAGGCCCGCACGAGAGAAATACGATCGTAGGACGCGCTGACCGATCCACCCGCCGATGAGCGCGGCGAGGAAGAAGAGAACAATCATCGCGATGACCATCGGCGTGGAGAGAAAGTCGCTGAAGCGCTGGGCCCACTCGGGGTCAGAGTTCTCTGCGTACCGGGTAATGATCTCGTCCCGCATGAACAGCAACGGCAGCAAGGACCCGATGGGGTAGATGCCGAAGATACCGTAGCCGAGGATCGTGCGCCCGGCGTCCCGGTAGCCGCCGCTACGGATGATGAGATCGGCGATGAGGCCAAGGAGGAAGGCAATCGGGACGCCGACAAAGGCGTCGCCGAGCAGGCCGGAGATGAGACTCAGCAGCGTGGCGGCGGTCGTCACGAGACCAAATCCGTGAACGCGCCGGATAAACAGCGCGAAGGGGATGCCATTGACGATGATCGCGGCGACGGCTCCGAAGGGCTGCACCTCCGGCCCGAGCACCCCGATGACGTTGAACAGCACGTTGATCACCGCAAAGATCACCGTGAAGATGCCGACGGTCACGAGGTCACGGCCGGTGATCCCACCGGAGCGGGTGGGGGTGTTCTCAGGAATAGTCACTGGAAGAGATCCTTTCGTGAAGGGAGGTTCGTGGTTGGTTCTCGCCGGTCGGCCGCGAGGTTCCAGCGGCCGGCTTCCTCGCGGAGGGACCAGAATCGTCGATAGCGATCGTCGTCACGCGCAAGTTCCTCGTGGGTTCCCTGGGCGACGATCCGCCCGCCTTCGAGCAGAAGTATCTGATCGGCGCTGCGGATGGTCTCCAGCTGGTGGGCGACAACGATGACGGTCGCGTCGCGGGACAGGTCCGCGAGGGCCTCGGTCACGGCCCGGCGGGTGATGGAGTCGAGGGCGCTACTCGGCTCGTCGCACAGGACGAGCGGGGCCTTGCGCAGCAGCGCCCGGGCAATGGATACGCGCTGGCGCTCGCCCCCGGAGAGCAAGCTGCCGCCCTCCCCGACGCGGGTATCCCAGCCGTCGGCGAGGCGGTCGGCGATCTCCGTGACGTGCGCCCAGTCGGCGGCCGCGCGGATGTCTTCCGGGGACGCCGACGGGTCCCCGAGGGCAATATTCGCCCACAGGGTGTCGTCGAAGAGGTAGACGTCCTGAAAAATCATCGACAGGTTACCGTAGAGATCGGTCGTCGTCATGTCCCGCAGGTCTACGCCGCCGATCTCCACGGAGCCGGAATCGACGTCCCACAGCCGGGCGAGGAGCCGCACGATGGTGGTCTTGCCGGAACCGGAAGGACCGACGAGCGCGGTATAGGTCCGGTCCGGGATCGTGAGGTCCACACCATCGAGGATCCGGTGTCCGGTCGAGTCACCGTCGTAGCTGAAGCGAACATCGCGAAGGCGGACGTCGGCCCGCTCCGGGAAAGACACCGCAGCGGCCGGCTCAGGCAGGCCCGGCGTGTCCAAGAGCGCGCGGACCTCATCAATCTCTTTCTTTGATTGATGCAGGGCCGTGGACATGGACGACACCACCCGCAGCGGCCCCGCGGCAAGGGTAACGAGGCCGATAAGCGCCACCGCCGTTACGGCATCACCATCGCCTCCCACGTCCGTCCACAGCGCGAGCGCCGCAACCGCGCCGAGGATGAGCTGAATGATAAATCCCTGGAGCACCATCCCGCCGACGGATAACCACAGCGCCCTGCGGCTCATCGCCCGTTGCCGGTCGATGGCCCGGTGCAGCGGAGGGTAGTCCGCGGCGATGCCGGAGGAACGCAGGACCTGCTGGCCCCGGGCGAACTCCAGCAGCCGGAAATCCGTCTCCGCGCGCACCTCCCGCACCCGCTCTTCCCCGGCGGACTCCCACCGGGCGGCGACGCGAGAGGATAGGTACACGATCGGCCCGGCGAGAACGAGCGCCAGGCCGACCCGCCAGTCCAGCAGCAGCGCCCCGACGGCGATCGTCGCCGGGGCGGTGATATTCACGGTCAGGGGGACCAGGACGTCCATCGCCGCCGTGGCGACGAAGAGCGTTCCGCGCACCGCCGAGTGGGATGCCCGGCCCTGTGATTCCGGGCCGAACCAGCTCAGCGGTAAACGGAGCAGTGTCTCCCCGAGGCCTCGGTGCATCGACCGGATAACGCCGAGGGAGCCGGTGAACCCGCGATTCGTGGCGACGGTCATGATGACGGAGTGGATAACGACCGCGACGGCGAGAACGGCGAGTGCCCGCCCCGTGGCGGACCAGTCGGCGCGGAAAAGCGAGGTGAGAACGGGAACCATGAGCAGGACGGCGATGCCCTGCGTGATCCCGGCCGCGACGGCGAGAGCGAGCACCTGGCGCATACGCCGGGTGTCCTGTCCGTCGGTGAGGGCGAGTAGTGAACGGATCATCGGGTGGCCTCCTGTTCCATGTCCTCCCACATGCGGGCGTACAACCCGCCACAGGCGACGAGTTCTCCGTGCGTCCCCGATTCGACGAGGGCTCCCCGATCCATGACGAGGATGCGGTCGGCATCCGCGATGGTCGTGAGCCGGTGGGCGATGACGACAATGGTCCGGCCACGCGTGAGGCGGGTCAGCCCCTCCTGGATGGCCGTCTCGGATTCGGGGTCGGTTGCAGACGTGGCTTCGTCGAGAATGAGCACCGGGGTGTCGGCGAGGAGAGCGCGGGCAATGCCGATGCGCTGGGCCTCCCCGCCGGAGAGACGGGCGTCCTCACCCACCACCGAGTCATACCCGCGGGGCAGGGCGAGGATGCGGTCGTGGATATTCGCCGCGCGGGCGGCCTCGATCACCCGCTCCTCCGGTGCGTCCGGGGCGCCGAGCCGGATGTTGTCGATGACGGACATGGACAGCAACCCCGCGTCCTGGAAGACGGTGCCGACGGTGCGGCGCAGAACCTCCGGGGCGATGTCCCGCACATCGACCCCGCCGACGGCGACGGTTCCGGCATCCGCGTCCCGGAATCGGGCGATGAGGGCGGCAAGCGTCGACTTGCCGGAACCGGACGGTCCGACGAGGGCGGTGACGCCGCCGGCGGGGATCTCTGCGGTCACTTTATCCACGGCCGGGGTGTCCGCGCCGTAGGAGAAGGTGACATCGCGCAGCGAGACGCCGTAGCTCGATCCGTTCGGATGTGGGCGGCGTGGGGAGTCGGTCACGGGCAGCTCGGGTTCGTCGAGGATCTCGACGATGCGCCCGGCGGCATCGACGGCCTGGGTGCGGGCCTGGTTGCCGAGGGCAAGGGTCTGGAGGCTCACGGGGAGAAACATCGCGATGATGGTGACGACGAGCACGTCGGCGGGGCGGGTCCATCCCACGTGCACAAACCACGCGCCGAAGGCGAGTTCGACGGCCCCGGCGAAGGCCGCGGACAGGAAGATCACCGCGACAGACTGGGCGCGCATCTGCGGCGCGACCATCGCGGCGAAGGATCGAAGGAAGGTATCCGAGCGCTCCGCGAACCGGCGAGAGCCCTCCTCACCGTGGTTGAAGATCTTGAGGACGGCGATGCCATTGACGTATTCCACGACCGCGTCAGAAACCCCGGCGAGTCCCTCGTGGATGCGATCCATGACCTCCCGATTGGAACCGCTGGCGAGGGCGCTGAACGCCGCGAGATAGAGCACACCCGGCAGCAGGGCGACGAGGCCGAGTCGCCAGTCGAGAAGGAAACACACGATGATGCTCGCAAGAGGCGTGAGTGCGCCGGCGACGAGCTCGACGACGGTGTGGGCGACGAGCTGGTGCAGCGAATCGACGTCGTTCTGGACGGCCTGGCGCACCCGCCCGGAGGAGCGGTCATCGAACCACCCGAGGGGTAGCCGGGAGAGTTTCGCCGCGAGGGTGCGGCGCAGGCGAGCCTGGAGGCTCACGTCCGCAAAGTGCGTGATGAGCAGGGCCAGAGCACCGAAAAGAGCGCTGAGCCCGAGGCCGGTGAGAAACCACAGGAGGGGTCCGGTCACGGCGGTATCGCCATCGAGGAGACGGTCGGCCAGGGCCGCGAGGGCCAGGTAGGTCACGACGGTTGCCGCCGAGCCGAGCACCTGGAGGATCACGCCGGCCGTGAGCGCGGGCACGACCGGGCGCAGGATACGAGTCATCGCACCCGGTGGAGCGAGGGTGTCACCCCCGGGATCCTCCGATGCCACCGGGTGAGCGTGTGCGGTCATGATCATTCCTTTCTTTGGTGGCTGCGGGCAGCGGCGGTACGGAGAACGCCGCCGCAGCACATCTGCGCTAGTTCTGGACGATGGATGTGGTGCATGTGGTCCCCGGGCACGATGACGGGTCCGAGGACATCGGGTGACAAACGTCGCCACCCCGTAGCCGAAGCGGCAGTCAGTTCTTTATCAGCGCATCTCTTAACAATAATGATTGTCGATTGGGTCGCGGCGTTCGCCCATGGAGGTGGGATGTACGTCTCGATGAGGTGGTAGTCCTCGCGGATCGCCGGAAGGTACAGCGCCGCGAGCTCGGGGTCGGCCAGGGCCCGGGCGGTATCCGGATCATTCCGAGACAGTTCCTCGACAATGCCGCTATCCGCCCCCACGTGCATCGCCCCGCCGCCCGCGCGATCCGGGGATACCTGCCCGCTGACGACAAGCACCGCTCCTCCTCCCCCGCCTGCGCGCTGCCAGGCAAGCAGCGTCTCGTAGGCGAGCACCGCCCCGAGGGAGTGCCCCGCGAGAACGATGGGAAAAGAGGCGACCCCCAGTACGGCAGCGATCTCTGCGGCAAGATCGCGCATCGTCTCCGGGTGCGCATCCCCCAGGCGGTAATCGCGGCCGGGATATGTCACGCCGAGCACCCGAACCTGCGGCCCCGCAATCCGGCCCCACCGTGCGTACTGCCGGGGGCTGCCCCCGGCATGGGGGAAGACCACGATGGTGGGGCGGGAGGCAGGTCCCGCCACCGATCCGGGAACGGGAACAAGGATGCGGGAGGCGGCGTCGAATCCCATCACCGCACCTCCCCCGGCCGAGCCATCCGCACCGGCGGCACAGATCGGATATCCGCAGGAGCCGGGAGGGCGGAGCAAACCCGCAGCCACCACCGCAGCACGAACACCGTGCGCCGGATCCGGCGCGCCGCCTCGCCTCGGTCGCTGCCTGTGGCCTCGGCGATGAGCCCGGCCACCGCGCGGTGGATGCCCTCCGGCCACACGGTCTCCACGACCTCGCCCCATGTGGGTGGAGCACCATCCCGCCCCCACACCTGCGCAACCGCGCCGTCCGGGTCGGTGAGCGCCCCACCCACAACGTGCGGGCGCTGCGACCAGCGCGGGAGTGTGCCGATGCCATCCCACGTCAGCTCGCCATCAGCGGTCTCGACGACCGCCGCCGCCACCGGCTGGGAGTGATTGTCCGGGTCGCTCGGATCCATCCGATGGTCCAGGACGACATCCACGGGCACCCGACCCCACATCCCCGAGACAAACCACCGGCCCGAACCCGCTCCCGGATTGACGACCACGTCCCCCAGCGGCACGGCACCCAGCGCCTCGGCAAGCGACAGGCCTGCCCGGTCGAGGACCTGATGGCTCGTGCGCAACAGAACGTGGGTGACGGTCGATCTCCGGGTGAGAGATCGAACCGCGTCGATGAACGCGCGGCTCGGACCGAGGTGCTCGTAGAAGCCGGTGACCCGGTAGGCCGTGCCGTGATCGCGGGCAAGGGCGGTCAGCGTGGTGACGGTTCCAGGATCCACCGGCAGCTCCTGGAGCACTGGGATTCCGGCGCGGAGGAAACCGGCGGCGAGGTCGTCCCCCTGCCCGCCGACGATCCCACTGCGAACGGCGACAACCGCCACCGCGTCCTCCGGAAGGCTAGGGACATCGGCGGTGCCGCCGGTAGTGAGGTACCGCACACCTAGGTCGCGGGCCAGGTTCCGTCCGCTTCGTCCACCGGCTCCGACGATCGCCGTCAGCGGTGCCGGAGAGTCGGATTGCGCGAGCGCGTCCGCGTAGCGGGCACCGAAGCCCGCACCGACGACCACGGCTCCTCGGGGTGTCCCACCGAGGTCGTAGGTGAACGTCACGCCGACGCCATCTGCCCCGGGGTCGGCGCCGATCCATGTGGCCGCGGCTTCGCTTGCGCACGCCCACCGGACTCCCACCGGTTCCTTCCCGGCAAGCAGGGTCAACGCAGCGCCCACGGCGAGGTCGCCGGTCGCTCGGTAGCTGTCCGCGCACCGGTAGTCGGCGGTCACGGTCTCCACGATGTCAGGTCCCGCCGCACAGGCGCGCACAACGATGCGGAAGTACCGCTCCGCTTCCGGCCCGGCCTCCCGGCGGGAGGCAGCGGCGACATCATCGATGGTCGCCTCCCCGGCAATGACCCGGCGCAGTTCCCGCACGGTTTCTGGCGCGTCCATGACGTTGATGCCCCGCAGGTACGGGACGCCGATCCCCCGGGCGACGCCCACGTACTCCTCGTCTAGGTGCACGCTCAGCAACGCGTCGGCCGGGGGATGCCATCCCGCCGCAGATCGGCCGGCGCTGACACCAGAGGTTGCGTCCTTGACGACGGCGCCGTCCCACCAGACCGCGCCCGGCCAGCCGCCATCAGAGGAGAGCGAGTCCATGTACTCATGCAGCGTCGCCGCCGTCAGCGGTTGACGCCCACCGACGGCGACCTCGGCCCGCGCGCGAGTCGGATCCGTGACGAGCCGCAGGGCCGCCGCAAGCATCGCCCCCGTCAATCCCGGTTGTACGCCGGCGCAGAGGAGCACGCTTCGTCCGGCGCGCCGCGCAGCCTCATCGAGCTCAGCGATGATCCGCTCCGAACCCCCGGGATCGACCATATGTAGGCCGAGGCTCAGCGCCGCGCGTGCCAGGGGGACGGTGATCCTCGATGAGGGCCCCATCCCGTTAATGAGCACGGCCGTGCCGTCTTCGACGAGCTCGGCACCGAGAGCAGCAGTGATCTGCGGTTCAGCGTCTGACCCCGGAGTGAGGTCGAGCACCGCCGTCTCGACGGTCGGCCCGCCGGATCGACCCTGGGCGCATGTCGCAGCGAGATCCGCAAGACGGTCGGCGTTACGCCCGAGGATGACCACGCGATCCCCTTCACCAAGCACACGGATCAGTCGTGCCGCCGCTGCGGAACCGACCGCCCCATTCGCGCCGGCCACAAGCACCGTCCGCCGCACCGAGCCCGTCGTCGCCGTCATCGTTTCTCCTTCGAATCCACCACGCCGGACGCCCACGGCGCCCGCGCCACCACAAGGTCTGCGACCGCCGGAGCATGCTGGACATCGAGACAGGTGAAATGATCACCATCGACGTCCACGACATCCATCCCGCCCTGGCACTGATCGGCCCAAAACGCCGTCATATCGTCGCCGAGGTCTGGCAGGAAGGACAGCGGATCCCGCTGCCGCAGGAACGTCACCGGCACGGTCACCAGCGGTTCGGACCACGCTGCCACCGCCGCGAGGCTGTGGACATACACCTCCCGCAAGGCGTTGAGGGCTTCCCTGGACCACGGCCGCCCTGCCTCGGTGCGGAGGAACCTGTCGAGCCGCGCACCGGATGTCTGCGGCACACGGGCTATCTGCGTGCGCAGGTCATCATCGGCGTACCGGTAAACAACCTCAGCAGTAATGTCCTCGTGGCCGTCTTTCCGGGCCGCCCGCAGCGCGAGGCCGAGGCTTTCCTCATCGAGGTCAATGCCCATGTCCTGCGGCCTGCACCCCATGAGTCGGGCAAAGGAAAAGTCCAGGAGGATCTCGTCGCGCACGGTGAAAGGGATCCGGTAGGAGCTCATGACCGTCGCGGTGGCCGCCACCCCGCACGCGGCGAGGCGGTCGGCGATCCCGGCGGCGAGAAGCCCGCCCATGCAGTACCCAACGACGTGCACGCGCCGCGCCTGCGTCTCCAAGACGCTCACAGCGTACCGCTCGGCGAGATCGTGGAATAGCTCCTCCGGCGGGGTCGTGAGGTAGTTATCCCCGGCGGAGCGTTCGATGCCCAACACTGGTTTCACGCCGCGCTCTGCAAGCTCCCGGAGGAGTGCCGCATACGGTCCGATGCCACCGGAGCCGTCGTGAACCACAACCGTAAGATCGGTGCTACCGGCCCGCCCAAGCAGCCAGGTGAGGCGAGGGCCGGAATGCGGAGAGGACGACTCCGTCACCTCGATAGTCGGCATCCGGTCGTCGGGTGGGGTGAGACCGAGCACGCGACGGCAGCCGTCGATCGTCGGGTAGGCGACAATGGCGCGCAGCGTCTCGTCCCAGCTCGGCAAGTCCTCCCTACCGATGGCCCGACGCATCTGGCCGATGCACCGCGCAAGCAACAAGCTGTCGCCCCCGAGGGCGTGAAAGTCGGCGTCCCCGGGCAACGGCTCGGACGGGTCAAGATTAAGAACCTCCCGCCAAGCGTCGGCCACCGGATCCGCTGCTGGGGGAACGGTTCTGGGGCGGGTGGACGGACGCGCCTCCACCAGGCGAGCAACGGCGGCGCGATCCCGCTTTCCGTTCGCGGTCAACGGCAACGCGGTCACCACCCCGATCCGCCGAGGCCGCATCTGCGCGGGCAACAGCTCAGCGACGGCGGCCCGCACACGCGCGGCGTCGAAATCCTCCCCGGATGTCGCCTCGGGTTTTCTCACGATGAAGACGTGCTGTGCCCCAAGTTCTAGCACCGACCCCGGCTCCGGGAGCACCACGACGGACTCCATCGGCGAGGCCTCGATCGCCTCCCGCCACTGTTCTAAAGTGAAAAATGGCGAGCCGGTACCCAGGCGGGCATCCGTCGTGTCACCGAGCCCCTCCTTGAACTCCATCGACGCCATGAGCGGCGCGTTCGTCGCCGTGGAGTCAATGACCACGAGCAGCCCACCCGGTGCGAGCATCCGCTCAACCCGTCTGAGCGCATCGTCGATGTTCCGGGCGTTGTGCAACACGTTCGCGCACAACACCACGTCTACTGACCCCGGCTGTATGCCTTGCTCCTCAGGTGCGATGTTGATATCAAACAACGCGGTGCACACCTGCGGCCACTCTCGCTCCGCAGCGTCGGTGAAATACCGGGATACGTCCGTAAATAAGTAATCCACCCCGGCCTCCGGCAATTCCGCGATGACGTCGGCGGTCGTCCCGCCGACCCCCGCGCCGATCTCCAGAACCCGGCACCGTCGCCCGGCACCGATGAGGGTTCGCGCATGATGCCCGACCGCCGCTGCGCACACGCCATTGAGGTACGAGGCCAGCAGATTCTCCCCGTAGGAGGCGCGGGCAACGCCCATGTCCCCGGAGGGAAAGAGAAGGGAGAGCGGATCGACGCTACCGCTTAGCAATCCCGGCAACGCTTCCAGGCTGGATCGCAGGTAGTCCAGCTGACGGCGGCCGTAGCCCAGCCGTTCGTCGAGAAGATAGATCTCCGCCCAACGGGCATCGGCAGCGCCACTCCCGGCATCCACCACGGACACCCGCCCCTCAGAGCACCGCAGCCGGCCCGCGAGTTCCAACTGGTCAATCCATCGGTTCATGAGTGCAGCGCGCGCCCGGGCACCCGTGCCCGCAACGATCTCGTCCCGGGTCGCGCTCTCGTCCGGGGAAGCCGAGGTCACGCGCGCGATCTGCGCGGTCATAGCGTCCAGGGCAGCGGCAGTCACAAGGTCGTGGATCCGGCGGAAATCACGGCACTGACCGTCATCAGGCTCCTGTGCCCGGGCCATGATCGCGGCCCTCAGCGCCCGATCCATATCCACGGTGGCCTCGGGCACAACGACGGCAACGAGTTCCCGTCGATCTCCTTCCGCCGTCACCACGGCGAGGGCATCGGCAACCCCATCGACCGCTCGCAGCCCGGCCTCGACCTCGCCGAGTTCGACGCGGTACCCATGGATCTTCGCCTGCTCATCATCGACCCGACCGCAGAACTCGATCTCGCCGTTTGGCAGGTACCGGCCGACATCACCGGTGCGATAGCACCTCTCCCCGGTAGCGAGGTGGCGGCCAAACGCGACCGCCGTGCGCTCCGGATCGCCAAGATAACCCTCGACCACCCCATCACCGGCGATGACGATCTCACCGCGCTGACCGACGGCCGCGCGCCCACCGTCCCGGTCAAGCACCCACACGGCCTGGTGGCCGAGCGCGCGACCGTAGGGCACCGAACGATGGACCGCGTCATCCTCGGGGACGCAGCGATGGACGATCGACCAGATGGAGCCCTCGGTTGCACCGCCCAGAGCATCGACGACGACCTCCGGGACGAGGGCGCGCACGCGGGCGGGCTGGTTGATCGGCACCCGGTCGCCAGAAACAAGGACCGTGCGCAGTGACGGCAGCGCCTCACCGACGTCATCGAGGTGATCGAGCAGGATCGTGAGCTGCGCAGGCACGGAGTTCCACAGCGTGACGCCGTGCCGATGGATGTCCCGCGTCCACGTCTCCGGGTCCGGCACCGCCCCACACGAGGGCACTACCACGGCACCGCCGGCCCCAAGCACGCCGAAGACATTGAATATCGCGAGGTCGAACGAGGGACGGGAAACCGCGAGCACGCGATCCGCGGGCACAAGCTCCAGGCGCTTCGCCATCTCGTCGAGCGTCGTGCACACCTGCCGATGGGTCACGCACACCCCTTTCGGCGTACCAGTCGAGCCGGAGGTAAAAATGACGTACGCCAGATCGTCCGCCGACGGCGGATCGGCGAGCGCCTGGCACACCGCTTCTCGCCACGCTACGTCCTCTCCTCCCGACCGCATGGGAGCGCAGGCCGCCCGTAGCGTGGCGCCATCGACAACCGGCACTTCTTCCGCGTACGCCTGCCGCACCGCGTCCAGCGCGGCCCGATGGCGGGACTCCGGCCACTCCAGATCGAGCGGCACGAAGGCACGCCCCGTGAGCAGCGCGGCGAACTGCGCCGCGATCTGTCCCTCCCCGGGAGGTAGGAGGACCGCTACCGGAGCACAACCCCCGGGAAGCACCCCGGCGATCCGCACCGCGGCCTCGCACAGCTCGGCCCGAGACACCGTGCGATCCCCCTGAATGACCGCCGGAGCCGCCGGAGCATCGAGCGCCGCGCGCAGGAACCGGCCGTGGAGTAGTCGCCCGTCTGTCGACCGGATCCGCACCACCGGCTCCGGTGCACGAGTCGCGGGAACAGCCACGATTCCCACGGCGAGCTGATCGAGGATGCCTCGTACCTCGGCGAAGAGGGCGTCCAGCACCGCCGGGTGGAAACCACCGTCGCGGGAGTCCCAGTCCATCGTGACCCCCTCCCCGTCCGGGGACAGCTGCACATCCAGGAGCACCTGCGGGGTCTTGCTGATCGCCATGCCGGGCACAGCCCGGAGCAGTCGCGGGGGTTCAACGGCCGTCACCCCCACGGTCGAGGTGAATACCACCGGGATGCGGCCGCGCTCCTCGCCACCGGTGCGGCGCAGGTCACGCACGACCTGCACGCCCGAGTAGGTCGGATGATCGAGGGCGTCAAAGAGCCGACGCTGGAGGACCTGCGCCGTCAGCCCGAGGTCTCGGCCCAGCGGGAGATCGAGAACGACGGTCGAGGTAAAGTCACCGACGATCCGCCCGATGTCCGCAGCGGACGGGTCGTTTTCGCCAACAGGCGCGCGATCCACCGTCGTGAGGGTGATCAAGGCGGAGACAAGATCGCGCTCTGCGCCCGCGTCCTCCCCTTCCACCCGGTGATGCTCGTACCCGCCGAGCTCGATGTCCGCATGCCGCCGCGCAGCCGTAGCGAACGCCGCGAGCACCAGCCCGGAGGGCGTGACGGTCAATCGGGCGGCCGTCTCGCACAGGCCACGCCAGGCGTCCACGTTCAGGTGGTGGCTGCGGCGCGTCGTGCCACCGAGCCCCATCGCGTCTGGGTCCGGGGAGAACATCAGCGCTGGCGGCAGGGCGTCCAACCGATCCCGCCACCAGCGGGTGTCCCGGTCTCGCGCCGCGCGCCCCTCCGGTGTCGCCGCATGCACAGCGCGGGCCTCCAAACACTGCCGGAAGGTCGCCGCCGGGGCATTGAGGGATTCCCGGGGATGCCGCAGGCAATAATCGAGGTCTCGGACAAGGGAGCGAATGCCCACGTAGTCGGTGACGATGAGATCCACCGACAGATGCAGCACCGGGTCACCGGCTCCGATGGTGAGCGCAAGCTCGACCATCGGAGCCTCGCCGACAGAAAAATTCCGTTCCTGGAGATCAGCGCGGACGATGGCCCGCGCGGTCTCCGGGTCCGATTCCCCTGCAGTGACATCGATCACGCGCACATGAGCCCCGACGGTGCGATCGATGCGCTGACGACCCTCGCGATCGACGAGCACCCGCAGCATCTCGTGGGCGCCAACAACCCGTCGCCAGGCTCGACGCACCGCTTCGACCGGATCCGCCGCCGAGGCCGCGTCCATTTTGTCAAGAGGCAACACAAACTCGCTGTACCCCTGGCAGGCGACCCCGCCGTCGTCGTAGGCTGTCGTGCGGCCCATGAGGTAGCTGGCCTGCACGTCGGTGAGGTCGAACCAATCCTCCGTAGATTCCGCCTGCGCATCCGTCGCGCCAACCACCGCGTCCCGAAAGTCGCCGAAGTCGGGAGTCGTCAGGAGCATGCGGAGTTCGGCGTCGATCCCGCGCGCTCGCAAGGCGCTGATGCAGCGCGTGGCGGTAAGCGAATCACCCCCGGAGCGAAAGAAATTCGTGTCATCCGTGATCTGATCAAGGCCCAGAACGTCCGCCCAGACCTCGGCGAGTGTGGAGTCGCATGCCCGCCGCGCGTTTTCCCGGCCTTCGTCCCCGGCCGGGAGCCTGGTGAGCTCCGCGACGGTCCTCCGGATCACCCGGTGCGCGATCTCGGCGGGCATGACCTCGACGAGGTAATCGGCGGTGAGGTGCAGGCCATCGCGGTCATCGGCAACCTGGAGATCAAGGACGACCTGCGGCGTCGTCGAAGAGGCCGCGACTTGAGTGCCGAAGCTGCGCTCGCGCAATGACCGCAACGCACCGGGGGTCACCGCCGAGAGACCAAGACCACACGTGAATACGACCGGGAAGAGCCCAGCCGCGGGGTCGCCGCTGGTCTGCACGGCGCGGGCGGCGAGACGTAGGGCATCCTGGGCCGGGTCGTCCGCCCCGGCCAGCGCGGCCTGCCCCGAGCGTTCCGCGATCGCGCGATCCTCCGCGCGCAGACCGTGCACGCCGATGAGACTGAGACTGGTGAAGTCCCCGAGCACTCGCTCTATGCCCGGCGCGGAGAGGTCGCGATCAAAGCGGGTGAGATTGATGGTGAGACCGTCCTCGCCGGTCTCCGCGGCGAGGACGCGACCAAACGCGGCGAGAACCCCAGCCGCCGGGGTGACGCGGCGGGTAGCAAAGCCCTCTCGGATGCGCTCCCACGTCGCAGCGTCGATGTCCGCGCTAACCCGGGCCATCGATGTATCTGTGAGTCCGATGAGCGTCTGGCGATCGGGGACAAACGGTGCCGGAGGGAGCTTCGCCAACACGGAATCCAAGCGTCCGGCCAGGTCGTCGGGGGTAAGCATCCGCCCCTGCCACGGCACGGGGGCCACAGGATCGGTAAGCCATGGCCGGTTAACAAGGTACGCGGCGATGCCGGTGGTGGTGTTCTCGCCCACCGCAGACCCAGCGTAGGAATCCGAAATCTCGTCCATGAGCAGCATCATTGACGCGCCATCGAGCAGGAGGTTGTTCATCGACACCGCAACGGTCGCCCCGTCCACTCCGGTGGACACGCGCACGGCGAGCGGTCCCTCCACGCGTGGATCGGGCATGCGATCGCGCAGCTCCGCAGCGGCGTCCCCGGTCACGGCCCACACGCCTGCGAATCGTTCTCCTGCGGTCCGGGCATCCATGACTCTGGCAACAGGTACCCCCTTCAGCCCATCGGCCACAATTGTGCGAAGAACTGGGTGACGGCGAACGACCGTGCGCACAGCCGACTCCAGACGTGTGGTGTCCACGACGGGTGCGTGGAAGATGAATAAGCAGCGGGCGGGTGCACCCCCGAGGAGCTGTCCGTCTTCTTGTCCGGCAAGATAGGCCTGCTGAACTCGGGTGAGCGGGTGCGTACCAACGGCGGGGTCCGCGACGGCATCTGCACCGACCACCCGGCGGCGCAACTCACCGAAAGTCGGATTGTTGAAGACGTCCACGGCGCGCAGGCCGGTCACCCCTGCCTCCCGCAGGTCCGCGAGCACTCGCGTCGCGGTGAGGGAGTCCCCGCCAGCGGCGAAAAAGTCCATCTCGTCGGGGATGTTGCCGCCGTTATCCGGAAGCCCGGGCAGGTGCCTGCGCCAGCTCGCCGCAAGCACCTCGGCGAGATCAGACCCATCATCCGCTGCGGGTGCCACGATCGCAGGAGTCATGCTCATCCCGGTGTCCGCGGCCACCGCTCTCAGGACGACGCTGTGCCCATCCTCCGCTTCGAGGTAGCGGACGCGCAGGCCGGCCTCCGACAGCAGCGACGACCACCCGGCGGCAGAGGACAGCCCTACCCGATCAAGCACCGCCGGATTCACCAGCGCCGCAGAGATAAGCGTCGCCGCAGTCGGCCGTTCGGCCTCGATGACGTGAACCTCCGCCCCCGGCGCCAACGGCACCTCCGCCAGCCCAGCGCGCAGGCGCGGATCCCGGTGCAAGGTGCCGCAGGCCACGACAATATCCGCCGGGGCGGGCACATCGACGACATCGGCGACGCAGGTCCGTCCGTCGACCGCCGCGATGTCTGCGACGAGCTCGTCCGGTCCCACAACAATCCAGCTGTCTGCCTCGCGCCCCTGGACGGATTCGCCGAGCGCGACCCCGTATCCGAGTTCCACGACAACCACCCGATCCCCACGCCCGGCGCGGCGAAGCATACTCTCGTCCAGGACATCCAGCGCCCGCGCGACCGTCGGCTCCGCCGCCGCGAGAGCCCGTGGTGATAGCACCGGGTGATCGAGGATCCTGAAACGCCGCGCGCGAGCCCGGACGATATCCACGAGCAGGTGTACCTCCTGAGCGGACCAGGCGACGGGGGCGTCGGCTAGCCCGGTCGCCTCCGGTCCCTCGGCGACAAACTTCCGCCACGCCGCGACGACGGGCACAGCCCACGGCACAAGATCGGCGTCAGCCGTGCCATTGAGACGCGCCACCACGCTTCCGAGCAGGGTAGAAACGGTGCCGGTCTCGGTAGGAGAGACAGCACCACCGAGCCGAGCGACCATCTCGCGGAACATCTCGTCCACCGCGACCGGGTCCAGCACGCCGACGGGCATGTCCCACCGGATCTCCACGGTCGCGTCGTCGATAGTCGCGAGCTGACAGTCGATGAGCACCCCCGGTGTCCGCGTCAGCTGCCACTCCAGGACCACGTCCCGGGTGGCGGGGGCGAGGGCAGCATCATACCCCACCACTGAAGTGAACACTGCTGGATAACGGCCGGTGCGGCCGTCGCTTGCGGCGTGCACGCCGTCTCCCGCGATATCCGCAGAGGCGTTCTCGGTGAGCATGGCGGCGAGAGCGTCGCTGGTAGCGGCGGGATCAGCCGCCGCCGGGCATGCGCACACCCCCAGGCGGGAAAAGGTGCCCAGGACTTCGCGGCCGTCGCCGGTGTCCGGCCGGTGGATCAGGGGAACGACGACGCCCACCTCCGCTAAGCCCGACCGCTTCGCGAGGAGAGACCCGAACTCCGAAAGGACCACCGCCGATAGAGCCGCCCCGGTGCGGGCGGCAGCGCGCTGGAGAGTGGCACGGGGAATGCGCGCCCGGACGCTGCCAAAGGCGGCTAGAGGGGCGTCCATACCGGCGGAAGCGGGATCCTGACCATCAGCGACGGGGAGCACCGGTGGCTCTGGGGCCGCCGTTGGGAATCCGGCGGCGCCAGCTGCCCTCCCGCCACCGGCGAGGGCGTGGCAGTGCTGGGCAAACATCTTGGCAGACGGATCCACCGTCACCACTTCGTCCGGGTTCTGCCCCGACAGCGCAGCGGTGAGAGCACCGACGACGACGGCGAGGCTGCGCCCATCGAGGGCCAGGTAGTCGATGAGCACGCCGACCTCGCGCGCCCCCTCCCCGGGGAGAACGAGTTCCAGCGGCACCTTCGGTGCGACAGACGAGAGATACGCGCGAAGATCCGCGAACCGGTCGAGGACGGTGACCCACAGGGCGTCGCGGGGGGCGGTGACGCGCTGGGCATCGTCACCGTCACGGATCACCCGCAGCCGGACCAGCGGGTAACGATGCCCTCCGCTGCGCGCCTGACCTGTGTGGCCGTAAAACCGGCCCCGGGGTCCTCCCCGCTCCTTGCGTCGCGAAGACCGAGGATCACCGAGTACGCGGTGGCTGCGCGAACCGTGCCCCGAATACCGTCGGTTCCCAGTGCATAGGCCCGCTGGAGTGGGGTGAGGGGGAACCGGGCACCGGCGTCGACGGCCCCGGCGCAGGTGGCCGGGGCGGCGGAGGCACCCGTTTCGTCAGGCTCGCATCGACCCATCGCATCGACGGCGGCGATGAACCTGTCTAACGTCGGGTTCCCGAACAGGTCTGCGACCGTCACCCGATAACCGCGCGCCCGCAGGTGCGCGCACACGGCGGTCGCGCCGACGCTGTCTCCGCCCAGAGCGAAGAAGTTGGCGTCCGGCCCGTGGAGCTCCATAGCCGCCGCGTCAAGCACAGCAGCCCAGGCCTCCGCCACATCAGCGCCAGTCCCTCCCGGAACCACACCACCCCCAGGTTCCCCATCCAGGACCCGCGCGGCCCACGCGCGGTCGATCTTTCCGTTCGCGGTGAGTTGTAGCTCCGACACAACGATCACGTCACGCGGCACCATGAAACCCGGCACACACGCGGCAAGGCGGTCCCGCACCAGGTCTCCGAACTGCGTCTCGGGCTGTGCGTCCTCCATCTTTTCGGCTACGACGAGCGCACGCAATGCCGTGTTCCCCGAAGCGGGCAGAACCACAGCCGCCTCGACACCATCGATGGCCCGGAGGTGGTGCTCGATGTCCCCGAGTTCCACCCGGTGTCCACGGATCTTCACCTGATTGTCTTGCCTGCCAACGAAGAACAGCAGATCATCATCCCCCCAGTAACCGTGGTCACCGGTGCGATACCAGCGGGAGCCGTCGGCGTCGGTGACGAACCTGTCAGCGGTGAGATCCGCCCGGCCGAGGTACTCCGAGGCTAGGCTCGCTCCCCCAATCCACAACTCCCCCACGGCGCCACTCGGTACCTCACGCCCGTCTGCATCCATGACCCGGTACGCCTGGCCCGGGAGGGGACGACCATAGGGCACAGACGGCCACGCCGGATCAAGATCCCCGGGGCCGTCGATAACGTGTTCATTCGACCAGATCCCGCTCTCGGTGGCTCCCCCCCATGGCGACGACGCGCGCCCCCACGGCGTGCCCATCCCCCGAAACCGCGCGATCTTCGGTGATAGCGCGGATACGCGCGGGGAGCGTCGGCGATACCCAATCTCCGGAAACAAGGATCAGCCGTAAAGGCAGCTCCGGCCCGTCTTCGGCGGCGACGGTGAGCATGTCCGCGAGGGCTGGGGCGCTGTTCCACACGGTCACGCGATGCCGACGGATGAGTTCGCACCAGGTAAAGGCGTCGCGCCGGTCGCTCTCCGCGATACACACGACGGTGCCGCCCGCACCGAGCAACCCGAAGACGTCGAAGACGCTGAGGTCGAAGTCCAGGGAGGATACGGCGAGAACGCTGTCCTCCGGTCCAATACCGTGGCGCTCGACGACGGCGGCGACGGTGTTTGTCGCCGCGCGGTGGGTCATGACGACGCCCTTCGGCGTGCCCGTCGATCCGGATGTGAAGATAACGTATGCGCGATCGTCACCATCGACGGCGCGCGGCAGGTCGGCCGGGGCGGGTTTCTGCCCATCGTCGTACACCGCCGGGTCCACCTTCTCGATGACCACCACCGGCTGCGCAACCTCCCTGACGGCGCGCACGCGTTCATCGGGGTGTCGATGCTCACGGGCAGGTACGCCGCCCCGAGGTACATAACGGCGAGCACCGCCGCGATCTGGTCGCGCCCCTTCGGCAGCCGGATCAACACCAGGTCGCCCGGAGTGACCTGGTCTGCCCATCCCACCGCGAGCCGCAGCGCTGCACGGTGGAGTTCAGCATAGGTAAGGTTCTCGCCGCGGGCGGGATCGACGACAGCCGTGGCGCCCGGACGCGCCTCGACCTGCCGCAGCCACGCCCCGTGGAGGGTCGGCGTCTCGACGGCGGCATCCACCGACGGCATGGAGTTCACAACAGCACGCCGGTCGGCAACGGCACGGGATAGCCGCACAATCTCGTCGATCGGTCGCCCACCACATCGACGAAGCTCCCCCACCGAACCCGACCCCACCGCAGCGAGGCGGTCCAGTGCGTCGGCCACCGTCCCGAGCAGCTCTGGGCCAAAGGCTCCGGGGAAGGCACCGTCGCGCACGTCGAGGGCCACGCAGATCTCCTCCGGGACGAGGTGGAGAATCTGCAGATCAACGAGAACCTGCGGGGTCACCGATCCCGTCGCCGTCAGCCGCCCAAACACCTCCAGCACCTCGGTGGTGAGCAGCACCTCCTCCCCACCGCACGTGAGCACGAACGGCAGGCTCCCGCCATGTCCCTCGCCACGGTAGAGCAGCGCGCGCATTTCTTCCGTGGAATCCAGCCCGGCACGAATACGGCGGCGCAACTCGGCGCTTGCCTCTAGCGCGGCCTCGCCGAGGGTTCGACCTATCGCCGACGGCGGGCGAACGGCCCACGTTCGCGTCCGGTCTAGAACGTCGTCGGGGGTACGACGGGCGCTGAGGCCGGGGACGATAATGGTGAGATCCTCGTTTCCGCACCACAGGCCGAGGGCATGGCGGTACACCGCGAGCAGGAGCCCCGAACGGGTGGTTCCCATCGCGTCGGCGACCGCACCGATGGCCGCCCAGGACGCCGGATCGAGCCTGTGGGCGTGCCTGGTCACGGTTCGTTCCGGGGCGCCGACGAGCGGAATAGTCGGACCGGCGGGGAGGGGATCCGGCTGCGGCATGGCGTCGTCGATCTTCGATGCCTTCGTCGTGGCCGTCCCCTCGCGAGCGGCGATGTCTGCGAAGGTCACCCACGGCCGGGTCACGTCGGCGGCGCGGTACGCAGCGGCCAATTCCCGGATGATGATGCCCACGCCTACGAGGTCTGCGACCGCAAGGGAGATCCCGATGTGAAGAATCCCCAGCTCACGGCCGTCGTCGGCATGCCAGTGCAGGATATCCAGCCACCCAGACTCCCCGAGCTCGTGATCGGCATGTCTGCCGAGGATCTCTCGACGGTGATCGACCAGGTACGCAGCGAGATCCTCGTCCGTGCCCGCGCCCGTGAACTCCGTGATGGTCAGCGGCAGACGAGCCTCCCTGCCGTTATCGACGTGTCTGCCATCGACGATGGTGGAGCGCAGCACCGGGTGGCGACGCAAGGCGGCAACAGCGGAGCGCATCCGATCAGGGTCCACGGGTACACCGGTGAACTCGAAGAGGGCGAGGCAGTCGACGCCGCCGTGGAGCTGATCCCCCGAGCGGCCAGAGAGGTACGCCCGTTGCGTGCCGGTCAGCGACCTTGTTGTCTCCCTGGGCGTCGCATAATCGCTGGTAGTGCGACCGTGCGTGACTCGTTGCGGCTTCAATATTTCCCTCCAGAAGGTAAGGTATGGCTCACATAATATCCCACACGGCCAGCAAGTGAAAACTCTTACAACACGATGCGATAGAGGAACCCCTCACCGACATACACCATCGGACATAAAAGCACACTACACAAAAGTTCAAATAGTCGAACTCTTTTCTTCAATGGTATACGGTAGCACTGAGATCTATCTCCGATAACCACCCCGCATTCCCCTCCAGGAGGAACACGTGAAAGTCCGTTGGCTCACCACCGTCGTCGCCCTCTCGGCGGCGATCATGACGCTCGACATGACCGTCGTGACCATCGCCCTTCCGGATATCACCCGAGAGTTCTCTGCTGGCCTCGACGACGCCCAATGGATCGTCAACGCCTACGTCCTCGTCTTCGCCGCGCTCCTCCTCGGCGTCGGCGCCCTCTCCGATCACATGCCGCGACACCGGCTCTTCATCCTTGGCCACCTCATCTTCGGGGCATCATCCCTGTTCTGCGCGCTGTCCAGCTCTTCCGGAATGCTCATCGCCGGGCGAGTGTGCCAGGCCATCGGCGCGACGCTCGTCTTCGGCACCTGCATGCCGCTCATCGCCGACGCCCACGAGGGCAACGACGCCGCCCGCTCCCGCGCCGTCGGCGCGTTCATGGCCGCGGGCGCACTGGCCGCGGCCCTCGGCCCGCTGATCGGCGGACTCCTCGTCGGCGGCGGGGGCTGGCGGTGGATCTTCACCATGAATATCCCCGTCAGCATCATCGCCATGGTTGTCATGGCTCTCGTCGCGCCGAATAACACGCGCGTGACGCGGAAAACCACCGGACGAGACTGGGCGTCCACCGTGCTCGTCGCCCTAGGTCTCTTCTGCGCGAACTACGCCCTCGTCACCGGCCCCAACGACGGCTGGAACAGCACGAACGTTCTCGCGACGATTATCGCCGCCGTCTTTTTCCTCGCGGTATTCGTCGTTATTCAACTGCGTGCGGGTGAGGACGCCCTGCTCGATCTCCGCCTATTCTCCGTCCCCTCTTTCAGCGCGGCGATCATCCTGTCCTTCACCGGACGCCTCGTCACCTTCGGCCTGCTGACGTACCTGATCTTCTGGCTTTCCGGCATCCAGGCCCTCTCACCGATCGGGATGGACCTCGTTCTCCTCGCGCTCGCCATGCCAATGGTCATCATCGCCGCGCCGTCGTCGGCCCTGGAGAAAACGGGCAAGGTTAACATCGTCACAAGTGTGGCGATGATCATCACCGCCATCGGCCTGCTCTGGGCGGCCCTCGCCCTCGGACCCGACTCAACTTGGTGCTCAGCGATCGGCCCCCTGCTCATCACAGGCATCGGTGCCGGGCTAGCCATGCCACACATGATGAACATCACCATCTCGGTCGTTCCCGCCTCTCGGTCAGGCGCGGCCACCGGTGCCACAAACAGCGCCTTCCCTCTTGGCACCGCCACCGGCGTGGCGATCTTCGGGGCGATCCTCACCTCTCACATCGACTCACTGGCGTGGGCGTCTGCCCCTGTGCGGGAGGCCGCGAGCGCCGGGCGGGTCGATCTGCTGCGCAGTGTCCTGTCGGAACCCCAGGTGCACGAGGTCACGGAGGCGTTCATGGCCGGGCTGGACACGATTCTTATCACCGGCGCAGCGGTCTCCGTGGTCTGCGGCCTCATCTGCTTCGTCTCGATCCGCCAGGAGGATCGGCACGTGGCCGCGGACGCCGGGATGGACACCCGGACAAGCGACGGATCCGCGTCCCATTCGTAGTCGCGTCCCGCACCCGAGGCATCGAAAATAAAGGGAATATCACGAGTGCCCCAGAGAGGATTCGAACCTCCGACACCCGCTTTAGGAGAGCGGTGCTCTATCCACTGAGCTACTGGGGCCTGAGAGGCAGCCTACCCTATGGGCGCTCGTATCTCAGAAAGCGGTACCGCGTTTCCTGCCCTCGCCACCCGGAGTCGCTCACCAGCACCATGCGATCGGGTATTGCCGGAGCGAATACCGGCGTGGGCACTCGCACCTGGGTATCTACCACGGTCATCTCCACCACATCCACGGCGTCGATCGTCTGCGCGTAGATCTCCCCGCCACCGATGATCCACCCCTCCCCCGGGATCCGGGTGCTCACCCCCGCCCCGCGCGACCACTCCCCCGCCGCCCGTCGGGAAAGCACAATGTTCTCCCGACCCGGCAGCGGTTTTTTAGGCAGCGATTCCCAGGTGCGCCGCCCCATGATGACGGGGGCCCCGAGGGTCACCTCCTTGAAGTGGCGCAGATCCTCCGGCAGGTGCCAGGGGATGCCGGTGCCGTCCCCGATCACGCCCGCCCTATCCTGGGCCCAGATCGCGCCGAGCACTAGACGGACACCTGCGCGGAAATCGTGGGGTGGGGATCGTAGCCCACCACCTCGACGTCAGAGAAATCATACTCAAAGAGCGAGGCCGCCTTGCGCAGTTTCAGCTGCGGGTAGGGGCGCGGCTCGCGCGCAAGCTGCTGGGCCACCTGGCTGCGGTGATTGTGATAGACGTGGCAATCCCCGCCGGTCCAGATGAACTCGCCTACCTCCAGGCCCGCCTGCTGAGCGAACATGTGGGTGAGCAAAGCATAGGAAGCGATGTTGAAAGGCACCCCGAGAAACATGTCCGCCGAGCGCTGATAGAGCTGGCAGCTGAGCTTGCCGTCGGCCACGTACAGCTGGAAGAACAGGTGACAGGGCGGCAGCGCCATGTTTTCTAGTTCCGCAACATTCCACGCGGAGACGACGTTGCGCCGGGAATCCGGGTTGGCCTTCAGCGTCTCCAGCGCCCGGGTGATCTGGTCGATGTGCCCACCACCGGGGGTGGGCCAGCTGCGCCACTGCACGCCGTAGACGGGGCCGAGTTCCCCATCCGCATCGGCCCATTCGTTCCAGATGCGGATGCCGTGATCCTGAAGCCACCGCACGTTGGAGTCACCCCGCAGGAACCACAGCAGCTCCCCCACGACGGCCTTGAAGTACACCCGCTTGGTGGTCAGCAGAGGAAAGGAGTCCGCTAGGTTGTAGCGCAGTTGCGCGCCAAAGATGCTGGTGGTTCCGGTTCCCGTGCGGTCGCCCTTGGCGGTGCCTTCCTCCATGATGCGGCGGAGCAGATCCTCGTACGGGGTGGCGATCGTCATGGGGCATAAGCCTACCCCTGCTAGAGTCAGAGCGCATGAAACAACTGAACCGTCGCACTCTGCTCAAGAGCGCGAGCGTGGCGCTGGCGGGGGCCGGGGCCCTGGCCGCCACGCCGCATCGCACCGTGGTGGATTTCTCCGCCGGGGTACCCTCCGCCGAGGCCATCAAGGCCGCCGGACACATCGGTGCGGTGCGCTACGTCTCCCGCCCGCGCGAGCCCTGGATGAAAGGCAAACCGGTCACCATCGCGGAGACGCGGCACCTGGACACCGCCAGCGTGTATCAATACGGCAAGGCGGAGACCGCCGATTGGCGCCGGGGAGCAGCGGGCGCGGCGGAGCACGTGCCCCAGGCCATCGGCTTCCATGTCGCGGCTGGCGGCCCCCGCAACCGCCCCATTTATATGGCCATCGACGATAACCCCTCCGGCGAGGAATACGAGCAGTTGATCCTGCCCTACCTCGCCGCCTGCAAGGCCGCGCTGGAGGCCGGGGGCTACCGGCTGGGCGTCTATGCCAACTACCCCACCATCGAACGGTGCCTAGCCGATGGCCTGGGCGAGTTCTTCTGGCAGCACGACTGGGGTTCCGAGGGAAAGATCCACCCCAGGGCCACCATTCACCAGGTGGCCGGGTGGCAGTCCACGATCGAGGGCGTGGCCGTGGACATTAATAATGTGTATGCCACCGACTGGGGTCAGTGGCGCGCCCCGCTTATTCAGCCTTGAGCAGGTCGATGACGAAGACGAGGGTGCGGCCGGACAGCGGGTGTCCGCCACCGGCGGGACCGTAGGCCTGCTCCGGGGGGCACACCAGCAGGCGACGCCCGCCCACCTTCATGCCGGGGATTCCCTCCTGCCAGCCGGCGATGAGACGGTCGAGGGAAAATTCGATGCTCTGCTTGCGGTCCCAGGAGGAATCAAACTCCTGTCCCGTCTCAAAGTCCACGCCCACGTAGTGGACTTCCACGGTGCCGCCGGGCTGCGCCTCCGGGCCCTCTCCCACCACCAGGTCCTCGATGCGCAGGGCCTCGGGGGCGGGGCCAGCCGGGATGTCGATCTGCGGCTTTTCCATTGGGTTACAGTCTCCTTGGTCTTGGGTACGGGAACTCACAGCCCATTCATACGAAAAAGGGCCGAGGAGCCATGGAAACCATTATAAATGGTTGCTAGGCTCCCCGGCCGCAGCGGCACTTCTTAGCGGGACTCGCGCGGGGTAACGGTGCGCAGGGTCTCGCCGGTGTAGATCTGGCGCGGGCGGTTGATCTTAGTGTTCATTTCCAGCTGCTCGCGGTAGTGGGCGATCCAGCCGGGCAGGCGGCCGATGGCAAAGAGCACGGTGAAGAAATCCGTGGGGAAGCCCATGGCGCGGTAGATCAGGCCGGTGTAGAAGTCCACGTTCGGGTAGAGCTTGCGGGAGACGAAGTAGTCGTCGCTCAGCGCGATCTCCTCCAGCTTCATCGCCAGATCCAGCAGGTGGTCACCGCCGAGGTGCTCAAGCACCTCGTGGGCGGTCTCCTTGACGATCGCCGCGCGCGGGTCATAGTTCTTATACACGCGGTGCCCGAAGCCCATCAGGCGGATGCCCTTTTCCTTATTCTTCACGCGGTTCATGAAGTCCGTGGCGTCGCCACCGTGGTTGTTCTGGATGTCTTCCAGCATCTCCAGCACGGCCTGGTTGGCCCCGCCGTGGAGCGGGCCGGAGAGCGCGTTGATGCCACCGGCGATGGAGACGAACATGTTGGCCTGCGCGGAACCGATCATGCGCACGGTGGAGGTGGAGCAGTTCTGCTCGTGGTCGGCGTGCAGGATCAACAGCTTGTCTAGGGCATTGACCATCACCGGATCCACCTCGTAGGGCTCGGTGGGGTAACCGAACATCATGCGCAGGAAGTTCTCGCGCGCATTCAGAGAGTTATCCGGGTACATGTAGGGGGCGCCCTTGGAGGCCCGATAGGCGTAGGCCGCCAGCATGGGGACCTTAGCCATGAGGCGCACGGTGGCCTTGTCCAGCTGCTCCTCATCCAGCGGATCGAGCTGATCCTGGTAGTAGGTAGAGAGGATGTTCACGGAGGAGGCCAGCACCGACATGGGGTGCGCGTTGCGCGGGAAGACGTTGAACTGTGCCTTGAAGTCCTCGTCGAGGAGAGTGTGGTGACGGATCTCGTCGTTGAACTTGTGCAGCTCCTCGACGGTGGGCAGGTGGCCCTTGATGAGGAGGTAGGACACCTCGTTGAAGGTGGCATTCTTGGCGAGATCGGCGATGTCATAGCCTCGGTAGCGCAGCACGCCAGCGTCGCCATCAATGTACGTAATCTTGGATTCGGTGGAGCCGGTGCTCACATAACCGGGATCGAAGGTGACATAGCCCGTCTCGGAGAGCATCTTGCCCAGCTCGATGCCGGAGTTGCCCTCGGTAGCGGGCTTGATGCTCATCTCGAATTCCCCACCGGGGTAATGGAGGATGGCCTTGTCGTTGCTCTCAGTAGCCACAGTTATCCCTTTCTCGATTACTTGGACAATCTAAACCGTACACTCAAATCAAGTTTGAAGCGATTGGTGCGGCCCCGCACAGGATAGCAGAGCCTGTGATAACCACAACATAGCCCCTTCGGGCTATGGTAGAACCATTCCGTCCATCCGACAGAAAGTTCAGTCCATGTTCACCCTTCCCCCGGAACTTCTCCCCAACGACGGTCGCTTCGGCTGCGGCCCCTCCAAGGTCCGCCAGGAACAGATCGACGCCCTCCACGCCCCCACTATCATGGGCACCTCGCACCGACAGCCCGCCGTCAAGAACGTGGTGGGCTCGATTCGCGAGGGACTCGGCGACCTTTTTCGCCTCCCCGAGGGCTACGAGATCGTGCTGTCCCTGGGCGGAGCCACGGCCTTCTGGGATGCCGCCACCTTCGGCCTAATCGAGCGCCGCTCGGGCCACCTGACCTATGGCGAGTTCTCCGGCAAGTTCGCCACCGCCGCGCGCAAGGCCCCCTGGTTACAGGATCCCGCCGTCGTAGAGGCCACGCCCGGCACCACGCCGCAGCCCCGCCCCATCGAGGACGTGGACGTGATTGCCTGGGCTCACAACGAGACCTCCACCGGCGCGATGGTGCCGGTGAACCGCCCGGAGGGCGAGGCGCTCGTGGTGGTGGACGCCACCTCGGGCGCCGGGGGCCTGCCCGTGGACATGACCCAGGCCGACGTCTACTACTTCTCCCCGCAAAAGTGCTTTGCGGCCGACGGCGGGCTGTGGCTCGCGGCCATGAGCCCCGCGGCCCTGGAGCGCATCGAGCGGCTCCACGCGGATCGCTTCATCCCGGCCTTCCTCGATCTGCAGACGGCCGTGGAGAACTCCCGCAAGAATCAGACCTACAACACCCCGGCGGTGGCCACCTTGCTCATGCTGGACGCCCAGATCCAGTGGATGCTGCGCGAGGGAGGCCTGGACGCGATGGTGGAGCGCACCACCGCGTCGTCGAACGCCCTGTATTCCTGGGCGGATGCGCACCCGCACGCCGCCCCCTTCGTGACCGATCCGACTGCGCGCTCCCTGGTGGTGGGCACCATCGATTTCGACGAGGACATCGACGCCGCCGCGCTGGCCGCCACGCTGCGTGCCAACGGCATCGTCGACGTGGAGCCCTACCGGAAGCTGGGCCGCAATCAGCTACGCGTGGGCATGTTCCCCGCCATCGAGCCGCAGGACGTGGTGACCCTCACCAAGGCCATCGACGCCATCCTGGAAGCGGGGGTGCACTAAGTTACAGTGGTGTGGTGAGCATTTCATCCCAAGGAGGCCAGATGCGCGAGCTGCACCTCATTCGCGGCGAATCCACGGCAAGCACCCTGGTATTAAGCGACTCCCCCGAGGGGGAGCGCTTCAGCCTGGCCGCCGACGAGGTACGCGCCATGCTCACTTCCGCCGAGGATAAAAGCGAGGCCCGCACGCTGTCCCTGCGCCCCCGCGACATTCAAGATCGCATCCGCAGCGGGGCCACGATCAGCCAGGTGGCGGAGCACATGGGGGTGACCGAGGCCCGGGTGGAGCCTTATGCCCACCCCGTGTTGCTCGAGCGAGCGAGGATCGCGGAGTTGGCCAAAAACTCCCACCCCGTGCGCGAGGACGGCCCGGCGCGCCTGAGCCTCTGGGAGGTGCTGGCCACCGCCCTGGCCGCCCGCGGCGAGGACCTTACCGCCAGCACCTGGGACGCCCACCGCGAGGCTGGGGGGCAGTGGATCGTGGTGGTGACCTGGGGCGACCACCGCGCGGAATGGACGCTGCAAAATCACACCTCGTCCTCCGCGACCACCGTGGCGCGCAACCCGCTGGCCGCCGAACTCATGGATCCGCCCCGGCTCGCGCCGGTGGTCGAGGAGTCCGAGCCCCCACAGGAGGAGGAGCCACCCGCCGCGCCCGTCAAGAAACGACGCAAGGCGGTCACCCCGCATTGGGAGGACGTGCTGCTGGGCGTCCGAACTAACACCAAGCGTCCCCGGTCATAGCATGTACGAAAAGCCGGTGACCCTGTGGTTCGTCTCCGCCCCCGATCCCGCCGCGGTGCTGTCCAAGGAACCGCGCGCCGACCGCGGGTTTGGGCGCAAGTATCTGGCGCAGTTCAATCCCTCCTGGCCCGTCACGCCCATCGGCCAGTTTCCGTTTAACCGCTCGGCCCCGGCCTCCCGCGGGGAGTTCTATATCGCGGCTTTCCCGGGTGTAGCCCTGGTGCACACACTGGTGCCGGACGCGTCGAAGCTCTCGCGCCTGGATGCCTCCCTGCGCGCCTCAATCCCGGCGCGGGACGTGTACGCGATCAGCGCCGGCGAGGATGATTTTGGCGCCTTCGCCCACTGGCACGAGGGGGATTTGCAGCGCAGCCTGGGTGCGCGCCGCGAGGAACTCTTCGAGGACATCGGCCTGCCCGAGCCTTTCGAAGGGCCATACTGGGCCGGCCTGCGCGCCGACCCGGCGGGAGGGATCGCCCTGCCCTTCGTCCCAGCGGATCTAGCCCGCGAGGCGCAGCGGTCGTGGCTGGGGGTGGACGTCTCCCCCGAGGGACCGGATATTCAGGTAGCGGGCTTTGCCATCGACGGCCGCCCGGAACCTCGGGTGGATGCTCCCACCGGCAGCCGGATGAGCATGGAGGAGTGGGCCGCGGACGCCACGGCCAAGCTCGGCCTGGGACCGGGCACCGCGCAGTACGACGACTACGAGCGCCACCAGGACGGCGACGAATTCACCCGCCTCGCCGAGACCATTACCCGCCGCCTGCAGTCGTGGTGGCGGTTCCGCCGCTAGCGATCGGCCGCCGAACTAGGTGAGGTGGTGGAGTAACTGCCGCTGCCTCTCGTAGAACGCAATCGCCGCAGAGGTAGCCACGTTCAGCGAGTCCGTGCCCGGGGCCATGGGAATGCGGGCCCGCACGTCGGTGGCGCGCATGGCGTGCTCGGTCAGCCCCGGCCCCTCCGCTCCCACCAGAAGGGCCACCTTCTCTGCCCCGGCCAGGGCCTCGGCCAGGTGCACGGCCTCCGGGTGCGGGGTCATGGATACCAGGCGAAAGCCCGCCGCGCGAACCTCCTCCAGGCGCCGCTGCCAGGTGGTAAAGGTTCCACCCAGATGGGCAAAGGGCAGGCGTAGCACGTGGCCCATGGACACGCGCACGGAGCGTCGATACAGCGGATCGGCACATCCGTTGCCGAAGAGCACCCCATCGACGCCCATGCCCGCCGCGTTGCGGAAGATCGCGCCGATGTTTTCATGATCGCCCACTCCCTCCAACACGGCGAGGGTACGAGCGCCGTCGAGGATCGCCTCGGGCGCGGGCTCGGGCACCCGCGCGGCGGTGGCCACCAGTCCGCGATGCATGTCAAAACCCACCACGGCCGCCAGGGTCTCCCGACTGACCTCGTAGGCGGGAACGTCCTCCGGGATCGTCACGGCGTCGAGCTTGGCGGGAAAGCCCACCACCTGCCGCACGGGATAGGTCGATTCCAGCAGGCGGCCTACCACCAGCGGCCCCTCGGCCACCACCAGGTCCGTGCGCTCGGTGTTTAAGCGACGGATGTCATCGAGCCGGGGGTCTGCGGGATCATCAATGCGTATTCTCACGGCCGCTACCCCCGGATCAACGCCATGATCGGATCCATGGCAAAGTACACTACGAACAGCGCCGAGACGAGCCACATGATCCAGTGAACCTGGCGGATCTTGCCCGCGGCCACGGACATCAGGGTGAAGGTAATGAACCCCACGCCGATGCCGTTGGCGATGGAATAGGTAAAGGGCATGACCACGATGGTGAGAAAGGCCGGCAGCGCTACCTCGAAGTGATCCCATTCTATATCGCGCACCTGGGCCATCATCATCGCGCCCACCACCACGAGCACCGGGGCGGCGGCCTCGATGGGCACCACGGAATACAGCGGGGTGAGAAACATCGCCGCCAGGAACAGCAGGCCCGTGACCACGTTGGCCAGCCCGGTACGCGCGCCGTCGCCCACCCCAGCGGCGGAATCCGCAAAGACGGTGTTCGAGGAGGCCGAGACCGCGCCGCCGATCACCGCGCCCGTGCCCTCGACGATGAGGGCGCGCTTGAGGTCGGGCAGGTTTCCCTGCTCATCGACGAGCCCGGCCTGCTTGCCCAGCGCCGTCATCGTGCCCATCGCATCAAAGAAATTCGCCAGCACCAGGGTAAACACCAGCAGCGCGGCGGACAGCGCGCCGATCCGGGCAAAGGCGCCGAAGGGATCCACCTGTCCCACCAGGGAGAGATCCGGCAGCCCACCGAGGGTCTCCGGGAGGTTGGGCACCGCCAGCGACCAATCCTGCGTGGGCTTGAGCAGCGCCTCCGTGGCCACGGCGACTGCGGTGGTCCCCACGATTCCAAGGAATAGGCCGCCGCGTACCCGGCGCACCACCAGCGCCCCGCAGAACAGCACGCCGAGGACGAAGACGAAGGTGGGCCACGTGGCGATCGAACCGCCCACGCCGAGTCCCACCGGCACGGTGGTTCCGGCGGCATCCGGGACGCGGGTGACAAAGCCCGCGTCCACCAGACCCACGAGCGCGATGAAGGCACCGATGCCCACGCCGATGGCCGCCTTCATCGGCGCCGGAATCGCATTAAACACCGCCTCCCTGAATCCGCTGACGGCCAGGATCACGATCACGATGCCGTCGAGGACCACCAGGCCCATCGCCTCCGGCCAGGTCAAGCCCTCCCCCGCCACGAGCGTCACGGCCACCAGGGTGTTGATGCCCAGGCCTGCGGCGATACCGAAGGGGTACCGGGCGATAAGCCCAAAGGCGATGGTCATCACGCCCGCGGCCAGGGCCGTGGCGGCGGCCACCCGGGGAATCCCGAGGGTGGTGCCCGTGGGGTCGGCGGTGGTACCCAGGATGAGCGGGTTGAGTACCACGATGTAGGCCATGGCGAAAAAGGTCACCACGCCCGCCCTGACCTCGGTGCCGATGCTGGAGCCGCGCTCGGTGATGCGGAAGTAACGATCCAGAGTGGTAACCATTAGCGTGCTTTCTCGTACAAGGGTGAGTTAAAAGATCGGGCGCTCATCGTCGAAGGCCCGCGCCGTGGGGCCGGAGCTTTCCCGCGGGGTTTCCGAGTGTGCCCCGCAGCCGTAGGAGGAGTGCACCAGATGTCCGTCGGCGGAGTATTCGTTGGCGCAGACGCCAAAATTTTTCCCCCACTGCTCCCCGATTCTCAGGTAGAAGGCGCAGTTTCCGCAGTGCAGGGCCGCCTTTTCCGCAAACTCGCTGGTGGGGCCGAAATCCCCCGTCCGCCAGCGCTGCCAGGCCTCACGCAGCCCCTCCACGCTGAGTTCATGGCCCCGGTCGGTCTTGGTCAGGCGTCGATCATCGGGCTCCGGAGGCATGAGGTCACCGGGGTGCAGATCCCCCGGTTGAATGCGCTGCGCCCAGGGCACCCACTCGGGTGCTTGCAACGCCTCGCCGTGCGGCGCGGGCACCAGGGATACCTCGTTGACGGTCACCCTGCGGCTGCCCGGCGCGCAGGCCACCGCCACCTGCCATTCCCACCCGGTATATCCGGGAAGATCGGCGGCAAATCTGTGGATGGCGGCGTGGCGATCCACCGGCTGCACCCCCACGTGATCGCCAACCTCCTCGCCCAGTTCCACCAGGGCCTCCGCCGCCACGGCGGTGGCCTGCCGCGAGAACAGCGGGTTCTTCACTCGATCTTTCTTTCCGTATCGTTGGGTGGGCACGAAGCCCATTATCGCCCACCGGCACCCCGCCGAACTAATTAGACTGGATTTTCATGGCCCCCAGAAAGAAAGGCGCACACCGCCCCCTGACGCAGATCCTCGCCCTCATCATCACCGTGGTGATCGTGATCGTGGTGCTGTATCTGTTCCAAACCTGGTGGAGCGACCGCCCCGATCCCGCGCCACAGGATATTCGGCTCAAGGCCACCGTGGGCGAGCACAGCATGGATCTCTCCCCGTACCTGGTGTGCGAGGTGGGCACCACCTGCGAGGGGGGCGAGGCACCCATGATCCCCGTGGGTGAGCATGACGACCTCATCCTCGATCTCCCGGAGCCCGTCTACGACCATCACTGGAGCCTGCTGACCATCTACGACGACCCCGCCTATAACGACGAGAAGATCTACGAGGGGCACCAACAGCGCTCCGTGACGGTGCCCGGTTCCCTCGATCCCGCCGAGGAGGGCGCCCCACGCCCGCGGCTCATGGTGGTGGAGGTGAACTCCGCCCTCATCGGCGAGGACGAACAGGGCGACCCCACGCCGATGTCCACGGTGTGGTCCTTGGGCAACGAGGAAGTTCCTCGCTCTTAGGCGTCCAGCTCCTTGGCCACGGCGCGGAGTATTTCCGCGACCTGGTGACCGGACTTGCGGTCGGGGAAGCGCCCGGCCCTCAGGTCTGGCTGAACACGCGCCTCGATCAGAGAAACGACGTCCGCAACCATGCTGTTGAGTTGATCGGGGCTATAGCGGTGGTGCGGCTTGCGCGGCTTGTCCAGGACGGCGACGCGCAGCGCCTGGGGGCCCCTGCGCCCGGAGGCGAAGTCGAACTCGATGCGCTGCCCAGGATAGAGCTCCGTGACGCCCTCCGGCAGCACCTGTTTGCCCACGTAGACGTCCTCATCGCCGGGGTTGGAGACAAAACCGAAACCGCGCTCGGCATCGTACCATTTCACCTTTCCCACGGGCACGAGCGATCACCTCATTCCTTTCTAGCGCTATTTTTTAGCGAAATAACGGATCATACACCCCGCGAGCCCCAACCGCGCCACAGCCACCATATAGTGCTTTATATCACATAACCTTTCCGCGGAGCCCTCACCAGCGATGTTGCCCCCCTCGCCGCCCCACAACGGGGGCAAAGGCTGGGCGCGAACCCCAAAAACGTGACAGAAACGTTATAAACCGTTAGCCTTTAACACCATGCGCGGCCCGCGCCGATGGGCCGCCCCGGTTCATGAACGAGTGTGCCACCGGGTACCACGATCTCATCCATCAACGGCGTGCGAGCGCCACAGAGAGGACAACTCAGACCATGGGACGCCATACCGCCATGACCACCTCGATCATCACCAAGCTGGCCCTCGGCTCCGTCGCCGTGGGCACCGCCTCGGCCCTGATCGTCCCCACCGCCTCCGCCGCGCCCGACTCCGACTGGGACGCGCTGGCGCAGTGCGAGGCCGGCGGCGACTGGTCCATCAACACCGGCAACGGCTACCAGGGCGGCCTGCAGTTTAACCCGCAGACCTGGACCGCCCACGGCGGCGGCGAGTTCGCCCCCACCGCCAACCAGGCCAGCCGCGAGGAGCAGATCATTGTGGCCGAACGCGTGCTGGCGAGCCAGGGCTGGGGCGCGTGGCCCGCCTGCTCCCAGCGCCTGGGCCTGAACTCCGCCCCCTCCGAGCGCCCCGCTCCGTCCGCCCCCGCCGTGGAGGCGGTGCCCGCGCAGGCCGCGGAGAACAGCGCCGTGATCCCGGAGGCCTCCAGCGATCAGGTCACCATCACCGAGGTCTCTTCCGGAGAGCCGCTGGCTCCCGCCACCCAGCTCTACTTCCTGGCCATCACCGCCCTGCAGAAGGCGGGCCTGGAGGTGCCGCAGGAGCTCACCAGCTTGTTCTTCGAGCACTCTCGCGACCCGGAGACCTTCTACGCCGAGTTCACCGACGTCATCGAGCCGATGCTCACCGAGGTCGGCCTCGATCAGTACCTGGACGAGGGCACCGATTCCCTGGAGTCCGCCCTCAAGCAGATTATCGCCTTGTTCTAAGGGACACGTGGAAGGGCGGGGTCGCTGTCACCAGCGACCCCGCCCTTCCCTATTGCCTATTTGTTAATGCGGGGGGAGGGGTGCACGTACCCCAGCTCCTCTTGCGGGATCGGGAGGGAGAGTTCGTCCCCGAAGGGGCTCGATGCCCCCGCGTAGCGACCGATAAGCTCCGTCACCACGTGTCCCTCACCCTCGTAGTGCTGCGGCCAGCCCGGATCGACGTATCCTTTTTTCTCAACCTTAGACATACGCCTATTCTGTCAAAGTTCCCAGCAAAAGGTAACTCACGCTACCCCTCACCGTTACACCCATGCCCCTTTCCTATCAGTCCTGGCTCCAGACCCGCACTCCCCAGCAGCTCTCCGCTTTGCTGAGGCTGCGCCCCGACACCGCCCTCCCCGTCGCACCCTCGCTCGCCTCGCTGGCCACCCGGCTACGGATCCGCTCCTCGGTAACCCGGGTGCTGCGCCGCCTTACCGCGGCCGAGCTCGCCGCCGCCGAGGCCGCTGCGGAGGCAGGGGCGGAGTTTCACCCCGTCGCGCGCAGCGGCATCGTCGATCGACTTTCTCCTTTCCTGAACCCCGAAGCCGCCGAAGCCGCGCTCGACCGGCTGGAGGAGGCCGGACTGCTCTACGGCACGGATCACGTGATGCTGCTCAAGGAGGTCTTTGCCAGCCTCCCGCCGGACTGGCGGCTCCTCGAGAACACCACACTTCCGGAGGAAAAAATAAAAGAGCGGATTGAGGCGCTGGATCCTCCGCGGCGCGCGATGCTCAACACCCTGGCGGCCTCCGCGGGCGTGGGGATCAGCCGAGAGAACGACCTGGTGGAGGCCGGGCTGGCCATCCGCGTGGACGAGCGCACCCTGCGCCTGCCCCTGGCGGTGCGCCGGGTGCTGCGCGGGGCCCATCCCGCGCACATCCCCCTGACTCCGCCCGCGGGACGAGAGACCTCGGATACCCGCGCCGTCGACGAGGCGGCGGTGGCCGCCGGCCTCGACGCCGTGCGCCTGCTGGCCCAATTGATCGCCCATCTCGGTACGCGCCCCCTGGTGCTGCTGCGCGCCGGTGGCGTGGGCATTCGGGAGACGCGCCGCCTCGCCCGCAACCTTAGCGTGCCCCTAGAAACGACCAAGCGGCTCCTCTGCCTGGCTCAGGCCGCGGGCCTGGTCGCCACCGGAGAACCGGATCCCCTTCCCGACGAGGATCATTCCTACCTCGCCCCCACCCCGCAAGCCGACGCGTGGCTGGCCGCCGCCCCGGCGCGGCGCCTCGAGACGCTGGTCGCCGGGTGGCGCCGTTCGCGCTGGCGCTACTGGGACGAGGAAAAGGTCCTGACCGAGGAAGACCCTCGTCTGCCCGCGCTGCGCCGCATCGTGCTCACCCCCTATCTAGCCGCCCCGGCTACCCTCAGCGAGGCCGAAGCGGAGGCAGCAGCGGTCTTTTACGCACCGGTGATCGCCAGCGGCACCGACCCCGGCCTCCTGGCCCGGTTACGCGCGGAGGCCGAGTGGCTGGGGGCGCTCTCCGGGGGTGCCGCCACCGCGCTGATCCGCCCGGGCGGAGACCTGGCCGACCTCGTGCCCGCCACCGTGGACCGGGTGATCCTCCAGGCGGATATGACGGCGCTGGCCCCCGGCCCCTTGGAGCATCCGGTGGAAGCAGAGTTGAGCCTGATGGCGGACCTGGAATCGCCGGGTTTGGCCTCGGTGTATCGCTTCAGCGAGGACTCCCTGCGTCGGGCCTTTGACGCCGGGCGTAGCAGCCGCGATCTGCTGGCTTTTCTCTCCGCGCACTGCATAGGATCGCTGCCCCAGGCATTGTCCTACCTCATCGAGGAGATGGGCGCCCACCACGGCTCGCTGCGCGGAGGCGCCGCCCTGTGCTACGTGCGCTGCGAGGATCCCGCCACACTGCACGCCGCGGTACACGCCAGCTCCTCACTGCGTGCGCTGGCCCCCACGGTAGCCATCGCGGAGGTACCCCTGGCGCAGGTGATCGAGGAATTGCAGGCCGCGGGATTACGCCCGGCCGCCGAGGACGCCTCGGGCATGAGCATCGACCTGCGCCCCGAACCGGCCAGGATCGACGCGACAGGTTCGAGGCGCACAACCCCCGCCGCGAGGCTCACCGAGGAACGCATCGCGCAGATCGTGGATCGGCTCCTGGGCGCCGAGCTGGCCTCGGAGGCGACCGAGGAGGCCGAGGATCACGTGGCGGTGCTGAGCGCGGCGGCACGCGGCGGACGCACCGTGTCGGTCGGTTACGTGGATGCGCGCGGCGCCGCGGTGTGCCGCACGCTGCGGCCCCTGCGGCTGACCGCGGGGCGGATGGACGCGATCGATCCCACCAGCGGAACCGCGCACCGCATCGGTCTGCACCGCGTGACCTCCGTAAAGCTAGTACCATGAAAGACTCATCTTCCCTCGAATAACGTAAAGGAATCGCGTGCCCGGCCCCCTCATCGTGCAGTCCGATAAGACCGTGCTCCTTGAAACCGCACACCCTCAGGCCGCCGAGGCCCGCGCCGCCATTGCCCCCTTCGCCGAGCTCGAACGCGCCCCGGAGCACATCCACACCTACCGGATCACCCCGCTGGCCCTGTGGAACGCACGTGCCGCGGGACACGACGCCGAGCAGGCCGTCGACGTGCTAGAGCGCTACTCCAGGTTCCCCGTGCCTCAGGCCCTGCTCATCGACGTCGCGGAGACCATGTCCCGGTACGGCTGCACCCGGCTGAGCAAGGATCCTGCCCACGGGTTGGTGCTCGATGCCGATGAGAAGGCGATCATCGAGGAGCTGCTGCGGCACAAGAAGATCGCGCCCATGCTCGGCGAGCGCCTGGATGACCTCAGCATCCTCGTGCATCCCTCAGAGCGCGGGCGGCTCAAGCAGGAGCTGCTCAAGGTCGGATGGCCCGCCGAGGACCTCGCCGGATACGTGGACGGGGAATCGCATCCCCTTGCCCTGACCGAGGGCTGGCAGCTGCGCGACTACCAAAGCCAGGCCACCGAGGCCTTCTGGGCCGGTGGTTCCGGCGTGGTGGTGCTGCCCTGCGGCTCCGGCAAGACCATCGTGGGAGCCGCCACGATGGCCAAGGCCCAGACCACCACGCTCATCCTGGTGACCAACACCGTGGCCGGGCGGCAATGGCGCGACGAGCTGCTGCGCCGCACCAGCCTCACGCCCGCGGAAATAGGCGAATATTCCGGGGAGAAAAAGGAGATCCGCCCCATCACCATCGCCACGTATCAGGTGGTCACGCGTAAGTACAAGGGCGAATACCGGGCGCTGGAGCTGTTCGATTCCCGCGACTGGGGCCTCATCATTTACGACGAGGTTCACCTGCTGCCCGCCCCGGTGTTCCGCATGACCTCGGATCTCCAGTCGCGGCGTCGGCTCGGTTTGACCGCCACCCTGGTTCGCGAGGACGGCCGGGAGGGAGACGTCTTTTCCCTCATCGGCCCTCAGCGTTACGAGGCTGCTTGGAAGGACCTGGAGCACGCCGGATTCATCGCCTCCGCCCGATGCACGGAGGTGCGCACCGCGATGAGCCAGGAAGAACGCATGGTCTACGCCACCGCCCCGGCACGTGAACACTACCGCATCTCCGCCTGCGCGCAGGCCAAGGAGGAGGTCGTAGCCGCCCTGCTGCGCAAACACGCCGACCAACCCACCCTCATCATCGGCGCGTACCTCGAACAAATCGAGGGAATCGCCAGCCGACACGGCATACCCCTGGTCGATGGCTCCACGAGGACCGCGCAGCGGGAACGTGCCTTCCAGCAGTTCCGCTCCGGGGAGATCACCCACCTGGTGGTCTCCAAGGTGGCAAACTTCTCCATCGACCTGCCCGAGGCCGCCGTGGCCATTCAGGTTTCCGGCACCTTCGGTTCCCGGCAGGAGGAGGCCCAGCGCCTGGGCAGGCTGCTGCGCCCCAAGGCCGGGGGCGGGGAGGCCCACTTTTATACCGTGGTCACCCGCGATAGCCTGGACGCCCAGTACGCGGTGCACCGCCAGCGATTCCTCGCCGAGCAGGGATACGCCTACCACATTATCGATGCCGCCGACGTGATCTAAGAGGAGACACCATGCCATTTTCCTTCGTCGTGGACGAGGCCTGGGCCAAGAAAAACAACGAATTGCTGCGCGACACCCGTCGCCTGCGGCTCAGCGCCATCCTCCTGGCCGCAGCACTCCTAGCCGCGGGCCTCGGCTTCGGCCACGCCGTGGGCGGGGCGGCGGGGGTGCTCATCCTCGCCGTCTTTGCCGTCCTCGCCCTCGTCTTCGTCGCCATCGGGATCGTGGCGCCCCGCAAGGTGGGCGGGGCACAACACCTCTACGATTCCTACCCCCTGGTCCCAGCGATCATCGCGGAGGTCAATCCCCGCGACATCGTCCTCATGGCCCTGGTCAATACCACCGTCTCTCCGCAGGAACCGCCGCGCTGGGCCCTCGCTATCCGCACCGTGACCGCGATCAAGGGCCACCAACGCAAGCGCGGTACCCACGTGCCCGCCGTAGCCGTCTCCGGGCGACGCACCACCCGTAGCCAGGGAACCTGGGACGAGGTCACCCCCATGCCCATCGCCTGGGGTACCCCGGACCCCGACGTCGTCTCCGCCGCGCGCAAAGCCATCGACCACCAGCAGTGGGCAATCCTGGATAAAAACCTCACGCGCCTCGACGAGGTGAAGGCTACCCGCCATAATCTCCTACTGCTCTAGGAGGCGACACGCCCGCTCCATCGCTTCCTCGCTCTTGCAAAAGGCGAACCGGAAGTACCCCTCCCAGCGCTCGGGGGCATCGCTTAGCGCTCCCACCGGCAGGGCTACAACGCCCTCCGGCAGCGCCCCCTCGCCCGGCTGGCGGGCAATCAAAAAATACGAGCCCCGGGTGGGGTGCACCTGCCAACCTGCGGCCTCCAGGGCCGCCGCCAACATCCGCCTGCGCTCGGTCAGCTCCCGGCCCCACCGGGTCACCCAGGGAGCTTCGCTGCGCAGGGCATGGGCCACCGCCGCCTGAAACGGCGTCGCGCTGACGAAGGTGAGAAACTGCTTGGCCTTCGTCACCGCCTGCACCAGGTTCGTCGGTCCCACGACCCACCCCGTCTTCCACCCCGTCACGTTGAAGCTCTTGGCCGCCGAGGAGATCGTGATCGTGCGCTCCTCTAGACCGCGCACGCTCGCCGTGGGCACAAACACCTCCCCCAGTGCCAGGAGGCGCTCATAGACCTCATCGGAGATCACCGTCAGGTCGTGGCGCACCGCCAGCCGAGACAGGCCTTCTAATTGCTCTGCCGAAAAGAGCGCGCCGGTGGGATTATGCGGATTATTCACGATCACCGCCGTGGTGCGGGGGCTGAGTGCGGACTCTATCGCCGCCACGTCTATGGCCCAGGTGTCGCCCCGCGCCGCGAGCGGAACGCTGCGCCGCACCCCGCCGGCAAAAGAAATAGCCGCCGCGTAGGAATCATAAAAGGGATCGAGGACGATGACCTCGTCCCCGGGATTCACCGTGGCCAATACCGCCGCCGCGATACCCTCCGTGGCGCCCGAGGTCACGCACACCTGCGTATCCGGATCCCACTCCTGCCCCAGGCGCTCGCGGCGATCCTCCGCGATGGCGTGGCGCAAAGCCGGGATGCCCGTGAGCGGGGCGTACTGATTATGACCGGCAGCGATTTCCTCCCGAGCGATCGACAGCATGGCCTCCGGGCCGTCTTCGTCGGGGAATCCCTGGGCGAGATTCACCGCCCTCGTTCGTTGCGCCTTGGCCGAAAGTTCCGCGAAGATCGTCTGGCGCATGGCGGATACGCGATAAGAAATAGTCATTATCGCAGTGTAAACAAAAAGTCGGTTGGTGTGACGCGAAAGCGCCGCACCAACCGACTTCCTCAATCCTATGAATTTTTAGTGTTGGCAGCAACCTACTCTCCCACACCCCAACGAATGCAGTACCATCAGCATGAAATGGGCTTAGCTACCGGGTTCGAAAAGGGACCGGGCGTTTCCCCACCACCATCAACCA
>NZ_JACMYD010000006.1 GCF_014267345.1 Corynebacterium sp. zg-331
CGCGAGCTGGGTGAGTTGGTACAACACCGAGCGACTACACGGATCCATTGACTACATCCCACCGAAGGAACACGAAATGTGGTACCGTCTCACCAATCCCAACAGGGAGCAATCAGAAGCCCACGCGACTTAAACACCCACCCTCACACTCCCGGGGCGAGTCAATCCTCGAAGACGGATGCATGCTCACCGACGGGAGACTTGACTTCGTGTTCCTCACCGGCGAGGCCGTCCCCCTTGAGCTTCCGCAACGCTGGAGCCCAGTGCTGCGCACAGGCGACCTCGGGGCTATAGGGCGTTGCTGACCGGCTGTGAGAAAGCCTTGAGATCCTCCCATGAATCGGCACGAGCCGTGTCTTGCTCGTAGGCGATCAAGTAGCCCCAGTGCTGCCCCGCATAGGCATTCTCGGCAATCAGACGCCGCACTAGCGCTTCGGCGGCTTTACGCTTCGCCTGAACTTTGACGTCATCGCGGCCGCGCTCGTCTTTACCCTCAATGATCCAATGCACCCCGTTGGTATCGAAGGCCACGAAGTCTGGGAAATAGCGGTCCTTAGCATTGTAGTACACGAAGGCTTTGTCTTGCGGATGTAGTCTGTGCCACCACACGATCCCCGGCGAGGTGTTCAGTAAACGGGCGAGCTGGTATTCGCCAGTGAAAGAGTCGAAGTATTCCTCGGCGAACAAGGACTTAAACCAGCCCCCATAGACCCTGCCGCGCACGAACTGGTCGCGGATCTCGATCTGGTCATGCACCGTCTCACCCAGCGGAAGCGTGTAACCGCTGTCTGGCATCTGCTTGGGGTGAATAGACGACACCTCTCGGGTAGCCCGCAGAGTTTCGACCGTATAGTTCTTCACAAGCCCCAACAGTTCAGCGCGAGCGGAATCCAGCGATTTCACCGTCCAACCACTAAACGACACGTGCTGCATGAACTTCGGCACCAGGAACGTAGCAACGTAGCGGGCAGTTTGCTCGGTCTTGGGCACCAGAGACATGTTGACCACCAGTTTGATCAGTGCGTCTTGCGCATCAGCGTCATCGACGTGCACGGAGTCCACCTCGGCGCTTTCTCGATCCTCGGCCCGTAGTTTCTTGCCCAGCGCGGCGATGATCTCCTTACGCAACAGCACGTCTCCGGTGGATGTGACCCGACGGGCCGCTTGTTCGATCTCAGAGTCACTGATCTCAGACAGGTCAATCGGCGGCTGCTGCACCGTCATCGTCGTCACTGGGAATTGATACGACACCTCAGCAAACTTGGGGTTACGTTCGATCGAAATAACCTCCCACGTGGATTCTTCCTCCTGATCGGTGATGGTGCGAACACCAACACCAGGCCGCCCGGTGCCCGCAACGCCACCGCCATCGACAGAGACCACGCCCAGCTGAGCAACCACACCGAGATCGTTACTATTTGAATCAGCGCCCGCCTCTGATATGGTCGCAACCTTTGGGTGATCGCCGCTGATCGCGGGCGTGCCCGTACCTGTATCGGATTCTTCGGCGACCTTACGGATTACCTCCTCCACTGTGGTCTTATCTGGTGCGGCGACGGCTTCTTCCAGCCCGAACTGCTGCAGCACGTTCTCAGCATTAAGCAACTCGGTGAAGGACTGATGGGCGATAATGTCGAGCTGGTCAATCTGCCACACGCCGGTGTATTTGCCAAACGGCAGCCTCAACCCGCGCCCCATCGTCTGCTGGGTCAGCACCTCGGATGCCATCGCCCGCAGGGTCACCACAACGGCAATGTTCTTGACATCCCAACCCTCTTTAAGTTTATTCACGCTTACTACAGCAAGCACCGGAGAATGGGGACGATCAAGCTCGTTGAGACGACGCTGGGTTAGGTCATCTTCGTGCTTGGAATCCACCTGCAACACGGCGTCGTCCCGACCAAGGTATTCGGGGGTGCGTAGCAACTCAGCTACCTGGGTGGCGTGCTCAACATCCGAACACACCACGAACGCGACCGCGTTGAGATGAGCACGGTTGTTGCTTGCCGCGTAGGAGTCGTAGTACGTCTGCTTGAGGGCGCGTAGCTGCAGCGCGTCACGCAGCTGCTGTTCCTCCGACGCTCCATCAGTCCCGTAACCGGTTTTGCGGAAGGACAACACCGGGGCCTTGACATACTTGTCTTGAATCGCACGGTACAGCGGGTACTCGTAGATTACGTGATCAGTTTTCTTATCTACCGACGCCGTCAGCCCGATTGCTGCCGCCGGGTCAAGCTCTTTCAAAGCAGTGTTAAACGCCACCGCGCTTGAGCCATACAGGTGGGACTCGTCTGCAATCACCACCAGATCGTCTAGGCCCTTCAGATAGTCGAAGAGCACACCAGCGTTCTCATCAAATCTGCGAGGCTTGCGACGAATCGCATCCTGCGTGGCTCCGTGGGTATCGCCTTCAGCATCCTTCGGCGCGATGAGCTGCTGAATGTTGAAGATAAACGCCAGCATCGGGGTTTCGCGACCAAACGCAAGCCGCGCAGGACCATTCTGGCGGGCGATCCACGCCGAATAATCCTGTGGGGTGACCACCTCAGCTGGCACCGGCGAACCCGCAATATAGCGGCTAGAGCCATTGGTGAAGTTCTGTACGGTCTTTGCCTGCACCGTCTTACCCGGGGTAACGATCACGACATTACCCACCCCCTGACGGCGCAAGTACTCAATAAAAGCTGCCATTAGATATGTCTTACCAACACCCGTGGCGAGGTTAAGCACCTGCATCACGGACGGGTCATAGCCACCATCGAGTGTGAAGATGAGCTGCCGGAGCGCTTCTTTGTTCGGAGTCCGCAGATCGAACTCTGCACTGATGGACTCCAGCAAATCCGAATCAAAGCTGATGTTGAGCCTCGTCGACATTACACGTCACCACCTTCCGAGTAGCGAAAAATATCATCCGGGATAGCAATCACCCGCGACCCCTTCACCAGTTTGCGCAGATGATGGCGCACTCCGTCCATCACCGTGGTGGCCGCCAACACGATCGTCTCACCGGACCACACCTGGGTGGCTAACCACTCGACAATCTCCGGGGTGGCCACACCCTCCACCACCTTCAACAAGGCGTTACCGCGACGGGCATCAAAAACATAATCATCATCCGGGTGCAACAACGTGAATCCAAGGTTTGCCGCCACCGAGTCAATCAGGGTCTGCCCACTAGCAGCAGCCGTCAGCATCACCCGGTCCAGAGTGGGATCATAATCGAAACAGGCAGGCGACAGGTGAGCCACCTGGAAACCACCACCACCACGCCAATTCACTACGTCCTTCGAGCGCTTCGTCTTTGCTGCCGACTTCAACGCCTTTACCCGTGGGTCTTTCTTCAACTCCGGATCATCGGCAATCAGCTTGTTCAACACCGACGTGAACTTCGCGGCATCATCAGGAGAGACACCATCCGGCAACTCGACACCATCGGCGGCGATTCGCCCTCCCTTCGTGCGGGTTATCCCACCCGGATCCTCATCGTTGACAACCTTCACCAGTCGCGGGCGCGTGAAGCGGTCGAAGGTGTCTTCCACAAGTTCACAAGTCACCCAATGCCTGCCCATCTTCTGCGCCACCGCAGCCGTAGTCCCAGAACCACCAAACACGTCTAGGACGATGTCGCCGGGGTTTGAGCCGATATGAATAATCCGCTCAAGCAGACGCTCAGGCTTAGGAGTAGAGAAGGGGCTATCGTTGGGGAATAATTTCTTGATTTCGTTCTTTGCCCCGCGATTATGACCTACTTCAGTGTTACTCCACCATGTCTGAGGAGGAACGCCCCTATCCGGAATGTATGCCTTCAGGCCGAAACCGCCTTCAGCGCCTTCTTTTCCGCGCAATAAAACCCTCGGTAGTGGGAAGGTTGCCAAGCGCTCGCGCGCGAAAGCGATGGCTTCCTCTCCCCAGTCTGGAATCGTCAAACAATGCACGTCGGTTCGAATTTCGACCCCAGCGCCTTCGATTATGCCCCGCTTCTCGAGTTCTAGTGGGTCAGGCGGAGTTAGCTGATAATTACCCCATGAACGCATGAGTTCCAACATTGTCTCTTGAGCGAAGTACCAGTTAGCATTTTTGCCTGGGTAGATCATTTTCCCAGTGATTGGATGCTGGATGCCGTAAACACTCGGGTGCTGTCTTTTACCAATCGCGTGTCGAGCTGTGGGGTCGCCATCCCACCAAGGTCCATCAGGATCACCATCGGGGTTTTTGAACCGTGCATTATCAGAGGCGGATCGAGCCATTCTGTTTACGTTAAACAACTCGGAATTTTCGTATATCAAAATAGTGTCGTGATCGCTACTGAAACCTTCAGCATTGTTTCGAGGTCCATCGGCTTTTTGCCACACGACCTCAGCAACAAAATTCCTCGCACCGAACACCTCATCCATGAGCAGCCGCATCCGATGGACTTCGACGTCATCCAGGTGCACCCAAATAGAACCGTCCTCGGATAGCAGCTTCTTCATATGAAGGAGCCGGTCACGCATCATGGTGAGCCACACAGAGTGTTCGAGATTGTCCTCGTAATTGGCGAACGTCTGCGCTGTATTGAAGGGCGGGTCAATGTAGATGAGCTTGATCTTGCCCACGTACTTTTTAGCCAGCTCCGGCACGCGGGTGAGCGCTTCGAGCACGTCACCGGATTCTCCGAGGATTAGCAGGTTGTCATCCTGGGGCTCAACATCAGCGCGCTCGGAGTACTCGAACTCGTCATTCTTGGGCGACTGGACGCCCCGAACGTACTCATCCATGATGAGCGTGTGGGTCTCGCAGTAACGAGGGTCAGACGGGTCAACCCACGTGTAGCCGTACTTGCCGGTTTCGGTGGGAATGAGGGCTTTGTCCTTGTTGTACCAGGTGAGTTGGAGTCGTTGTTTTGTCATCTACTTAACTGCCCCATTTGTTACGACTAAGACAGCTTCGCTTACGAGCTTGCGGTCAATACATCCATGTGGGTCTTTAATCTCAACAATGTCTCCCTCATATATAGGAGCATCCACCGAGACGAAACCAGAATCGAGTTGAGTTTGTGCCTGGATAGAAAAATGCTTCGCATTGGCAGCACCCTCGGCGTGAACAACTTCAACTGTTTCACAGTCAAACGTACGGAACACTGGCGGTTCAATGGTCACAAGACGCTCCTCTCTAATTTTGAATAAGCAGCTCAGGGTGAATCAATCAGGCGGCTAAATCGTAGTTCGCGCGCGATTGTATCCGGCGTGTCATAAAAATTTCAAAAATCTTGATCCTTGAGATACGCTCAAGAAGCTTCTCTAGCTTTGGCACCGAGTCATACGCGGAATCAAACTGCTCCTTGAGGTCGTCGAGAAACAATGGCTCGATGGTCTTTAAAATATTCGGCACCGACGTATAGTGCTGGCCCAGCTCCGAACGAGCCCCGGACTGCACCACGGCCTGGAACATGGAGCCGAAAATATCGGGATTAATGTCCTGCCAGATGAGGCGGCCAAGCTCGATGAGCAGGTTCCGGGACTTCCGATCGAACTGGGGAATCCGGTAGGCGGCATCCTTGGAGAACAAGCGCCCGTTCACGTAAGGGAATACCTGCAGGTGCTCGGCGAGATGGGACTTATCCTTGACGTCGAGGGCATCGAAAATCTCCGCGATCACGTAGGCAACGTCCGAGCCATCCTCCTGCGTCCGGGAGGCGACGGCCTTGGTGAAAGCGCCCTCCGGGAAAAGGTCCGTGTCCTCCGCGAAGTAGCAAAACAACAACCGGGTGAAGAAGATGTTCAGGCCGTGACGGCCCGCCTCCGTAGTCAGGACGTCGGGGTTATTGGCTACGAGGGCATCAAAGAGTTTACCCATCTTCTCCGCGGCCTTGGTGTCCGCGTGTCTTTCCGCGGCAAACTGCGCCTTTTCCATGCCCGCCCAGGGCAGGAAGAAGGCATAGTGCTTGTCAATCTGCGCGATGGGAAAGATTCGGTTTTCATTGGTCTTGGTGTCCACTGCGGCGAGCCAATGGTGATCCGAGGCGATAACAAAACGAGTGGTGTAGCGGACCACACGCTCGTGCTTCCTTAGTTCCTCGGCGGCTTGGAGCAGGCGCGCCTCCCGCTCCGCAGGAGAGAGGGATGCAGAAGATGCGGCGATGTTCCGGTAGTACACCACGTTCTTCTGCGCGTACTCGCACGAGAGATCCTCGGCCACGTTGATGGAGCCATTGCGCAGGCGGGTGATGCTGCTGGTGGAGCGGCCGTACGCGGCGAGGAGATCGAAGAGCAGCTCGTCAGAGTATTCCTCCCGGCCCGCGAGGGCCTGGACGCGCTCTTCGATGGTCTTGACGTTCAGCGGGGGCAAGATGGGGCCTTCTTGGTGATTCAGGGAGGATCGTACAGACTAATACTCTACGGCAACAGTAAACCGGCTAATGAAATTTGCCGTTCTGGAGGCCCACGCCGAATATCCCGTCCTCCCCGAAGAAGAGCCGGGGACGTGACACACTCCCCCGACCCTCGCGTACCTACCCCACCACCTCGTCCCGCAGCACGGACATGGGAATCGAACCCAGGGCCAGGGCCGCGGAGTGGAAGTCGCGCAGGCTCATGCCCGCGGCCAGGGCCTCGTCGCGCACGCCCTCCCACATGCGCTGGCCCAGGGCATAGGAAGGGGCCTGCCCCGGCCAACCCAGGTAGCGATCCAGCTCGAAGGCCAGGTTGGCCTCGTCCATCGCGGTGTTGTCGCGCAGGAAGGTCTTGGCGTAGGAGGCGTCCCAGATGCCGGTGCCCTCCGGCACCTTTTTGCCCAGGTGCACGCCGATGTCGAGCACCACGCGGGCGGCGCGCAGACGCTGGGCGTCGAGGAGACCCATGCGGTAACCGGGGTCGTCCTCGTAGCCGAGGTCGGCCATGAGCTGCTCGGCGTAGAGCGCCCAGCCCTCCCCGTGCCCGGAGATCCAGCAGGCGGAGCGCCGCCACAGGTTGAGCGCCTCGCCCTGGAGCAGCGCGGTGCCGCATTGCAGGTGGTGGCCGGGCACGCCCTCGTGGAAGACGGTGGTGAGTTCCTGCCAGGTGTGGAAGGTCTCCTGGCCCCGGGGCACGGACCACCACATGCGACCCGGTCGGGAGAGGTCGTCGCTGGGCGGGGTGTAGAAGATACCGCCGGTGCCGGCGGGATCGATCCGGGCGTCCACGCGGCGCAGCGCCTCGGGGATGTCAAAGTGGGTACCGGCAAGTTCGCGGATCGCGCCGTCGGCGGTCTCCTGCATCCAGGCACGCAGGTTCTCGGTGCCGGTGATGAGGTAGCGCTCATCCTTGTTGAGCTGGTGCATGGCCTGGCGCACCGTGGCGTCCGGGCCGTAGAGCTGGCGGGCCACGGCCTTTTGCTCGGCGGCGATCTCGCACAGCCGCTCCCAGCCCCAGCAGTAGGCCTCGTCTAGGTCCACCTCGTCGCCCACGAACTCCCGGGAGAACAGCTCGTAGCGCTCGCGGCCCACGGCGTCGCAGGGGGCGGCGGCGGGCACCAGGTTTTCGCCGAGCCAGTCTGCCATCTCCGCGAAGGCCTCCTTGGCCCGCTCCACCTCGGCGGATTCCGGGGCCACGCCCAGGTTTTCCAGCATGGAGCCGGAATCGGCCAGGGCCTCGCACTGCCCGATCACGGCGTCGATCTGGCGCAGCGCGGCGGCCTTGCCGGAGCCGGCCGCTAGGGCGAGGGATTCGCGGTAGCCGCGCAGCGCGGCGGGCACCTTGGACAGGCGGGAGCGCACCTGGTCGCGCTGCTCCGGGGTCTCGGTGGGCATGACCAGGAAGACGTCGCGGATCGTCTGCACCGGGGAGTCGATGTTATTGAGCAGGCGCAGATCCTCGCTGTGGTGGTGCTTGTCCAGCGCCACGCCCAGGCGGTTGCGCAGGGCGGCGGCGGTGACGTAATCGACGGCGTCGAAGTCGTCCTCGTCGTCGCACTCGTCGGTGCCCTCGTCGAAGGCCACCACGTCCATGACCATCTCGCGGGTGCGCTCGGCCACGGCGGACCAATATTCCGGGGAGAAGTCCTGAAGCTCGCCGTCGTAGCCGTCGATGCCGAGGTGGGTGGCGTCGGTGGGCGAGAGCGCCGCCATGTCATTGACAAAGGCCTCGCAAGCGGCATCGAGGAGCGAGGGTTCGCGCGCGGGCTGGGCCACCGCAGAGCGTACGGATTCCGCTGAACTCATAGCCCGCTATCTTAACCACGCCGCCGAGCCCTAGGCTAATGATCCACGGAGCACTCCGGCGGGCCGAATCATTCCGGTGCCGTGCCCGCGTGGGAGGGGTTCCACCGCCAAAAGAGAGTGAGACTAAATTATATTTAGTGAACCCCCTTCACCCAAAGAAATAGTGGCTGCTTTTCCGCTTGACGCGGGACATCACACCCATTACCATTTTTCTCGCTAGAAAGATAGGCGCACAAAGCACTATCCCCGCGCACCGAAAGAGGTTACCGTGCTCACTTTCAAGAGGACTGCCGCCACCGGTCTGGCCGCCGCGATCGCGCTCCTAAGCTCCGTGGTGCCCGCCAGCGCCGGCCCCAGCCCCATCCTGCGCCAGGGGGGCATCATCAAGCCCCCAGGCTCTACCGTTTGCTCCGTCACGGTCGTCTCGACCACGACCGCGTACACGGCCAAGCACTGCGGGCACGGACAGTGGAAAGTGGGCGCGCCCATCTACAACCTCAAGGGTGAGGTTCTCGGTGTGATCGACGGCATGGGAAGCAGCTCCGGCCCGGATGCCATCGACGCCGTGCGCATCAAGCTCAAGGACAACGTCCGGGTGATCGGCGCCAACGGCACGCGGGATCCCAGGACCATGAAGATCGGCGAGACGGTCAAAGTCATGGGCCATATGACCCACTCCACCGGGACCTACAGCAGCGATAAGCGCCTCTCATGGGCAAATACTAATTTCCCCAGCACCGTGATCACGGTGCAGGTTCCCAACACCGGAGGGGACTCCGGCGGAGCGGTCACTGATGCTCAGGGCAAGGTCATCGGTATCATCAAGGGCGGGATCGATAACCATGACACGCGCTTTGTGCCCATCGACATGATCCACAAGTACCTGCCAGAGCATTAAGAAAAAGCCACGGCCACGGTGGTTCCCGCAGCGCGGGAACCACCTTTTTTCATCCTGCTTCATAAATTAAGATTCCCCCTCACCGTGCTCCCTGCCTCGCACTCCGTTGCGTCATCGGCCGCGCCCACCTCATAATCTCAAGTGGATTAACTCACAATCCACCCATCCCCGAGGGGCTACCTCATGCACACACCCTTGGCCTGACCATCGCCGGGCTACTCATCATCGCGCTCACCGTGAGCCTGCTCATCCGGGGCAAGACCAGCCCCGTAGTGGCCATGACGCTGGTTTCGGTCGCCGGCGCCCTGCTCATGGGCTACGGGCCGGGGAGAGATCGGGGAGTTCTTCGACTCGGGCCTGGGCTCCGTGATGAACGTGGTAGTAATGTTCATCTTCGCCATCATCTACTTCGGCATCCTCCAAGACATCGGTTTGTTTAACCCGGTGGTCACCGACCTGATCAAGGCCACGCGGGACAACGTGGTGCTGGCGGCCATCGGCACGGTGGTCCACTTCGACGGCGCGGGGGACATTACCTTCCTACTCACCATCCCGGCGCTGCTGGCGCTGTACCAGGTCATGCACATGAGCCGCTATGTGCTGCTGAGCATCATGGCGCTGGTGCTGGGGCTTAAGGAGCGGCACCAGATCGCCCGTCTGCGCCGCTCGTCGGAGTTCGTGGGCCAAGGCGAGGTGGGCGTGGACGCCCTCGCGGTGCAGCTTGTGGAGCACCAGCGCGCCGAGCGGGCCAGACAGGGGTATCGCTACCGCGAGGCGCGCTGGTCACGGGTGGCCACGGACGCGATCTCGGTGGCGCCGCTGACGGGGTGATGTCCTAAAAACGCAGCCCAGACCATGCGGTCTGCTATGATCTAGACTCAACTAGACTATGCGGTTCATAATGCCTACTATGTGACCATGCCATACCGCAGCATCGCCTCCGCCTTTGCCCGTCCGTTTACCCCCGCGGCGCAGTGCTTACAGGTGATGCGCCAGACCACGGTGTCCACCCGCCTCGACCTCATCCGGGCCACCGGGTTCTCCCAATCCACCGTGACCCGCGCGGTCTCGGCCCTTCTCGACGCCGGATACATCACCCGCCGCCCCGACCTCGCGGAGATCGGCCATCGCGGCCGTCCCACCATCCCCCTGGAGATCAGCCCGGAGGACACCATGTTCGCGGGCATCGCCGTGGGCACCTCAGAGACCACCCTGGGCCTCTACGACCTGCGCGGGCAGCTGCTGCGGCGCACCACCGTGGCCGCCTCGGCGGCGATGGTCAGCCAGTACGACTTCCTCGAATACATCATCGCGGCCCTGCACCGCATCCTGACCCCCATGACCCGCCGCCTGGTGAGCGTGGGCGTGACCGTCTCCGGGGAGGTCAGCCCGGAGGGCGTGGTGGAGGCCCCGAACCTCGGCTGGAGCGGCACCGACATCGCCGCGGACCTGCGCTACTACTTCCCCGTCCCGGTCACCGTCTCTGGGATCGCCCCCGCGATGCTGGCCGCCGAACACCTCACCACCCCGACGACCTCCCCCCACCCCACGCTGGCCCTTTTCGCCGACGATTCCCTGAGCACCGCGCTGGAGGCCCCGGAGGGCATCACCGCGCTGAGCGCCCCCGGCGCGCCCCTGACCACGGGGGATCTGCTGCGCGAGGTGCGCAACCTCGGGGTGGAGGCCCCCACCCTGGCCGACGCCGTGGCCCACCCCGCCGCCCGGCCGATCCTCAACGCCCGGGCGCACGGCCTGGCGCAGCTCGCCGTGGAGCTGGTGCGCCGCCACCAGCCGCAGCGCCTGGTGATCGCGGGCAGCGCCTTTACCGCCGATCCGGAGGCTCCCCGCATCTTCGGCGCCTCGGTGCGCGAGGCCCTGGGCCGGTTCGACTGCCTCAACCGCAGCGTGGAGCTGCGCATGATCCCCTCCCACGCGGAGATCGTGCACGCAATCACCCGGGCGGCGGCCCTGGATCTGGTGTTGCGCGATCCGCTACAGCTCAACCTGCTGCCCTCCTCCTAACCGCCCCGCCAAACAGACCGATAAGTGCAGAAATAACATACCGCTTTGTCATATTGGTCACGGAGAGGCCGCCTGCGGGCATAAAATCCGCGGCGCGACGTTGGGCCAAGGGTACGACGACACAGCGGTAACGAAGAGGTAGCCTATGACTTCCACCCCCTCCCCCACCGCAGCCCCGGCCCGGCGGCTGCCCTCCTGGATGACCAACTTCGGCGCGCAGGTGGTGGCGGGCCTCATCCTCGGCCTCGCCCTGGGGTTCGCCGCCCGGGCGATGGCCGAGGACAACTGGCTCGCCGCCACCCTCGACGCCGTCGGCTCCACCTACGTGCAGCTGCTCAAGCTCCTGATCCCGCCGCTGGTTTTCGCGGCCGTGGTCACCTCCGTGGCCAACCTCCGCAAGGTCACCAACGCCGCCCGGCTGGCGGTGTCCACCCTGGTGTGGTTTGCCATCACGGCCTTCTTCTCCGTGCTCTCCGGCATCCTGGTGGCCCTGGTGCTCAAGCCCGGCGAGGGCACCTCGATCGACCCCACCACCGCGGCCGATCCCTCCCGCACGGGCAGCTGGCTCGGCTTCCTGGAATCCATCGTCCCGGCCAACTTCCTGGGGCTGTCCGCCGCGGAGTCCTCCGGGGAGATCTCCCTGGGCTTTCACGTGCTGCAAATCCTGGTGATCTCCCTGGCCATCGGCGTGGCCGCCGTGCGCGCGGGCAGGGCCGCCGAGCCCTTCCTGGCCTTTGCCGAATCCTTCCTCAAGGTGATCCAGGAGGTGCTGTGGTGGATCATCCGCCTGGCACCCATCGGTACCGCCGCGCTCATCGGCACCGCCGTGGCCAGTTATGGTTGGGACGCTCTGGGTTCCCTGGGCAAGTTCGTCATCGCCGTCTACGCGGGCCTGGCGCTGGTGCTCGGCGTGGTCTATCCGGCGGTGCTGCGCTTCGCCGGGCTGCCGGTGATGGGCTTCTACCGGCGCGTGTGGCCGGTGACCTCCCTCGGCTTCGTCACTCGCTCCTCCATGGGCGTCATGCCGGTCACCCAGCGGGTTTCCGAGGAGTCCCTGGGCGTGCCGCGCGAGTACGCCTCCTTTGCCATCCCCCTGGGCGCCACCACCAAGATGGACGGCTGCGCCGCCGTGTATCCGGCCGTGGCCGCGATCTTCGTCGCTCAGTTCTACGGGGTGCACCTGGATCTCACGCACTACCTGCTCATCATCTTCGTCTCCGTGATCGGTTCGGCGGCCACCGCCGGCACCACCGGCGCCACGGTCATGCTCACCCTCACCCTGTCCACCCTGGGGTTGCCCCTGGCCGGCGTGGGGTTGCTGCTGGCCATCGAGCCGATCATCGACATGGGTCGCACCGCCGTCAACGTCACCGGCCAGGCCCTCGTGGCGGCCGTGGTGTCTAAGCGGGCGGGCATCCTGGACGAGCAGCCGTGGCGGGGTGCGGATGAGCAAACCGCGCTTTTTTCCTAGGATAGGAACATGGACTTGACCATCCGCCGGGAAACGGAAGCGGACATCACCACCATCCGCTCCCTGATCACCCGCGCCTTCGCCGACGACTACCATTCCTGGCACAACGAGCAGGAATTGGTGGAAAAGCTGCGCGATGCGGAACAACTCTCCCTCTCCCTGGTGGCCGTCTCGGACATAGACATCGTGGGGTTCCTCGGCGCCACCCGCGTGCGCTGCGGCGACGGCTCCACCGGCTGGTGCGTGCTGGGCCCCCTCGCCATCGAACCGGAGGCCCGCCGGGGCGGCGTCGGCACCGCGCTGCTCGCCCAGGCGCTGACCGCGCTGCGCGGGGAGGGCACCCGCGGGGTCGCCGCGCTGGGCAACCCGGATTTTTACCACAAGTTTGGATTCCGCCCCGCCCCGGGCCTGCGCCTGGGGCTCGACCGCAAGCCCGGGGCCCAGGTGGAGGTGCTGGCCCTCTCCCTGGACGGCTCCCCTCTTCCCCAGGGCGACGTCGCCCCCCTGGCCGGAGGGCCGCAAACGTGAGCGGGCTGTGGAACGCGAGCGTGCGCATCGCGGGCACGGCAGTGGCCCTCTGGGCGGTCACCGGGCTCATCGCCGGGGTATCCGTCTACGGCGCGACCTCGGGGGAACGCCTCGTCTCTTTTCTGTGCTCCGCCGCCCTCATCGTCGCCCTCAACATGACGGTGCGCCCCGTCCTGCGGTTGATCGGCCTGCCGCTGACCATCCTCACCCTGGGATTCTTCGCCCTCGTCATCAACGCCCTGGTGTTTCTCTTCGCCGGATCCCTCTCCGCCGCGCTGGGCCTGGGGCTGACCGTGGATGGCTTCCGCGCGGCCTTCTGGGGAGCCGTGGTCATGGGCCTGGCCAACTGGTTAATCGGCCCGCTCACCGGGATGCTGCGGGTGCGGGGCTAGGCCTATCACGACGCGAAGGGGTGCCACCATGATCGATTTTTCCGCCACGGCCGACGCGGTGGCACCCCACCTGCTCGGCTGCACCCTCCGCCACGCCGGGGTCACCGTGCGGCTCACGGAGGTGGAGGCCTACCTCGGCGCCGAGGACGCCGCCGCCCACACCTACCGCGGAAAGACCCCACGCAACCAGGCGATGTTCGGGCCCGGCGGGCGCATGTACGTCTATCTCTCCTACGGGATTCACCGCGCCGGCAATATCGTGTGCGCTCCGGAGGGCATCGGCCAGGGGTGCCTGCTGCGCGCCGGCGAGGTCATCGGCGGCGAAGACATTGCGCGGCAACGCCGCGGCGACGTTCCCTTCCATCGCCTCGCCCAGGGTCCGGGCAACCTCGGCCGCGCCCTGGGCCTCGACCTGGGAGATAACGGCGCTCCGGTCACCGGGCCCGATTTCGTGCTACGGCCACGCGCGACGGAACCCGAATGGGTGCGCGGGCCGCGCGTGGGGATCTCCAAGAACGCGGACGCACCCCTGCGGTTCTGGATTCCCGGGAACAAGACCGTCAGCGCGCGGCGGGGGCGAGTAAAGGGGAAGTGAGGATAGGAGGTCATATGTCGATGTTCCACAGAAATTTCGACATGTTTCCCCAACGTGTCGATCTCATCGACACGTCCCCCGGCTGCCGCGCGCTCCTCGCTGGGCGCGCAAAAAAGTCAGCGCTAGGCTTCCGCGTGGGTAGAAGGAGACGAGGTGAGATGTCGAATAAAAAGGCCCACCGCGCTGGCCGGATTGGTTCCCACCTCCTCGAAAGCAAGTTCCGTGATGTTCTCTGCAGCCTGCTTCCATCTTTGAACGGGAAAACCCGTACACAGCGCTTTACCCGTGGGCCCTTCCATGTATCCTTCCCCTTTTAGCTTCTGCTGAAACCACTCCCTGCCCTGAACAGGGATCTTTCCCTCGCTCACATGAGCATAGAGCCAGCAATCAAAGCTTTCGTGCGATACCACCAGGTTCACCGCTATTTTCTTGCCCGTGTTTTCCGGCACAGCGCGGCCGCCCGATGCAATTCTTCCCGTGGAGTATCATCCACGTCTACCAGCACATATACCCTGCGAAAGTCCTCCCGCCGCGCCTTGATCATCGCCGTTTCCACCGCTTTGACGGGATCTAGAGCCTCAGAGTCCACCCGCACATACGGCCACCGTTCTACCCTTTTGAGGAGGCTCAGATAATCCGGCTCCGTTCGCGTCCCCTGGCAAAAGATCAGCGTCTTCACACCCCTTTGCGCCCCATATCCTCACCCCTCCCTTTTCTGACGGATATGACGAATCTCCTCGATAGCCCGCTCGATGTCCGTGCCCGGGCTTGGCAACGCCCCGAACGCCCCCTCCAGGTACTTTTTTTCCACGTTATTACTCCCCCTGATGTGAAACTCATCCAGGCTCAGCAGTTCCGATTCCGCCTCCGCCTTTTCCACCAACCACACGGCAGAAACCGGCAGGCGTTCGCCCACCGCGTTGCCCAAAGTCGCCACGTCATGCGCGGTGTACACCAACTGAGCACCGTCGGAGTTAGTGGCGGGGTTCTCAAAGAGGGAGAGGAAAAAGCGCACCAGCGTGGGATGCAGGCTCGCGTCCACCTCGTCCACCACCAACACGTTGCCCTCCGCCAGCGCTTTAACCCCCTGCATGGTCAGGTTTAACCACGTGCGCGTGCCCTCCGATTCATCCCCCTCACGCAAGCCAAAAGAGCGGCCCCCTCCCTCATGGGTAAAGACTAGCGTCTTCACCATCTTCGCGACCTCTTCCCCGGAAAATATTCCCTCGGCGCGCAGACCTTCCACCGCACCCGTCCGACGGCTTTGCTCAAAGATCTCTCTCAGCTCCGGCGGGATTTCTTCTTCCCGTATCTCCACACTCGTCAGGCCCACATCGGCGGCCCGCAGAACCGCCTCACTCATGCCGCCCCACTCGGGGTCGGTGAGCATATTCAGGAGTTGTTCCCCTCGCTCACCCGGCAGCCTCGGGTTTCCCGGCGAACCACATATCTGGAGCTTTTCCCACCACCAACGCACGGCCCCCTCATGCGGCCCTTTTTCCTTCACCAGTTCCCACGCGCTGAGCACCAAAGTCCAGGCGCGCAGGAACTGCTCGATGATAACCTGCCCGGCGCGCGGCAACCCGATTTCCTTGCCGAAGCGCACCGTGTCACCCGTCCGATGAAAAAGCAGCCGCCGATGCCCTGTGTCCGCCACCGTTTCCAGCCGTTCCTCGGACACGCCCCGATCATCCAATTTCAGCACCCATAGGTATCGCCGCCCTTGCGCCACGTACTCCACCTCGAACTCCGTGGATTGTTTCACGTGAAACATGTGCGGTGTGCGCAGAAAACCCCCGCTTTCCGGCGCGGTGACGGAGTATCGCACTGCCTCGCGCAAAACCCGCAGCGCCCCCACCACGGTGGTTTTTCCCGAGGCGTTGGGACCATACAGGCCCGCCAACCGTTCCGTCACCGCCACCCAATCTCCCCCCTTAGGCAGGTTGCGCCGGAAAGAACGCTTCTGCATGTCCAACACCGCCCGAGTACCGAAGGAGCGGAAGTTGGTCAGAGCAAAACTCAGCAACATACCCCCATCATATGTCGAGTTATGCGGTATAGGAATTTTTTATCCCATTACCCCACCATCACCCCAGGAAAATCCCCGCGCCCGGCCCCAGCGGGAGATTGGCGTAGAACCACAGCGCCAGCAGCAGCACCCAGGTCAGGCCGAAGGGAATCACGAACACGAACATGCGGGACATGAGCGTGCCCAAGCCCGCCTGGGGTTCGTAGCGTCGCAGCATACCCAGGATCACGATCATGTACGGGTTCAGCGGCGTGATGATCTGCGTGGCGGAATCGCCCACGCGGAAGGCGGCCTGCACGAAGCCGGGCTCGTAGCCCAGCAGCGCGAACATGGGCACGAAGACCGCAGCCATGAGCGTCCACATCGCGGATCCGGAGATAATCAGCAGGTTCAGGCAGCTGGCCAGGACGATAAAGGCCAGCACGGCGGCAAAACCCGTGAGCCCCACCGATTCCAGGGCCGCCGCGCCCTTGACCGCCGTCCAGGTGCCGATGCCTGTCCAATTGAAGAGCTCCACGAACTGTCCCAGGATGAAGGCCAGCACCAGAAACTCCAGCATCCCCTTGAGGGATTCGGTCATCATGTCCACGGCGTCGTCCACGCTGCGGATGGTGCCCGCCACCGCACCGTAGGCGATACCCATGACAAGGAAGAACACCATCACCAGGAACACGATGGAGTTGAGCAGCGGGGACTGGGGCAAAAAGCCGCCCTCCGCGTTGCGCCACGGGGAGCCGGGCAGCAGCACCGCCGCCAGCACCGCGACGGTGGCCAGCAGCATCGCCCACAGGGACACCTTGAGCGCCCGCCACTCCCTGGCGGTCAGCTCCGCGGAGAGATCCTGCTCGCCGTCGTGCGCGCCGTCCCCATCGGAAGCCTCGGTGGGTACCCCCTGGCGCGCCATGCGCGGCTCCAGCACCCGGTCGATGAGGAATCCCGCGATAAGCCCCAGCAGGATCGCGGAGGCGATGTTGAAGTAATAGTTCGAGACCGGATTGACCTCCTGGGCCGACAGCCCCGGCAGGCCCTCCATCACGGCGTTGGTGATGCCGGCAAAAAGCGCATCCAGGCTGCTGGGCACCAGCGAGGTGGAATACCCGGCGCCCACGGCGGCGAACCCGCCGAGCAGGCCCGCCACGGGGTGACGCCCGGCGGCCCTAAACACCATCGCCGCCAGCGGCGGCACCACCACGAAGGCGGCATCCGCCATGATGGAGGCCGTCACGCCGGTAACCCCCACCGCGTAGGGCAGCGTCGTCTTATTGGCCGAGCCAAAGAGCTTACGGATCAGCGCGGCGAGCATACCGGAGCGCTCCGCGATTCCCACCGCGAGCATGATGGGCAACACCGTGACCAGCGGCGGGAAGCCAATGTAGTTCTCCCCGATGTTCTCCGTGAACCACACAGCCCCTCGCCGGTAAACAGGCCCCGGATGGTGAGCGTCTCCCCCGACCCCGGCACCTGTACCGAGGCCCCCGACCACGCCATGAGCGAGGACGCCGCGGCCGTGATCAGAAAGAGAATGAGAAAGAGGAGAAACGGCGTGGGCAGCTTGTTGCCCACCGCCTCCACGGCGCCGAGGAAGCGATCGCCCCACCTCCCCAGGGTGCTGCGCGGTTCTGCGGTGGTTTCCATGGACATAACGGGCCTTCCAGGTTTCGCTTGTGCTTCACCATCGCGCGTGCGATGTGGTACAGGATACACACAAGGACCCGCCTGGGCCGCGTTACGCTCCCCGGAACTCCGGTTCGCGCTTCTCGACGAACGCCGCCATCCCTTCCTTTTGGTCCTCGGAGGCAAACACCGAATGCACCAGGCGTCGCTCAAAGAGGAGGCCTTGCGCCAAGTTCGCCTCGAAGGCAGTATTAACGGCCTCCTTGACCATCATGGCGGCCACCTTGGACTTCCCAGCAATGGTACACGCGATCTCCAGGGCCCTATCCAACAGCTCCTCATCCTCCACCACGCGAGCCACCAAGCCGGAACGCTCCGCCTCCTCGGCGTCCATCATGCGCCCCGTTAAACACATCTCCATCGCCTTGGCCTTACCCACCGCCTGAGTAAGACGCTGAGAACCACCCATACCCGGCAAAATACCCAGATTGATCTCCGGCTGACCAAAGCAGGCGCCACGCGCCCGCGAATCTCCTCAACAATAGTGTTCTGCGTCATATTTCCCCCTTCCCCGGCCAGTGTACGGGGCCAGGGCAACGAGGCGAGGCACGCCACAAGAGCCACGCGGCACCGCGATCGTAGTGCTACAGCGCAGAAACCCCACCCTATCCAGTGACCGACGGGATGCATGCCGTTACACCACCATTACACGAAAGGGAACCTAGGATAGCGTATCGGCAAGATCTCGTTCCGTCGGTCGGTCACTTACCTGGCCCAGGCATTACCTACTGGGCAGTGGCGGCATATCTACATCGCTCTTGGCCAGCCTCAATCACATTGGCATAACGACCGTAGCCCCAGGTTCAGCCACTCCTTCACCCCCCAATCTCACAAGCTGGGGAAGCACCTGGCGACAACTGTAGGCGTGAGTGAAACAACGGCTCTAACCCGCGGCTCCGGCGGTGCTGCGGTCTTGCGCTAAGCACCGGGGGGTTATTTTTCTTCGCCACCCATCCGCCACACTCCAAGCAAGATCTCCCCACGATTCCCCTACGACCTAGACAGAGCTAACCATCCACGCTATGCTTCGACTGAATAATTTCAGCCAAAGGAAAGCGATATAATCGCTAAAGAAATTTTCCTACACTATAGTCTCATTGCCGCTAGTGAGTATCACTCTTTCCGGAGTGACCCAAGCAAACGCATCTGAAGTTGACATGGACGGGAAGGTGGTTCCTAAAGAGGTTGCCGATCAACTTAACGAATGGACGGAAGAACAGAACCTCGATCTTGAAGAAGAGTTCAAGGAGACACCTGTCACACACAAGGAGCATATATCTACCCAAACTAAACAGAGGTGGCATCGAACCGTCCGCCGGATATAATTACGATCCGTCTAAAGGAAGTCTAAATGACTACTGCACCAGTTCTCCAGATCAGTTTCAATTCCTGGGGAAAATGCCGATTTCAGCGGAGCATGCACACATCATGATGTATGCTACGCCCAAGCGGAAACCCCTGAGCAATATGTAGCATGCAACACTGTTCTTGGTGCACAGATGGCAGAAATATGTAATAATGTATACACAAACGGAGCCGATCCTCGCCGCGCCGGCCGCTTAGCAACGGCGGCAACTTACTTTGCTGCCGTAACCGTAGCCCACCCAAGTCAATGGCCAGGTATTATCTAGGGATATTTCGAGAGGATATCATGAACAGCAAGAGAAGAATGCCAAAACGGAATTATATCTATTTCTCCTTGGTATAGCACTTATTGTAGCCCACATCGCTACAAGCTACAATGCAGTTTTATATATCGGAGTTCTACTTTCCCTATCTTCGCCGCTATCTACAATCGTAACTTTTTCAACATCTTCCCTATCTAATAAGTGGCAAATATCCCTATTCCTATTCGGGTTAATTATGGCGATATTTGGTTCAATATACTACCTTCAAAACCAAGATTCTCCAGATATTTTCTCGCCTACACTCTTAACTCTGCTGGGGTTCCCTGCGATTCTTTCCGGAACAATAACCTTACTGAATCTAAAATAAAAGTCGTTATCACTCAATATAATGACCCCAGGGCAGCATACAAGGACGATTATGCCCATGTGGAATATCGATTCTTCCATGATGTGGACACGGAATTATATTACAGTAGTCCCGGTGCAGCTACAGAAAACAAAATACCCGCACCGCCCCCACAACGAGCTTGCGGGTATCCCACTTGTGGCCTGATATTTTACTCATGGAATCATATTCCACGAGGAAATACCATCCCCTTGCACGAGGACAATCTAGAATCAACCCGCCTCCGTCTTACCAGGTACATCCTCCTCGATTCAATCTGCTTTGATAATAAGGAAGGAAACGCACTCCGCGTGGCCCCGAAGCAGAAAGAGACAATTCCGCCTGGTCACCTACCTCAACGGCACCTCGCCAATGGTGCGCCGCAATTTCCGGGTGCGCAGCCGACGCGGATCGTGGGCCAGATACTCCATGGCGCGCACCGCGCACATCACGTGGGCCGCCTTGGAGGAGGAGTAGAAGGCCTGGGCCTGCGCCGGGAGCTTGGGCACGGCGTGGAGGGGAAGATCGGAAACGCTGAGCAGGGTGCCGTAGGGCACGCGGTAGCGGTACCCGTTGGCCGCCAGGGTGCACGATTCCATGTCCACGGCCACGGCTGTGGAACCGCGCAGCCACTCCCACAGCTCGCGGGTGGTGCGCCATTCCCAGTTGCGGTCGTCGGTAGAAAGCACCGTGCCGGTGCGCATGAGGGACTTATCGTTGCCGTAAATATCGGTGACGCTGGATTCCAGGGCGCGCTGGATCTCCGGGACGGCCGGGATGGGGACGTCGCGGGCGATCCGCCTGTCCAGGAGGTGATCCTCGCGCTGGTAGGCGTTGCCCAGGATGAGGTCTCCCATGCGCATACGGGCATCAAGCCCGGCGCAGTGGCCGATCATGATCCACGCCTCCGGGCGCAGCACCGCCAGGCAGTCGGTGATCGTCTTGGCGTTGGAGGGGCCCACGCCGATGTTGATCATGCTGATCCCATCGCCGGACTCGGTGCACAGGTCGTAGCGGGGCATCTGCCTGGCAGAAGCGGTGTCTATCTCCTGGCTCGAATCGGTGATCCGCCGCCCATTGGGCAGCACCAGGCGGGTATAGCGGGATCCCTCCCTGCCCAGTTCGCGCAAGCCGAGGTTCACGAACTCGGTGGTGTGCATGGGGTAATTGGTAAAGAGGATGTATTTTTGCAACGTCTCCACCGCTATGCCCGTGTAATGCTCGATGCGCGCGCAGGCGATGTCGAAGCGCTGGGGGCCAAAGTGAAAGAGCGGCTTGACCGGGCCGTGGAACGCCTCCCAGCGGCTATCGACGATCCCGTCGTCCACCTCGTCGAGCGTGGGACGCGGCACCTCCTCCCCCAGGTCGCCCGCCCGGCGCGCCTCGTCCACGTTTTCCAGGCCGCGAAGGTACTCGGGCGGTATGCGGGTGGTGGACGGCCCCACGAAGATCTCGCAGGGGTAATTGCCCGCCAGCTCGGTGAGCTGCTCGGTGAAGTAGCCGCGCAGCAGGGCGGGCCTGCTCAGCTCCGCGGCGTAGCGCCCGGCCTCGTCCACGTAGCCGAAGGGTGCCCTCCGGTCGATGGGTCGCCACCGCGTCACCTCCACCTCCAGGCGGGGGTAGGTGACCTCGCGGTAGTCCTCGTAGGTGCCCTCCCGGAAGATCTCCGCGGCGCGGGCCGCGGCGGCGTCGTACAGCTCGACGAGGCGATCCATCGCCTCGTCCACTCCAGCCATCTTTTCCATGTATACCGAGGGTACTCACCTACACTATCCCCATGAATACCTCCGAGGGGCGCACCTTCCTGGGCCAGCCGTGGGGCCTGGCCAATCTGTTTGGCATCGAGCTGTGGGAGCGGTTCAGCTACTACGGCATGGTCACGATCCTGGGGTACTACCTCTATTACGCGGCCACCGATGGCGGCCTGGGCATGGACGAGGGCACGGCGCTGTCCCTGGTGGGCGCCTACGGCGGCTTCGTGTACATCACGGCGGTGGCGGCGTCGTTCCTCAGCGATCGCCTGCTCGGCCCCGAGCGCACCCTTTTTCTGTCCGCGATCCTGGTCATGGCCGGCCACATCGCCCTGGCCCTGATTCCGGGTTTCCCCGGCCTGGGCCTGGGCGTGGCGCTGATCGGCCTGGGTTCCGGCGGCGTCAAGACCGCCTCCCAGGTGGTGTTGGGCGATCTCTATTCCCGCACCGATCCCCAGCGCGACGCCGGCTTTTCCCTCTTCTACATGGCGGTGAACATCGGCGCGCTGCTGGGGCCGCTGGCCACCGGCGAGGCCTGGAAGCACGGCGGCTTCCACTGGGGCTTTGGCCTGGCGGCCATCGGCATGTGCATCGGGCTGGCGCAGTACGTCCTCATGCGCAAGGGAACCATCAACCCGGCGAGCCGCACCGTGCCCAATCCCCTGCCCCGCGGCCAATACCTGCCCTGGGCGCTGGGCAGCCTGATCCTCTTGGCCCTGCTCGCCTCCCCCTTTGTTTTTGGTCTGCTGCCGCTGAAGAATCTCGCGCATTACATGGCGGGCCTGGCCTTCCTGGCGGCCGTGGTGCTGCTGGCGCAGATGTTCCGCTCCCCGCACACCACCGCGCAGGAGCGTTCCCGGCTCGTGGGATACCTGCCGCTGCTTTTCGGCTGCGTGATGTTCTTTGCCATCTTCCAGTCCCAGTTCACCATCCTGGCGCTGTACACGGACACCCGGGTGAACCTGGACGTTTTTGGCTACCACCTTCAGCCCAGCCAGGTGCAGTCCGTCAATCCCCTCTTCATCATCGCGTTCTCCGGGCTGTTTGCCACCCTGTGGTCGCGCCTGGGCGAGCGCCAGTGGTCCAGCCCGGTGAAGTTCGGCGTGTCCAACCTCATCATCGGCGCCTCGCTTTTCCTTTTCCTCCCCTACGCCGGGGGCGGCGCGAACTCCACCCCGCTGCTTATCATCGTGGCGCTGCTCTTCTTGTTCACCATGGGCGAGCTGCTGCTGTCCCCGGTGGGCAACTCCCTGGCCACTAAGGTCGCCCCGGCGGCCTTCAAGTCCCGCATGTTCGCCGTGTGGCTGATGTCCCTGTCCATGGGTACCTCGTTGGCCGGGGTGCTGGGCACCCGCTACGAGGCGGCTATCGACGCCGGCCCCTCCGCCGAGCGCGCCTTCTTTATCGCCGCTTCGGCCGCGACGATCGGCCTGGGCGTGGCGCTCATCCTGCTGCGCGGCTGGGTGGTGCGGAAGTTCGGGGACGTGCGGTAGTACCGCTCATCCCCCGAGCACGCAGCTGGCGATCACGCGGTCTATCCGGCGCACGTCGAGGCCGCGGCCAATCTTGATCTTCACTGTGCCGGCGCGTGTCCATAGCTCGACTTCCGCGTTGAAATCGAGCGTTCCCGCGTTCTCCGTGGACCACATGGTGATGGAGGAATACGGGAGGGAATACACCTCTACCTTCTTGCCGCGGATGCCCTGAGCGTCCCGAACAATGAGGCGCTTGGTGGTAAAAACCGCCGTGTCACGGAACGTCGTAAAAGCCACGACGGGATTTTCACCCGCCACAAGCAAATCCGAAATATCGGCCGGAATGGGCGCCTCAGAAACGAAGGTCCACTCCGTGATCGACGCCATCTCCATGCGGACCCTCCTGCATAATCTCTCCCCAAATCTCTTACTCTGTTGCTTCCCGACGGGCAATGCGCCACCACCCCTCATACCCCCATAATGGAACCCATGCCCCTCTACGATGACACCCTCGCCCTGCTCCAAGAGCTCATCCGCAACGCCTGCGTCAATGACCTCACCCCGGATTCCGGGCAGGAGGTCCGCAACGTGGAGACGCTGGAGCGCTTTTTCGCCGCTTCCGGGGTGAGCACCCGGCGCTTCGAACCGCACCCGGGGCGAGCGTCGGTGGCCTTCCAGGTGGCGGGCAGCGACCCGGACGCGGAGCCGCTGACCCTGCTCGGCCACATCGACGTGGTGCCGGTGGACGAGGCACGGTGGAGCGTCGATCCCTTCGGCGGGGAGATCCGGGACGGGAAGATCTACGGGCGCGGCGCGGTGGACATGCTGTTTATCACCGCCACGATGGCGGCGGTGACCCGCGAGGTGGCCCGCTCCGCCCGCCGCCCCCGGGGCACGCTGACCTTCGTGGCCCTGGCGGACGAGGAGGCGCGCGGCGGCCTGGGGGCGGGGTGGATCGCGCGGCACGAGCCGGAGGCGTTGAGCTGGCGCAACTGCCTCTCGGAAACGGGCGGCTCGCACCTGCCGACACGCGACGGCTCCGACGCCGTGGTCATCAACGTCGGGGAAAAGGGCGCGGCGCAGCGTCGGCTGCACGTCACGGGAGAAGCAGGTCACGGCTCCACCCCGCACGGCAAGGAGTCGGCCATCGCGGCCATCGGGGAGGTGGCGCGCCGGATCGCCGACGCGCACCCGCCGGTGACGGATAATCCGCTGTGGCAGGGCTTCGTGCGGGCGTTTCGCTTCGATCCCGACACCGAGCGCACCCTGCTGGCGGGCTCGGAGGATTACGAGGTCTTTGGGGATCTGGCCGCCTACGCCCAGGCGTTTTCCCACGTCACCCTCGCCCAGACAGTGCTGCGCGCGGGCGAGGCCATCAACGTCCTGCCCTCCCACGCCTGGCTGGACATGGACATCCGCCCCCTGCCGGGCACCACCCAGGACGAGATCGACGACCTGCTGCGCACGGCCCTGGGCGACATGGCCGAGCGGGTGCGCATCGAGCGCCTCATCACCGAGCCCGCCACGCAGTCTCCCGCCGAGGGGCCGCTGTGGGAGGCCTTGGCGGACACCGTGCGCGAGGAGTTTCCCAACGCCGCCGTGGTGCCGGTGCTCGCCACCGGCGGGTCCGACCTGCGCTTTGCCCGCCGCCGGGGCGGCGTGGGCTACGGCTTTGCCCTCCACGCCCGCGAGCGCACCCTGGCCGAGGCCAATAAACAACTGCACTCCCACGACGAGCACCTGCACCTGGAGGATCTGCGCCTGACCGTGCGGGCCTACCGCCGGGTCGTGGAGCGCTTCCTGGGGGTGTAAACGCCTTTATCTCGCACGAATCCGCCCCGCACCGATTCCTTGTGAGATTAAGGGGGTACCTAATCTCACAATATGCTGTTAGGCTGCCCGCATGTCTCTCTCCCACGCCTCTTTCCTGCGCCACCATCTTGAGCAACAGGTGGCCGCCATACTCGCCACGTCCACGGGAGGCAGGCTCATCCACACGGCAGAGACGCAGCAGGTGGATTTCAAGGAAGAGGCCGGACGGCGCGACCGGGGTGGCATCATCGAGCCGGGCGAACGCACCAATCAAACCGCCGCCACAAAATTGGCCGACGAGGTGGCCTGCATGGCTAATTCTCCAGGCGGCGGGGCCCTCATCTACGGCGTAGAAGATAATTCCGGCCGGATCATCGGCACGGAATTAGATATCGACTGGCTGCGGCAACGCATCTATTCCGCCGTGTCCGTGGCCCCGATATTGTGGCCACCCAGGTCGAGGGGCTGCGCATCCTCATCGTGTACGTGGCGGAGGCCCGAGAGCCGGTGGAAAACACCGGCGGCCAGATTCGGTGGCGGGTGGGCGATTCCTGCGAGCCTGTGGACCGCGCCGAGTGGTGGCAACACCGCGACGCCGCCTCCCAGGCCGACATCATGGTGCAACCCTCCCACCTGGGTGTTGCTGAGATACGCCCGGGTGCCGTCGAGATCGCCCGTCGGTGGTTTTCCCCCGATGGGGGAGGGCTGAGCACCACGGACCTGCTGCGTCGCTCCGGCGCGCTGCGCTCGGACGATCACCTTACCCAGGCCGGTGCCCTGCTCTTCTGCCCGCTGGATAAGGTTGCCCTTGAGGTCACCGTCTTTAACGTTCCCGGCGGCTCCATCCTCAACCGCGTGGTGCCCCCGGCCGAGCTTTCCCTAATCGAGCAGCTCGATATCATCGAGCGCGCCCTCGGCACCGTCAATACCTTCGCCACGCATCAGGCCGGGCTGCACCACGAGCTCGTGCGCCGTGTGCCCGAACAGTCCATCCGCGAGGCCCTGCTCAACGGAGTCATTCACCGCGACTGGAACCGTAGCGAACCTACCGACGTCCGTTGGATAGAGCTCGATAGCTCCCTCACAGTGCGCAGCCCCGGCGCGTTCCCCGGGGCTATCACAGAGAACAATATCTTGAGCAACCGCGAGGCACGCTACCCCGCCTTGGCCGATCTTTTCCGCGCCCTCGGCCTGGTGGATAAACAAGGGGTAGGCGTGGATCGCATGTACCGAGACATGATCGTGCTCGGGCATCGTCCACCCACCATCCGAGAGGTTGCGGGGCCGTACGTGGAATGCTCACTGCATGGGGGCCAACCCGTCTACCCCGTCGTGGATTGCGTGCGAGCCATTACCCCGGCGGAGCGTCAGCAGGATTATCGCGTGGCTATCGTGCTGAATCTCCTGTTGCGTTCCCCCTTTATCACGGTGGCGACCACCGCTCATGCCCTCCAATCCGATCAGGAGGCCGCCCTCATCGCCCTCGAAGCCGCCCGCCAGTCCACAGTGCGCGCAGAACCTCTCATCCGCAGGTACAAGAACACCTGGATCTTGGGGCAGACCGCGCGGCGTCTCATGATCCAGGCTTACGACACCACGAGCACCTATCCCCTCATGGACTATCTCTCTACCGAAGTGGAAGATCAAGCCTCCACCGTCCACGCCTGGCTTGGCACCAATGATTCCATCACCACGGGTGATCTTTCCCTTCTCACCGGCACCTCACGGGGTACCGCCAAAAGAACCCTCGATGCCCTCGTGGAGGATGGCGCGCTCATATCTCGTGGTGCCGGACGGTCGAGCCGCTACGAAAAATCTCACACGAATCCGCCCCGCACCGATTCCTTGTGAGATTAAGGGGGTACCTAATCTAACAAAAATACAGCCCCGCGTGCGCCCCGCACCCCGGATTGAAGGGATGGCCGCACTGGGGACAGCCCGCCGCCCCGTGGTACTGCGCGTACCCCATGTGATGCCCGCACGCCCCGCACAACACGGTGCCGGCTTCCTCCCGCCGCACCCGGCCGAAGGGGTGATCGGCGGCCTCCGCGTGGCAGCGGTGGCAGGCCCACCACGCGCCGCAGGTGGCGCAGAGATTGGCCACCACGTCCCACGATTGCCGATAGTGCGCGCAGCGACCCTGGGCATCCACTCCCCTGCCCCGGATCACGCCCGGGCGACCGCCGCCGGGGAAAAGGGGATGAACAGGCACGAGATCAAGCCTATCCCGCGCGCTAAGGGGTGCCAGTGCGCGTCGGGGTTTTACCGATCGAGGCCAGTGGCACCCCTTAGCGCGGTGCAACGCCGGGCCCCTCGGCATGGTGCGAAGCAACGAAGGTCGGCGACGTCGCTACCTCGCGACGCGCTCGGCGCGCCACCACATCCCCCAGGGGTGCCGCCTGCGGCGGATGAGGACCCCGGCGCGCGTACTGGCACCCCTTCGGGTTACGTTTCCTGCGGCATGAGGCATAAAAATCCCACCCGACTCCTTCCTGGGAGTCGGGTGGGATCTCATCTGTGGGCGAAGGGGGACTTGAACCCCCACGTCCAAAAAGGACACTGGCACCTGAAGCCAGCGCGTCTGCCAATTCCGCCACTCGCCCAAATCAAGTGGCCGCGCTTGCGACTTCTTAGACTCTATACACAGAGCCCCGACCATGCCAAATACGCAGTTCACACCCCCTTTATCCACCCCGCCACCGCCCCGTGACCGACGGTCATGCCTATCCTTCCCCCGTCCCTTGCCCGTATACTAGGGAATACGTGTGTGCGCCTCAGCGGGGCGTGCAGGGTCACCGATGGCCCTTCCATGCGTCCCGGGCCCTCGCCGAGATGGCGTCAGCCGTCGCAAAGCTGCACCAGGATGTCCCCGGTCAGCGCGGCTTTTGGGCAGAAAGTTGAAGGAGAAGCAAGAGGAGGTCAGCCCGTGTCGATCATGGCGCGTTTTGCCAAATTCGATAGCGCGATGCAGCGCGGTCTGGACAATGGCTTTGCCCTCGTGTTCGGCGGCAGCGTGGTGCCTGCCGAGATCGAGGAGCTCCTCAAGCAGGAGATCCAGGACAACGTGGTGACCACGGCTGGCCACCCAGAGGCACCGAACGTGTTTCTGGTGGGCCTATCCCAGAGCGATGTGCGCAATCTCGCCCAGAACAATCCGGCTCTGCCGGAGGACTTCGCGGATCGGATGGGCCGCTATTGCCGCAATGAGGGCCTGGCGCTTCCTGGCCCGATGGTGGTGCGGATCGCCGAGGAGTCGGGAATGCGCACCGGCCAGATGCGGGCGTCGTCCTATTCCGATCCCGACCCCGATCAGCGCAGCGGCTTCGACTGGATCGAGGTGCCGAAGGGCACCGCACCCCCCACCGCAACATCGACCACCGCCGCAACCGCGAAGGAAAGAAAACAGATGAATCAGCCTCAGCCCGACCCGGCCGACCGCAACGCCGCCACGGAGTTCATCCCACGCCAGCAGGTCGGATCCGCGCAACAGCAGAGGCCGCAGCCGGATCACCCCACGGTGAGCCTGCTGCTCCAGGATGGTTCCTCGCGCACCTATCTGGTGCAGGAGGGCTCAAATATCCTCGGCCGCTCCCACGACGCCGATTTCCGCCTCCCGGACACGGGGGTGTCGCGCCAGCACGCGGAGATCACCTGGGATGGGCAGGATGCGGTGCTCGTGGATCTTGAGTCCACCAACGGCACCACGGTCAATGACACCCCGGTGGACAATTGGCTGCTGGCCGATGGCGACATCATCACCATCGGCCATTCCCATATCGAAGTGCGCATCGTCTGGCCGCAACAAAACTGATACCCAAGGAGAGCACTCATGGACTCACTCGTCCTCACCGGGTTCCGCATCGGGGTATTGGTGCTGTTGTGGCTCCTGATCCTCGTGGCCCTACGCGCCATGCGCCGGGACACCGCCCTGGTCGCCGGGTCTTCCCGCCGCCGCAGTACGACCCCCACGCCGCGCAAGGCCGCCCCGGCGCACCAGATCACCATCGTGGAGGGGCCGCTTCAGGGCTCCTACATGGAGATCGCCTCGGTGGGCGAGGTGGTGCTGGGCCGCAGCCCGGATTGCGACTTCGTGCTCGGGGATGATTTCGCCTCCGCCCGGCACGCGCGGCTGTTCCGGCGCGGCTCGGACTGGTTTGTGGAGGATCTGGATTCCCGCAACGGCACGTTCGTGGCGGGGACCCGCATCGATCAACCGGAGCGGGTAGACACGGGGACGTCGATACGCGTGGGCCGAACGACGGTGAGGTTGGTGCCATAATGCTGCGTTTGAATTACACGGTGGCCTCGGATCGCGGCCTGGTGCGCGGGAACAACGAGGATTCCGCCTACGCGGGGCCGCACCTGCTGGCCCTGGCCGACGGCATGGGCGGGCACGCCGCGGGCGAGGTGGCCTCGCAGATCATGATCACCCACCTGGAACACCTGGATCAGGACATGGGCGATAACGACATGCTGGCGCTGCTGGCCGCCGGTGCCGACGAAGCCAACCGCGCCATCGCGGACGAGGTGGGGGCCCGCCCGGAGACGCAGGGCATGGGCACCACGCTTACCGCCCTAGCCTTCAACGGCCGGGAGCTGGGCCTGTGCCACGTGGGCGATTCCCGTGGGTATCGGCTGCGCAAGGGCGCGCTGGAACAGATCACGGTGGACGACACCTACGTGCAATCGCTGGTCAATGAGGGCCGCCTGCTTCCAGAGGACGTCTCCACGCACCCGCAGCGCTCCCTCATCCTCAAGGCCTACACGGGCCGCGACGTGGAGCCCACCCTCACGACCCTGGACGCCCACCCCGGCGACCGCCTCCTGCTGTGCTCGGACGGACTTTCCGACCCCGTCACGCACGCCACCATCGAGGAGACCCTCGCCGAGGGCACCCCCGCCGAGGCCGCCCAGCGCCTGGTGGAGCTAGCCCTGCGCTCCGGCGGACCCGATAACGTGACCGTGGTGGTGGCCGACGTGGTGGACGCGGAGTTCCTCGACGACGAGGCGCTGGCCGCGCTGCCCACCGAGCCGGCCACCGGCGGCGCGCTGTGCGGGGAGTCCGGCGAGGACTCCCACCCGGATACCGCCGCCGGGCGGGCAGCCGCACTGCGCACCAAGGTGGCCACCGTCTCCCCGGACGGTCAGGTCAGCGCCCAGCCGCCGGGCGGCGCCCCCGAGGGCCCGGAGGCCGCCGAGGACCCGGAGCAGGACGAGAGCTCGGGCCGCAGTTCGGCATGGCGCTGGGGCGGGCTCATCGTCGCCCTGGTGGCCATCATCGGGCTGATCTCGGGCGGCTGGTGGGTCTCCCATTCCGCCAAGGAGAACTATTTCCTGGCCACCGACGGCCAGGGCGATAGCGCCGCCATCGTGGTGGAACGCGGCCTGAATTACACCGTGCTGGGCAAGGATCTGCACGAGATCTATCAGCACGCCTGCCTGAGCGAGGACGCCTCGGTGCAGCTCACCGAGCCCGGCGCCCATCAGGACTGCCACCGCTTCCGCCTGCGGGACCTCCCGGAGTCCGTGCGCTCCTCCGTGACCGCCATGCCGACCGGCACCTACGAGGAGGTCAATCAGCAGCTGCGCCGCCTGGCGGATCAGGCCCTGCCCGCCTGCGTCACCCTCCGCCCGGAGGATGCCGATCGCCGCGAGAGCGCCGAGACCCAGCCCACCTCGTCGGCCACCGCCACCCCGACGAGCACCCCCGCCGAGACCGCCGCGCCCGCGCGGCCCCGGGATGAGGAGCTCACCAGGCCGGGCGTGCAGTGCCGGGAGGTGGAGTAAGTGGCGTTGTCTCGGATCTTCTCCCGCCGCACGGAGCTGGGCCTGCTGCTATTATCCGCGCTCTTCGTCTCCTCCATGCTGATCAACCTGGAGCTATCCCAGGGCAACAGCCTTACCGCGGAGCTCGCCTGGGTGATCGGTGGGTTCGCGGTGATCTTCCTGGCCGCCCACGTCGCCCTCTGCCTCACCGCCCCGCACGCGGATCAGATCATGCTGCCGGTGACGGCCACCCTCAACGGCCTGGGCCTGGTGATGATCTACCGCATCGACGAGGCCAACGGCACCTCCCTGGTCACCCGCCAGGTGCTGTGGACCTTCGTGGGCGTGGTGCTGCTGATCCTGGTGCTGGCGCTGCTGCGCGAGTACCGCTCGCTATCGCGGTATTCCTACCTGCTCGGCCTGGTGGGCCTGGTGCTCCTAGCGCTGCCCCTGGTATGGCCGCAGCCCGAGGACGCCGACGCCCGTATCTGGATCACCCTCGGTCCGTTCTCCCTGCAGCCGGGCGAGTTCTCCAAGATCCTGCTGCTGCTCTTCTTTGCCCAGCTCCTGGTGACCAAGCGGGCGCTCTTCACGGTGGCGGGGTACCGCTTCCTGGGGCTTTCCTTTCCGCGCCTGCGCGATCTCGCGCCCATCCTGGCGGTGTGGGCCATCGCGATTGTCATCATGGCCGGCACCAACGACTTCGGCCCGGCGCTGCTCCTGTTCGCCACGGTCTTGGGCATGCTCTACCTGGCCACCGGCCGGGTGTCCTGGCTGCTCATCGGCGTGGTGCTGGTGATCGTCGGCGGCACGGGGGTGTACCTGTTCTCCGCCAAGATTCAGGCCCGCGTGAGTAACTTCATGGACCCATTCGCGGATTACGATCACTCCGGCTTCCAGCTGGCCAATTCCCTCTTCGGCATGTCCTGGGGGGGTATCACCGGCACCGGGATCGGCCAGGGTCACCCGGATATCATCCCGGTGGTGTGGACGGACTTCATCCTTGCCGCCGTGGGCGAGGAGATGGGCCTGGTGGGGCTGTCCGGGGTGTTGATCCTCTTCGCCCTGCTCATCACGCGCGGTTTCCGCACCTCCCTGCTCGCCCGGGATTCCTATGGCAAGCTGGTGGCCTCGGGGCTGTCTTTGACCATCGCCATCCAGGTCTTTGTGGTGGTGGCCGGCATCAGCGCGCTGATGCCCATGACCGGCCTCACCACCCCGTTCATGTCCGCCGGCGGCTCCTCCCTCATGGCCAATTACATGCTCCTGGGCATCCTGCTGCGCATCTCCGATTCCGCGCGCAGGCCCACCGCCGTCCCGGCGGAGTCCACGGACGGTTCGGCTCACCTGCCCCCGGTGGGGACCGCGGGGCAGGCCGATAGCACCGGGTACATGCCCTCGGTGGGGAAGGTGAGTTAGGTGAATCGTTCCATTCGCTTCGCGTCGGTCTTTGCGCTGCTGCTGATCCTGGTGCTGTTGATCAACCTCACGGTGATCCAGATGTTCCGCCATGATCGGTACGCCGCCAACCCGCTCAACCAGCGCAATTTCCTGGAGATCAAGTCCATCCCCCGCGGCCAGATCACCGCCGGAGGCCAGGTGCTGGCCTCCTCCTACCAGGACGAGGACGGCCTGTATCACCGCAGCTACGACGCCGCTCCCGTGGCGTTTAGCCCGGTGGTGGGCTACCTCTCCGATGTGTACGGGGCCGCGGGCATCGAATCCACCTACAACGGCATCCTCAACGGCACGGATGTCACCCCCGGCCGGGTCCTCGATCAGATCATCGGGGCCGACCCCACCGGAAACAACGTGGAACTCACCCTGGTGCCCGAGGTGCAGCAGGTGGCCTACGAGCAGCTGGTCAATAACGGCTACGAGGGTTCCGTGGTGGCCATCCGCCCCTCCACCGGGGAGATTCTGGCCATGGCCTCCAGCCCCGGATACGACCCCAACGCTATCGTGGCCCCGCAGACCGCCCAGGAGGCGTGGGCGCAGCTCAACGCCGATCCCGGCAATCCCCTGCTCAACCACTCCACGCAGGAGACGCTGCCGCCCGGCTCGATCTTCAAGATCATCACCACGGCGGCGGGCCTGGAGGCCGGCTATTCCGCGCAGAGCACGCTGACCGGGGCCGCGGAGATCACGCTGCCCCACACCGAGCAGACCCTGACCAACTACGCCGGTCAAGCCTGCGCGGGCGGCGGAGACGTGACCCTACAGACGGCCTTTGCGCTCTCCTGCAATACCGCCTTCGTGCAGATGGGCATCGACGTGGGCGCCGATGCCCTGCGCCACACGGCGGAGGCCTTCGGCATCGGCCAAACCTACGACCTGGGCCTTCCCATGTCCCCGGGATCCTTGGGCAAGCTGCCCGACGACGCCTCCCTGGGCCAATCCGCCATCGGGCAGCGCGACGTCACCATGTCCGCCCTGCAGGCGGCCGTGATGGCGGCCACGGTGGCCAACAACGGCACCCGCATGGAGCCGCACGTGGTCTCCCGGATTACCGCCCCGGATCTGCGCGAGCTCAACAAGATCGACGCCAAGGAGCTCAACCAGGCCATGAGCCCCGAGATCGCCGCCCAGCTCACGGAGCTGATGCGCGCCTCCGAGCGCTCCACGGTGGGCTACGCTGGCCAAGACATCGCCTCCAAGACCGGCACCGCCGAGCACGGCGATGGCGCCCCCCCACACACGTGGTACGTGGCCTTTGGCCCCAGCGAGGGCGCGGACGTGGCCGTGGGCGTGGTGGTCAAGGACGGCGGCCACCAGGGCCACAGCGCCACGGGAGGCAAGGTGGCCTCTCCCGTGGGGCGCGCCGTACTCAACGCCGCATTGCAGGCGACCCAGTGAGGAGGATCAGAAGGTGACGGACGACAACCAGCACAACGCTTCCACGCCCCACTCCCGCTCGGGGCCTTCCCCCGATGAGCAGCGCGACCGCCTGCAATACCTCATCGGGCAGGACTATCGCCTGCAATGGGTGATCGGCCACGGCGGCATGTCCACCGTGTGGCTTGCCGACGACCCCCGCCACGACCGCGAGGTGGCCATCAAGGCCCTGCGCCCGGAGTTTTCCAACTCCACGGAGTTCCTGGAGCGTTTCCGCAACGAGGCCCAGGCCGCGGAGAACATCACCTCGGACAACGTGGTGCACACCTACGATTATCGCGAGGTCTCGGACGCCCACGGCACCATCTTCTGCTTCATCGTGATGGAGTACGTGCGCGGGGAATCGCTGGCGGATCTGCTCTCCCGGGAGGGTTCCCTGCCGGAGGCCATGGCCCTCGACGTCATGGAGCAGGCCGCGCACGGCCTGGCCGCGATTCACGCCCTGGGCATGGTGCACCGGGACATCAAGCCCGGAAACCTGCTGGTCACCCAGGAGGGTAAGGTCAAGATCACGGACTTCGGCATCGCCAAGGCCGCGGCGGCCGTGCCGCTGACCCGCACCGGCATGGTAGTGGGCACCGCCCAATACGTCTCACCCGAGCAGGCCCAGGGCCAGGAGGTGGGTTCCACCTCGGACGTTTATTCCCTGGGCGTGGTGGGCTACGAGGTGCTCAGCGGCAAGCGTCCCTTCACCGGGGATTCCTCGGTGTCTGTGGTGCTGGCGCATATCAACCAGGCCCCACCCGCGCTATCGACCACCATCAGCGCGCAGACCCGCGAGCTCATCGGCATCGCCTTGCGCAAGGAACCGGGGCGGCGGTTTACCAACGGCAACGAGATGGCGCAGGCCATCTCCCAGGTGCGCCTGGGCAATCGACCGCCGCAGCCCCGCTCGGCGGTGCTGACCAGGCCCGCCCCGGAACCCTCCCCCACGGCGGCCACGGTGGCGCTGGGTGCCGTGGCCCAGCCCACCACGGTGCAGCCGGCCGCGGCACCCAAGCGGCACGTCGTCTCCCCGACCGTGCCCCCGGCGCGTCGCCAGCCGCCTCAGCCCCCGGAACCGCCCAAGCGCGAGGGTCTCAACGTGGCCCTAGCCGTGACCGCGGCCCTGGCCGTGCTGCTCCTGGTTGGTTTTGCGCTCTACCGCATGAATTTCTTCGGCGCCGATTCTTCCGCCCCGGCGGGCAGCTCCACCGTGAGCGCCCCCACGGTGGAGAGCACGGTGATCACGCAGTACGTGGAGGAAAGGGCCCCCGCGCAGCGCAACGATCCCGGCCAGGCGGCGCCGCAGAGCACCGCGCAACCGGAGCCGAAGCGGCACGCGGACCACCGCACCCGCGAGGCCGTGCCGGAGGAAACCGAGGAGCGGGAGCAGGACTCCCCGGCGGCCAGCGTTCGGGAACACACGACCGTGGTGGAGGAACCGGAGCAGGAGGCTCCGCGGACCAGTCACGCGCCGGATACCCCGGCGCAGGTAAACGAAGATAATTCCGATGTGCGGTTGCTTACCTCCGATGCCCCGGCCCGCGTCTCGGAGGACGCCGAGGGAGATACGCCATGACGATGATCGCTGATCGTTACGAGCTGGGCGAGGTGATCGGTACCGGCGGCATGTCCGATGTCTACGCCGCCCAGGACACGCTGCTCGGCCGCGGCGTGGCCGTCAAGGTGCTGCGCATGGAGCTGGCCCGGGACGTCAATTTTCGGGAGAGGTTCCGCCGCGAGGCGCAGAACTCCGGGCGGCTGAACCACCCCGCCATCGTGGCCGTCTACGACACCGGCGAGACCACCATCGAGGGGATCAGCGTGCCCTACATCGTGATGGAGCGCGTCTTTGGCCGCACCCTGCGCGAGATCGTGCGCGAGGACGGACCCATGCCCCCAGCCGAGGCCGCCGCGACGATGATCCCGGCCGCCCACGCCCTCCAGGCCTCCCACGACGCCGGGATCATCCACCGGGACATCAAGCCGGCCAATATCATGATCACCAACACCGGTGCGGTCAAGGTGATGGACTTTGGCATCGCCCGGGCCCTGGACGATTCTACCTCGGCCATGACCCAGACCGCCGCCGTGATCGGCACCGCCCAGTACCTCTCCCCGGAGCAGGCGCGCGGGCGCAACGCGGACGCCCGCTCGGACGTCTATTCCCTGGGCTGCGTGCTCTACGAGGTGCTCACGGCCGCCCCGCCTTTCCAGGGGGAAACGCCCTTCGCCGTGGCGTATCAGCACGTGCAGGAAGAGGCCACACCGCCCTCGCACTTCATCGCGGATCTCAGCCCCACCGCCGCCGTGAACGTGGATTCCGTGGTGCTCACCGCCATGGCCAAGCACCCGGCGGATCGTTATCAGTCCGCCGAGGCCATGGCCGAGGACCTGGCGTTGCTCTCGCGCAACGCCGTCACGCAGGCCGCGCGTTCCCACGTGGCGGCCCAACCGGGGGCGGCCGACGCCCCGGAAACGGCCGCGGCCGCCGCACCCACCGAGGTCGCCCCCGCCGCCCGCCCCGCGGCCTCCGCCCCTCGCGCGGAGCCGCGGCGTCACCGCAAGCCCACGAGGACATCGCGCTGGCCGGCCTGGGTCGCCGCGCTGCTGGGGATGATCGTCGTGGGGGTGGGCGGGGCCTTCGCCTACGACCTGCTGCACGATCGATCTTCGCACAGCGGGAGCGGTACCCCCGCCATCGAGCAGCGCGACACCACGGTGCAAGTGCCGGACGTGGCCGGCCTGCCGCTCCAGGAGGCGCGGCAGGCCCTGGAAAAGCTGCGCCTTGAGGTGGATACCAGCGAGGAGCCCAGCCCCGAGGTCGAGCGGGGATCGGTGATCCGCAGCAATCCAGCAGCCGGATCGACCCTGCAGGAGGGCGCGTCGGTGCAGCTGACCGTTTCCTCCGGCAAGGAGCTCACCGACGTGCCCGATCTCACCGGCATGACCCTCCAGCAGGCCTCCTCCGCCCTGCAATCCGCGGGGCTAGCGCTGCATTCCCAGGCCACGGAGGAGGAGTCCGACTCCGTGCCCGAAGGCCAGATCATGCAGCAGAACCCGGTCGCCGGCACGCAGCTGTCTAAAGGAGCGCAGGTGCGGGTGACGGTCTCCTCCGGCCCCAAGCAGGTGCGCGTGCCCGATCTCACCGGCCTGCAGCTCGCCCAGGCGCAGTCCACGTTGGATTCCCTGGATCTGGACGCCGACATCACCTACGTGGACTCCCTGGAGCCGGAGGGCAAGGTGCTCTCCGTGGCGGAGCAGGGTTCGACGCTTGATGCCGGGTCCCCGATCCACCTGGAGGTTTCCAACGGTCAGCTCTTCGAGATGCCCGACCTCACGCGTTCCTCCGAGTCGCAGGCGCTATCCAAGCTGCGCGCGGCGGGGTGGACGGCTCCGGATTCCGCCCTGGTCTCCGGCTCCGGCGTGAAGACCGGCCTGATCACCGACCGCAAGCTGATTGCCGCCACCGAGCCCCCGGCGGGCCACACGCTGCGCAAGGACGCCCGGATCACCGTGCGCTACTACGAGTTCGACCTCACCGCGCTGGCGCCCTAACGAGCCCCGGGGGCGGGCATGCCACCTGCTAGACTGTGCAGTCAGCACACAAGGGCGCGCCCGCCCCGGCCAGCGCCATCGACGTTTTCCAGCAATCCCAGAGGTGACTGATGCCCAAGTCCAAGATCACGCCCGCTTCCCAGCCCATCGCCGGCACCCCGAACACCGCGGATCGCACCCCGGTGAAGATCAACGCCGGCGGTACGCCCCTGTGGTACAAGGTGCTCATGTTTGGCTTCATGCTGCTGGGTCTGGCCTGGCTGGTGGTCAATTACCTGGCCGGGGGGCACATTCCCCTCATGGTGGAATTGAGTGCCTGGAACTACCTGGTGGGCTTTGGCCTATTCATCGTGGGACTGCTCATGACGATGGGCTGGCACTAGCCGCCCGCGCCACCGGCCCCACCTCTCCGTGCGAGGGGTGGGGCCGGTTTTTTCTGCCCCTCGCCGGCCTCTCGCGGCGCTGAGGGGTGCGGCTGCCGCCCCGGGTAGGAGAACCATCCACAGGCAGGAATCCGGGGCGAAATGACGCTTGTAGCCAAAGATATTCTCACGCCGCCGGGATAGGCACAGCACTATTTCACAGCCTGTGGATAACTCTGTGCACTACTTCCACAACCCGGTCACCCATTCGAGAAATTCCCCGTCTCCCCAGGCACAACCGCCACATCACGAACATCCAAACCTACCTGTTCGGTAAATTACAAGACCGTAACTATCCACAGTGTGGATAACCGCTGTGGATAAAACCCGTTCTCCACAAAGCGCCACAGCAGGCCCAGCACCGCGGCACCCACCACCGCCGTGCCGGCGTACCGCATCTTCGCGGAGCGCGGTAGCAGCGCCCCGGCTAGGGCCGTGCCGGTGAGCAGGCCACCCAGGTGCCCCCACAGGGACACCCCGGGGGTAAGAAAGGTGTAGGCCAGATTGACCCCCACGAGGGAAAGAGGGGCCACGATGTCTCCGCCGCGCTTAAGCGCGGAACCCACCAGCACCGCCATCAGGCCGTAGAGCGCGCCCGAGGCCCCGGCCGTGGGCGTCAGCGGGGACATCTCCACCACGGCATAAGAGGCCCCCAGACCGCTGACCAGGTACACCGCGAGGAAGAGCAGGCTGCCCAGGGAGCGCTCCAGCTCCCGCCCGATGAGGGCGATCATAAACGTGTTCATCGCCAGGTGGCCGATGTCAAGGTGAATGAACATGCTGCTCAGCAGGCGCAGCGGCTCCCCGGCGGATACCAGCGGCGCGAGCAGGAAGCCGTCGCGGGTGATCGAGGCATCGCGGGTGTCCAGGGAGCCGTTGTGCAGGGCCGAGGCGATCCATACTCCCACTATGAGGAGGCAGAGCACGGCAGTCACCGGGGCGCCGCGGAAGAAGCGCCTCACCATCGCAGTATTCATGCGCCCAGGGTATCGCGGGGAAGAAAAATCCCGTGCCCAGCGGGCACGGGATGGGGGAATCGACGGAAGATTACTCCACGATCTCCACGAATTCGATCACCACGGGCTCCGTGGGGCGGTCCATGCGGTCGGTAGCGGTGGTAGCGATCGCATCGACGACCTTCCGCGAGGCCTCGTCGGTAACCTCACCGAAGATCGTGTGGGCGTTATTCAGGTGCGGGGTGGGAGCCACGGTGATGAAGAACTGGGAGCCATTGGTGCCGGGGCCAGCGTTGGCCATGGCCAACAGGTAGGCGCGGTCGAAGCGCAGCTCGGGGTGGAACTCGTCTTCGAACATGTAGCCGGGGCCGCCGCGGCCGGTGCCGGTGGGGTCGCCGCCCTGGATCATGAAGTTCTGGATCACGCGGTGGAACACCGCGCCGTCGTAGAAGGGGCCCTCCTGGGTTCCGGAGGCGTTCTCGGTGCGATACTCCTTGGTGCCCTTGGCCAGGCCCACGAAGTTATCGACGGTCACCGGGGCGTGGTTGCCAAAAAGATCAACCGAAATATCGCCGCGGTTCGTGTGCAGGATCGCGGTAGCGGTCTTCAAACTCATGGGAACAAGTGTAACGCTTTTGCCGCATGAGAGGCCCAACACGATTATTCTAGGATCCTATGAACACCACCGTGATGAAGATGGCCCTCTCCACCGGCCGCGATGCGTGGAGTCGCTACCGCGATTTCCGCGAGCGCAAGGCTTCCGAGGCCTACGACGCCCTGGCCGAGGCCGCCGAGAGCGCCTCCCGCGGCTACGAGGACGCCGCCGAGAACCTCAAGGACAACGCGGGCAAGGTGGCCCGGCAGGCGCGCCGCCGCCTCAACAACGCCGTGGAGACCCTGGAATCCAAGGGCAAGGACCTCTACGATTCCGCCGCCGAAACGCAGAAGAAGAACGCCAAGGAGGCTAAGAAGATGAGCCGTCGCACCAAGCACCGCGCGGAGAAGGCCGCCGCCGAGGCCACCGCCAAGGCCCAGAAGAAGCTGGATCGCAAGGAAAGCAAGAAGAATAAGAAGAGCCCGGTGCGCCGCGCCTTGGGCCTGATCCTGGCACTGAGCGCCCTGGGCGGCCTGGCCGGAGCCCTGTGGAACTACTTCCGCAAGCCCGCCAAGGTGGGACCGATGCCCCCGCGGCTGGAGGAGTTCACCACCTCACGGCCCACGCAGTCCGAGCTGATTTATTCCTCGTCGTCCGCCCCCACCCCGGAGGAGGAGAAGAAAAAGCAGGAGGAGCAGGCCCCGGGCGGCGAGGAGCTGGCCGCCAAGGGCGAGGATCTCATCGCCTCCCTCGACGAGCAGCTGGAGCGTCACCGCAAGGAGGACTAAACCTCTTCCCCCGCCATGGCGGCGGTGAGCCGCTCCAGGCTCACCTCGCCGCGGCGTCCGGCCAGGATTTGCCGCCCCAACCCCAGGATGACGAAGGAATCGCCCACGCGCTCCGCGTGCCTGGGGTTGTGCGTGATAAACACCACGGCTACCCCGCGGTCCCGGGCGGCCTCGATGAGGTCGAGCACCATCCCGGATTGCCGCACCCCCAGGGCGGCGGTGGGTTCGTCCAGAATGAGCACGCGGGCCCCGCTGTGCACCGCCCGGGCGATGGCCACCACCTGGCGCTGGCCCCCGGACAGCGAGGAGATCGGCACGTCCACGTCCTCGATAGTCACGCCCAGCTCGGCCAGGGCCCGGCGGGTTTCCCGCCTCATGCGCGAGGTGCGCAGAATCCCCCAGCGGTTGGTGTCCTCCCGCCCGAGATAGAAATTGCGCCACACGCTCATCTCCCCCACCACCGAAAGGTTCTGGTGGACGGTGGCGATGCCCGCCGCCAGGGCGGCGCGCGGGGAGTCGAAGGCGGCCGGGGCGGAATCGATAAGCATGGTGCCCGAGGTGGGCCTGTGCAGCCCGGAGAGGATGCCAATGAGGGTGGACTTTCCCGCCCCGTTGTCCCCGAGCACGCAGGTGACCTCGCCGGGGGTGATGGTCAGGCTGACCCCGCTCAGGGCGGGGGCGGCGGAGCCGTAGGCCTTGGTCACGTCGTTGAGCTCAATGATACTCATCGCTCGGCCCCCTTGGTCACGGCAGTGTTGGAAAGAACGGCCAGCAGCAGCATGGCCCCCAGGAAGAACTTGAACCAGTCTGGGTTCCAGCCCGCGTAGACGATGCCCTGGTTGATGACGCCGAAGATCAGCGCGCCCAGGGCAGTGCCCACGGCGCTGCCGCGCCCGCCGGTGAGCGCGCAGCCGCCGATCACCGCGGCGATGATGTAGAGGAACTCGTTGCCCACGCCCTGGCCCGCCTGCACGGAGTCGAAGGCGAAGAGGTTGTGCATGCCCATGAACCACGCGGCGGCACCGACCAGCATGAACAACCCGATCTTCACCCGGCGCACGGGCACGCCGGAGGCGCGCGCGGCGGATTCGTCCCCGCCCACGGCAAAGATCCAGTTACCCCATCGGGTGCGCAGCAGCACCACGGTGGCCAGGGCCACGAACAGCAGCCACCACAGCACCGTCACGCGCACCGACACCCCGCCGACCCCGATGGTGGAGGCAAAGACTGCCCGGGCGGAGGCAAAACCCTCCATGTCGGAGATGATCGGCGTGGCCACCTGGCCGGTCACGGCCTTGGTGAGCGCCAGGTTGAGGCCCTGGAGCATGAGGAAGCTCGCCAGGGTGATGAGGAAGGAGGGGATGCCCGTGCGGGTGACCAGAAAGCCGTTCCAGGCGCCGATCGCCAGGGACAGCAGCAGCGAGAGCCCCGCGCCCACCCAGGAGTTCAGCCAGAAGTTGTAATTAAGCATGGTGGCCGCCAGGGCCGTGCTGGTCACCGCCACCCCGGAGGAGAGATCGAACTCCCCGCCGATCATCAACAGGCCCACGGCCAGGGCCATGATGCCCATCGTGGAGCTGGCGTAGAGCACCGTGGAGACCGCATCGAGGGAGCGCATGGCCGGGGCCAGGGCGCTAAAGAGCACCACCACCAGCGCCAACCCCACCAGGCCGGCCGCCTCGGGGCGGCGGGCGAGCGCGGCGGGGATCACCGCTTTTCCGGTTACCGCCGCGCTCATCGCAGCCCCCGTTGCGCGACCTGAGCAATCTCGTCGATGTTCGTAGCGTCCACAAAGCTCGGCCCGGTATAGACGGGCCGCCCGCCGCCCACGGTGGAGCCGTTGCGGTGGGCCAGCCACAGGGCGTCTACCGCCATGTACCCCTGGAGATAGGGCTGCTGATCCACCGCAAACTGGATATTCCCCTCGCGGATCGCCGGAACCAGCTCCGCGTTGGTATCAAAGGTGGCGATCTTGGCTGAGGAACCGGCGGCCTTGGCGGCGTCGGACGCCGTGAGCGCCACGGGCGCGACCAGGCCCATCACCCAGTCGATCCCCTTATCCTGGGCGAGCTTGGCCTGGATGGTGGAGTGCACGCTGGTCAGATCCATGCCATTGACGTAGAGGGTCTCCACCTCGGCGTCCCGGGTGCCCTCCTTGACGCCGGCGCAGCGCTCCTCCTGAGAGGAATTGCCCTGCTCATGGATGACGCACAGCACGCGGCGCGCCCCCTCCTCACGCAGCCGCTGACCCGCCTGGGTGCCCGCGACGCGCTCCTCCTGACCAAAGAAGGCCGTGAGGCCAAAGTCCCGGTAGCGGTCCATGCCCGCGTTGAGGCCCACGGTGGGAATGCCGGCCTCGGCGGCGGCGCGGGCCGCCGGGCCGATGGCGTCGGGGTTGGGCATGGTCACCGCCAGGCCGTCCACGTGGGCGTCGATGGCGGTGCGCACCAGGTTCTCCTGGTTGGGGGCCTGGGGATCGGAGCTGTAGCGCAGCTCAATGTTGTTCTTGCGCGCGGCGTCCTCCGCGCCCTTGCGCACCAGGTCCCAGAAGGTATCGCCGGGGGCCCCGTGGCTGACCATCGCCACCACCAGGCGCGGGGTGTCCACCGTGCCGGCGGCCCCCTCCCCCTCCTGGGTGGTGCGCGGGGCTCCCCCGGTGGCGGAGCAGGCTGTCAATACAAGACAGGCGAGGGCGGCGGCCGTAGCAGCCGCGCGCCTGCCCAAAGGTAATAGGCTCACCTATCAACGTAATAGCAGGTCACGGCGAGAATCAGGGTATTCCCGGCGGTCTGAATCGTTACAGAAGGCGCGCGAGGCCGCTTGCCGACACCGTGGGCTAGGGGCTTTCCCCCACACGCCTCTCGCCAGGGGTTGAGGCTGGCTACGCGAGCACCTGGCTCACGTTTATCCCCGCCACCACCGCGCTCAGGACCGTCATGCCCAGGCAGTTGAGCCAAAACTCACTGCCCAGAAAGCGCTCCCGAACATGGGCCACGATGGCAAAGAGGAAGTATCCGAGCACCCCGAGCGAAGCCGTAGCCGCGATGGCCGGATCGTGACGCAGCGTCCCGCACACCAGCCCCAGGGCCCCGAGCATCTTGATCCCGATCAACACCCACCACCATTCCCGGGGGAAATTGACCCCGGTGAGGCAGCAGGAGATAAACGCGGGCGGCTTGAGAGAAAGCAGTGCGTCCCCGGCGAGGACGGCCGCGAGCAGGTAGGTCAGCGCGATGGCAAGGGTAGACATTGCAATTTCTCCCTTCGTGAATTCTCTATGGCTTCCCTCACTCTACCCCGCTCAGGGATGGAGGTTCCGTAAAATCCTCTAGTGGGCCCTTGACCAGGGTTAAGAAGCGGTAATTTTACCCCACAATTGCTAGGACGTAGCGCGGTCACTTTGAGAGACAGCTTCCGGAACCACACAAGTACCGGCGATGACATATGCGATCGGTCTACTTTCGTGCCGATCTCCTTTTCTTAATAGATATTTTCTTCGAGGTTTGACATTGAGCCTTAGGCTTTTATCTAGACAGGTTTATCACAAGATTTTCCAGGAAACCCACCTCATAGTTTAAAAAGTAGGAACTAGGTAGATTATTTACCCCAGGCAGGAAAAGCCGATGACGGGAGAATAGGATGGTGATTGATCGTCACGGTTTTTTGTGGTGGAATATTGTTTCAGATCCACTGGTCAGCGCGACGGATCAGGCCCCTCCGTGGGCTTGGGTAAGAATGGAGCGGATGACGCCTTGTTTGTTCTGCGTTCGATGAAGTGCAAGTATCGCCAAGAGTTGTCGGGGGTGGTGATGCACAGGCGGGTGAATTAGTCGATATCCGCGAAGGGCGCAGTAAAACCATCGCGGTGAACGCACAACCATCGATTTTTCCAGGCGGGCCGTGGACCGAGTAGCAAAAGAGTGCTTCTTTTACAGCGAATATAAGCAGCAGTGTGGGGACATTTCCCAAAATAAGAACCGTCTCGGAAAGTATGCGCCATGCGCCTATCCCTCCACAGATCAAAAAAGAGCCTCACGGAGGTTTCCGTAAGACTCTCATGAACCACTGTGGAGCATAGGAGAATCGAACTCCTGACCTTCTGCTTGCAAAGCAGATGCTCTACCAATTGAGCTAATGCCCCATTGTCCCTAGTGGTGGGCCTAGCAAGAATCGAACTTGCGACCTCATCGTTATCAGCGATGCGCTCTAACCGACTGAGCTATAGGCCCTTGGAACGAGTATGTACTTTACATACCCGCCCGCCGGGAGCACAAATCGCCAGGTCACACCGGCGATCCGGCCCTAGCGAATGTCCTCGACCTCCACGACCAGGCCGCCGAAGAGATCCACCACGGCGTTATAGATCACCGCGCACAGCGGGGCCAGCAACGTGGCGAGGATGGCACCCAGGGCCCCCACCAGCGCGGACACGCTGATGACCATGCCGAAGTTGATGATTCCCTCGCCGCCGATCCCACCGATCACGGCATTGAGGCTGTCCCACACTCCGGCGGCGGCGAGCCCGATGTAGAGGAGCATCACGCACAGGATCCAGGCCACCAGCGCCACGAGGGAGAGCGCCAGCGCCACGCGGAAGGCCGCCATGGGGGGTATGCGCGATACCACTACTTCTCTGTATGCCATCTGTTTATTCCTCTACTCTTCGCCGTCGGAGGTGGGAGCGCCGGAGTCGGAATCAGATTCTACCCCGCGGCGGGTCTGCGCGGCGTCCTGCTGCTGCACGGGGCCGCCAACCTTGCCGGTAGCCACGGCGGTGGCCTCCTGCTCCCCCTCGCCCTCCACGTTGCGGTCGATGGCGAGCAGGTCCACGTCTTTCTCCAGGTTCACCAGGCGCACGCCCATGGTGGCACGGGAGGAGGGACGGATCTGGGCGACCTCGGTGCGGATCACGCCGCCGGCGGAGGTGATGGCGAAGATTTCGTCGTCGTCATCCACGGTGATCGCGCCGATGAGCTTGCCTCGCTTGGGGGTGTACTTGAAGGTCACCACGCCCAGGCCACCGCGTCCCTGGGAGTTGTACTCCTCCATCGCGGTGCGCTTGCCGTAGCCGCCGGAGGTGGCCACCAACAGGTAGCTGCCGTCGCTGACCACGCACATGGCCAGCAACTGATCCTCGCCGCGGAAGCGCATGCCCTTCACGCCGGCGGTGGCGCGGCCCATGGGGCGCAGCTGCTCGTCGTCGGCGGTAAAGCGGATGGCCTGGCCCTCTTCGGAGACGAGCAGGAGGTCGCTGTTCTCCCCGCACAGGGCGGCACCGATGAGGCGATCGCCCTCGCCGAGGTTGATGGCAATCAGCCCGCCGGAGCGGTTGGTCTCGTAATCCGCCAACCGGGACTTCTTCACCCGCCCCTGCGCGGTGGCCAGCACCAAGAAGGGGGCGTCCTCATAGGACTGGATCTGAATGACCTGGGCGATGCGCTCCTCGGGCTGAAGCTCCAGCAGGTTCGCCACGTGCTGACCGCGGGCGGTGCGGGAGGCCTCGGGCAGCTCGTAGGCCTTGAGTCGATACACGCGGCCGAAGTTGGTGAAAAAGAGGATCCAGTCGTGCGTGGAGCACACGAAGAAGTGACGCACCACGTCGTCGGACTTTAGCTCCGCACCGCGCACGCCCTTGCCGCCGCGCTTCTGCGACTTATAGGCGTCCACCTTGGTGCGCTTGGCGTAGCCGGTGGAGGTGATGGTGACCACCACGTTCTCCCGGGCGATGAGGTCCTCCTCGGAGACGTCGCCGGAGGCCGCCACGATCTGCGTGCGACGCTCGTCGCCGTGCTTCTCGACGATCTCCGCCAGCTCGTCGTGAACGATGCCGCGCTGGCGGGCGGGGGAGGCGAGGATGTCCTTGAGATCCGCGATCTCGGCCTCGACCTCGTTGAGCTCATCGATGATCTTCTGCCGCTCCAGGGCGGCCAGGCGGCGCAGCTGCATCGCCAGGATGTGATCGGCCTGCACCTCGTCGACGTCGAGGAGCTCCATCAGGCCGGTCCGTGCGATGTCCACGGTGGCGGAGCGGCGGATCAGCGCGATGACCTCGTCCAGGGCGTCGAGGGCCTTGACCAGGCCGCGCAAGATGTGGGCGCGCTCCTCGGCCTTCTCCAGGCGGAACTGGGTACGGCGCACGATGACGTCGATCTGGTGCGCCACGTAGTTGCGCAGCATCTGATCCAGGCGCAGGGTGCGCGGCACGCCATCGACGATGGAGAGCATGTTGGCGCCGAAGTTGGTCTGGAGCTGGGAGTGCTTGTAAAGATTGTTGAGCACCACGCGCGGCACGGCGTCGCGCTTGAGCGTGATGACGATGCGCAGGCCCACGCGGTCGGAGGTCTCGTCGTCGATCTTGGAGATGCCGGCGATCTTCCCGTTGGCCACCTGCTCCGCGATGCTCGACACCAGGTTGTCCGGGTTCACCTGGTAGGGCAGCTCCGTGATGACGATGGTCTGGCGGTTGCCCTGCTCCTCGATGCTGGTCACCCCGCGCATGCGGATGGAACCGCGCCCGGTGGTGTAGGCGTCCTTGATCCCCTGGTCGCCCACGATGAGCCCCGCCGTGGGGAAGTCCGGCCCCTTGACGTAGCGCATGCACGCCTCCAGGGCCTCCTTCTCCCCCGCCTCGGGGTTGTCCAGCAGCCAGTAGATGGCCTCGGCCAACTCGTTGAGGTTGTGCGGGGGAATGTTGGTGGCCATACCCACGGCGATGCCGCCAGAGCCGTTCATCAGCAGGTTGGGCACGCGCGACGGCAGCACGTCCGGCTCCATCGTCTTGCCGTCGTAGTTCGGGGAGAAGTCCACGGCGTTCTCCCGGATGTCGCGCACCATCTCCATGGCCAACGGGGTGAGCTTGCACTCCGTGTAACGCATGGCGGCGGGGCCGTCGTTGCCGCGGGAACCGAAGTTGCCCTGGCCGTCCACCAACGGGTAACGCATGTTCCAGCTCTGGGCCAGGCGCACCAAGGTGTCGTAGATCGCGCTGTCCCCGTGCGGGTGGAACTGCCCCATCGTGTCCGAGACGGGGCGGGCGGACTTCACGTAGCCGCGCTCCGGGCGGTAGCCGGAATCGAACATGGCGTAGAGGATGCGGCGGTGGACAGGCTTGAGGCCGTCGCGCACCTCGGGCAGGGCGCGCCCCACGATCACCGACATCGCGTAGTCGATGTAGCTCGACTGCATCTCCTCGTTGATGTCGATGGGGTGGATGCGATCAAAGAGATCGTCGCTCATACTCACCTTTTCTTAGCGATGATTGTTCGACGATCCAGTTTACCGCCCCCAGCGCCCGCTGGCAGCATCGGAAAAAGCAGTGATACCAATGCGGTATCACTGCCGAAGAGAGTAAGACGCGCGCCGCGCATCAGCCGGGCCGCTCGCTCCTGTGGTATCCCGGATCTATGGCCATGACACTCCGGCTCAGCGCCGAACAGGATCGCGCCCTCACCCTGCTCGCCCGGGCGCAGGGGTGCAGCAAGCAGGAGGCCGCCACCCGGGCTATCATTTCCGCCGCCGCGACATTGCTCGACGACACCCGCGTGGCCCAGCTCGCCCGACAATCGCTGCGGGAGTACCTCGACGCGGAACGACGCCTGCACCCATGAGGGGATTGAGCTTCGAACAAATGGTGCTTATTGCCGACGAGGTGTGCGCCCGCACCGATTCCCGGGTTCGCAGCTACCCCGCCCTCGCCGCCTGCGCGGCCACCACGAGCGCCCGCCTACGCGGCGTACCTTTGCACCATCACGTCACGCAGATGGCCGCAACCGTGCAAGACCATATCCGCGCGCTGCGCCCGCTCACCCAGGACAACGATGTGTTTTCCCACGTAGTAGCAGATATTCTGCACGATCTCAACGCTTAGGCCCCGTCATCAGGTTCTTCGGCGTGACAAGCCTTAGGTCTGACGTCTATCATTCTCTTCTGAGAACCTCGACTTTTAATTCGATCCCAAAGGAAGAAACTACATGCGCAAGCGCATTTCCGCCGCAGCCCTGTCCCTGGCACTGACCGGCTCCGTCGTCGCCGTTCCCCTGGCCGGCGCCGAGGACGTTACCCCCGACGTCGAGATCCTTGAGACCACTCAGGGGGACACCGCCGAGGAGGCTGCGGAGGTCACCGAGGTCGCCGCCACCCCGGAGGCCGACGAGAAGACCCCGGCGATCACCACCTACGCCGCAAACAGCTCCGCGAGCTACGGCACCGACAACAAGGTGGAGATCCCCTGGAACAGCGAGAAAGAGTTCGAAATCCAGGGCGAGGTGCCCGGCGCCAAGTTCAGCGTCCCCACCGAGAAGGTCGATGGCTGGGAATACCGGGTCGATAAGGCGACCGGCACACTGACCATCAAGGCCGACGAGACCCGCCGCCCCGGTTCCACCCTGACCCTGCCGGTGCTGATACTCACCCGCTCGGGTTACTCCGAGATCAACGTCGTGGCCACCGTGGTCAAGGGCAGGACCTCCCCCAGCGACGACGTCACCTTCTCCTACCCCGAGGAGTTCACCGAGGTCGCCCCCGGGGACTCCGCCACCATCACGCCCACCGTCGAGGGGACCATCCCCTCCGGCACGAAGTTCGTGATGAACGAGCAGAACAAGGACGGCTGGACCTTCACGGTGGACGAGCAGGGCGTGGTTACCGCCACCCTCCCCAAGGACGCCCAGATTGGCCGCACCTGGACCATGGGCCTGATCGCGGTGTTCCCCGACGGCACCACCAAGGAGTACAAGGTGCCCGTCAAGGCCGCCGCCGGCGAGGATTCCCCCAGCAAGAACCTGGAACTGAGCTACGAGGACTTCGAGGTGCCCTTCGGCGAGGAGGCCAGCCAGGACCTCACCGTGAAGGGGGGTGACCTTGAGGGCGCCACCTTCGAGCTGGTGTACGACTCCTACGCCGGCATGGACTTTGCCATCGACGCCACCACCGGCAAGCTCACTGTGAAGGCCGGGGAGGCCAAGCGCGGCACCGGCGTGTGGGTGCCCATCAAGGCCACCTACTCCGACGGTTCCACCTCCTACGTGGTGTTCCACGCCACCGTCGGCGCCCCAACGAACCCGATGGCCGAGGCCCCCGAGACCACCCCAGCCTACGAGGACGTGGAGGTGGCCGCCGGCGACTCCGTCACGGTGACGCAGAGCGGCTCCGTGCCCGAAGGCACCCGCTACATCGCCCCGAGCACCGAGGGCACCGAGTGGACCGTGGACGTGGCCGAGGACGGTACCGCCACTGTGACCGCTCCCACGGGCACCACCGCGGGATCCAAGCTCTTCATTCCCGTGATCGTGAAGTACGCCGACGATTCCACCGAGACCGTGCGCTTCACCGCCACGGTCAAGTAGCCTCGTTCTCATTACCGACCGCCGCGCTCAGCGCGGCGGTTTTTTCATGCCCTCACTTGTTCCGAATGTTTCGATTGGGTAGAATTGAGGTGGTTGTGGTTGCAGTTAGTTCTTGTGACGTTTGCTGTGGCGGAAGGGCCGCAACACCAAGAGATTCCCATGCTTGAACCTCCTACAATGGAGTTCACCAAGCATGGGAATCCCTTTTTTATCTTCTTCCAGGACAAGAAAGTGCCATAACACACCAAGCGCTATCCTGGAGGAAATCCAGATTTTCCTTCATTATAACAAAACTTCTTCCTCGTCGAAAGAAATATATAGATCCACCCCGGAATCGGCGCGCTCGGTCTCCCCCGGTGCTGCCTGGCCCCTACCGCGAGGCAGAAACACGATTTGGTTGCCCACCATCGACACCACCGCCGCGCGCTTCGGATACCCGCACACGGCATCGCCTACTGGATGACGGAAACCGTTCATGATCGGTGGCGTACTGCGCGGTCGGCCCACGGGCACCACCGTCTGGGCGATCAGCACGCTGGTGCTCGTGAAAATAGCGGCGGCCTGCTCCTTACCCCGCGCCGCCAGCCGCACGGCCTCGATGAGGCGGGCTGATCCTGTGCCCGGGGCACCGCGCTTTCGCCTCGCTATCCCCCGCGAGGCCATCGTCGCCGCGCGCCCACGACGACCCGGCGACCGGGACACGCATCCACGTCGATGACGCGGATGCGTGCCGTGGTGGAACGCGAGACCGTCCCTCGCGGCAGACTAAACGTCGAGGAACCGCACGTCCTTGGCATTGCGGGTGATAAAGGAGCGGCGCGCCACCACGTCATCGCCCATGAGCACGGAGAAGATCTCGTCGGCGCGCTGGGCGTCGTGGAGATCCACGCGCCGCAGGATGCGGGTGGTGGGGTCCAAGGTGGTCTCCCACAGCTCGCTGGCGTTCATCTCGCCCAGACCCTTGTAGCGCTGGATGCCATCGTCCTTGTTGATCTTGCGCCCCTTGTCCAGGCCGGCGGCCAGCTGCTCATCGCGCTCGGCGTCGGAAAAGGCGTATCCCGGCTCCCCCTTTTGCCACTTGAGCTTGTACAGCGGGGGATTAGCCAGGTACACATGGCCGTCCTCCACCAGCTGGGGCATGAAACGGAACAACAGCGTGAGCAGCAGGGTGGCGATGTGCTGGCCGTCCACATCCGCGTCCGCCATCAGCACGATCTTATGATAACGCAACTTGGAAATATCGAACTCGTCGTGCACGCCCGTGCCCAGGGCGGTGATGATGGCCTGCACCTCGGCGTTCTTGAGCACCTTATCCAGGCGGGCCTTCTCCACGTTGAGGATCTTGCCGCGCAGCGGCAGAATCGCCTGGTACATGGAATCGCGTCCGCCCTTGGCGGAACCGCCGGCGGAATCGCCCTCCACGATGTAGAGCTCGGACTTCACCGGGTCCTTCGATCGACAGTCCGCGAGCTTTCCGGGCAGGCCGCCCATATCGCCCGCCGACTTGCGGCGCACCATCTCCCTCGCCTTGCGCGCCGCCTGCCGCGCCTGGGAGGAGGAAATCGCCTTGTTCACGATGACCTTGGCCTCCGCGGGGTTGGCCTCCAGCCAGTGTCCCACGTGCTCGTTGGTCATGCGCTGCACGAAGGAGCGCACCTCGGTGTTGCCCAGCTTGGTCTTGGTCTGGCCCTCGAACTGGGGATCGCCCACGCGCACGGAGATCACGGCCGCCAGGCCCTCGCGGCAGTCCTCGCCGGTGAGGTTGTTGTCCTTGGCCTTAAGCATGTTGTGCTCGCGGGCGTACTTGTTCATCAGGGAGGTCAGCGCGGAGCGGAAACCCTCCTCGTGCGTGCCCCCCTCCACGGTGTTGATGGTGTTGGCGAAGGTGTGCACCGACTGGTTATAGCCGGAGGACCACTGCATCGCCAGCTCCACCTCGTGATCCTCGGCCTTAGCGTCAAAGGAGATGATGGAGGGGTGGATGGGGTTCTTGGACTTGTTGAGGTAATTGACGTAATCCTCGAGCCCGTTGGGGTAATGGAATACGCGCTTTTTCTCCCGCTTCTTGGCGGAGGAATCTCCCTCAGGGGCATCGGCGGCGTCCACCGCGGAATCGATGTCGTCCAGGGAGGTGGCGTTCTCCCCGGCCTCCACGAGCGCCTCAAGCTCCACCTCCTCAGCGGTGGCGCGCTCGTCGGTCAGCGTGATGGTCAGGCCCTTGTTGAGGAAGGCCATCTCCTGGAGGCGACGCGAGATCGTCTCGTAGTCGAAGGTGGTGGTCTCAAAGATCTCCGCATCCGGCCAGAACCGGATGGAGGTACCCGTACCACGGGCATTGCCGCCCTCGATGAGATCCTCCGGGACGGCGTTGGTGAAGTTCTGCTCCCAATGCTTGCCGTCGCGCTTGATATTGGCCTCGACGCGAGTGGAAAGCGCATTCACCACGGAGATGCCCACGCCGTGCAGACCACCGGAAACGGCATAGGAATCGGAGTCGAACTTGCCGCCGGCATGCAGCTGCGTCATCACCACCTGGACGGTGGGGACGCCGGAGGCGTGCATCTCGACGGGGATACCACGACCATCATCGACGACCTGCACGCCGCCGTCGGCAAGCAGGGTGACGTCCACCTTGGTGGCGTAACCCGCCATCGCCTCGTCCACGGAGTTATCCACGACCTCCCACACCAGGTGGTGCAGGCCGCGGGTGCCCGTGGAGCCAATGTACATGCCGGGACGCTTACGGACGGCTTCGAGCCCCTCAAGAATGGTGATGGATGAGGCGCCATATTCGTGTTCGGTGGTAGCCACGTGAAACGTGCACTCCTCGCGTTATAAGGGTTCTAGACCGTTTCATTCTACACGCGCGTACCCCGCCCCGGAACCATCCCGGAGGTGCGTGGCAGCACCCTTCTCGTTCGCCTGCGCGCGACCCGCCGCGATTCCTCTTCGCTCAGCCATAGGTATCGCGCGGCCCGCGCCCCGCCACGTGCAGCGCACCGTGGCGCCACGACGGAGCCTTGGGGCCAAAAATCTTCAGCTCCGTGATCCCGTCGGGCCCCACCTTGGCGGCGATGGCGCGCAGGATCTCCCGCTGCATCATCCGCAGGTTGGTGGCCCAGGCCGTGGAATCGCACGAAATAAACAGGGTGCTGCCCTTGAGCATCTCCACCCTGGTGTGCTCGGCGATCTTCTCCCCCACCAGCTCCGGCCAATTCCCGGTGACCCAGCCACCGGCGATCTCCCGGGTCCACCCTCGGTAGCGGATCTCCCGATTGACGATGCTGCCCAGGCTATCGACGTCCCGACGCCGCGGCAGCCTGCGCCCATCCGGGCCCGTCGGAATCCCTCGCTTCCGACGCCGCGGGGCACCTTCGCGATCCCGCGGCTCCTCCCGCTCGGGCCCCAGCCCCGGCACCCGCACATCCTCGTCCCCGGCCACACCGTGTATATCGCCCCGTCTGCCGGGCCGGGGGGCTCGCCCGGATAGATCCGGCACGGAACCGTTGCGCCTCAGCGCCGTGGCGCGCATGGCGGCAAAGGCCTGCGCGATGGGATCATCGGCGTCGTTCGACATCCGCATCCTCCTTCGCCGCGTCGTCTGGGTTCCCGCCGGTGTGTTTCCCGGCGGAAGCTTCCTCGTCGGGGATCAACACCGAGTATCGCTGCGCCGCCGCGTCGCCCGGGTCCTCCCCGGTTTCCTCCGTGCGCACCTCGATGCGGTGACGCGCCACGATCTTTCCCCCCAGGTTGTCCGGCAGATCCTCGGCCACCGCGGCCGTGATGAGAACCTGCTCCACCCGCGCCGCCAGATCGACCAGTTTGATCCGGCGCTTGGCATCGAGCTCGGCAAACACGTCGTCGAGAATGAGGATGGGATCAGAACCCTCGACGCGCAGCAGGGAAAACTCCCCAAACCGCAGAGCGATGGCCAACGACCAGGTCTCCCCGTGGCTGGCGAAGCCTTTGGCTGGCTGCCGACCCAGCAATAACTCCAGGTCATCGCGGTGCGGCCCGACGAGGGAGACGCCGCGTTCGATCTCTCGCTGGCGCGCGGCCCCCAGCTCGGTCAGCATGGCGGCCTCCACCACCTCGCGCTGACGATCGGGGTCCTCACCCGGATCGGATGGCAGCGGCACCGAGCTCTTATACCGCAGGGCCGCCGGGCGCGACTCCGGAGCCAGGGAGGCATACGCCTCCCGAACCTCGGCGTCGAGCTCGCCCACCAAGCGCCTGCGTGTCACGATCACGTGCGAACCCAGGTGCGCCAGCTGGCCATCCCAGGCATCCAGGGTGCTCAAGGCGGCCGCGCCCTCCGCCGAGGAATACCCCCGGCGCAGCGCCCCCTGCGCGGACTTCAGCAGGGCGTTGCGCTGCTTCACCACCTTGTCGTAATCGGATTTAATGCCCGCCAGGCGCGGGAATCGCATGGCGATGATGGCGTCGAGATAGCGTCGCCGCTCCCCGGGCTCCCCGCGCACGAGCACCAGGTCCTCCGGGGCGAAAAGAACCGTGCGCACCACGCCCAGGATCTCGCGTGGGCTTTTGAGACGGGTCCGATTGATCTGCGCCTGGTTGGCGGCGTGAGGCTTGATCAACAGGTGGGCGGTGAGTTCCCGGCCCCGGTGGATCGCCGTGGCCGAGATCCGCGCGCTCTCGGCCGATACCCGCACCAGCGGGGCATCGTGACTGACCCGGTGGGAGGACAAATGCGCCAGGTAGCCCACCGCCTCCACGATGTTGGTCTTGCCAAAGCCGTTGCGCCCCACAAAGACGGTCACGCCCGGTTGCAGGCTCAGCGAGAGCTGCGGCCAGGAACGAAAGTCCCGCAGAGACAGCTCAGATAAATACACTGCGCTCCCGCCCTTTTACGTATCGCCGTGGTGTTTTCTTAGGCCGCCGCGCCCGCGAAGCCTACTGCGGCAGGCGCACCGGCATGAGGAGATACGTGAAATGCGTTTCCGGGGTGGGAAAGACTCCCTCCTCGTTGCGCTGCGGCATCTCCTCCGGCTCCGGAATCATGATCGCAGGGCGGGAGGGATCGGTGAAGCCGAAGAGCACCCGCTGCGTGTTCACCACCGCGAGGCCGTCCTTGAGGTAGCCGGGGTTGAAGGCGATGAGCAGCTCCTCGCCGCCCTGGAAATCGCAGGACACCGCCTCCTCTGCGTGACCGGAGTCGTTGCCTCCGGCGGAGAGAATCACCTGGCCCTGGGAAAATTGCATGCGAATCTGCGCATTGCGGTCCGTGACCAGGGAGACACGGCGGATCGCCTCCTGAAGCGGGGCAATCTCGACAAGGGCGAGGAAGGCATGGCTTTTGGGCAGCAGGGGCTGCACGTTGGGAAACTCGGCGTCGAGCAGGCGGGTGGTGGTCTCCCGATTATCGGTGTGGATGCCAAAAAGCCCCTCGCGACCCACCTGATCACCCGTGCCCACGGCGAAGTCGATGGGATCGACCCGCTGCGGATCGAGGGTGCGCGCATTATCGAGCAGGGTCTTTGCCGGGATCAGCAGATTGACCTCGACGTCCTCCGAGGTGGGGTTCCATTCCAGGTTGCGCAGGGCCAACCGGAAACGATCCGTGGCCGTGAGAGTCATGTTTTTGCCCGTGGCCTTCATGTTCACTCCGGTGAGCATGGGAACCGTGTCATCCTTGCCCGCGGCGGCGGCTACCTGGGTAACCGCCTCGGTGAACAAGCGCGGGTCGATCGTACCGGTGACCTCCGGCAGCGCGGGTAGCTGGGGATAATCGTCCAGGGGGATGAGGGGCAGCTCGAAGCGGGCCTGACCGCAGGTCATCAGCACCTTGGAACCCTCCACCGTCACCTCCACCTGCTTATTCGGCAGGCTGCCGACGATCTCCGCGATGAGCTTACCGGCCACGGCGATCCTGCCCGGGGTAGTCACCTCCGCCGAGAGCCGAACGCGCGTGGAGATCTCGTAATCGAAGCCCGCCAGCTCCAGGCCATCCTCGTGCGCGTGGATGACCAACGAGCGCAGCACGGGCTGGGTCGGCTTTGTGGGGAGGTTACGGGCCACCCATGCCACGGCATCTCCGAGGTCATCCTTGGCTACTCGGAAGGAAACCTGCTCTGATTCCATGTTTTCTCAGCTCCTTGACCACAACGTGTGATTTCGATGGGCGCGTGGGTGAATCACACGATCTCGCGCAGCACTGGCGGCGGGCGCCGCGCAGCGAATAACAACACTTTCAAGGTACCGGGAGACTCCCCCGGCGGAGCAAGTCTTGTTATTCCCGATGCGGCGCTGCCGCGCCCGAGGCGCGGGCACCGCGGCAAGGATTCTTGGCATTTCCCCACACCCCCTCTTTCCTCTAGGTAAGTACAAGAAATGAAAGAGCAACAGCAGTAAGTCCTGTGCACTCTGTGGACGAGGTCATAAATGACAAGGTAGCGCACCGATTCTCGGCTGTGAAGCCCCGTGTGGAGTGCCTGTGGATAACAAGGAGCGGGTGTGGATAACTTCGCGGCAGCGGGTTTTGTCCCCACGAGGGGTTTTCTTCTCCACAGGACATCCACAGTGCTCAGGGGTGTTATCCACATGCTCGACGATGGAGTGGTCCGGGTGTCAAGGTGAGGAAGGTCATGGAATTACATCCTTGTAATTACACAGATGTGGATAAGCCTGTGGAGACTGTGGACAGCCGACAACGCGTGGTCGATAACGCGCCAAGGGCGCCCCCGCAACCCGGAATGGAATCCGTGGCCGCAGGGGCGCCTTTGTGGCGGGTGTGGTTCCTAGATACCGCGCCCCCGAGACTTGATGGTCTGCGTGAGCTGCTGGATCTCGTCGTACGTATCGCGCTTTTCCTTCATCTCCTTGCGGATCTTGCGGTCTGCGTACATGACGGTGGTGTGGTCCTTGCCGCCGAACTGCGCGCCGATGCGCGGCAGGGAGAGATCGGTGAGTTCGCGGCACAGATACATGGCGAGCTGGCGGGCATGCGCCACCGCGCGCGTCTTGCCCACTCCGCAGAGAGCCTCGGAGGTGATGCCGAAGTACTCCGCTGTTACCTCGATAATGGTGGTGGGGGTGATCTCGATGTCCGCGGCCTCGGGGAGGATATCGCGCAGGGCTATCTCCGCCATCCGCATGTCGATGGGTTCGTTGGTGAGGGAGGAATACGCGGAAACGCGAATAAGCGCCCCCTCTAATTCTCGGATTGAGGATTCAAAGCGAGAGGCGATAAGCTCCAGGACGGAACGGTCCACGCGGGTGCCGTCGGCCTCCGCCTTTTTCATGAGAATAGCGATCCGAGTTTCCAAATCCGGCGGCTGAATATCGGCGATGAGGCCGGCTTGGAACCGGGTGCGCAGGCGATCCTCCAGGGTGGTCAGCTCCTTGGGCGGGCGATCCGAGGACAGGATGATCTGCTTTTCTGCCTGGTGCAATGCGTTGAAGGTGTGGAAGAACTCTTCCTGGGTGCCCTCCTTACCCTGGAGGAACTGAATATCGTCCACCATGAGGATGTCCAGGTTGCGGTAGCGGCGCTTGAAGGATTCCTGGCGGTCGTCTCGGACGGAATTAATGTAGTCGTTGGTGAATTCCTCGCTGGAAACGTACTTGATGCGCAGGGTGGGCTGAAGCACCTTGGCGTAGTTTCCGGCCGCGTGTAGGAGGTGCGTCTTTCCCAGCCCCGAGCCCCCGGAGATAAAGAGGGGGTTATACGCGCGGGCGGGGTTCTCCGCGACGGCCACCGCCGCGCCGTTGGCGAAGCGGTTGGAGGAGCCGATCACGAAGGACTCGAACGTGTACTTGGGGTTGAGTGAGTGTTCCCTGTTGGGATTATGCGCTGGGGCTTCCCGGGGGATGCGCTGGCCGGTGACCGGGGGTGCGGGGTGGGGGGTCTCCGGGGGCTGCGCGGGGGTCACGAGGGTCTGATGCGGGGCCGTCTGCGGGGGCTGCGCCGGGGCGTGACTGACCTGCCACTCCTGGTTAGTGCGGTAATAGGGTTCGAAGGTGCCCGTGGCGGGTGACGCCGGATTCTCTCGGGGGGCGGGAGCCTCCGGGCTTACGCCCGTCGGTTGTGCGGGCGGTGCCGATTCCCCGGCCCGTTGCGGGTCGATGCTGACCGCCAGGCCGCACGGCTGGTGCATCCGCTCCGAAAATACCTGCGTGATGTACTGCCCTAGCTCGTTTTCCACCACGTCCTTGGCCATTTTGTGGGGAACCGCCAGCAGCACGTAGCCCTGCACGATGGTGATGGGCTTGGCCAGATTCAAGAATGCCTGTTGGCGGGCGGTGAGGGTGGGGATGGCGGAGTCGGGTCGCTCGGCTTGGTGGAGCAGATCTGCCATCACCTCGTGCCATGTGTGGTGTAGCGCCGCGGCGTCGTCTGTCACTGGTGTTCTTGTCCTTCGATGGTGTTCGATGCGGAGAAATTCTTGTGAGTAGGTGGGCGGAAGCGCCCGCTTATGCTTTTAATTCAGGTCTTAAGCGGGGCGTGGCTGTTGATCGCGGAACATGTCATTCACCGATCCCTCCACAGGCTTTTTGGGGCAGTGCCCTGGTCTTCCACAAAGTTACTCACACCTGTGGATAACTCTACGTCACGAGGTTATCCACATCCCATCCCCAGGCCTGTGAATACTGACACTCCGGGAGAAAGGCTTCCTGAGCAGCTCTTTCGGTACACGATACGGTTTTCCTCAAGGTGAGGTTGAAGGTTATCCACAGGTGGATGATCCTGGCGGGTGTGAAAATTGTGATTGCCGATCCACTTCTACTCGGCCGCGGGTGGATTGTCGAAGTGTGCGTTCTTGGACTTCCCGGGAGTCGGGCGCGGGCGGGGCATGACATGATTCCGCGCTGGTGAGTCCGGGTCTTTTCGGGGGAAGGAAGAAAATACGAGAAATGTTATTTCGGGGGCACCCGTTCTCGCGCGGGAGGGGCGTCGGGCGCGACCCGGCGGGCGTGGGGATGGAGGGGCGGGGCGATTTGTTCCGCCGTCGAACGCTCGCGTATCCTTTATTCGTCTGTTACATCCGCAACGGCACAACCCGGCCTTGCGCGTGTACTTGAATGAGAGCAGTTCGCGCGGATTGACGTTTGCGCCCGTGGCCAGCACCGGCTGCGCGCTGTGAGTAATGACGTCGCCCTGCGCAGAGCGGCCGGAGCGGAACCTCCCCGGTGACACGCCTCCGGTCACTGTCTCTCGGTAACCAACCACAAGTTGGTCGATGGGTGTGCGAAGCCATCGACCAACTGCGAATACTTGAGGAGAATGAAGAGTGGCAAAAGGTAAGCGCACTTTCCAGCCCAATAACCGGCGTCGCGCCCGCAAGCACGGTTTCCGCACCCGCATGCGCACCCGTGCCGGTCGCGCCATCGTGGCGGCCCGTCGCCGCAAGGGTCGCGCCAAGCTCACCGCTTAAGGCTCGATAGGGTGCTTCCCGCCCAGCACAAGCTGACCTCGTCCGCGCACTTTCGGAGGGTCATGAGCCGGGGTCGGCGCGCAGGATCCCGCACCGTGGTGCTTCACGTGTGGGAGGGAGATCCCGCGGCGGAGCCCGTGGTGGTGGGAGGCCCCCGATTCGGTTTGGTCGTATCGAAGTCCGTCGGGAACGCCGTGGTTCGGCACCGCGTCTCCCGGCGGCTTCGTCATCTCTGCCTCCGAATGGCGCCTCGGCTGGCCCCGCAGACGCAGGTGGTGGTGCGCGCCTTGCCCGCCGCCGCCGAGGCCAGTTCCTCCGTCTTGGAGCGGGACATTATGAAAGCGTGGGGGAAAATAGCGCGGAAAACCCGTGTATAGGCGGTCAGGAGGGCACGGGGACGCCGATAAGCGATCCTCTTTAGCCGCGCGCGGCCTGATAAGAGGGGTACGTTTTTACCAAATCTATCTTTCACCCCTTAAAATGAGTTCCACCTGCCGCTTCGAACCGAGCTGCAGCGCCTATGCCCTGGAGGCTTGCAGGAGCCACGGGGCATGGCGCGGCGTTCTTCTCAGTTGCGCGCGGTTGTCCAAGTGTGGCCCCTGGCACCCCGGTGGGTATGATCCCGTGCCTTCCCGTGCCTGGGGGCACGTCACGCGCGGATGATCGGGCACGGAGCGCCTGTTTTCCTATAATCACCAACCACACCAGGAGTTTGGACGTACAGTGCTCGACTTCATTTACTGGCCGATTTCTGCGGTCCTGTGGTTTTGGCACAAGATTTTCGCCTACCCCTTCGGGGCGGATTCCGCGGTGGCGTGGATCCTGGCGATCATGTTCCTGACCTTTACGCTGCGTCTTCTGCTGTTTAAGCCGATGGTGAACCAAATGCGTTCCACGGTGAAAATGCAGAAGTTCGCCCCGCAGATGCAGGCTATTCGAGAAAAATACAAGAACGACCAGCAGAAGATGATGGAGGAGACCCGCCGGCTCCAGAAGGAGATGGGGGTTAATCCTTTGGCCGGCTGCCTGCCGGTGCTGGCGCAGTTCCCGGTGTTCATTGGCTTGTTCCACGTGCTGCGATCCTTCAACCGCACTGGCGGCGACGTGGGACTCACGGTGGAGCAAAACCGCCTGACACCCAATTACATCTTCAGCGCCGCCGACGTGCAGTCTTTCCTCGACTCCAACCTCTTCGGCGTGCCGCTGTCCGCGTACATCAGCATGCCTACCGAGATGTTCGCGGCTTTCCCTCACGCGGAGGGTCTCAGTCGCGGCACCATCATTGCCGTGGCGGCCCCGCTCATCATCATGATCGTGCTGTTTACGCACTTTAACGCGCGCCTTTCCGTGGAGCGGCAGGAGGCGCGCCGCGCCTCCGGCAAGCAGCAGGCCCCGGCCTCCGAGCAGGCGGCCATGCAGATGAACATGATGAACCGCATGATGCTGTGGGTCATGCCCGCCACCATCCTGTTTACCGGCTTCATCTGGCATATCGGTTTGCTCTTCTACATGGTGGCCAACAACCTGTGGACCTTCTTCCAGAACCGATACATCTTCCGCAAGCTGGATCAGGAGGAGGCGGCCGAGGAGGCCGCCGTCAAGGAGGCTAAGCGCGCCACGGCGCCCAAGCCCGGCGTCAAGCCGCATAACCCTAAGAAGCGCGGCAAGCGCGGATAACCCCGGCACGACCGGCTCAGCGCCCGTTACCTCGCGGAGGTGGCGGGCGCTGTCGTATGCGGCTGCTACTCTTTCCTTGATTGCCATGCGGCTGATCCCGCCGGGTTGTGGGCCTGGTGAGCCGCGTAAGAACCCGCACGAGAGCAAGGATGTTTCACGTGAAACCAAGCGATCTTCCCGCACCTCCGCCCGCCGCGGAACGAGTCTTCGGTCGGAACGTAGAAAAGGCGGTGGCCTACCACCTCTCCCTTGCCACGGTGGGTTCGCAGCGGGGTTTTATCGGCCCGCGCGAGGTGCCAAGGCTATGGGATCGCCACGTGCTTAACTGCGCGGTGATCGGTGAGGTCATGCCGGAGGGGGTCTCCGTGGTGGATGTGGGCTCGGGGGCGGGCCTGCCGGGTATTCCGCTGGCCTTGGCGCGCCCGGACCTGAGCATCACGCTGGTGGAACCGCTGCTCAAGCGCTCGGTGTACCTGGGGGAGGTCGTCGAGCAGCTGGGACTGGGCAACGTGCGGGTGGTGCGCGGGCGGGCCGAGGAGAAGGCACTGCGCGCCGAGGTGGGTAAGGCCGAGGTGGTCACCTCCCGCGCTGTGGCACCGTTGGGTAGACTGTGTCAGTGGTCGATGCCCCTGGTGGCTAAGGCGGGGGCGATGATAGCGATGAAGGGGGCCTCGGTGCGCGAGGAATTGGAGAGGGACGAACGCCAGATTCGCGCGGCCGGCGGGGGCCGCGCCCAGGTGATCCGGGTGGGCGAACAGCTGCTGCCGGAACCCTCCACCGTGGTGCGGATACCCAAGGTACGTTAGAGCTCAGAACCAAGGGAGCCAGGACAACGATGCAGCATCAACAAGGTAAAGGGGCGTGTGTGCGCGATGGTCGATAGTGAACAGCGTGGTCCCGGCGGGGGTTCGGCGATACCGCCGAGGTCCCCGCTGCCGCGGCTGGAGAGGCCGAGGCTGATCACCATTGCGAATCAAAAGGGAGGGGTGGGTAAGACCACCTCCTCGGTGAACCTCGCCGCCGGGCTCGCCGCCTGCGGGATGAAGGTTCTGGTGATCGACCTCGACCCCCAGGGCAACGCGTCCACGGCGATGGGGGTGGAACACCGCGCGGGCACCGTGTCGAGCTACGAGGTGCTCATCGGCGAGGCCACCCCGGAGGAAGCCATGCAGGCCTCGCCGCACAGCCACAATCTCCTGTGCATTCCGGCCACCATCGACCTGGCCGGGGCGGAGATCGAGCTGGTGTCCATGGTGCGCCGCGAGTATCGACTCTACGACGCCCTCAAGGGCGAGTTCCTGGATCGGTGGGGCTTCGACTTCGTATTCATCGACTGCCCGCCCTCCCTCGGCCTGCTGACCATCAACGCGATGACCTTCGTGGAGGAGGTCCTGATCCCGATTCAGTGCGAATACTACGCCCTGGAGGGCGTGGGTCAGCTGCTCAACAACATCTCCATGATCCGACAGCACCTCAACCCCCAGCTGCATATCTCCGCTATCCTGCTCACCATGTACGATGCCCGCACCAAGCTCTCCGAACAGGTGGTGGGCGAGGTCAAGGAGCACTTCGGCGACGTCACCCTGCGCACCGTGATTCCGCGCTCCGTGAAGGTATCGGAGGCCCCCGGCTACGGCATGCCGGTGCTGGCCTACGATCCCTCCTCGCGCGGGGCGATGGCCTACGTGGCGGCCTCGGAGGAGTTTGCTACCCGGGGTGATTACCAGCCCGCGGAGGGGACGGGCCCGATCGGGGTGAGTCCCCAGACCGCCGAGCGTCTATCCGGGCTTGCGGACGGAGCCGAGGCGGCGCGGGCCGCCCAGGAAGAAAGGGAGTAAACAGTGTCTTCGCAGGAAACCCGCAAGGGTGGTCTGGGCCGCGGCCTCGGCGCCCTGATCCCCCAGGGACCGTCCAAGCCCCGGCTCTCCGATTCCGCCGCGGACGCCATCATCGGAACCGGGTCGACCCGCCGCTCCGGGCGCACCGCCCCGGGGACGACGGGAGGCGAAGGCGCGGATGTTTCACGTGAAACATCGACGCGTCCGGGGATTCCCCCCCTGATCGCGCAGGCGGGACGGCGGGAGTCCACCGCCGTCGCGTCAAGCACCGGATTCGGTGCCTCGTACCGGGAGATTCCCATCGGGGAAATCATGCCAAACGAGAGGCAGCCCCGGCAGGTCTTTGAGGAGGAGGCCCTGGAGGAACTCGTGCACTCCATTAAGGAGTTTGGGCTTCTTCAGCCCATCGTGGTGCGCCGCGCTGCCGATGACAGCGGCTACGAGATCATCATGGGCGAGCGCCGCTGGCGCGCCGCGAGCAAGGCGGGCCTGGGGGTCATCCCGGCCATTGTGCGCGAGACCGATGACGGCGACATGCTGCGCGACGCCCTGCTGGAAAACATTCACCGGGTACAGCTCAATCCCCTAGAGGAAGGGGCCGCCTACAAGCAGCTCTTGGAGGAATTCGGGGTCACCCAGGAACAGCTGGCCCAACGCCTCGGACGCAGCCGCCCCACGATCACCAACACCATCCGCCTGCTCTCCCTGCCGCTGAGCGTGCAGTCGAAGGTGGCCGCCGGGGTACTCTCGGCGGGCCACGCGCGTGCTCTCATGGGGTTGAAGACGGGTGAGGAGGATCAGGCTCGTATGGCCGAGAGGATCGTGACCGAGGGGCTTTCCGTGCGCGCCACGGAGGAGGCGGTGACCCTGCTCAACAACGGGCACGCACCGGCCCCTAAGCCCAAACGCACTCCCCTCCCCCAGCCGGAGCACTTCGCCCGCACCGCGGAGCGCCTGGGCGATCGTTGGGACACCAAGGTGACGGTCACCATGGGTAAACGCAAGGGAAAGATGGTGGTGGAATTCGGCGATCAGGAGGATTTTGATCGGATTCTGGCCCTCATCGAGGGGCGCGGTTAACCCCTAGGGATCGAGCCCAAAAAAAGGGGTGTGTTCGGCCGAACACACCCCTTTTTTGTGTGCCTAGAAGGCGCCCTGCTCCGCCTCCAGTAGCTCGGCAAAGCGGTACGTGCCGGTGGGCTGGTTATCGTCCTCCAGCAGATAAAGGCGCTTGACGGCCACCACGATGGCCTCCGCGATGGCGTCCCGGTTGCTGGGATTGGTCATCACGGCTATATCGTCGGGGTTACTGAGGTATCCCGCCACGACCTCCACGGTGGGGGCCTTGGTGAAGCGCAGGATCTCCCAGGTGCGGCCGTGGTTCCCGCAGTTTTGCAGCGCCGTGCGGGCCACGATCTCGCGCTGGATAAACCCGGAGAGGGTCTCCCCCGTCAGCGAGCTGGAACCCACCTCGGAACCGAAGTAGAAGGTGGCCACCCCGGAGGCCTTCTCGTTGGGGTAGCTATCGCATTGCAGGGAAATCACGATGTCCGCGCCGAAGGCGTTGGCCATATCCGCGCGATCCTTGGTGGAGGGATTATCCATGCGGGGCCGAGAGAGGATGGTCTCCATGCCGATGGCGTGCATCCGATCCTGGATGCGGGTGGATAGATCCCAGAGGATCTCCTCCTCGGTGATCTGCCCGTAGCGCCCCTGCACCACCTGTCCGGTGCTCTTGCCGCCCAGGGCCGGGTCGATCACCACGCGCTTGCCCGCGAGATGCGGGCCGGCCTGGCGCATGTCCTCGCGCTCGCGGATCGCCTGGGCCGAGCCGCCGCGAATGCGCCGCCCGAGCAGGTTGAGGGAGCGGATGGTGTCCGGGCCGCACGTACCGTCCGGGTCGAGTCCGCCGTTGATCTGGTAGCTCAGTAGGGCGTGATGAGTGTCCGTGCCAAAGTGCCCGTCCAGGCGGCTGGAATAAAAGCCCAGCTCCTGAAGGTGCTCCTGGAGCTGCACCACGTCGTCGCCCACCAGGGGATTGTCCTCCTGGTAGGCCAGGGGCCGGGCGCCGAGAGTGTAGGTGGCTCCGCGCATCTCGCGCAGGGTGGTCTCGTCGATCGCTCCGGTGGGTACGATGCCCCTGGACTGTTGAAAGGCCTTGATGACCTCGGCCAAGGGGGCGTCGAAATAGGTGTCGGCGTCGCTGAATTGCTGGGAATCGCCCGTGGTGGGGCGAACGTCTCCCGCGTAGCTCTGAAGCAGGCCGAGGCGCGCGAGGGTGACGCGAGCCTCCGCGACGCGCGGGCTGCGATCACCGACCCGGAGTACGTCCGCCACGTGAGTCCTTCCTTGAAGTAGATATGTACAACTCAACCAGACTAGCAGCTAGAGCACGGAATCGAGTTGTGCCGCGATATCCGCCTTGGGTCGGGCGCCGACGATCTGACCCACCTTCTTGCCGTTCTTAAAGAGCAGCATGGAGGGGATGGACATGATCTGGAACATGGCCCCGAGGGAGCGCTCGGCATCCACATCGACCTTGATGATCTTGAGGCGATCCCCGTATTCCTCCGCGAGCTCCTCCAGCACCGGGGTGAGCTTGGTGCAGGGGCCGCACCACTGGGCCCAGAAATCCACCAGGACGGGCACCTCGGATTCGATGACGGTGGACCGGAAGGACTCCTCGGTCACGCTGACGAGACTAGACATAGGGGTACTCTCCTTCTTGAAAAGGCCGCGTTATTCCTAGTCTAAACCAAGGACTCGGCCAGGTAATTCTGCGCGTCCAGGGCGGCGCGGCACCCGGAACCGGCCGCGGTAATGGCCTGCTGATAGTGGTCGTCCACGAGGTCCCCGGCGGCGAACACGCCCGGGACGGAGGTGCGGGTGGAGGGCTCGTGGGTGGCCACGTAGCCGCCCTCCTTGAGCTCCAACTGACCCTCCAGGAATCCCGAGCGCGGATCGTGCCCGATGGCCACGAACATCGCGGTAACCGCCAGCTCGGAGGCCTCCCCGGTGACGGTATCGCGCAGCACCAGGCCGGAGACCTTCCCCTCGGCGTCCTGCACCCGCTCCACCACCTTGTTGGTGAGGAACTCGATCTTCTCGTTGGAGCGGGCGCGCTCCACCATGATCGGCGAGGCCCGGAACTCCTCGCGGCGATGCACCACCGTGACCTTATCGGCAAACTTCGTGAGGAAGGTGGCCTCCTCCATCGCGGAATCCCCGCCGCCGATCACCGCGATCTCGTGGCCCTTGAAGAAGAAACCGTCGCAGGTGGCGCAGGTGGATACGCCGCGCCCCATCAACTGCTGCTCGCCCTCCACCCCCAAGAGGCGCGGCGCGGCGCCCGTGGCCACGATGACGGCGCGGGCCAGATACTCCTCCTCGCCCACGAACAGGCGCTTGACCTCCCCCTCGAGCTCCACCCGATCCACTATCTCCATGCGCAGGTCGGCGCCGAAGCGCTCCGCCTGGGTGCGCATCTGCTCCATGAGCTCCGGGCCCATGACGCCCTGCGGGAAGCCGGGGTAGTTTTCCACCTCGGTGGTCTGCATGAGGGAGCCGCCGTACTCGTAACCCTCGAAAACCAGGGGCTTGAGTTCCGCCCGGGCCGCGTACAGGGCCGCGGTGTACCCGGCGGGGCCGGAGCCGATGATGGCCAGATCGTGGATCGTATCGTTGCTCGCCATAGTTCGTTGCCTTCCTGCAAGGAGCCTTGTCTGCCGTGCCCAAGTGTATCGCGGGGCACCCCTCATGGCCCTCAACGGGAACCGGCGCCTTGTCATTCCACCATCAGCTTGCGCAGCGTCGCCTTGGCCCGGGCGCGGCGCGACTTGATGGTGCCGGGCCGCACCCCCGCCATCTCGGCCGCGCGGGCGACGCTGTAGCCCGCGGCGTCGATGAGCACCAGCGCGGCGGCCTGATCCGGGTGGACGCGGTCGAGCGCGGCCCGGAGAACCAGGTGGGTGTCGATGGCGCTGAGCGGTTCGTAGGCCAGGCGAACGTCCGCGTCGCGGGGCGTGCGGTCGTCGTCGAGCGCCGGAACTTCGCGCAGGCGGCGGTGGTGGGCGAAGTCGTAGCCGGAGTTGGCCACCAGCCGGTACAGCCACGTGCCGAGGGTGCACTCCCGGCGGAATGTGTGCAGGTTCTGCGAGGCGCGCAGCAGGGCCTCCTGCAGGATGTCGTGGGCGTCGTGCTCGTTGCGGCCGTAGCGGCGGGCCACCCGCAGCAGGCGGGCGCCGTGGCGGGCCACGATCTCCGCGAAGGCGGCGGCCTCCCCTGCCAGGTACTCCCCCACGAGCTGGCTATCGGACAGATGATGATGGCGCGTGAGTGTCACGGCTTTTCCCCCTCGATAGATGTGCGGCCCCTCCCCCGAGGAGCCCTCCCACCCATTACAGCGCGCCCCGCCTCCTGCCGGGGCGCGTTTTCTCCTACTGTGTTGGGCGGGTACCCCCGATGGCGCTCGGCGCCGCCGCGCCACCGGCCCTGGTTCCCCACACCTCGATGGTGGACACGCTCACCGTGCACGTCTCCGGGGAGACCGCGTCGAACCACACCACCAGCGCCTGCGTGGGCTCCGGGGTGGGGGTCAGGGCGATGGTGGTTTCCCCCGCGTCCAGGGTGGCCTCCCCCACCCTCGGCACCGTGCTCAGATCCAGTTCCTCCTGCAGCCGGGCGGAGTTGAGTCCGCTGGGCACCGCGTAGACCGCCGCGTGGCTGCCGGGGGCGGGCGTGAGCACCTCCAACCGGGAGACCTGAACCGGGTTTTGCAATCGCACCAGCAGCCCCACCCCCGGCTTGTTCCGGAAGCCCTCGGGGTATTCCTCGGACTCCCACGTCGTGGACGGGTTGCCGTCGGCCGCGTAGGTGGCGTTCTCCGGGTGATCGGCCCGATCCCGCTCGCCGGTTCCCGTGGCCTCCCACACGTTGATGGCGCTGAGCGGTTGCATCTGCGGCGGGGCGGCTGCCTCGCTGCTGTGCACGGAGCCCGGATTAACCGGGGAGGAGTCGTTCTGCTTGCCGACGATCGCCGCGATATAGGTGGCCACCACCGCCGCGGCGATCACGGCCGTGAACACCACGAGGCCCAGCCCGGCGGTGCCGCCGCGCGTCATTGACTTCGCGCCGAAACCGGGTCGCTCCTCCACCTGGGGGGTGGCCTCCGCGGTAACGCTCAGGGGCTCCGCCCGGCGGCGGGCCTGCGCGGCGGGGGAATCGGCCTCGTCCCCGGCCAGGCCCACTCGGCGCAGCTCCTGGCTGAGCGCGCGCAACTCCTCGGCGCCGGTCGCCTCGCCCGCGGCCGCCGCCTCCACCCTCGTCTTGACGTCCCGCACGTCCTCCGGGGCGTCCCGATCCACCAGCAGATTCAGCGCCCAGGCGATCGCGTCGAGATCCTGGGCCGTGGCGGCGGTGGAGAGCACCGCTGGGAAGGCCAGCACCGCCGTGCCGGAGGTGGTGACGCGGATGCGAGCCCAGTTATCCAGGCCCAGCGGCGTGTGCACGGACTCGGCCGCCGCGGCGGCGTCCGCCAGCGGGGCCAGCGCGTAGGCCGCCGCCCGGGGATGCACCCGCTCGGAGCGGGACAGCTCCTTGAGCGAGGTTCCCTCCACCCAATCGGCCACCACCAGGCAGCCCGAGCGATAGGCGGAGACGTCGATATTCGGGGCGATCGCCGGGTGATGCAGCCCCGCCAGGGCGCGCGTGCGCCGGGTGACCTCCGAGGCGGCGCTGGCCGCGGCCGCCGGGCTGGCCGGTGCCATCGGAGACGTGCCGCTGGTATCCACGAAAATCAGCGCCACGAGCCGGCCGGTGGCCTGCTCCTTGGCCTGCCAGAACCGAGCCCCCGTCACCGAGCCGTGATCCACCAGGAGGCGGAAGCGGCCGTCAGAGACCGGCGCGCCCGGCACCAGGCGCGGACCGCGCACCACGCCCGCGGACATCGGCGGGGGCACCGGGGAGGCGTTGAACGTGTCCGAGCCGATGAATTGCGAGGACAACTCCTGCTGGGTGGGGGCCTCGACCCGGATCTGGCGATCCGGATCCGTGCGAATGAGGCGATTAAGACCCGGGATCCGCTGGGCCACCGCGCCCAGGTTCTGCACCTCCGGCAGCCGGGAGAAGGACAACACCACGCCCGTGACCACCAGGAACACCACTCCGATCATGCACAGGCGCCCCAGGATCCACAGGGAACCCAGGGTTTCCGCGCCGACCAGGCGCCCCAGCAGGACGCTCGCCCCCGCCGCGACCGCCGTGCCCACGATCGACGCCCCGAGGGCCCACGCCGAGGTGCGCATGATCGTGCCACATCCCAGGGAACCCAGCTTGCGGCGCAGCAGCATCGCGCCGATGACCGCGCCGGCCACGAAGCCGAAGCCGTTGGCCGTGCCCAGAAGCACCACGACCCGATCCGTGGAGGATGCCACCAGGGGCGCCAGGAAGGAAAGAACCACCTTGGTGACCGTGATGCCCGCGATGATGAACGTGGGCGTCCAGGCCTCCTCCCGGGCGTAGAACACGCGCAGGTGCAGCAGCACGAGCGCATACGGGATCAGGGTGAAGGCGGAGAAGCTCAGCGTGAGACCCAGGATGGTGGCCGACTCCGGATCGAAATGGCCGTAGTGGAACAGGCCGAAGGAGATGTCCCGGCCAAAGAGGGTGAAGAACACCACGATGGGGATCAGGGCGATAAAGGTGAGCTTGGTGGCCAGGGTGAGGTCGTCGACCACCCCGCGGTCATCGCCCTCGGCGGCCTTGCGGGACAACCGTGGCATGATCGCCGTGAGAAGGGTGACGCCGATGATGCCGTAGGGAACCTGAAGCAGCAACCAGTGGTTCTGATAGATCAGGGGGGCGGCGTCGCTGGCCTTGGAGGCGATGCGGATGGTGAGTGTGAACCCTATCTGGGAGATGGCCACGTAGACGACGATGGCCAGCGCCATGCCGCCGAATTCCTTGAGGCGGGAATCGATGCCCCACAACGGGCGCAGATCCACCCCCGCCCTGCGCAGGGCCGGCAGCATGATGAGCAGCTGCACCACCACGCCCAGGGTGGTGCCCAGGCCGAGCAGTAAGACGTGCGGGTCGAAGGGGCCCGAGGGGGCCGAGGCGGACAATCGCCCCGGCACGAACTGATAGATCAGGAGCACCGCGATGCTGATGACGTTATTGGCCACCGGGGCCCACGCACCCGGACGGAATATTCCCTTGGTGTTGAGCACCGCCATGAACAGGGAAAAGAGGCCGTAGAAGAAAATCTGCGGCAGGAGCCAATAGGCGAAGGAGGAGGACTGGGTGATATTGACCTCCCCGTCCTGCCGGAGCATGGCCCTGGTCAGCAGCGGCGCCGCCGCCACGGCTGCCAGCGTGATCACCGTGAGCAGGCTCAAGGCCAGGGTGAAGAGGCGCCGGATGAAGGCCGCCCCGCGATCCGGATCCTCCTTTTCCGCCCGCACCAGCACCGGCACCACCAGCGAGGTGAGCACCGCGCCCAGCACGATCTCCGTGATGAGGTTGGGCAGCGTGTTGGCCGTGTTGAAGGCGGAACCCACCGCCGTACCCACCGTGGAGCCGATGAGCACGGTGCGCAGGAAGCCGGTGATGCGAGAGATGAGGGTGGCCACCGCCATCGAGCCGGTGGAGCGCACCACATCGCCGTTGCTGGCCCGCGTGCCCTCCGCCTCCCCCGGCGGGGATTGCTCGGCGGCGGGCCGTTCGAGGGTGCCCGTGGCCCCCGGCGCGGCGCCGGCGTCGAGGGCCCGCCCGGGGGCGTGGCGCAGATCGGAGCGATCGACCTCGCCCTGCGGGGTGGCCCGGGGTTTCCGTTTCACCTCGGGCACCGGGGCGGGCGGCGTGGGGGACACGATCCGCGAGCGCAGGCCTCGCCGGCCCGGCTCGCTCCCGCGACCCGATTGCCTCAATTGCGGATCTGTGGCGTTCACGAGTGACCATTGTTGTGGCTGAAACGCACGAAAGGAAACCGACGCGGCCCCGCGCGCCGCGAATGTCACCGAATCTTTATCGACGCCGCCGACCCAGGCGGAACAACACGGCCGCTGCCAGCAGCCCGCCCAGGCTCAGGAAGAGCGCGGAGACCCCCACCAGGCTGGCCCTGGTCTGCACCGCGATGCGCACCGGATCCGAGATGGCCGAACCGTCCGAGGAGGCCAGCCACAGATCCATCTGGGCCTGCTCGTCCTCATCGCTGATATTCGCCGTCATGTTCACGGTGATGGAACCTCGGGCGGGAATGCGCAGGTGGGTGGGCACCGTGATCCGGGCCCCCTGGGCCGTGTGATAGAGCATGGTGGCATCCACCGGCAGCGGCAGCCCGTTCTTGGCCACGATGAGCAGCGGGGAGGAATCCGAGGTGCGGGTGTAGACGTTGCCGGGCGGCAGCAGGGTGACCGAGCCGCGCAGATCCTGGAGAACCTCCCGGTTGCCGCCGAGGCGGCGCGAGGTGGCGGCCACGGACTCGTGAAAGCTCGCCATGCTGCGGCGCCGGGTGGTGCTCAGGGCGGCGAGCAGATCCTGGCGTAGCGGGGCGGTGAAGGCGTAGCGGGTCAGGGCGATGCTGGGATCGTTGGTCATCAGGCCGGTGAGGTCGTCCGTGTAATTGGCCTGTTGGGTGGTGCGCAGCACCTCGGCGTCGCTGTAGGCGGAGGGGTCGAGGAACGGTGCGCCCAGGCGTGGGCCGGTGGGGGGCACGGCGGCGGCCGATAGGGCGGCAAGCTCCTCGGCCTGGTGGTCGTCGGGGGTGAGGTAGGTGCCCAGCGTCATCGGGCGCGCTTCCCCGGAACTCAGGGCGGACTCGACCTCCGCCAGGAGCATCGCCCCGGTCTCGGCGTCGAGGGCCGCCGGCGGGGCGACGAGCGTGGGTTGTTCTTCCTCCCGGGCCCGTGCCACCGAGCGGCGCACTGCGGCGGCGGCCGTGACCCGGCGTGCGGCCGCGGAATCCAGGGTGAGATCGAAGCGGCCCTCGGGATTGGAGTACCCCGCCGTGGCCGGGTCCTCCCCCGTGGCGGCGAGCGTGGCGGCGAGGGAAGCGGGATAAGTCACGGCGCGGATGCCGGTGCCGATCTGGGCGAAGCGATCCACCTCGGGGGCCGACCACACGGTGTTGTCGGCCACTAGCACGGATACCGGCTGCTGCGGGGGCTGGGGGTGAGTTCCCGCCGCGGCGTCGGGAAGGGCCGGGGAATCCAGGGTGGAATCAGATCCGTGTTCTGCCTCCCCGGCCGCCCGGCCGCCCGCTGTGGCGCTGGCCTCCCAGGCCTCGGTGAGATCCCCGGGTTGATCCGCCCAGGCCAGCGCGGGCACGGTGACCTCGGAAACGTAGCCCGATCCGGGGATCACCACCCCGCGCTGCGGCTGCACGCCCACGACCCGGGAGATGACCTCCTGGCCGCGTTGCAGGGCCTCGCGCATCAGCCAGGGATTGGCGGTGCGCTGCACGGCGTCCAGGTCGGCGTTGGCCCAGGGCAGCGCCACCACGCACCGGCCGGCGGCCACACGGCTCAGCCGCGCCAACCACTCCCGGGCGGGCTGTCCCCCCGCGCCCGGGGACCCGGAGGGGGCGTCGGAGCGCGAACCCCAGCTATCGCGCAGGCGGCGTGTGGGCTCGCCCAGGCGGTGCCGGGTGGGGGCCACGGTGTAGCCGTCTTGCATCCGGGACACCGCGCTGAGCAGGGCCGGGTCCAGGGCCAGGCAGGTGGATTCCGCCACCGGGGCGGACACGAGGGCCTGTTCGTACGCGTCCAGCAGCTCGTGCAGGCGCCCCCCGGCGGACAGCGAGCGGGCCAGGGAATCCTCGCTGAGGATCAGCCGCGCGGGTTCCGGCGCCTCTCCCGTCTCGCCCGGAACGATGTGGGTGGCCTCGGAGAGCGGATAGAGCAGCGACAGCCCCTGGGGGCCGGGTTCGGCGGAGTCATTGTCCTCCGGCGCGGCGGGCGTGAGGCGGGGGCGCGGGTTTGTGTCCACCACGAAGCGCTCCGTGCTCGGCGGGTCGGCGTCCGCGGTGGCCACCACGGCCAGTGGATACGCGGAATCCGGCTCCAGGGCCAGGCTCTCCCCCGCCCCGGGATCGGTGGCGGCGCGCAGCTCCACCTCGCGTTCCTCCCCCGGGGCCAGGGGGCCCGGCACCGTCAGGGGGCTCAGGGGTGTGGTGTAGGTGCTTAAGTCCTGGGCGAGCGCCTGGCGGGCCTGCGCGACGGTGTCTACCGCCGCCGCGCGCCGCAGCTGCAGGGAGAGCTGGGTCACCGGGGCGTCGGAGACGTTGCGCAGCCGCAGCCGCAGCCGCACCTGCTGGCCCGGTTCCAGGTGCGCCCGGATCGCCCCGTCGATGCCCAGCAACGTCACGCGCACCGGACCACGATCCTCCTCGGGGCGCACCAGGGGGTTGGCCCAGAGCTCCCGGGAGGCCTCCGCCGTGGGCGAGAGGGGCAGGATGTCAGCCGATGCGCTCGGGGCGAGCGGAAAGGCGCTGCACAGGGCCGTCGCCGCGCCGAGGATGACCGTGCCGACGGCGCGGCGCGGCGCGGCGCGGGAGAGCAGTCCCGGGAGCATCATCGGGGGGTGTGCCTTCCCGCCCGCTTTTCCGCGCGGGCCAGGTCGGGGAGGATGTCGTGCGCGACCCGGGCCAGCTTGCGCTCGTCGGCGTAGGCGAGGTGCTCGATGAGCTGGTGTACCGGGATCCACGAGACCTCGGTGACCTCCGGGTCCTCGTCGTTGAGGTAGCCGTCCACGTAGCGCAGCAGATAGTGATGCACCGTCTTGTGGATGCGCACGCCCTCGGAGACGAACCAGTAATCGATCGTGCCGAGGTCCGCGAAGACCTCGCCGCTGATCCCTGTTTCCTCCCACACCTCGCGCTGCGCCGTGGTCCGGTGATCCTCTTCCAGTTCCACGTGGCCCTTGGGCATCGACCACAGCAGACGCCGCCGCCGATCCAGCCGACCGATGAGGGCGACGTAGACGCGGGAAAGATCCACGCTGCCATCGGTGGCCACGGCCTCGGCCAGGCCGGAGACCACCAGGCCTCCGGCGGAGGTCTCTCTCCGGGTATCGAGGTGCGAGGCGGCGGCCGCGTTTTTGCGGGGGTGGCCCCCCCTGCGGTTCCCGCCGCGGCCTCCCTTTCCGCTGCGCGCGGCGGAGCGACGCCGGCCGCCGCCGCGCTGTCCGCGCCGCCCGCCGGAGCGCTGCGAGGTGGTGCTCCCGGCGCCCCCACCCTGGCGGCGACGCCTGCGACGAGGACGAGTGGCGGCCTCCCTGGAACCCTCCGCGCCGCCCGCGGGTCGGGGCGTCGATGCCGCGGTGGCCTCTCCCCCGGTGGAGGCGGTCGTGGTGGTTCCGGTGCCGCGCTGGGAACGCCCCCGCCCGCGTCGCCGCCGGCGACCGCCGGATGCTCCGGGCGCGCCCGAGCCGCTGGTCGCCTGGCGGGGCCCAGGCCGGTGTGCGCGCTCGTCCTTGTCGTTCATCACCTAGATGGTATCCGCTCGGGGCGGGCGGCGGTACTTTCGCAGTTGCGCCCGGGGTGGTCGTGCCCGGGGCGGGCCGGGACGCGGCAGGTAGAATGAGGCGGGTGAAAAACCAGGAAGTACAGCAGTCCCAGGCCGAACTCGGGGAAGCCGCCATGCTCATACGGGCCGAACACGCGGTGCGTGAGCTCACCCCGGTGCTCGGCGGCCTCGTGCGGGCCTTCGCGCGGCGGGGCGAATCCCTCTATCTCGTGGGTGGTTCCGTGCGCGACGCCCTCCTCGGTCGCCTGGGCCACGACCTGGACTTCACCACCCCCGCCCGCCCCCCGGTGATCCAGGAGATCCTGGAGGGCTATGCCCCGGCGGTGTGGGACACCGGCATAGAATTCGGCACGGTCTCCGCGGAGAAGGATGGCCAGCAGATAGAGATCACCACCTTCCGCTCCGATTCTTACGACGGCGTAACGCGCAACCCCGAGGTGCGTTTCGGCGATACCCTGGCGGGTGACCTGGTGCGCCGGGACTTCACCATCAATGCCATGGCGGTGGAACTGGTTGTTGGGAAGGACAGTGAGGTGGAGGGCCGTTTTCACGATCCCATGGACGGCTTTACCGCCCTTCGCGCCGGCGTGCTCGATACCCCTTCCGCCCCGGAGGAATCCTTCTCGGACGATCCCCTGCGGATGCTGCGCGCGGCGCGCTTCGTCTCCCAGCTGGGGGTGCGCGTGGCCGAGCGCGTGGCGGCGGCCATGCGGACGATGGCCGGGGAGATCCGGCGGATCACCGCGGAACGGGTGCGCGCGGAGCTCGATAAGCTCATGGCCGGCCGTCACCCCGAGGCCGGCTGGGAGCTGCTCGTGCGCACCGGGATCGCGGAGATCGTCTTTCCCGAGGTAGCCGGCCTGCACCTGACCCCCGACGAGCACCTGCAGCACAAGGACGTCTACGCTCACTCCATGACGGTGCTGCGCCAGGCCATCGACCAGGAGGAACCCGGACACGAACCGGACCTGGTGCTGCGCTGGGCGGCGCTGCTGCACGACGTGGGCAAGCCCGCCACCCGGGCCGCCAAGCCGGGCGGCGGGGTGACCTTTCATCACCACGAGGTGGTGGGGGCGAAGATGGTGCGCAAGCGGATGCGGGCCCTGAAGTATTCCAAGCAGATGGTCGGGGACGTGGGTCAGCTGGTGTTTCTGCACATGCGCTTCCACGGGTTCAGCGAGGGGCAGTGGACGGACTCGGCGGTGCGCCGCTACGTTACCGACGCCGGTCCCCTGCTGCCGCGCCTGCACAAACTGGTGCGGGCGGACTGCACGACCCGGAATAAAAAGAAGGCGGCCCGCCTGCAGGCCAACTACGATCGCCTGGAAGAAAGGATCGAGGAGATCCAGGCCAGGGAGGACTTGGCCCGCGTGCGTCCGGATCTGGACGGCAACGAGATCATGGCGATCCTGGGCCTAAGGCCGGGCCCGGAGGTGGGCCGGGCCTGGGCCTACCTCAAGGAGGTGCGCCTGGAGCGCGGGCCGATGGAGCGCGACGAGGCCGTCGCGCTCCTGCGGGAATGGTGGGCCCGGCAGTCCGGCTAGTGCGAGATTCATGCGGAAATCGGAACAGAGGAAGGATGAGGCGCCGTGGCCGAGGACTACTACGCGGATAGATTATTGAAGGCCCTGGAGCGCAACGATCCGGCGCCGGGCATGCTTCTGGTGGCGGCACCGGGAACGGAGTCGTCCGCCTTCGCCCGCTCCGTGGTGCTGGTGTTGGAGCACAATGAGGCGCTGACCTTTGGCGTCAATCTCGCCTCCCGCAGCGATCTGGCCGTGTATAACGTCATGCCGGAGTGGCTGAGCCTGGTGGCCAAGCCCCAGGCGCTTTACATCGGCGGGCCGTTGCAGCAGCAGTCCGTGGTGGGCGTGGGGGTTCCCGCCCAGGGTGTGGAGGTGGATAAGCATCCGCATCTCAATCGCCTGGCCACCAGGCTGGTGATGGTGGATCTGGGCGCAGATCCCGAGGATCTGAGCGAGGACATCGAGGGCATGCGCCTTTTTGCCGGGTACGCCGAATGGGGGCCGGGCCAGCTGCAGGAGGAGATCGAGCGCGGTGATTGGTACGTAGCCCCGGCCCTCCCCTCCGACGTGGTGGCCCCGGGGCGATCGGATCTGTGGGCGGAGGTCCTGCGCCGTCAGCCCATGCCGCTGCCGCTCTTTTCCACTTACCCCGTCGATCCCGGGGAAAACTAATGCGGGGCCCGCGGGATGTTTCACGTGAAACATGGCAGGAGATCCGAGCGGGCCTGGCCGATACCTGGACGGTGGGCCTGGGCCTGATCCCCCTGGGCTTGGCCTTCGGCATGCTCATGGTGCAATCCGGCTACGCCTGGTGGTGGACGCCGATCTTCTCCCTGGTGATCTACGCCGGATCCATGGAGTTCCTGGCCATCAACCTGGTTTCCTCGGGCATCGGCCCCCTCTCCGCCGCCCTCACCGGATTCATGGTGAACTTCCGCCACATCTTTTATGGCCTCACCTTCCCCCGCGATGCCATCCCCTCGGCGGCGGCGCGGGCGTACTCCACCTACGCGCTGACCGACGAATCCTATGCCGTGGTCTCCGCCCATCCCCCGGGACGGCTCGGCGGAGTGCGGGTGCTCACCATCCAGGCATTGTGCCAGGTGCTCTGGGTGGTTCCCGGCATCCTCGGTGCGCTGCTGGGCCAGGTGATTCCGGCGGATATCGAGGGTATGGACTTCGCCCTCACGGCGCTCTTCATCGTGCTGGCGTGGGAGTCCTTCCGCAATAACCGGGATGCCTCCCTGCCGCTTGTGGCCGGGACCCTGGCCGTGGCGGCGGCCCTGGTGGTACCGGGCCAGATGCTCATGGCGGCGCTGGCGCTGTACTTTTTCATCCTCGTGGTGCGCTTCCGGTGGCGGGAATCCCGCGGCGTGACGCCTAAGGGGGACAAATGAGCGATCTCGGCCTGCCCGAGGGCGTGAGCCCGGCGACGGTGGCGGCGGTGCTGCTGCCCATCGCGATGGTGACCGTGGCGCTGCGGCAATTCCCTTACAGCGCCAAGAAAATGCTCCGGCACAGCCGCTTCATGGGCACCCTGGCCCTGACCATGCCCGTGGGCGTGATGGTGGTGCTGGTGGTCTACACCGTGGCGGGTCAGGCGCACAACCCCGGGGGCCTGTGGGCCTGCCTGCTGGCGGGCGCGGCCACCCTGGGCCTGCACGCCTGGAGGCGTCAGTCCGGGTTGTCCATCCTCGGGGGCACGGCGCTGTACATACTGCTGGTGAACGCGGTGTTCTAGGTGTCCAGGCCGGGGAAGGCAGCGACGGCGCGCGCCCACAGGGCCCGAAACTCCTCCGCGCTCAGTTCCTCGGCGGATACGTCGGGGAAGGCGCCATACGTATCGGGATGCGGCACGATCTCCTGGGGCGGGGTATCCATCCCGTAGTGGCGATCCCCCACCGCCGCGCCCGTCGGCCGCCCCGAGGGATCGACCTCGACGATGCGGGCCATCCGGCAGCGTTCGGCGCCGAGGGGATGGAGCTCGGCCACGTGCGTGGCGGTGCCGGCGCCGGGAATGGTGAGGATGGTGCGGATGAAGAGGGGGGAACTCATGGGCCCATGTTAGCCCGCCGCCTCGGCGCGCTGGGCGTAGCGGGCGGCCAGCCAGGAGCACATCATCAGCTGCACCTGATGGAAGATCATCAGCGGCAGGATCAAAAGCCCCAGCGCCGAACCCCCAAAGATGACCGAGGCCATCGGCAGGCCCGAGGCCAGGGACTTCTTGGTGCCGCAGAACTGAATGGCCAGGGTGTCTTCCCTATCGAAGCCCAGGCGCCGCGCGGTGGCGCGCGTGAGCCACAGCATGAACGCCACCAGGGCGACGGACAAGACGGTGAGAAAGACGATCTCCCCCACGGATGTGGACTGCCACACGCCGCCGACCATGCCCGCGGAAAAGGCGGAGTACACCACCATCGTGATGGAACCGCGATCCACGATCTTGGTGGCCCGGTGCGCGGCAAATCCCTTGACCCAGCGGTGCGCCACCTGCCCCAGGAGGAAGGGGATGAGCAGCTGGAGGGCGATGTCGAGGAAGACGGAGGCGTCGATATGCAGGCCGGAGCGGGAGTTCATCAGGAGGAACACGAGCACCGGGGTGAGCACCACCCCGGCGAGGTTGCTCACCGAGGCCGCGACGATGGCCCCGGCGACGTTCCCCCTGGCGATGGAGGTGAAGGCCACCGAGGACTGCACCGTGGAGGGCACCAGGGTAAGAAAGAGGATTCCCAGGTAAAGATCCGGCGAGAGGAAGAACGTGAGCGGCCGGAGCGCGAGGCCGAGGAGCGGAAAAACCAGGAAGGTAAAGGCGAGGATCAGCAGGTGTAGCCGCCAGTGAGAGAGGCCCCGCAGGGCCTCCTGGGTGGACAGGCGCGCCCCGTAGAGGAAGAAGAGCACCGCGATGGCCGCGGAGGTGGCCGCGGAAAAGGCGTCCGCGAAGGAGCCTCGGGCCGGGGCCACGATGCCCACCGCCACGGCGGCGATGATGAGGAAGATGAGGGGATCCTGGCGTTTCAGCAGACTCATCCTGGAGATTTTAAAGGCTCAGGCTGAGATCCGCGCCGTTTTTCTCCACGGTGCCCTCCGCGAGGCCGGTGCGGGCCGGCCCCGAGACCACTGAGCCATCGGCGAGGGAAAACACGGAATTGTGGGTGAGGCAGCGCACCGTGTCCCCCTCCACCTCGGTGATCGTGCTGCTTTGATGGGGGCAGGTGGTGGAGTAGGCCCGGTAGGTGCCCGCCTCCGGCTGCGCGATGATGAAGTCTCCCACGATCACGGCGCTGCCCACGGGGACATCGTCCGCCGCGATCTCCGCGGTGGGGCTGGAACCGCAGGCGGCGAGGACCGCCCCGGCGAAGGTGGTGGCGCTCCCCAAGAGGAAGAGGCGCCGGCTGCACGGGGGATGCGGGGATTCGACCATGCCTCTCAGTATGCGCCGCTCGGCCCCGCCGGGAAAGCAAGCGGAGCCTAAGCCGGTTACGTCACAGTGTTGCCTTTTTCATCTCGCGCACGTAGTCGCTTAGTTCCTTCCGGAGGGCCGTTGGGTCCCCCACGCGGAAGGCGGGGAGGCCGTGCTCGGAGTGGGAGGGGCGCGAGGGGTCGGGCACGCAGTGCCGCTCTATGATCCTCGTGATGGCGGAGCCGGTGATGGCCCCCGCCGCGCCCGCCCGTACCGCCGCGCGGACGTGCTCCGGGCGGGAGATGCCGAAGCCGAGCAGGATGGGCGCGCCGCCGAAGCGGGCGACGTGCTCCACGGCCCGGCGGAGACCCGTGGTTTCCGATTGCTTTTCCGCGCCCGTGACCCCGTCGCGGGATACGGCGTAGATGTAGCCCCGGGAGTGGGTGGCCACGGATTCCAGCACGGCCTCGGAGGCCTGCGCCGGAGCGATGAACACGGGGTCGACCCCCGCGCGCTCGGCGGCCGCGACGAAGGGGGCGCCCTCCCGGACGGGAATATCCGGCAGGAGGATCGCGTCCGCCCCGGCTTCCGCGAACTCGCGGTAGAAGGCGTCCAGACCGCGGGAGAAGGGGACGTTGCCGTACACGAGTATGCCGAGCGGTAGCCGGGGGAACTCCTCGCGGATGGTGCGGATGAGCTCGAGGGCATCGGCCAGGCCCACTCCCCCGGCCAGCGCGCGGACGTGCGAGGCCTGGATGGTGGGCCCGTCGGCCACTGGGTCGGAGAAGGGGACGCCGAGCTCCAGGGCGTCCGCACCGGCGGCCACCAGGGTGCACACGATGTCGAGCGAGTCTTCCGGGGAGGGATCGCCCAGCATGAGGAAGGGCACGAAGGCGCCCTCGTCGTGCAGGTGGGAGAACAGGGTGCTAAAGCGGCTCATCGGTTTTCCTCCAGGGTGAGTTCGGGGAGCACGAGCTCCGGGTGCTCGTCGAGGGTGCGGCGCACGTGATCGACGTCCTTGTCGCCGCGCCCGGAGAGGGAGACCAGGATGGTGAGGTCTCGGCCCTCATCCCGCGCGGTGCGGGCGCGCTTGAGGGCGTAGGCGAAGGCGTGGGAGGACTCCAGGGCGGGGATGATCCCCTCCCGGCGGGCGAGGATCTGGAAGGCCTCGATGGCCTCCGCATCGGTGATGCCCACGTATCGCGCGCGGCCGGTGGCGGCGAGGTGGGCGTGCTCCGGGCCCACGCCGGGATAGTCCAGGCCGGCGGAGATGGAATAGGACTCCTCCACCTGTCCCTCGGCGGTGCGCATGAGGTAGGAGCGTGCCCCGTGGAGGATGCCCACCTGGCCGTTGGTGATCGTGGCCCCGTGATGCCCGGACTCGATGCCCTCCCCCGCCGCCTCAGTACCCACGAGCTCCACGGAGGGCTCGTCGATGAACTCCGCAAACATGCCGATGGCGTTGGAACCACCGCCCACGCAGGCCACCACCACGTCCGGCAACGCGCCGGTGCGCTCGACGATCTGCGCCTTGGCCTCCTGGGAGATCACGCGGTGAAACTCCTTGACCAGCGTGGGGAACGGGTGTGGTCCGGCGGCGGTGCCCAGCAGGTAGTGGGACTCGTGGAAGGTGGCCGTCCAATCGCGCAGTGCCTCGTTCACGGCGTCTTTGAGGGTGCCGGAGCCGGTGTCCACCGGGATCACGGTGGCCCCGTGGAGCTTCATCCGGTAGACATTGGGCTGCTGCCTCTCGACGTCCTTGGCTCCCATGTAGATCACGCAGTCCATGCCGAGCAGGGCGCAGGCCAGGGCGGTGGCGGTGCCGTGCTGGCCGGCCCCGGTCTCCGCGATGATGCGCTTCTTGCCCATCTTCTTGGCTAGGAGGATCTGGCCGATCACCTGGTTGGTCTTGTGCGCGCCGCCGTGCACCAGGTCCTCGCGCTTGAGGAAGATGCGTACGCGGGAGTCCGCCGACGTTTCACGTGGAACATTGCGGCATTCGGTGAGCGGTGTGGGCCGCCCGAGGTAATCGCGCAGGAGCGCGCGGTACTCCCGCATGAAGGCCTCGTCGCGGAGGGCCTCCACGAAGGCGCTTTCCAGCTGATCGAGGGCGGGAATCAGGGATTCGGGGACGAATTGGCCGCCAAACTCCCCAAAATAGGCCGGGAGCAGGGGGTGGGTAGAGGACATGGTGAGAGTTACTTCCCTTCTTCAGGAGCCTGAGAGCTGTGCGAGCGGATGAGGAGAAAGGCGCGGCGTAGGGCGGCGGCGTCCTTGTGCCCGGCCCACGGGCCGGATTCCGGCCCGTACTCCACGCCGGAATTGAGATCCATGCCCGCGCAGCCCACGGCGAGGGCGCGGTCGAGATTCTCGGCGTGGAGGCCCCCGGCGAGGAGGGAGATGGGTCGGGCCTCGGCGGGAACTCGGGCCCAGTCGAAGGCGCGGCCGGTGCCGCCGGCCCCGGAGTCGAGCACGAGCCGATCCAGGAGTCCGCCGCGCTCCTCGTCGCCCGGCTCCCCGGCGAGGGCGGCGAGGTATCGAGCGGTTGCGTCGGCGTCCGGGTGGGTCATGGAGACGGCGCGCCAGATGCGGACGTCCCGGCGCCCGTGGCTATCGAGGTCCGCGCGGACGGAATCGAGCAGGGCCCGCTCCCCCGCCGAGGAACCCCGGTAGGGGGCGTGCAGCTGAACGGCGGTGACGTCGATTCCCTCGATGAGCTTCGCCCACCCGTCGGTGCGACGGGAGACGGCCACGTAATCGAGTCCGGGTTCGGCGGTGATGATGGCCCGGGCCGTTTCACGTGAAACATGGCGCGGGGAGGCCTCCTCGAAGATCAGCCCGCCGTACACCGCCCCGGCCGCTCGGGCCGCCTGGGCGGCCGAGGGGCGGGTGAGGCCGCAGACCTTGTTCTCGCCAAAGACCAGTCGGCGGGCGGCGCGGTCGATGTCGGGTTGCCCGGTGAGTTGCGAGCCCACTAGGAAAGCGTGGGAATGGGAACCCAGGCGGGAGACGGTGGCGCGATCGCGGATGCCGGATTCGGAGACCACCACCACGTCCCCGGGCAGCAGGGCCGCCAGGCGCCGGGAACGCGAGAGGTCGATGGAAAGGTCGTGGAGGTTGCGGTGATTGATGCCCACGATCTGCGCGCCCAGGCGGAGGGCGCGCGCCACCTCGTCCTCGTCGATGATCTCGGTGAGGACGTCCATGCCGAGGCGCGCCGCCTCCGCCGCCAGGGCGGCATAGGCGTCATCGTCGAGGATCGAGAGCATGAGGAGGATCGCGTCGGCCCCGAAGTAGCGAGCGGCGTGGATCTGCACCGGGTCGATGATGAAGTCCTTGCAGAGCACCGGCAGGTGCGTGGTGGCCGCCACGGTGGCGAGATGGTCGTAATCTCCGCCGAAGCGCTCCGGCTCGCACAGTACCGAGATTCCCGAGGCGTAGCGGGAATACACGGCGGCGATGGCGCCCGGCTCGTAGTGCTCGCGGATGACCCCCAGGGAGGGCGAGGAGGATTTGCACTCCATGATGAAGCGGTTGGCGCGCGCGGCGCTCCCCTGCTCCCCGCCGCCGAGGTGGCGGTAGAGGGAGCGGGTGGAACGCGGCAGGGTCGCCGGATCCACGTGGGAGATGCGTGCCCGAATGTCCGCCAGGTGCGTGCGCCGGGCGGTGACGATCCCCTCCAGGACGGTGGGAAGCCTAGTGGGCATAGTCGGCCTCCTCGTGCGTGCGCAGCCACCGGGTCACGGTGCCGTCCGCCATCGTGTCCAGGGCGCGCTCCACGCCCTGACGAATCGTGGGGCTGTGCCCGGATACGTAGAACATGGCCCCGGCGGAGGCGGCCAGGGCCTCTCGATGGGCCGCGGGGCCGGTGCCCTCGAAGGCGGCGTAGAGGTGCCGGGCGTTCTCGCGGGCATCGCCGCCCGTGAGGTCCCCGAGGTCGTGGGTGTCCAGGCCCATCTCCCGCGGGGTCAGGGTGTATTCCTCGATCTCCCCGGAGGGGGTGAGCTCCCAGACCTGGGTGGGCCCCCACACGGCGATCTCGTCGGCGCCGGAGCCGTGCACCACGAGGGCCCGGGTGCGGCCGAGGTCGCGGAACACCTCTGCCAGCATGCCCCCCAGTCGAGGGTTGGCCACGCCCATGATCTGGAACTCCGGCCGCGCGGGAGAGAGCACCGGGCCGAGGACGTTGAAGATGGTGGGGATCCTCAGCACGCGGCGCACGGGTTGCACGTGAGCGATAGCCGGGTGATAGGCCGGGGCGAAGAGGAAGGTGAAGCCGGAGGCCCGGAATTGGCGTACGGCGCGTTCGGGGTCGAGATCCAACGGGATGTTCATGGCCTCAAGGACGTCCGCCGAGCCGGAGGCGGAGGAGACCGAGCGGTTACCGCACTTAATCATGGGCACCCCGCCCGCCGCCGCGACGAGGGAGGCTCCCGTGGTGATGTTGATGGTGTTAAGGCCGTCCCCGCCGGTGCCGGCGGTGTCGGTGATCCCGGCCCCGGTGACGGGGAAGGGATGCCCGGCGGCGAGGAAGGCGCGGGCCGCCCCGAGGATGTCGGCCGGGCTCTCCCCCCTGGTGCGGATGGCGGTGAGGAGGGCGGCGATGTGCACGTCGTCGTAATCCCCCACCGTGAGGGGGGTGAAGACCTCCTGGGCCTGCTGGGCGGAGGGATGCGGCTCGTCGAGGTATGCGATGAGGGTGCGGAGGGCGTCCGGGGTGGTCACGCTGCTGCCTTTCGGTGAGTGAGGAGGTGGTCGATGAGGCGGTCGAGCAGGATCGGTCCGCTGGGACTGAGCACGGATTCCGGGTGGAATTGCAGGCCGATGGCGGGGTGGTCGGTGCAGCGGGCGGCCATGACCACCTCACCGATCCGGGAATCCGACCATCCCAGGGCCTCCATGCTGGCCGGGACGGTGGTGCAGCCGAGGGAGTGGTACCGGGCCACGGGCACGGCGCGCCCGGGATCCTCGGGCTGGTCCGGCTCAGCGTCGATGGTTAGTCCCCGGAAAAGCTCGGAGGCGGCCGCGGCGGGGGTCAGGCGCATCACGTCCGTGGTGCCATGAACCGGCCCGCAGGGCACCACGTTGCCGCCGAAGTGCTCCAGGAGCGCCTGGAAGCCCAGGCAGATTCCCAGCACCGGGATGCGGCGCTCCAGCGCCAGCGCCAGGGTATCCATCATGGTTCCCGCCTCCCGGGGATGACCCGGTCCCGGGGAGAGCACCAGGAGGTCGGGCTCGGCGGCGGCGATCTGCGCCACCGGCACGGTATTGCGGAACACGGTGCAGCGGTGCCCGCCGGTGCGCAGGGCATCGACGAGGTTGTAGACGAAGGAATCGTGGTTATCCACGAGGACGATGTAGGCCGCGTTCATCGGAGAACCTCCAGATTCTTGCCGGCGGCTAGGGCCAGGGCGTGCAGGACGGCATAGGCTTTGTGCAGGCTTTCGTCGGCTTCGGATTGGGGATCGGAATCGCGCACCACCCCGGCCCCGGCCTGGACCACGGCCGTGCCGTCCTGGACGAAGGCGGAGCGGATCACGATGCAGGTATCCATGTCTCCTCCCCCGCGCAGGTAGCCCACGGCGCCGCCGTAGGAGCCGCGTCGCCGCTTCTCGACGCCCCGCAGCAGCTCCGTGGCGCGCAGCTTAGGCGCCCCGGTGAGGGTGCCCATGTTCATGCAGGCGCGGTAGGCGTCCAGGGCGTCGAGGCCGGGGGCGAGGGTGGCGGTGACGCGGGAGACGAGATGCATGACCCGGGAGTAGCGATCGACCTGGAGTAGGTCGGCCACGCGGCGGGTGCCCGGCTCGGCCACGCGGGCGAGGTCGTTGCGGGCGAGGTCCACCAGCATGGTGTGCTCGGAAAGCTCCTTGGCGTCCGTGCGCATGGCGAGCTCGTGGCGAATGTCTAGCTCGTGGTTTACCGATCCGTCCGGGTGGAGGCCGCGGGGACGGGTTCCGGCGATGGGATAAAGCTCGAGGGTGCGGGAGGCGGCCTCAAACTTGAGGTTGGATTCCGGGGAGGCACCGAAGAGCTCGTAGGGGCGAGCATCGGCGGAGACGCCCCGAAGATAGAACATGTAGGGGCTGGGGTTGGTGTCCCGCAGGTGCAGATAGGCCGCGAAGGCGTCCGGGCACTCGGCGGTAAACGCGCGGGCGGGCACCACCTGATAGACGTCCCCACAGTCGATGTGTCGCTTCAACTCCTCGACCTGGGCGCGGAACTCGGCGTCGGTGGTTTGGGCGGTGGCCCGCACAACTCCCTCGACAGCGGTGGCGTCCTCGGCGTGTTTCACGTGAAACATCGCGATGCTCTCCGCCAGCTCGTCCACCCGGCGCCGGACGGCGGCCTCGTGCTCCCCCGCCGCGACCGCCCGCACCATGGCGGTGCGCTCGCGGTGATTGATCTCCAGCGCCACCTCCGCCATGTGGAACTGATAGTCCGGGTAGGTATTGGCGGAATCTCGCACCGGGGGAAGCTGTTCGAAGGTGCCCAGGTAATCGAAGGCTATGCCGCCCACGAGCAGCGGCAGGCCGGGCGGGAAACCGGGCAGGTTCTGAAGCCGGCGTAGGGGTTCCACGCTGCTTATGTCGGTGAGCCTCTCCCCCTCCTCGGCGGCCTCCGAGGGCGGAAACCGGAAGCCCTCCTTGGTGGCGTAGTCCCCCAGCGCCTCCCGAAGCTCGGTGTAGATCCTTTCCCCCGACGCGCTGAGCGGAGTGATTTCCACGTCCTGCCCGCGGCAGGTTAGCCGCAGGGAGCAATCCAGGACGGAAAGGGAGCTAATACCGGAGCGGGTGGAGATGTCCGCGCTCTCCAGCAGCGCGGCACCCGCGGAGGCGGTTCCGCCGAGGGCCTGGAACAGCGCCGCGGCGTCCTCGTGATACGTCACAGTACGTTCTATGACATGATATTCGCTATGGTCTCTTTTAGTCATATGGCTTCATCCTTGTGCGTGGTGTGGTCGTAGCGGTGAAGCGGACCCCGGATACGCGGAAGGCCCGCCGCCTCCCCGAGAGGAAGCTCGCGAGCCTGGTTCATACGTGACAGTGGCGGCCCGCGCTAGGAAGCGCGCCACCACCACTGAGGGGAAAGAGAAATGCTCAACGTCACACCGCCATCCTAGTCAGTGGCGTGGTTGATAAGCAAGGGCCTTAGCGATCCGAGGCACGGGCCGCGCGCCGCAGGGCCGCCACGTCCACCGAGGGCTTGGGTCCCCCGGTCTCCGCCTCGATCATGCGGCGGGCGTCGATCGCCGCCACGGCGTGCGCGGCCTGCCCGGCGCCTGCCCCCACCGCCACCAGGGCGATGAGCAGCGTGAGCACCGGCAGCGCCCATAGCCAGCCCTGGGCAATGAAGGCGAAGCAGGCTCCAAACAGCAGGGAGATGCCGCCGAGCGTCCAGAACGGGCCGGCGATGCGGTGGGCCAACTCCCACAGATCCTGGCTCTTGCGCACCTCCGGGACGCGGATGCCCACCACCGCGTTGCCGGGGAGCTTGGCCGCCCAGGCGAGGCCGCCGATGACGGTGAGGATGAGGCCGAGGAGGAGCAGGATCACGCCGAAGATCATAGGGATCATTGTAGGACCCGGGCCGCCCTCGCCGCACTCCCCGGGCCCGCTGGGCCGGGCGTGGGTTTCTTGCTGACGCCGTCGCCCCTACTGCTGCCGGCACCGCAACCCCGGGAGCGGTGGCGTCCCCGAGGTCATGCGCCGGGTGGATTGCGGTGCCTGGTTTATTCTATTTTGCGGCCCCCTCGATGACGTGGTGATGGGAGGGGGCTAAGAAATAATTTACGGACAAGGGTCATGCGGTTAGAAGTGGGACAAGAAGCGCCTAGAGGCGGATGCGCTTATTCCGCAAAATACGATCAACCGGTGCGTCGCCCGCGGTCGTGAAAAAGGGACGCCGATGCGGTGTCTCGTCTGCCGCTGCCGAATAAGAGTCGGCGTAGCGGTGATGGCTGCATCCGGATCGATCTTCGATCCCCTGAGGCTTGAGGTCATGGTAGGGGAAGGAGTTTTATATTTCCGATATGTGGAACGCGCCGCGCGAATCTTTTGGGGGAGGGCACCGCTTTATGCAGGGATCGCCTTGCGCACCGCGGTGTGTAGGCAATCGTGGGCTCGGGTCGGAAGGAAGGGGACGCGTCCGGCCCTTGGGTGTGGGATGCTGGACGGTCGGAAAACTAAATGTTCGTAGTTGCAGACGTCCCGCGGCGAGCGCGATGTCGGTAACAATTTGATTACTTTCTCCTGTGGGGAGGGTGGGAAAAGCGTCGCAGCGACGAGGGTGCTCGTTGTGAGGGGGCTTGCTCCTTTCCCAGTTCAGCGCCGTATTTGAGCGATCTTATTTTTCTTAAGGTTCCGGGGAGTCGTTCTTGATTATTTTGTGACCTGTTTGATCTCCCCTGGCGAGTTTCGGGAAGTGTTGATAGCGTCGATGGTGTTCGAGCGGCCGAGAGGTTTGTTTATGACCGACGAGGTTCCGTTTGGACAAAGTACGTTTTCCGACCGTTATATTTTTTATAGAAAGGAACTGGACATGAGTGCGAAGAAAAACATCGCGGATTTGTTCAACGCTACGGCCTACGATAACTCTGGGGATAAGCTGGGTGACGTGAAAGAGGTTTTCCTGGACGATAACACCGGGAAGCCCACCTTTGTGGAGGTCAGCCACGGGTTGTTTGGCCTGAACTCCTCCCTGGTGCCCCTGCGCGGCGCTCAGTTTGATGGTGAGGAACTCCGCCTGGCTTTTGCCAAGGACCTCATCAAGGACGCCCCGGACTTCGGTTCCGATACCGCGCTGACCACCACGGATCAGAACCGTCTGAACGAGCACTACGGTGTGAACGCCGCGGACTACCAAGACATCTACGAGTCCCGCGTGCAGCAGGGCGCTCAGGAGCGCCAGGAGCAGGGGCGCACCGCCGCCCGCGAGGAGGCCGCGGATGGTAACTCTCTGGTGCGCTCCGAGGAGGAATTGAACGTCACCAAGGAGAACGTCCAGACCGGCGAGGCTCGTCTGCGCAAGTTCGTGGTTACCGAGACCGAGACGGTGGACGTACCCGTGAGCCGCGAGGAGGTGCGCGTGGTGCGCACCCCGATCACCGGCGATGAGCAGGTGGATGGCCAGCCCTTGACTGAGGGCGAAGCCTCCGTGGTGCTGCACGAGGAGCGCGTGAACGTGTCCAAGGACACCGTGGCGAAGGAAAAGGTAGCTTTGGAAAAGGAACAGGTCACCGAGAACCAGCGCGTGTCCGAGGAGTTGAAGAAGGAGCGCATCGAGACCGACGGCGCCGCGACCGAAGCCGAGCGCGACGCCCGGAAGTAAAACCACGTCAACGCTGCGCGTCACAGGCCTCTGGCCCTTTCCGGGTCGGGGGGCTTTTCCCTTGCTTTCGTCCCGCTCGACCCTCGCCCTGGGCTACCCTGTGATCTTGTAATCTAACCCCACCTGGGCGTTGTCTGATGTGCCTGTTTCCTCTGCGGAGCATGGGCGCCGTGGCCGAGCGCCCCGTCGTCGATAGTAGAAAGCGCAGGACCGCATGGACATCAAGCGCATGGCCTCTTCGCTGCTCTTCCGGGTGATCGTGGCGATCATCCTGGGCATCGTGTGCAGCTTCTTTTTCCCGGAGGCCCTGGCCAGGGTCTTCATCACCTTCAATGGGTTGTTTGCGAACTTCCTCGGCTTCTTCGTGCCCCTGTTGATCTTCGCCCTGATTACCCCGGCGATCGCGGGCCTGGGGCGCGGTGCGGGCAAGTGGCTGGCGATCACCACGGCGGTGGCCTACGCCTCCACGGTGCTCTCCGGGCTGCTGGCCTACGGGGTGGCGCGGGAGGTGTACCCGCGGTTGCTCTCCGGGGAGCAGCTGAACACGGGGGTTGCGGACATCGAGGCGGGGGCCCTCTCCCCCTATTTCACGGTGGAGATGCCGCCGCCCCTGGAGCTGATGAGCGCCCTGCTGTTGGCCTTCTGCCTGGGCGTGGCGATGGCCACGATGAAGGCGGATCGGATCTATCGGGCCACCCGCGAGCTGGAGCAGATCGTGATGAGGGTGGTTAGCTCCTTCATCGTGCCGCTGCTGCCGCTGTTTATCTTCGGCATGTTCCTCAACCTGGGCATGAACGGCAACCTGGTGGAGACGCTGGTGGCCTTCGGCACGGTGTTGGTGCTGGCCACGGCGATGACCCTGGTGTACCTCCTGTTCCAGTTCCTGCTCGCCGGGCTGCTCGCGGGCACGAATCCGTTCCGGGCGCTGCGCACGATGATGCCGGCCTACGGCACGGCCCTAGGCACGGCCTCCTCGGCGGCGACCATTCCGGTGACGTATCGCGCGGTGCGCAAGAACGGGGTGTCGGACTCCGTGGCGGGCTTTGTGGTGCCGCTGTGCGCCATGATCCACCTGGCGGGCTCGATGATGAAGCTGACGCTCTTTGCGTTCGCCATCGTCTACATGGCGGGCATGGAGGTGTCCGTGGGCCTGGCGGTGGGCTTCATCTTCATGCTGGGCGTCACGATGATCGCGGCGCCGGGCGTGCCGGGCGGCGGGGTGATGGCGGCCGTGGCGCTGTTGAGCAGCATGCTGGGCTTTAGCGACGACCAGGTGGCCCTCATGATCGCCGCCTACATCGCTATCGATTCCTTTGGTACCGCCGCCAACGTGACGGGCGACGGCGCGATCGCGCTCATCATCAACAAGTTCGCTCACGGGGATCTGCCGGAGCAGGAGGCGCCGCGCGGGGCGGAAGAGGCCGCCGCGTAAGGGGGGTCGCGCTGGGCCCCTAGCGCGCCGCGTGGAAGCGCAGCGGGGAGGCGGCCTGCTCGGCCTCGTGATCCGGGCCGAGGGGGATGCCCGTGCGATCCCGCAGGGCGAGCGCGGCCCCCAGGCCCACGAGGGTCATGAAGGCGAGGTAGACGGAGATGGCCCCGGTGCCGCCGGTGGCCTCGAAGAGCCACTGGGCGATCATGGGGGCGAAAGCACCGCCGAAGATCGCGCCGATGGCGTAGCTGATGGAGACTCCGGAGAAGCGCATGGAGGCGGGGAACAACTCGGCGTAGGTGGCCGATTGCTGCCCGTAGGTGAGGCCGAGCCCCACGGTGAGCAGCAGGAGGCCGAGGGTGAGCATGGTGGGACCGCCCTGGTTGATGATGGGAAAGAGCGCCACCGCGCCCACCAGTTGCAGCAGGTAGCCCACGACGTAAGTGGTGCGCCGCCCCCAGAAGTCGGAGACCCAGCCGGCGAATCCGGTGGTGATGAGCCAGGCCACGGCGGAGGCCGTGACGGACCACAGCACGGTGCTGCGATCCAGGGCGAGGGGTCCCTGCGGGTTGGTGGCGTAGTTCTGCACGTACCCGCCGGCGGTCATGTAGCCCACGGCGTTGTTGCCGGCAAAGAGCAGGGCCGCCACCAGGACCAGGGGCGTGTTCCTGCGGAACAGGTCCCCGATGGGCGCGTTGGCGGTCTTCTTGCGCTCCTCGATCTCGGTGAACACGGGCGATTCCTCCACTCCCATGCGCACCAGGTAGCCCACGGCCACCAGCACGATGCTCAGCAGGAAGGGCAGGCGCCAGCCCCATTCCAGGAAGGCGTCGCCGGGGGCGATGTTGCTCATCAGGGCCAGCACGCCGGAGGAGAGCAGCAGGCCGGCGGGCACGCCCATCTGCGGGAAGGCGCCGAAGAGGCCGCGCTTGTTCGTGGGGGCGTGTTCCACGGAGAGCAGCACCGCGCCACCCCACTCGCCCCCGGCGGAGATGCCCTGGATGATGCGCAGCAGGATGAGCAGGGCGGGGGCGACGATGCCGATGGTGGCGTAGGTGGGCAGGAGGCCGATCAGGGTGGTGGCCAGGCCCATGCCAAAGAGGGTGATCATGAGCACCACCCGGCGGCCGTAACGGTCGCCGAAGTGCCCGGCGAGGAAGGCGCCGAAGGGACGGAATAGGAAGGAGAGGCCCACGGTGAGGTAGCTCAGGATGAGGGCGAGGCCACCGTCGAGCTCGCTGAAGAAGAGATGGTTGAACACCAAACCGGCGGAGGCGGCGTAGAGGAAGTAGTCGTACCATTCCACGGCGGTGCCGATGGTGGTGGCGAAGAGCACGCGCCTGCGGGCCTGGGCGTCGAGTTCCGGTGAGGGAGCTGCGCTGGTCAAGGTGGCCTCCTTCTGAGGTCGATATCAATTGCCGCGGGGCTTTCTGTCGCAGAATCGTCCCCGCCGCGGGAAGTGTTACTGAGGCTACAGGGTGGGTGTGACGCGCGGGGGATTTTTTCTTCGATTGTCGGCTGCGCTCCACCCTTAGCGGAGCGCCCGCCGCCGTCTCGGCGACCTACTAGACTGGTCAACCATGACGAATCCCACCGATACCCCCGCGACCCCGCCGCACCGCTATACCGCGGAGTTGGCGGCCCAGATCGAGCAGTCCTGGCAGCGCTACTGGGAGGAGCACGGCACGTTTAACGCGCCCAATCCGGTGGGTCCCCTGGCCGCGGCGGGGGGGCGTGCCGCCCTGCCGGAGGACAAGCTCTTCGTGCAGGACATGTTCCCCTACCCCTCCGGGGCGGGGCTGCACGTGGGGCATCCGCTCGGTTACATCGCCACGGACGTCTACGCCCGGTTCCACCGCGCCCTGGGCAAAAACGTGCTGCACACCCTGGGCTATGACGCCTTTGGCCTGCCCGCGGAGCAGTACGCCATTCAGACGGGAACGCACCCGCGCACCACCACGATGGCCAATATCGAGAACATGAAGCGCCAGCTGGGCGCCCTGGGCCTGGGGCACGATCGCCGCCGCAGTGTGGCCACCACGGATCCGGAGTTTTATCGGTGGACGCAGTGGATTTTCCTGCAGATTTATCATTCCTGGTTCGATTCCCGCCAGGGCAAGGCCCGCCGCATCGAGGAATTGGTGCCCCTGCTGGAGAGCGGGGAGATGCCCCTGCCGGAGGGATTCGCGGATAAGGGCGCGTATGCGACATTATCGCCGCTGGATAAGCAGAGGGTGATTGACGAGTTCCGCCTGGTTTATCGCTCCTCCTCCATGGTGAATTGGTGCCCGGGCCTGGGTACCGTCTTGGCCAACGAGGAGGTGACGGCGGAGGGGCGCTCGGAGCGCGGTAATTTCCCGGTATTCCGCAAGCGTCTTTCCCAGTGGATGATGCGGATCACGGCTTATGCGGATCGGCTCAGCGACGACCTGGAGCACCTGGATTGGCCGGACAAGGTCAAGGCCATGCAGCGCAACTGGATTGGCCGCTCCCGGGGGGCGGAGGTGGACTTTTCCGCCCAGGACCGCGACATCACGGTGTTTACCACGCGCCCGGATACCCTGTTCGGCGCCACCTACGTGGTACTGGCCCCGGAGCACGAGCTGGTGGATGCCCTGGTGGACGGCGGCACCGGCAGCTACGACGGGGTGGATGAGCGCTGGACGTACGGCCGGGCCACCCCGCGGGAGGCGGTGGCGGCCTACCGCGCCGACATCGCGGCCAAGTCCGATCTGGAACGCCAGGAGAACAAGGAAAAGACGGGCGTGTTCCTGGGAGCCTACGCCACCAATCCCGTCTCGGGGCAGCGGGTGCCGGTGTTCATCGCGGATTACGTCCTCACCGGCTACGGCACGGGTGCGATCATGGCGGTGCCGGCGCACGACTCCCGTGACCACGAGTTTGCCCAGGTCTTTGGGCTGCCGATTGTCGAGGTGATCGGCGGCGGGAACGTGGCCGAGGAGGCCTACGAGGGCGACGGCGCGCACGTCAACTCCGCCAACGAGGCCGGGCTTGATCTCAACGGGCTGGATAAGGCCGAAGGTATCGCCCGGGTCATCGAGTGGCTGGAGGACCGAGCCGCGGGCCGCGGCACCATCCAATACAAGCTGCGCGACTGGCTCTTTGCCCGGCAGCGCTACTGGGGCGAGCCCTTCCCCATCGTGTACGACGCCGAGGGCCTGGCCCATGCCTTGCCGGAGTCCATGCTGCCGGTGGATCTGCCGGAGGTGGAGGACTATAAGCCGGCGGCGGCGGACCCCCATGACGCCGACTCCGAGCCGCACCCGCCCCTGGCCAAGGTGCGCGACTGGGTGGAGGTGGAGCTGGACCTGGGCGATGGCCCCCAGACCTACTATCGGGACACCAACGTCATGCCCCAGTGGGCCGGTTCCTCCTGGTATCAGCTGCGCTACATCGACCCCACCAACAGCGAAGCCTTCTGCGACATCGACAACGAGCGCTACTGGACGGGGCCGCGCTCCGAGCAGCACGGCCCGCAGGATCCCGGCGGCGTGGACCTCTACGTCGGCGGCGTGGAGCACGCGGTGCTGCACCTGCTGTATGCGCGCTTCTGGCACAAGGTGCTCTTTGACCTCGGCTACGTGACCTCCTCGGAGCCGTATCGCCGCCTGTTCAACCAGGGATACATCCAGGCCTACGCCTATACCGATGCTCGCGGCGTGTACGTGCCGGCCGCGGAGGTGGAGGAGCGCGACGGGGAGTTTTTCTACCGGGGCGAGAAGGTCAAGAGGGAGTACGGCAAGATGGGCAAGTCCCTAAAGAACGCCGTGGCCCCGGACGACATCTGCCGGGATTTCGGCGCGGACACCCTGCGCGTGTACGAGATGGCGATGGGCCCGCTGGATACCTCCCGCCCCTGGGCCACCAAGGACGTGGTGGGCGCGCACCGCTTCCTCCAGCGCCTGTGGCGATTGATCGTGGCCGAGGACACCGGGGAGCTCGCGGTTTCCGCCGCCGCACCCACCGACGACGATCGCCGGGCCCTGCACCGCACCATCGCCGGGGTGCGGGACGATTATGCGAACCTGCACAACAACACGGTGGTGGCCAAGCTCATCGAGTACGTCAATTACCTCACCAAGGCCTATCCCGCCGGGGTTCCCCGCGACCTGGTGGAGCCGCTGCCCATCATGCTCTCCCCCGTGGCCCCGCACATCGCGGAGGAGCTGTGGTCGCGCCTGGGCCACGAGGGCACCATCGCCTTCGTGCCCTTCCCCACTCACGAGGACACGTGGCTGGTGGACGAGGAGGTGGAGCTTCCGGTGCAGGTCAATGGCAAGGTGCGCGGGCGCATCACGGTTCCCGCCGAGGCCGAACAGCAGGCGGTGATCGACGCCGCCCTGGCCGATCCTAAGGTGGCCGAGCATGTGGCGGGCAAGAACGTGGTCAAGACCATCGTGGTGCCCGGCCGCATGGTGAACCTGGTGGTGAAGTAGAGGCCGTCCGAGGCTCGCCCGCGCAGGGCAACACTCCACACAACACCACACTGTGTGGAGTTCCCTTTTGTGGCCCTTAGGCCACGGACATGTTGTTGCCCAGGCTGGCGGCCAGGACGAATAGGGTCGCGCCGGTCAGCCACACCGCCCACCAGCGGCGCCTCGGCAGCGCCGGCAGACGCGGCAGGGGGTGGGTGAGGCTGTGGGCCTCGTTCTCGGCCAGCCACTGCCAGTTGGTGCTGTAAGCCTCCTGCTCCGTGGCCCAGCGCTGCACCCGCTGGGTGTCGAGGAGTGTGTGTGCCAGCCAGTATCCCCCGGGCAGCCCCGTGGCCAGGGTGTAGAGCAGGCCCGCGGAGAGGTTCCACAGGGCGTCGTCGCCCTGGTAGACGCGCAGTCCGTGGAGCGCGGCGAAGAGGAAGATCCCCGCGATCCCCAGGCTCAGGCCAGAGAGCACGCGTTTGGGTGTGGTGGGGCGATACGTGTAGAAGGTTCCCAGGTCACTGGCATGCGGGAGGGGGTCGGCCCGCGCTTCCTGCGTCTCGCTCATGGGTTCATGATAAAGGGAATCTTCCCGGTTTTATCGGGGAAAAACGCGCGCCGCGACAAACTCGGTACGAAGGTGGATGCGCCGATGTTTCACGTGAAACATCGGCAATGCCGCGCCCTACCGCCAGGGTTCGCGTGCGGCCCGGTAGGCGCGCAACCCCCGGGCCGTGGCGGTGGGGATCGCCGCGGCGATCTCGGAGGCCGAGGTGGGGGCCGGTCCCTCGGGGGTCTCGGCGGCGATCCGCGCGGACACCGCGTGCAGATGGGTGGCGAGCGCGGCGGCCTCGTGGGGCCGATCCGGCATCCGGGCGAGCCACGCGCCCAGCAGCCCGGCCAGCACATCCCCCGAACCGGGTGTCGCGGCCCAGGAGTGTCCGGTGTCGATGATGATGGTCACGTTCTCGCGAGCGATGCTCGTGAACCGGCCCTTGAGCAGCACCACCGCGCCGAGCTCTCGCGCTACCTCCGCGGCCTGCATCCACGGCGGTGCGGCGCTTTCCGCAAGGCCCAGGCCTCGGCGCAGGCGGGCAAACTCCCCGGCGTGGGGCGTGAGCACGGTGCTACCCCGGGGGCGTTGCCGCACCAGGCGTTGTGCCTGCGGGTTCCGGGTGAGCAGGGTGAGCGCGTCGGCGTCGCAGAGCACGGGCTCCGGGCGGCCCAGCACGGCGGTCAGTTCCTCCGCGGCCTCCTCGTCGGTGCCGCGCCCGGGGCCGACGACCCAGGCCTGCACCCGCCCGGTTGCGGTGAGGTCGGCGGCGCCCACGACCTCCGGCAGCGCGGCGACCACGCTACGATAGTCGCCGCCCACGTAGCGCACCATCGACGGGGTGGCGCGCACCGCGGCCTGGGCGGCCAGCACGCCGGCCCCGGGGTAGGCGGCGCTGCCGGCGAGGATGCCCACCACCCCGGAGCTGTATTTATCGTCCGTCCCGGACGGTTCGAGCTCCCCGGTCAGCAGCGGGAGGGGGCTCAGGGGGTAGATCTCCCCCGGCACGGGATCGAGGGGTGAGACCGGCGGTACCGCGCGATAGAGGAGGGCGCTCGGGTCGGCGGAGTCCTTCAGGGCCTCGCTCAGGCTCGGCGCTCCGCGAAGGCACAGGTCCGCGCAGAGCACCTGTCCGCAGGCGGTGTGCGCGGCGTGTACCGGCCGCAGGGCCCCGAAGGTGAGCGTGGCGTGGGCGGTGAGGAAGCCGGCCACCGTGCGACGGGTGCCGTGGCGCTCCAGGATGCGCGGCGGCGGGGGCTGGCCGGTATCGGCGGGCAGGCCGGAGGGGACGTCGATGGCGAGCACGGGAACCCCGGCGTGGAGCAGGTCGTCGGCCAACCAGGCGGCGGCATCACTCAGTCCCGCGTGGCCCCCCAGGCCCGCGATGCCGTCGATCACCAGGTGGTATCCCCAGGCGGCCTCCTCCCCTACCCTGTCGGGGTCCTGGTCGAGGAAGATGCCTCCGGCGTCGAGGAAGGCCTCGGCGGCTCCCGGGTACGTGCGAGAACCCAACGTCAGGGCCGCCACCGATATTCCCCGCTCGAGCAGCAGCGCGCCCGCGTAGAGGGCGTCACCGCCGTTGCCCCCGGTGCCCACGAGGAGCAGCACGCGGGGTCGATGGGGTGTGCCTGGTCGGCGCCGGTCGAGCATGGCCACGGCGGTGGCGGCCACGTGCCGCGCGGCCTCGCGCATGAGCTGATCGGGTTCGCTCTGATGGGCCAGGAGGGCGGCCTCGGCGCGACGGACGCTGTCTACCGGGTATAGGAGGCTCATAGTGAGGCATATTACCCGCCCGCGGTGCGCGCGTGCGCCGGAGTTTTTAGGTAAGCCTACCCCCATATGAGGGTATCCTTGTCGGAAGGTCGAGCCTGTGACCAGCGATGAAGGCGAGCGGGGCGATAATTTTCCATCAAAGGGTTGACCTTGAGGGGTATCTAAGGTTACCCTGTGCTTAGGTCAAACAACGGGAGCCGCCGGAGAGGTTCTCGGAACTTGATCGAACGGGAAACCACAGTGAGTGCGTCCACTTAGGGTCGTGCAGTGTAGAAAACCCGGTCGAGGTGCAGGGAAACGGGCACCTCGACCGGGTTTTCTATGCTCCGGGCGCGTCGTTGTGCTATGGCCCGCCGCTACTTTTCGACTATGCTTTACCACCTGCCCGTACCCCGCGGAACCGACCGGTGCGTCGATGCGGCGAAAGCGAGAGGGATGTGGTCATGGACAAGCTAGCCCAAGCGATACGTTGCGTTCCCCGCGAGGGCTGGGTGGTGCTCTGCGCAATGAGCTGGGTGGTCTTTGCGCTGTGGATGAGCGAACCCTACGAGATCAGCGCGGAAAGCGCGCTGTGGACGGCCGTTCTCACCACCAGCGTTGCTCTGGTGGTGCGCTATCCCCTCCTGGGCAGCCTCGGCTTCCTGTTTACCTTCGCCCTCACGGTTTTCCTTCCCCACCTCTTTTTGCCCCCCAACGTCTTCCTCTGCGCCGTGGTCATGGCGTTGGTGGGATACCACGGCAAGGTGCGGTTGGTGCTGTTCGACGGCGTGGCGGTGGGCATCCTCGGCCTGATCGACCGGCACTCCCGGGCCATCGAGGCCGACTTCTCCGCCGTGCTCATCTGGGAGGGCTTCATGGTGGTCACGGCCTTTGCCGGGTGGACGCTGGGGCGAAAGGTGCGCCAGAAAATCGAGCTCGCCGAGCAGTGGCGAGACGAATACCGCAAGCGCCGCGAGGAGCTCGCCAGCACCCTCCACGACTCCGTTGCGGCCTCCCTGACCTCCATTGTTATGCGCTCGGAGGTCCTTGCCATGCAGGAAGCCCAGGGCAGCGCCCTGCACGGGGAGCTCTCTGGGATCGCGGAAGACGCCCGGATGACGATGTCCCAGGTGCGCTCCCTGCTGAGTCTCCTCAACGCCCCGCAGGATCGGCAGGAAAAGCCCTCCGGTCCGGCCCTGGTGGACACGGTCAAGGAGGTCACGGCCAAGATGCGCGAGCACCACCTGAGCGTGATCGTGGTAGACGAGAGCGCGGAGGTGCAGATCACCAACCCCACCCTGGAGATGCTGCACAAGGTGCTGCTGGAGGGGGCGACCAACGCCATCAAATACGCCACCCCGGGCTCGGAGGTGCGGCTGCACGCGGCGAGCCACGAGGGGGGCTTGCGCATCACCATGAGCAACGAGATCGCCAGCGAGGAGGAACGCCGGGGGCGGCTTTCCTCCTCCGTGCTCTCCTCCGGCCTGGGCATGAGAATGATGCGGCGATCCGTGGCAAGTATGGGTGGCAAATTATCCACCCACAGCGACGGAAAAACGTGGACGCTCTCCATTGATTTTTAATTCCGGAACGCCGTGGGATGCGTGACTTTTATCTCCCCCAGCTCGGTGTCGCTTCCGCGAACCACCCCGGGATCCTATACTATTATTTCGACCAAAGTGACACGTCATGCCTAGAAAGGCTGGTGCAGCCCCATGAACCGAATTCATCATTTGCGCGGCGCGGCCTGTGCCGCGGCCGCTGCTGTCGGCCTGCTGACGGTACCCTCCGCGGCCCAGGCGGCCCCGGTTCCCACGGTGGGCCGGGGAGCGCTCGCCACGGTGGCGGAGTACGCGGTCAAGGATTCCGCCGCCTCGGTATTTAGCTGCCGTAAGAACCCGACCCTTCCGTGGTGCTCATGAGTGCCGTGACCCCGGAACATAGCGGGGATATCCGCCTGCTTCTGGTAGACGACGACCCCCTGGTGCTGTCTTCCCTGCGCACCTATTTCAATACCACCACCGACATTCACGTGGTGGCGGAGGCCTCCAACGGCCTCCTGGCGCTCAAGGCCTTGGACGACTACGACATCGACCTGGTGCTCACCGACATTCACATGCCGGAAATGGACGGCATCGCCCTACTTCAGGAGACCCGCAAGCGGCCCACACCCCCGGTTTTCGTGGCGATGACCGGCTTTGACACCGATGAGACCATGCTGCAAACCCTCACCGGCGGCGCCGCGGGCTACATCATCAAATCGGCGCGCCCGCAGGAAATCATCTCCTCGGTGCGCGACGCGATGAATGGCGGCACCTCCGTCTCCCCGCAGTGCCTCTCCCGCCTGGTGGATTACATCCCCGCGCGCGAACTCGCCCAGCAGCAGGCCCAGCAGGACAAGGAAGAAATCGTGCTCTCCCCTGGCGAACAGCGGGTGCTCTCCCTGCTGTGCGACGGCCTCTCCAACGCCGAGATCGCCGCGCGCACCACCTACGCGGAGTCCACGGTGAAAAAGCATGTCTCGCAGCTCATCAACCACTTCGGCGTGAACTCCCGGCTGAGCCTCGTGGTGGCGGCCATGCGCACGCACTGGGGACAGCACCCCTCCTCCTAGCGGGGCCCACCGCGTGCCGACGCCCGCCCCGTCTGCGGGACGAAGAAGGCGCAGGCCAGGGGAAGATCGTTTTCTGATCGACGAACGCTTGCGGATGGTGCACAGTGATAGGCAAAAACCGCCTGTTACGACAGGAAAGGAAGAAAACCCTGGGACCCCAGCCGGACGACTGGACCCAGGGTTTTCGTTTTAAACCGCCCCACCCCCTCAGATCAGCCGCTCCTCCCGCGCCTTGGCGATCGCCGCGGTGCGGTTGTCCACACCGAGCTTTTGGTAGATGTGCAGCAGGTGGGTCTTGACGGTGCCCAGCGAGATGAACAGCGAGCGGGCCAGTTGCTGGTTGGTGGCCCCGGTGGCCAGGGCGCGCAGGATCTCCGTTTCCCGGGGAGACAGCGCCTCGTGCGGCCTGCCTATGCGCTCGGCGAGCGCGGTGGCCACCTCGGGGGAGAGGGTGCGCTTGCCCCGGGCGGTGGCGGTCACGGCTCGGTGGAGTTCCTCTTCGGCGGCGTCCTTGAGCAGGTAGCCCCGCGCGCCGGCGGCGAGGGCGGCCACGATGTCGGCTTGGGCGTCGTAGGTGGTCAGGATGAGCACGGGCGGCCCGTCGGCCTCGCGCAGGGCGCGGGTGGCGGCGATGCCGTCTACGCCGGGCATTTGGATGTCCATGACCACCACGTCCACGTCCTCGCCCACCTCGGCCGGGCTGGGTCCGGTGGCGGCCTCGGCCACCACGGTGACGTCGTCGAAGCTGTCGAGGATGGCGCGCAGCCCGGCGCGCACCACCGGGTGATCGTCGATGAGCATGACCCGTATCATGATTGCTCCCACGGTACCCGCGCGGTCAGCACGGTGCCGTGCGGGGAGGAGTCGATGGCGAGCGTTCCGCCGATCTCGCGCAGCCGGGACCGGATGCCGGGCAGCCCGTAGCCCTGGACGGCGGTGGGGTCGAAGCCGGTGCCGTCGTCGAAGACATCCAGGGTGATGTGGTGTTCCCAGGCGTTGACGGTGAGGCGCGCGCGGGAGGCGTGGGCGTGGCGCACGGTGTTGGTGAGCGCTTCCTGGGCCACGCGCAGCAGCGCGGAGGCGGTGGGTGCGGGGAGGCTCCGGGTGGTGCGGTCGGGGGCGATGACCTCCACGGGCAGCCCGTGGCGCTGGGTGACGCGCGTGCCGAGGTCGGTCAGCGCCCGGGAGAGGTCGCGGGTCTCCGGGGCGCTCCCGGCCACGAGCCGGCGGGCCTCGGTGAGGTTTTCGGCGGCCACGGCCTCGATGGTGCGGAGTTGTTTCAGGGCGGTGTCGAGCCGGATCCCGGGGTTCGCGCCATCGCCTAGCGCCCGGAGGTTCTTCTCGCAGGCCCGGGAGAACAGCACGATGGAGTTGAAACCCTGGGCGAGGGTGTCGTGGATGTCGCGGCTGAGGCGTTCGCGTTCGGCCAGGCGCCCGGCCTGGTTTTCGGCGAAGAGCAGTTGTTCCTGGGCGGCGGCGAGGTCGGCGGCGATGCGCCGGTGGCGTGCGGCCTCGCGGTGCAGGGCGCGGTAGGCGAAGTAGCAGGCAGAGGCGAAGGCCACGCCGAGCAGGGGGCCCAGCAGGCCGCCGAGCCCCCAGCTCGGCGCGCCGCTGAGCACCGGGCCTGCGGGCAGCGGTCCGCCGAGGCGGGGCAGGATCAGCGGCAGCCCGGCGCCGCAGCCCCAGGCGAGGAGCACCACGGGAAAGCCCCAGGCGTCGCGGGGCATGAGGTGCCAGATGAGGAAGGTGAGGGGAAAGAGGAGCCACAGGAAGTGGTGGCTGAGCAGCAGGAGGGCCAGCCACTGGGCGAGCACGAGGCTTAGCCAGGGCAGGCGGTGGGGCGCGGGATCGCGGCTCGTGCGCCGGTGGGCGAAGCGGTTTTCCCACGCGGTACCGGCCAGGTAGGTGGCGGCGAGGGCGATAATGAGGGCGGCGCACAGGGCGCGCGCGAGCGGCGACCCGGTGCCGTCGGCCGCCCCGCCCGCGGTGGCCGTCGCCCCGAAAAAGAGGAGGAAGGCGAACAGGACGTGCAGGCTCACCCGCATGGTTTCCAGGATGCGGTCGAGGGCGGAGGCAGCGCGGGGGTCACGGTGGGGCACGGCAGCCAGCCTAGGGGGCAGGCGGGGCGGTGGCATCGGCCGAATGGCCGAGAGCAGAATCCGGCCGGGGGCCGATGTGGGGCGCGGGGTGGGCGGCACAGGATGGGGAGCACCGGATCGACGAGACGGACGGCAATGTCGGAAAGGACTTCCCATGTTTCTTGCGCTGCGGGATATTCGCCGGGCGTGGGGCCGCTTTAGCCTGCTGGGCACCGTGGTGGCGCTCATCGTGCTGCTCTTGGTGATGCTCACGGGGCTCACGGGTGGTCTGGGCAAGCAGAACACCTCCGCGCTGGAGGCCCTGGGCCCGCAGCGCTACGTGTTGAGCCCCACGATCGACTTCGCGGAGTCCACGGTGTCGGAGGATGTGGCCAACGCCTGGAGGAAGACCCCCGGGGTGGAGGCGGTCACGCCGCTGGGCGTGAGCCAGACGAGCGCGCACGGGGACGAGACCACCGCCGCCGTGGCGGTGCTGGGGTTGCCCGCGGGCAGCCGGGTGCCCGGCGGCGGGGAGGTCCCCGGGGAGGGGGTACTCCTGCCGGAGAGCATCGACGCCTCCGGTTCCGGTTTCCCGGAACGGCTCAGCATGGGCGGGGTAAACCTGCCGGTGGCGGGCCTTGCGCCGGAGGAATACTACAGCCACCTGCCCGTGGCGTGGGTGAGCCTGGAGACCTGGAAGAAGGTGTCCCACTCCTCCGCCCCCACCGTGCTCATGGTGGACGGCACCCCCGGGGACGCCTGGGCGAATACCGCCCGGGCCACCGGCTCGGAGGCGGTGAGCGTGAGGGAGTCCTTCGCGGGCCTGGCGGCCTACCAGTCCGAACGCGGTTCCCTGCTTTCCATCCAGGGGCTGCTCTACGGCATCTCCGCGCTGGTCATCCTGGCCTTCCTGAGCGTGTGGACCATCCAGCGCACCCGCGACATCGCGGTGCTGCGCGCGTTGGGGGCCTCGAAGGGCTACGTGCTGCGCGACAGCCTCGGCCAGGCGGCGCTCGTCCTGAGCGTGGGGGTCGCCGTGGGGGCAGGGTTGGCCGCGGGCCTGGGGCTCATAGCGCGCCGGGTAGTGCCCTTTGAGCTGAGCGTCACCACGGTGGCGGCGCCGGCGGCGGGCGTATTGGCCCTGGGCCTGGTGGGCGCCTGGCTGGCCACGCGCAAGGTGGCCGCCGTGGACCCCCAGATGGCACTGAACAGCTAAGGCATCACACTGACTCTCAGGAGGCTCCCGCACATGACTCTCTGCCTTAACCGCGTAACCTGCGTCTTGCCCGACGGCACCGGCACCGTGACCGCCCTAGACGAGGTGAGCCTGAGCGTCCCGGCGGGCTCGCTCGTCGCCGTGGTGGGCGAGTCCGGCTCCGGCAAGTCCACGCTGCTCTCCGTCCTGGCGGGGTTGATCCCGCCCAGCTCGGGCGAGGTGTGGGTGGATTCCCAGGCCCTGCACGGGGTCGATGAACCCGGGCGCTCCCGGGTGCGCCGCGAGCGCATCGGCATGATCTTCCAGAACCCCAATCTGCTGGCCGCACTCACGGTGCGCGAGCAGCTCCTCGTGGCGGACCACCTGCGCGGGGTGCGCGGCCCGCGCGGCAGCCGCGCTCGGCGGGCGGACTCCCTGCTGGAGGAGGTGGGCCTGGGCGGCCTGGGCCACCGGCGCGTGCAGGAGCTCTCCGGCGGGCAGCGCCAGCGGGTGACCATCGCCCGGGCGCTCATGGGAGATCCGGCGGTGATCCTGGCGGACGAGCCTACCTCGGCGCTGGATCGCGCCCTCTCGGAGGAGATCGTGACCCTCCTGCGCCAGCTGACCGACGATCGCCGGGTGGCCACCCTCCTGGTCACCCACGATCGCTCCCAGCTGGCGGTGGCGGATGCCGCGGTGGAGATGAGCGACGGTCGCGTGCGTCGCCTGAGCGATCAGGAGGTGCGGACGGCGGCCTCCGGCTGGCAGGACGGGCACCAGAACAGGTTGCGGCCCTCCATCGCCTGAAGTCGCACCGGGGTGGCGCACACGTAGCAGGGTTGGCCCTCCCGGCGGTACACGTAGACCTCGCCGCCGTGGTCGTCCTTGCGCGGTGGGCGGCCCATCGCCTCCGGGGTGTGTTTCTCGCGCACGGTGTCGATGCGCCCGCGCTCCACGCCCACCCGCATGAGCCCCACCAGGTCGTCCCAGAGGGCCCGCGCGGCCTCGGGGCTCAGCTCGCGCCCGGGGGTAAAGGGGGAGATCCCCAAGCGAAACAGGGTCTCGGCGCGGTAGATGTTGCCCACCCCGGCGAAGAGGTGTTGATCCATCAACAGGGAGCCGATGGCGCGCCGCGAGCGTCGCACGGCGTCGAACACCGGTTGCGGGTCGGCGTCCGCCCGCAGGGGGTCGGCCCCCTGCGGGGCGATGGCCGCGGCGCGTTCCTCCTCCGTGACGAGGCGGCACCACTGGGGGCCGTGGAGGTCGGCGTCGGTGCGCCCGTCGCTGAGGCGCAGCCGCACCTGCCCCACCGGCTCCGCGTGCGGGTGGAAGGCGAGCTTGCCGATCAGCCCCAGGTGGATGTGCACGATGTGCTCGGGGTGGGGGGCGTCGAAGGCGATAAAGAGGTGCTTGCCCCAGGCCTCCGCGCGTTCCAAGGGGTGGCCGTTGAGCAGCGCGGCCTCCCGGGCAAAGCGTCCCTGGGGCGAGCGAACCTCGACCGTTTTTCCGCCGAACTCGGCGTTGAGGCGGCGGGCAAGCCCATGAATCACGTGACCTTCCGGCATAGGAAACAGTATAGAGCGGCGGGTATGCTGGGGCAGTCGAGCGAGCACCACCGAAAAGGGGAAGAATGCGCCAGGGCTTTGATCGGGAAAAATACATTCGGATGCAGTCCGAGCACATCAGCGCGCGCCGCGCCACGATCGGCGGCAAGCTCTATCTAGAGATGGGCGGCAAACTCTTCGATGACCTCCACGCCTCCCGCGTGCTGCCCGGCTTCACTCCGGACAACAAGATCGCCATGCTGGAGCACATCCGTGACGAGGTGGAGATCCTGGTGTGCGTCAATGCCAAGGATCTTCAGCGCCAGAAGGTGCGCGCGGACCTCGGCATCCCCTACGAGGAGGATGCCCTGCGCCTGGTGGACGTGTTCCGCGAGCGCGGCTTCCTGGTTAATACCGTGGTGCTCACCCAGCTGGAAGACGATAACGCCCTGGCCCTGGACTTTATCGCCCGGCTCGAAAAGCTGGGACTTTCCGTGGCCCGCCACCGGGTGATCCCCGGCTACCCCACCGATACCGCCCGGATCATCAGCGAGGAGGGCTTCGGCCGCAACGAATACGCCGAGACCTCCCGGGATCTCGTGGTGGTTACCGCGCCGGGGCCGGGCTCGGGCAAGCTCGCCACCTGCCTGAGCCAGGTCTATCACGAATACCAGCGCGGCGTGCAGGCCGGCTACGCCAAGTTTGAGACCTTCCCCATCTGGAACCTGCCCCTGGAACACCCCGTGAACCTGGCCTACGAGGCCGCCACGGTGGATCTCGACGACATCAACGTCATCGACCCCTTCCACCTGTCCGCCTACGGCGAGCAGGTGACCAGCTATAACCGCGACGTCGAGGTGTTTCCGCTGCTGAAATCCATGCTGGAGCTCCTCTCGGGCGCCTCGCCCTACCGGTCGCCCACGGACATGGGCGTCAATATGGCCGGGTACGCCATCAGCGACGACGCCGCCTGCCGCGAGGCCGCCAATCAGGAGATCATCCGCCGCTACTACCGGGCGCTGGTGGAGGAGCGTCGCGAGGAGCGCGACCCGCTGCTGTCCGAGCGGGTGGCGATGGTGATGAGCAAGGCCGGGGTGAGCGCCACCGATCGCCGGGTGGTGGCCCCCGCCCTGGCGGTCGAGGAGGCCACCGGGCAACCGGCCTCCGCGATGGAGCTTTCCGACGGCACCATCATCACCGGCAAGACCTCCGACCTGCTGGGATGCTCCTCCGCGATGCTTCTCAACGCCCTCAAGCACCTGGCTGGCATCGAGGAGTCGGCGAATCTGCTGGCGCCGGACTCCATCGAGCCGATTCAGACTCTGAAAACCCAGCACCTCGGTTCCCGCAATCCGAGGCTGCACACCGACGAGGTGCTCATCGCCCTGTCGGTGTCCGCAGCCCGCTCGGCCGAGGCGCGCCGGGCGCTGGCGGAGCTGAAGAACCTTAAAGGTAGCGATTGTCACACCACCACCATTCTGGGTTCGGTGGACGAGGGAATCTTCCGTAACCTGGGCGTTTTGGTCACCTCCGAGCCCAAATATCAGCGTCGGGCGCTCTACCGCAAGCGTTAAGGTGCACCGGCGGGTACCTTTGGCGATATTTCCGTGCGCAGCACGGGGGTGTTTCTCCACCGATGGTGGGAGGTATGCGATAACCTCATGTAACAACAGACTGTGGAGCACCTCTTAACCTGGTGAAAGGAGACCCCGGTTCCTGCCCGACCCACGGCTGCGTGCGCGGTCGTGGCGATCGTCGCCGCGAGGCGGTGATGAGGAGCCGGGAAATACGCGCGTGAACACCGAAAATGACCCGCCAAAGCTCATAGAAGGTTCCCTCTATAACGAGGTACCCCTGCCGCACCGGGGCGGGGGCGATACGACGGGCAGGATGCCCGAGCAGCACGAGGAGACCTCTGGGCGCGGCGATGCCGCGGCCGCCGATTCCGGCCAGGCTGACGTCGAGGAGGCCCGGGCCGCGGAGGCGGCCGCCGCGCAGGATTACCAGGACTCCGATTCCCCCGCCCACGGCGAGCAGCCGGATTACGGCGCGCAGATCGCCGCCGGAGCCACCAGGGCGGGTGCCTCCGGTTTCTCCGCCGCCGACGTGGATGACGTGGACAAGGTGGGCTTCGGGGTCACCAGTCTGAGCACCACCGCCATGGGCGAGGACGAGGAGCACGGCGAGGACGCCGCCTGGGGCATCCCGGAGGATTCCGTGGTGTTGGCCGAGGGCGAGGAGGAATCCGGCGAGGACGACGCGGAACACGAGGAGGATCCCGAGGCCACGCGGGAGGTCACCGAGGAGGAGCAGCAGCGCAAGAAGAAGCGGCGTCGCACCCTGCTGACCCTCCTGGCCCTGTTGGCGCTGCTGCTGTTGGTCTTTGCGGGCTGCCGTGCGGTGTTCGGCGGCGGAGGTTCCGACGGGGACTCCGAGCTGACCGCCGCCGACGTGCAGCCGGTGTCCACCGAGGGCATCGTTAATCGCATCGCCGTCTCCGGCACCATCGAGCCGGAGAAGAAGGAGACCGTGGCGGCCCCCGCCGCGGCCAAGGTGGACAAGCTCGAGGTGGCCGTGGGCGACCGGGTGGAGGCCAAGCAGGTGGTGGCCAAGCTCAATACCGACGACCTCAAGGAGCAGCTGGCGGAGGCGGAGAAGCACGCCGATGCGGTGCGCAAGGAGGGCGATGCCGCCGTGGCCGCCGCGGAAAAGGAGTACGAGCGGCTCAAGGCCGAGGCCGCCCGCGGTAACGCCACCATCGTCTACGGCGGTACCGAGTACACCCTGGATCAGGCCCGCGCCAACCCGGACATCGACCCGGAGGATCTACGTCAGGCCCTGGCCGAGGCCAACGTGGTGGACACCGGCGTGACCCAAAAGGACGTGGATGCCCAGGCCAAGGTGGTGCGCGATACCCGCAAGAACGCGGATGACGCGGACAAGGAGGCCGAGAAGGCCGTGGACAAGTTGCGCAAGCAGATCGACGACGCCTCGGTCAAGACCACCATGGCCGGCGTGGTCACGGAGATTCGGGCCAAGGAGGGCCAGACCGCCGAGGGCGCGATGCTGACCGTGGCCGATGATTCCGCCTTCAAGCTGCGCGGCGAGGTCAAGGAGACGGACATCGACAAGGTGGCCGAGGGCTCCCCGGTGACCTTCACCACCCCCGTGACCGGCGATAAGGAGTTCACCGGCGAGGTGGTTTCCGTCTCCCCGGTGGCCGGCAACGGCCCGGTGCAGGAGGACCAGTCCGGCCTCGCGAGCGCCTCGGGCGGCTCTGGAGCCAAGGTGACCTTCCCCGTGGAGATCGCCGTGACCGGCGATACTGAGGGCCTGCGCATGGGGGCCTCCGCCCGCGTGAAGATCCTCCAGGAGATCGCCAAGGACGCGATGACGGTGCCGGCCGAGGCGGTGTTTACCAACGACGACGGCACCCAGGTGGTGCTGGTGGTCTCCCGCGATTCCCGCGTGGTGGAGCGCGAGGTGCAGACCGGCGAGACGGACGGCTACCTCATCGCCGTGACCGGCGGCGACCTCAAGGTCTCCGATCAGGTGATCCTGCAGCCGATCAATTTCCAGAATCTCGAGGGCAAGAAGGTCACCGTCTCCACCGGGGTGGACTACTAGGGCCATGCCCGCGATGGCCCCGTGATCCCGCCTGGTGGGTGAGGGCGCGGGCCGGGGTGGCGATCCGCACCCGCTGGGACGTTAAGGGAAGAACAACGGAGGACAGAAAACACCCCATGGAAGAACAGCAGCGCACCCTGATCGAGTTACGCTCGATCGTGAAAACCTTTAACCAGGGCTCCCCGAACGAGCTGACGGTGCTCCACGGCATTGATCTTTCGGTGCGTCGCGGAGAGTTTCTTTCGGTGGTCGGGTCGTCCGGCTCCGGCAAGTCCACCCTGATGAACATCATCGGCCTGCTCGACCGTCCCACCTCGGGCGGGTACTGGCTCGGCGGTACCAACGTCCTGGACTCCGATGACAACGCCCTGGCCCGCACCCGCGCCCAGACCATCGGGTTTGTGTTCCAGAACTTCAATCTGGTCAGCCGGATCAGCGCCCTGCGCAACGTGGAGATGCCCATGATGTACGCGGGCATCTCCCCCCGCGAGCGCACCGCCCGCGCCAAGGAGCTGCTGGACATGGTGGGCATGGCTGACCGCATGGATCACCAGCCCTCCGAGCTGTCCGGAGGACAGAAGCAGCGCGTGGCCATCGCCCGCGCCCTCGCCAACGATCCCGAGATCCTGCTGGCCGACGAGCCCACGGGCGCGCTCGATAGCGCCACGGGGCGCATGGTCATGGATATTTTCCACAGCCTGCACAAGCAGATGGGCCGCTCCATCGTCTTTATTACGCACAACCCGGAGCTGGCTCGGGAGACCGATCGCACCATCACCCTGGTGGACGGCCGCGTGGAGATCAATGCAGGGGGTTACCTGTGAGCACTATCGAAGCCATCCGCCTGGCCCTGGGCAGCATGCGCGCCAACAAGCTGCGCTCCCTGCTCACCCTCCTGGGCATCATCATCGGCATCGCCTCGGTGATCACCATCCAGACCATCGGCGCGGCCATGCAAAACGAGGCCGCCGAGGGCCTGGCCCGCCTGGGTGCTAGCGACCTCCAGGTCACCGTCCAGGATCGCCCCAGCGGGGAGGACGAGACCCCCTTCCCGGGCGCCGACGGCGAGGAGGAGACCTACTACTACGGCAGCTCCGTGTCCAGCGAAGAGGACGCCCTGACCCTGGACATGATCGACCGCCTCCGGGAGCGCTTTGGCGACGCCATCGACGGCGTGGGCATCGGGGAGGACGGCACCTTGTCCGGCGAGATCGCTAATAATTCGGGCACCATCTCCACCCAGATCAGCGGCGTCAATGCCGATTACCTGCGGATGACCGCTGTGGACGTCGAGTACGGCCGCGGCATCACCGACGCCGACCTGGAGAACTCCCGCAAGGTCACCCTGATTAGCCCCGAGGCGGTCAAGGACCTCTTCCAGGGAGACGCCGCCAAGGCCCTCGGCTCCGAGGTGTCCCTGCTGCTGGGCGAGGAGGAAACTCTCTTTACCGTGGTGGGCGTGTACAAGGGGGAGAGCAACCAGGGCATTTTCGGTGGCTTCAACATGCCCACCGCCTACATTCCTTTCTCCGTGGTCAAGGACCTCAGTTCCTATACCTCGCCGCTGGGCCAGGTCAATGTGCGGCTTTCCCCGGATGCGGATAGGGAGCAGACCATCGCGGAGATCCAGGACTTCTTCGATCAGATCTACGCCGGCAACGAGGAATCCATGGTGCAGGTGTCGGACTTCCAGCGCCAGGTCGATGAGTTCAACTCCGTCATCGGTTCCATGTCCCTGGCGGTCTCCGCCATCGGGGGCATCTCCCTGCTGGTGGGCGGCATCGGCGTGATGAACATCATGCTGGTCACCGTCACCGAGCGCACCCGGGAGATCGGCGTGCGCAAGGCCCTGGGCGCCCGGCGCCGCGACATCCGCCTCCAGTTCATCGTCGAGGCCATGATCGTCTGCCTGCTCGGCGGGATCATCGGCGTCCTCCTCGGCGCCGCCGCGGGCATGGCGATCGCCTCCTTCGTGGGCTCGGTGGTGCTGCCCCCGCTCGGCGGCGTGATCATCGCCCTGCTCTTCTCCATGGCCATCGGCATGTTCTTCGGCTATTACCCGGCCAACAAGGCCGCCAAGCTCAACCCCATCGAGGCGCTGAGGTACGAGTAAAGGCAAAGGCGGTGCGGGTGGTGTCGCCCTACCCGCACCGCACGCGCACTAGTTGCGCCTTATCCCTCCGCGATGAATTCCTCCAGGCGCTCGCGGGCGAGGTCGTCGGGCAGCTGCTCCGGCGGGGACTTCATGAGGTAGGAGGAGGCGGGCATGATCGGGCCGCCCACTCCCCTATCGAGGGCGATCTTGGCGGCGCGCAGGGCGTCGATGATGATGCCCGCGGAGTTGGGGGAATCCCACACTTCTAGCTTGTATTCCAGGTTCAGCGGCACCCCGCCGAAGGCGCTGCCCTCCAGGCGCACGTAGGCCCACTTGCGGTCGTCGAGCCACTCCACGTAGTCCGAGGGGCCGATGTGCACGTTGCGGTCGCTGGTCTTGCCCGCCAGGGGGCCGTCCTGAAGGTTCGAGGTCACCGCCTGGGTCTTGGAGATCTTCTTGGACTCCAGGCGCTCGCGATCGAGCATGTTCTGGAAGTCCATGTTGCCGCCCACGTTGAGCTGCATGGTGCGATCCAGGCGCACGCCGCGCTCCTCGAAGAGGCGCGCCAGGACGCGGTGGGTGATGGTGGCGCCCACCTGGGACTTCACGTCGTCGCCGATGATGGGCAGCCCGGCGGCGCGGAACTTCTCGGCCCAGGCGGGGTCGGAGGCGATGAACACCGGCAGCGCGTTGACGAAGGCGCACCCGGCGTCCAGCGCCGCCTGGGCGTAGGCCTTATCCGCCGCCTCCGAGCCCACGGGCAGGTACGAGACCAGCACGTCCGCCTCCGCCTCGCGCAGGGCGGCGGCGACGTCCACCGGCTCGGCCTCGGATTCCTCCACCGCCTGGAGGTAGTGCGTGCCCAGGCCGTCGAGCGTGGGGCCGCGCTGCACGGTCACTCCCAGCTCGGGTACCTCCGCGATGGTGATGGTGCAGTTGCGCGAGGCCCGGGTGGCCTCGGAAAGATCCCGGCCCACCTTGGCGGCGTCCACGTCGAAGGCCGCGACGAACTCGATGTCGCCCACGTGGTAGTCCCCGAATTGCACGTGCATGAGGCCGGGGACGTGCTCGCTGGCGGGGGTATCGCGGTAGTACTCCACGCCCTGAATCAGGGAGGTGGCGCAGTTGCCCACCCCGGCGATGGCCACGCGGATCTTGGTGCTGCCCATGAGGAACCTTTCTGGATAGAGGACATGCTTGTCGTGGCAGTGATGCTAGACCGATGCGGCGCGCGCGGCGGGCGTTGTGGGGGCGACACGGAGGGTGAATCGTTCAAGGTGAGGTGCGTGGCCCCCGGATGGGGGTGCCGCATCCGTCGCGGAGAGTCAATGAGATCGCGCTGCGCAGATCCTCGCGGCGTAGACTAAGCCCCGTGTCGCTCGGGAAAATCCTTCTGTATTACACGTTCACGCCCATCGCGGACCCGGAGGCGGTGCGCCTCTGGCAGCGGGATCTGTGCGAGTCCTTGGGCCTGCGCGGTCGCATCCTCGTGTCCACGCACGGGATCAACGGCACCGTGGGCGGGGATATGGCGGCCTGCAAGCGTTACGTCAAAAAGACCCGCGAATACCCCGGCTTCAAGAACATCGACTTCAAGTGGTCCGAGGGCGGCGCGGAGGATTTTCCCCGTCTTTCAGTCAAGGCCCGCGAGGAGATCGTGGCCTTCGGCGCCCCCGAGGAGCTGTGCGTGGACGAGCGGGGCGTGATCGGCGGCGGGGTGCACCTCAAGCCCCACGAGGTACACGAGCTGGTGGAGCGCCGCGGCGAGGAGGTGGTGTTCTTCGACGGGCGCAACGCGATGGAGGCGCAGATCGGCCGCTTCAAAAACGCCGTGGTGCCTAACGCGCGCACCACTCACGACTTCATCGCGGAGCTGGACTCGGGCAAGTACGACGCCCTGAAAAATCGCCCCGTGGTCACCTACTGCACGGGTGGCATCCGCTGCGAGGTGCTCTCCGCGCTCATGCGCAAGAGGGGTTTCAAGGAGGTTTACCAGATCGACGGCGGGATCGTCCGCTACGGGGAGGCCTACGGCAACAAGGGCCTGTGGGAGGGTTCGCTCTACGTGTTTGATCGCCGGATGACCATGAACTTCGGCATCGACCCCGCGCGCCTGGGGCGGTGCGTGCACTGTGGGGAGCACACCACCTCCTTCCGCAACTGCGCGAACGAGGCCACCTGCCGCCGCCAGATACTCGTCTGCGATGCCTGCTGGGGTGGGGCCGGGCTGCGTCATTGCGGGCGCGAGGAGTGCGTGCAGCCTAATTAAGGCTATGCTTATTTCATGCAGAATCTTGTGGATCGCGCCGCGCCCGGCGCCATCGCTTTGTCCCGCATCGCCATCGGGTTGATCTTTTTCTTCTACGGCAGCTCCCGTTTTTTCGACTGGCCGGTGGCTGGGGAGTACGAGGCCCCTGAGCTTTTTGCCTTTCCCACCTGGTGGGCCGCGGCAATCCAGATCTTCGGCGGGGCCTTAGTGGTCCTGGGCCTGTTCACCCGCACGGCGGCCTTCTTCTCCTCGGGCAGCATGGCGGTGGCGTATTTCTGGATGCACCAGCCGGACGGCCTGACCCCGCTCAACAACGGGGGCGTGCCCAGCGCCCTGTTGTGCTGGGCGCTGTTTATCCTGGTGTTCGTGGGGCCGGGTGCGCTGAGCGTGGACGCACTGAGGAAAAAGGGGTAGTTCCCCACGATTCGTAGGTGCGCGTCGGTGGCCTCGCGTTGGGCGCGTGGCCGGCCGGGATGGAACCGGGAAGCGCAATGCCGGAGAAAAATCGCGCCCGGATATCTATGCTGGGCGCCATGAGCATCGTGAAGATCAACGCCCTGACCGTTCCGGCCGATTCCACCCACACCCTAGAAGAGCGCTTCGGCGCCCGTAAGCACTCCGTGGACAGCGCCCCCGGCTTCGAGGGATTCCAGCTGCTGCGCCCCACCGCCGGGGAGGAACGCTACTTCGTGGTCACCTGGTGGAAGGATGAGGCCTCCTATGCTGACTGGCGCGATCACCGCGCGGCTGCCGCCCACGGGGAGGGCGAGGGGCAGGACAAGCCCCGCCCCGCCGCCACCAAGGCGGAACTCCTGGAGTTCGAGGTGGTGCTGGACTCCCGCGAGGAGGGCTAGGCGCACAAGCAGCTACGGCGTGACCCCTGAGCCGATGATGGCGTAGGGCAGCGTGGTGGTCATCCACAGCATGGCGTGGGGAACGAGCACCCAGAACACCCCCATCCAGGCGCGCCACCGGGTATAGGACCGCAGCTTGCGCACCGTGACGACCATGCAGCCGAGCAACCCGGCCACCGGCACCACGGTCGAGCCGATCCCCCACCATAGTTGCGCGGGCCTGCTGCACAGCCAGGTCGCCTGCCCCGACGCGCAGTACGGTCCGCCTAGGCCGCGCGCCGCGAGCGCCAGGGCGAGCGACGCCACGGCCGACCCCAGCACGGTGACGGCAAGCCACCACAGGGCCTGGCGTGTGGAGGCGCGATTGCGTTCGTGTTGCACGGCCGGGTCGGTGGCGCGGGCCAGCTCCTCCGGGGAGTGCGGCGCGGGCGGCATCTTATTGGCGTCGTCGGCGTCGCTGTGCAGGTCGTTTTCCGGGTGCTCGGGCGGGGTCACGGCCGCACCTGGATGTCGGTGGTGTGGCTTCCTAGGGCGGCCACGACGGCCCGGGCCACCTCCTGGGTTTCCAGGTAGAATTCCGGCCGCCACGCCTCCCCCAGCTCCGCCACGATGTCGCGCTGCATGGCCGTGGCGATCCTGCCGGGGTACACGCTGGTCACCCGGATCTGGGGTTCCTCGGCGCGCAGCGCGTCGCACCAGGCGCGCGCGGCGTGTTTGGCGGCGCTGTAGGCGGACCACCGAGGCTTCGAGTGGTATCCGGCGCCGGAATTGACGTACACCACGTGCCCGCCCGCCGCGCGCAGGGCGGGCAGCGCCCGGGCGGTCAGCTCCACCGGGGCGTGGAGGTTCACGGCGAGCGATTCCTCCCAGGCGTCGCGCGGTAAGTCGGCGGTGGTGCCGATGGGGCACACCCCGGCGCAGTGGATGAGCGCGTCGATGCGGTCGGGCAGGGGGAGGTGGCCGGGCAGCGGCCGTCGGAAGTCCGCTCGCCACCAGGAGGCATCGAGGGCGACGTCGGGGTGGGAGCGGTACTGGGCGCTGATCTCCCAACCCTCCTCCAGGAGGAGCGCGGCCACGTCGCGGCCCACTCCCCCGCTGGCTCCGGTGATAACGGCGTGGGGCATGGTTGCTCCTTTCGGATCAGGTGTTGTTCTTCGATACGGGGTAAACGATCACGGGCACGCGCACGTGCGGGAGGAAATCGGTGGCGCTGCTGCCCACGAAGACCCGCTCGATGGCCCCCAGGGGGTGCGAACCGAGGCAGAGCAGGTCGCCCTTTTTCCACTTCACGGCGTCCACGGCCCCCGCCCATCCTGGGCCGGTGCCCACCTCGGACTGTAGCTCCAGGTCGGGGTAGCGCGCGGCGATCCCGTCGCGGGCGCGATCCAGCATGGCCAGGGAATGCTCGCGCCAGTCGTGGGCGAGCTCCTTGGCGAGGTGAAAGCTCCCGGTCGGGGAGGTATCTGCCACGTCGGAGGGGGAAAAACACAGGATACGTAACGGCGTGCCCCAGGCGTGGGCTAGGCGGGCGGCGTGGGTAAGGCTGGGGTCGCGCTCGGCCAGCTCGGTGCTGAGGTAGGCAAAGTTCACGCGTTTGACCCCGTTTTTGGCCAGCTTCGGGGCGCGGGGGGCCAGCCCCAGGGCCTTGGGGGAGGAATGGAGGAGGGCGTCCGCGGTGGAGCTGGCCAGGAATCTCCCCTTGGGCGCGGCGGCCGTGGACCCCAGGATCACCAGGTGGGCGTCAAAATCCTTGGCTGCCTGCGTGAGCAGGGCGTGCTGGGAGGGGCCATCGAGGAAGACGGAGACGCGCTCGTCCCACTGCCTCGGGCTGACCTGCGCGCGCTCGAGGGCGCGGATGACGGCCTTCCGGCAGGCGCGCTGCTGCTTGTCGAACCACGCATGGTATTTCCCACCCAGCTTCTGCAGCGAGGTGGCGGGCCAGGGGCGCAGGAAGGTGGTGACCACCCGGATGCGTACCTCGGTGGTGCGCGCCAGCCAGGCCGCCACGTCGAGGGAATCCGTGCGGGGGGAGTCGGGATGCCACTCGACGAGAAGCCGCCAGGGGTCGGGCGGGGTGCCTGTGGCCGAAACCGCGCTCAATCCATCACCTTCCTGCCGCCGAGGCCGCTAAGGGCGCGCGAGGTGGGCGTTCACCGGGTGGGGTCCTCGGCACCGTACTTGCTGGCCAGGATGTTAATCACGTCCACGAACTCGTCGGTACGCCGGAGCTCCTCCGGGGAGAGTTCTTCGAGCATCTCGGTGAGGTTGCGGGTGCGTTCTTCGCCCACTCGTTCCAATTCCGCCATGCCCAGCTCGGTCAGGTGCACGCGCACCCCGCGTCGATCGTGAGTGTCGCGGATGCGTTCCACCATCCCCCGTTGCTCCAGCTGATGCAGCGCATTGGAGGCGGTGGGCATGCGGATCCCCTCCTCCTTGGCCAGCTGGCTGATTCGCGATTCACCGTTTTCCTTCATCCGGGTCATGATGGAAAGCTGCGGGCCAGTGAGGTTGGACTGGTGCGCAACGCGGAAGTACATCACATAGAGCTTGGTCAGTGCGGGGCGTATCTTTCGGGCCACCGCATCGGGGGTGGGGGAGTTCATAGTATCTACTCTAGCGTTAAAGAAGTATGTAGGAAGAAACAGTACGCCGATCGTTCCCGGCCCGGGGCGCTCCCTCGGTTTTCTCTAGGCTCTTCTGCGTGATGCATTACCGCTATGACGTGAGTTACCAGTGGCAGAGGCGCACGCTGTTGCGGCGCTTCCGCGCCGGTCAGGTGCCCCGCGAGGAGCTGTGCGACGCCGACTTCCTCCTGGTCACCGCGGCGCGCTTCCACGGGCATCCCGCCCCGGAACCGTGCCCGGTGTGCGGCAGCCTGGAGCTGAGGGTGGTGCGGTGGGTGCACGGCGAGGACCTAGGGCGGCGCTCCGGTACCGCGCGCACCGAGGAGGAGATCGCGGCGCTGGTGGCCGAGCGAGGCGAGGTCACGGTGCACACCGTGGAGGTCTGCCCGGCATGTCGGTGGAATCACCTTGTCCGTTCCGCCACGGCCGCGCCGGGCGAGGCGGGCTCGCATCCCGCGGCGGGGGGTTAGACCTGTGCCGGGTGAAGCAAGTAATCTGCATGTCAAATACACGTTCAATGATGGGGACCGTAGGTGTCAAGAGATAACAGCGAGTACGAGGACTACGAGGACGGCTACTTCGACGAGGATGACGAGCCCAGGCGGGGGTGGCGCAAGCATCCCGTGATGTGGACCTCCCTGGGTGTCCTCGGTCTTCTCATCATCCTGCCGATCGCCGGCTTCATGGCGGCCTACATCATGGCGAAGGTTCCGGAGCCGGAAGAGCTCTCCGCCAAGCAGGTGTCGCAGATCTTTACCTCGGATTCCTCCGAGGAGCTGGCGCGCATCGTGCCCCCGGACGGCAACCGCCAGCAGATCCCCTACGAGCAGATCCCCGAGGGTATGCGCAACGCCGTGCTCGCGGCCGAGGACCGGGAGTTCTGGACCAATCCCGGCTTTTCCATCACCGGTTTCGGTCGCGCCGTGCTCGGGCAGCTGCGCGGGGATAGTTCCGCCGGCGGCGGCTCTACCATCACCCAGCAATACGTGAAGAACATGCTGGTGGGCAACGAGCACTCCATCGAGCGCAAGCTGCGCGAGCTGGTGTACTCCACCAAGATGGCTAACGAGTGGTCCAAGGAGGAGGTGCTCTCCGCCTACCTCAACACCGTCTACTTCGGGCGCAACGCCTACGGCGTGGAGTCCGCGGCGCAGGCGTACTTTGGCAAGCACGCCGCGGAGCTGACTCCCGAGGAATCCGCCGTGCTCGCCGCGGCCATCCAGCGACCCAGCCAGCTCGACCCCTGGATCAATCGCTCGGAATCCGAGCTTCGCTGGAACTACGTGCTCGACGGCATGGTGGAGATCGGTGGCATGACTCCGCAACAGCGCGCCCACGCCGTGTACCCGGCCGCCACCGATCCGGCCTCCTATAGCGCCTACACCGAGGCGGACGGCACCAACGGCATGATCAAGAACCAGGTGATGGCGGAGCTGGAGGCCCTCGGCATCACCGAGCAGGACGTGACCACGCGCGGGTTGAAGATCACCACCACCATCGACAAGCAGGCTCAGGCGGCCACCGTGAACGCGGTGCACAATAACCTCCAGGGCGAGCAGCCGAACCTGCGCACTGCGGCCGTCTCCGTGGAGCCGGCTACCGGGGCGGTGCGTGCCTACTACGGGGGTGAGGACGCCCACGGCTGGGACTACGCCAACGCGGCCCTCCAGACCGGTTCCACCTTTAAGATCTTTGGTCTGGCGGCCGCCCTCCAGCAGGGCATACCCCTGTCCACCGGCTATTCCTCCGATCCCGTGACCCTGCCCGGCGGCATCACGGTGAACAACGTGGAGGGGTTCAATTGCGGCTTCTGCTCCATCAAGGACGCCCTGAAGTACTCCCATAACACCAGCTTCATTCGCCTGCAAAACGATCTGGCCAATGGCACCCAGGACACCGCCGATATGGCCCACGCCCTGGGGATCGAACGCTCTCTGCCGGGTATCCCCCAAACCCTGACGGAAAACGGCGAGCAACCCTACGAGGGCATCGTGCTCGGCCAGTACCAGTCCCGGCCCCTGGACATGGCGGTGGCTGTGGCCACGCTGACCAATCGCGGCGTGTGGCAGCAGCCGCACTTCGTGCAGAAGGTGGAAACCGCCAACCGCGAGATGCTCTACGAGCGGGAGGCGCAGGAGGGTGAGCGCCGCGTGAGCGAGGTAGTGGCGGACAACGTCATCGACGCCATGCAGCCCATCGCGGCCTACTCCAACGGCAAGACCTTGGCGGGGGGGCGCGCCTCCGCCTCCAAGACGGGCACCACCCAGTTGGGCGATACCGGCTACAACAAGGACGCCTGGATGGTGGGTTCGACCCCGCAGCTGGCCACCGCCGTGTGGGTGGGCACCGAGGATAACTCCCCGCTGCTCAACGCCTGGGGCGGCCTGATGTACGGCTCCGGCCTGCCCACGGACATCTGGAAGGCCACTCTCGACGGCGCCCTGGAGGGCCGGGACTTCGAGGACTTCGCCCCGGCCGGGCCGATCACCTGGGCCACCGGGACCTACGGCGGCGGCTACGTCGCGCCGGGTACCGTTACGGGTTCCTCCTTGTCGTCCTGGAGCGATGCTTCCGCTTCCTCCGCGGATTCGGCCCCCGCCGGGACGAATAACGCGGAGGCCTCCGGGCCGGCCGCCCCGCAGAACAGTCCGGCGCCGCAGCCGGCCCCGGACACGCAGGCCCCCGTCCCCGCAGCCCCGGCGCCGCAACCGGCGGCCCCCTCGCCCCAGCCCGCACCCGCCCCGGCGCCGCAGCCGGCCCCGGGGCCCAACCCGAGGGATTACAACCAGGGCGGTAACATGGTGGAAATTCTACCCAATGAGGTCGGGGAACTCCTGGGCCTGTAACCGGGAGGAATGATCCAGCCGTGCCGTATTCCCCTGATCCTCCCCGCGCCGCGGATCGCGTCTCCCCGGCGCGCACCGAGCCGGTGGCCGCCGGGGTCATCGAGCGCCTCGGCGGGCCCGTGGGAAGGTTCGCCAGCGTGGGCACCCAGCCCTGGTGGACGCCGCTGCGCGTGTTGCTCGCCGTCGGCACGGCCTTTCTTTGCCTGGGATACCTCGCCAAGGCGAACTGCCTGGTGAGCGCCCGGGGCGAGGGGGAGCCCACTCTCGATTGGTCGGGCAACCGGCAGTACATGTCCGCCTGCTACAGCGACATCGCGGGCGCGTACGGCACCTATCACGCCGAGGGTGTGCTCAATCCCTTCGCGGCCCGCGTGGCCACGGAGCCGGTGCTGACCTCCCTGTTCCAGTGGTTGCTCGGTGCGCTGAGCGAGCTGACCTACCCGCTTCTTCGCGCCCTGCCGGTCGCGGTGGCCCCGGCCGCCTGGTACTTTGCGCTCACCGCGGCCGCCCTGGGGATCGTCTGGATCGTCACCCTGCGCCTGCTGCTGGATCTGGTGCGTAACCGCACGTGGGATCTGGTGCTCGTGGCGGCCTCTCCCCTGCTCATCGTCTACGTCTTCCACGGCTGGGACGTGCTCTCCGTGGCGGCCCTGGTGGCGGCCCTGCACGCGCTGCGCCGCCGTCGCCCGCTTGCGGCCGGTGCCTGGGTCGGTGTGGGGGCCGCCTGCCAGGTCTGGCCGGCGCTACTCCTGGTCGCCCTGGCCATGCTGGCCGGGCGCGGGGGTGACGCTATGCCCGGGAGCTTCGTGCGCCGTATCGCTGGTGCCGCGGGGATCACCTGGGTAGTGCTGAACCTGCCGGTGGTCGTTTTCTATCCCCAGGCGTGGTGGGACTCGTATCGCGCGCTGCTGGGGCGTGAAGCGGGCTGGGCCACCCTGTATCACCTCCTCGGGGAGGTCTTGGGAGTGCCTTTTCCCCCGATCGTGCTGAGCGTTCTGGTGCCGGGCCTGTGGCTGGTGGGGGTGTTGATCATCGGCCATCGGGTGCGATCTGCTACCCGGCCGGCGCGCCTGGCCGAGGTGCTGTTCCTCCTGGTGGCCATGACGGTCCTGGTGAGCCGCTCCTGGCTGCCCCAGTACGCGCTGTGGCTGCTCGTGCCCGCCGTGCTGGCCATCCCCCGGTGGCGGTGGCTGCTGGGGTGGATGCTGCTGGAGCTGCTGGTGTTTCCCGCCACCATGCTCTACAGCGGGGCGGAGGCGGCCAACGGCCTGCCGCTGTGGCTGTTCGCGCTGGTGGTTCTGGTGCGCGGTGGGGTGCTCACCACCCTGGTGGCGATGGTGGTGCAGCAGATCGGGGGGCGGCGCGAGGATGCGGTGTACGCGGCGGAGGGCGGCGTGGATCCGTTGCTGCCCTGGTGCGGCGAGGCGGCTCGAGTGGGGGTGCGATGAGCACGACGCTCCTTCTTGTCACCATGGGCAGTGTGTTTGCGGGGTTCGCGTGCATCCTGGGCGCCTTCGCTAGCTTCATGTATAAGAAACCCGCCGCGCTGACCTGGGCCCTCGGCGGCGCAGCCCTGGTGTTGGTCACGATCATTCCGGTGCTCATCGCGGTTTTTTACGCGGCGGGAACTAGCACGTAGACCCGCGTGGTGTTCGCTTTTTGGGGCTGCGATGCGCTATCTTAGAAAGGTTGCTTGACGCAACGACCCTCCTGCCACACCCACGAGGGGTGTAGCCGAAATATCAATGACTAGACCATAGGAGGTGATGAGGTCCGTGCGTCACTACGAAATCATGGTCATCCTGGATCCTACCCAGGATGCGCGCACCGCAGCCCCGTCCCTGGAGAAGTTCCTCGACGTGGTTCGCAAGGAAAACGGCACCGTTGAAAAGGTCGATGTGTGGGGTAAGCGCCGCCTGGCGTACCCGATCGACAAGAAGGAAGAGGGCGTCTACGTCGTCATCAACCTTGAGTGCGAGTCCAGCACCGTCAATGAGGTTGATCGTCTCCTGAACCTCAACGACAACATTCTGCGTACGAAGGTTCTGCGCACCGATAAGTAAGAGTGGATAGAATCTCGGGTAAGACCGGGGGGTTTCACGCCATGTGACCCCGTGGCCGCCGTTGATCGCACAAGAAAGGTGAAGCAGTATGGCACAGGGAGATACCAATATTACGGTCGTGGGCAATTGCGTCAACGATCCTGAGCTGCGGTTTACGCCCTCGGGCGCCGCGGTCGCTAACTTCCGTGTGGCCTCCACCCCCCGCAGGTTCAACTCGCAGACGAACCAGTGGGAGGACGGCGAGGCGCTGTTTTTGACCTGCAACGTGTGGCGGCAGGCGGCCGAGAACGTGGCGGAGACGATCTCCAAGGGAATGCGGATCATCGTGACCGGCCGGTTGCGCCAGCGTTCCTACCAGAACCGCGAGGGCGAGAACCGCACGGTGTATGAGATCGAGGTCGATGAGGTCGGCCCCTCCCTGCGCTATGCCTCGGCCCAGGTCAATCGCAACCCCCGCGAGGGCGGCGGTAACCGGGGCGGGCAGCCGGGAGGCTTCGGTGGTAATTACGGCGGCCAGCAGGCCCCGCAGGGTGGCTTCGGCGGCGGGCAGTCGTCGCAGCAACAGCAGCCGATGGGCGGCGGCGGCAACTCCGCCCCGGCCAACGATCCCTGGAACTCCGCTCCCCCCGCCGGAGGCTTCGGCGGGGCGGACGACGAGCCCCCGTTCTGATTCCAGAGATTCCCTTTCCACACCATCCTCTTTTCCACAACGAAAGGCAGGGATCATGAAGCTGATCCTCACCGCTGCCGTTGAGAACCTCGGTGTCGCTGGCGACATCGTTGAGGTTAAGGACGGCTACGGACGCAACTACCTGCTTCCGCGCGGCCTGGCCATCGTGGCTACCCGCGGTGCTGAGAAGCAGATCGAGGGCATCAAGCGCGCCCAGGAGGCCCGCGCAATCCGCGACCTCGACCACGCCCGCGCAATCCGCGAGCAGCTCGACGCCCTGGAGGGCGTGACGGTCTCCGTGCGCACCTCGGACAAGGGCAAGCTCTTCGGCTCCGTGAAGGCCGACGACATCGTGGCCGCCGTGAAGAAGGCCGGTGGCCCGAACCTCGACAAGCGCGTGATCGAGCTCCCCAAGAACCTGGTCAAGACGACCGGCAAGTACCGCGTGAAGGCACAGCTGCACAAGGATATTGCGGCTAATGTGAACTTTGAGGTCGTCTCCGCGTAAAAACACGCGGCAGACGGCGGCCCGCTCCCCGGAAACTCTCAAGGCGGAACGCGGCCCAACGACAACAGCGCACCGACGGCCCCCGACTCGCCTCTGAGCGAGCCGCGGGGCCGCCGGTGTTTGTCCCCTCCCCACCCCTGTGGATAGGTTGTGGATAACTGTGGAAAAACGGCGGGGATAAGTGCGCAGGTCAGTGCCCCGAGCGGGTGCTAACAAAGTGTCGCAGGCGGTGTCAAACGCCCTGGTACCACGGCGTGTCGCAGTATTTTCCCGAGAAAAGTTCCCTCAAAAATAGCCGTAAGCAGCGCATATGATGGTTTCCTGTAGGTTTGCTGCCATTATCGCGGCTCGCGTCGCCTGTCTTGTGCACAGCGCCGAGGGGCGTCGGTGGATAACTTTGTCAGTTATCCACAAGTCCTGTGGATAACTTGCCCGCGCGGGCTGTGCTCGGGCCGCGATTGTGGGTAGATTATGGGGACACGGACAACGCCCACCTTGTTCATCCCAGGACGCAGAAAGACTGACCGTATGCCGAGTACCCCCCTGGAGGATTACGCCCTCCTGTCCGATCAATCCACGGCGGCCCTGGTGTCCCGCGAGGGCTCCATCGACTGGCTGTGCCTGCCCCGCTTCGATTCCGGGGCGCTCTTCACGGCCCTGCTTGGGGAGCCCGGCGATGGGCGCTGGAAGCTCGCGGTCCGCGGCGGGGCGGTCACCGGGCGTCGCTACGTGGGTAGCACCTTCATCCTGGAGACGCTCTGGGAGTCCCCCACCGGCACCGCCCGGGTACTGGACTTTATGACGCCCAATAACGGCAAGGCGGACCTGATTCGCCGGGTGGAGTGCCTCAGCGGCACCGTGGACGTGGTGATGGATCTGAGGATCAGCTTCGACTACGCGCGGATCAAACCCTGGTTCCGCTGGGTCGAGGTGCCGGGTGCGGGGCAGCCGGGCTTGTTGTGCACGGGCGGTCCGGAGGGACTGCTGCTGGCCGGGCCGCAGATCACCCCGGACGCCAAGGAGGGCGCCTATGACGCCGACGCGATCGGCGGTAGCGTCTCGCTGAGCGCCGGGCAGCGGGCGGATTGGTCGCTGACGTGGTTCAAGCCCTGGGAGCCGGTGCCGGAGCCAGAGGACCCGGACGTGGCGCTGGCGGCGGCGGAGGATTTCTGGGGCGACTGGATCGAGCGCCTGGACGTGGAGGCCCACCCCCAGGTGGAGCGTTCCCTGCTGGTGCTGCGCGCGCTCACCCACACCGAGACCGGCGGCATCGTAGCCGCCCCCACGGCCTCGCTGCCGGAGTCCTTCGGCGGCGCGCGCAACTGGGACTACCGCTATACCTGGTTGCGCGATGCCGCCCTGACCGTGGAGGTCATGGTGGCCCACGGCCTGATCAAGGGGGCCACCGCCTGGCGCAACTGGCTGCTGCGCGCGGTGGCGGGCGACCCCGCCAAGCTCCAGATCATGTACGGCCTGGGTGGGGAGCGGGAGCTGCTGGAAAAGGAGCTGCCGCACCTGCGCGGTTACGAGGACTCTCGCCCGGTGCGCATCGGTAACGGCGCGGCCGCCCAGTATCAGGCGGACGTGGTGGGCGAGGTCATGCTGGCCCTGGCGGCGCTGCGCGACGCCGGCTATAAGGATTCCGATTACTCCTGGGCGCTCCAGGTCAAGCTGCTCGACTACGTGATGGATCACTACGAGGACCGCGATCACGGGATCTGGGAGATGCGCGGGGATCCGCACTATTTCACCCACGGCCGGGTGATGATGTGGGCCTCCTTCAACGAGGCGATTCGCGCGGTGAGCGAGCACGGCTACGAGGGCGACGTGGCAACCTGGGCGCGCTACCGGGATCGCCTCCGCGCGGAGATCATGGAGCGCGGCTGGAACGAGGAACTGGGAGCGTTTACCCAGACCTACGGCGGCAGCGAGGTGGACGCCTCCCTGCTCCAGCTGCCGCACACGGGTTTTATCGCCGCCGACGATCCGAAGATGCTGGGCACCGTGGCGCGCATCGAGGCGGATCTGGTCGATGAGTATGGCCTGGTATACCGCTACCGCACCGTCAAGGGCGAGGGGATCGACGGGCTGGAGGGCGAGGAATACCCCTTCGTGATGTGCGCCTTTTGGCTGGTGGAGCAGTACGCTGCCGTGGGCAGGGTGGCGGAGGCCAGGGAGAAGTTCGAGATGCTGTGCGAGCTGGCCACGGACCTGGGCCTGCTGGCGGAGGAGTACGATCCGGTATCGGCGCGCCTGGCGGGGAACTTTCCCCAGGCATTTTCGCATCTTTCCCTCATCCGGGCCGCGGATGCCATCGCCCGGGCCGAGGCCATCAAGAAGGAGGACGCATGACGGCGGGAGTAGAGGGAGCCAGCTTCGACGACGACTACGTTCCCCCCATGGAACCGGATGCCCCGGAGGAATCCGGGGAATATCGGGGCCGCGGCGACGATCGGCGTGGCCGCGGGATGGGAGGGGGCTTTCGCCAGCCGCCGCACGATCGCGAGGCGGAGCAGGGCGTGCTGGGGGCCATGCTGCTCAGCCCGAACACGGTGCTCGACATCATCGAGGTGCTCTCCCCGGATGACTTCTATCATCCGGCGCACGTCTTGATCTATCGGGCGATCATCGACCTCTTTTCGGAGAGTAAGGACATCGATCCGGTGATCGTCTCCGCGCGCCTGGAGCGGCGCAACGAGCTGGATCGGGTGGGCGGCGCCCCCTACCTGCACACGCTGATCGCCTCGGTGCCCACGGCGGCCAACGCGCGCTATTACGCGGAGATCGTGGAGGAAAAGGCCACGCTGCGCAAGCTGGTTGATGCGGGCACCCGGGTGGTGCAGCTGGGGTACGAGGGCGCGGAGGGCGCCGAGGTCGATGCCGTGGTGGACATGGCCCAGCAGGAGGTCTTCGGCATCAATCGGGAGAAGTCCGCCGAGGACTACGAGGTGCTGGCGGACATCCTCCAACCCACCATCGACGAGCTGGACATGATCGCCACGAACGGCGGCCTGGCCCAGGGCATCCCCACCGGCTTCCTCGACCTCGACGAGCTCACCCAGGGCCTGCACGGCGGTCAGATGGTGATCGTGGCGGCGCGCCCCGGCGTGGGTAAGTCCACCCTGGCCCTGGATTTCGTGCGTTCGGCGTCGATCAAGCACAACAAGGCCTCCGTGATCTTCTCCCTGGAAATGTCCAAGAATGAGATCGCCACCCGCCTGCTCTCCGCGGAGACGGAGGTCAAGCTCTCCGACATGCGCGCCGGCCGCATGGACGGCGTGGCCTGGGAAAAGCTGGCCAGCCGGGTGGGGCAGATCTCCGAGGCGCCGCTTTTTATCGACGATTCCGCCAACATGACCATGATGGACATCCGGGCCAAGGCCCGGCGGCTGAAGCAGAAGCACGATCTGCAGCTGATCGTGGTGGACTACCTGCAGCTGATGAGCTCGGGCAAGCGCGTGGAATCGCGCCAGCAGGAGGTCTCCGAGTTCTCTCGCTCGCTCAAGCTCCTGGCCAAGGAGCTCGACGTGCCCCTGGTGGCGATCTCGCAGCTCAACCGCGGCCCGGAGTCCCGCACGGACAAGCGCCCACAGCTCTCGGACCTGCGCGAGTCCGGCTCGCTGGAGCAAGACGCGGACATCGTCATGCTGCTGTATCGCCCGGACTCCCAGGACAAGGATAACGAGCGCGCCGGGGAGGCGGACATCATCCTGGCCAAGCATCGCGGCGGGCCCATCGACACCGTGACCGTGGCTCACCAGCTGCATTACTCGCGGTTCGTGGACATGGCGCGGGGCTAGCGCTCCCCCGCCGGTGGTACCGCCTCCCCGAAGGACGAGCGGAATCCCCGCAGCCGCAGGGAATTGCTCACCACCAGCACCGAGGAGGCCGCCATGGCGATGCCGGCGAACATGGGATTGAGCAGCCCCAGCGCGGCCACGGGAATGAGCGCCACGTTGTAGGCGAAGGCCCACACGAGGTTGCCGTGAATGGTGCCCAGGGTGCGCCGGGCCAGGCGCAGGGCGTCGGCAGCCGAGCGCGGGTCGTTGCTCATGAGGGTGATGTCCGAGGCCTCGATGGCCACGTCGGTCCCCGCCCCCATCGCCAGGCCGAGGTCGGCCCGGGCGAGTGCGGCGGCGTCGTTGATGCCGTCGCCCACCATCGCCACGGTGCGGCCCTGGCGTTGCAGTGCGGCGATGTGTGCCACCTTGTCCTGGGGAAGGACCTCCGCCAGCACGTCCTCCTCCGCTATGCCCACGGCCCGCGCGGTGGCGGCGGCTGCCCCGGTGTTATCCCCGGTGAGCAGCATGGGGCGCAGGCCCAGGTCGCGCAGCGCCGCGATGGCCTCGGCGGAGGTGGGTTTGGGGGCATCGGCCACCACGATGATCCCCACCGGCTCCTCGCCCACGCTCACCACCACGGGGGTGGCCCCGGCGCGTTGGGCCAGTGCCACGGCCTCGTGTTTCCGCGTGTCCGCGTCGGGGCGGCCCACGGTGACCAGGAGCTCGCCCACGCGCGCGCTCACGCCCACGCGCGCGCTCACGCCCAGGCCGGGCCGGGCCTGGGCCTCGCGCGCGGCGGGCACTTCGCCCTCGGCCCCCGCCACGATGGCCCGGCCGATGGGGTGCTCGGAGCCCGCCTCCACGGCGGCGGCCAGGGCTAAGACCTCGCGCGAGGAGCGTTCCCCCAGCGGGGTGACCTCGCGCAGGCTCATGGTCCCGGTGGTGAGCGTGCCGGTCTTGTCCAACACGATCGTGTCGACCCTCCGCGCGGATTCGATGGCCTCGGGGCCCCGGATGAGCAGCCCCATCTGCGCTCCGCGCCCGGTGCCCACTAGCAGGGTCGTGGGGGTGGCCAGCCCCAGGGCGCAGGGGCAGGCGATGATGAGCACGGAGACGGCCGCCGCGAAGGCGTCGGCGGTGGAGCCGGAGCCGAGCAGCAGGTGCCCGGCGAGGGTGAGCGCGCAGAGCACCATCACCGCGGGGACAAAGAACTGCGCGATGCGATCCACCAGGCGCTGCACCGGGGATTTGCCCGCCTGGGCCTGGCTGACCAGCCTGCCGATCTGCGCCAGCGTGCTGTCCTCCCCCACCCGCTCCACGCGCAGGACGATCCTGCCGGAGGCGTTGAGCGTGGCGCCGGTGACGCGCGCGCCGGGGCCCGCCTCCACGGGGAGGGATTCGCCGGTGAGCATGGATTCGTCCACGGCGGTGGTGCCCTCGATGACGGTGCCGTCGGCGGGGATCTTCTCCCCCGGGCGCACCACGGCCCGATCCCCCACCGCCAGCTCGGCGATGGGTACGCGTTCCTCCCGATCCCCGCGCAGCACCGTGGCCTCCCTGGCCCCAATGCTCAGGAGGCGGCGCAGCGCCTCCGAGGAACGCCCCTTGGCGTGCTCCTCCAAGTGGCGCCCTAGCAGCAGAAAGGAGATCACCACGCCCACCGTTTCCAGGTATATCTCCGCCGCGCCGGCGTGTGCGTGGGCGCTCAGGCTCATGCGCATGATCATGCCCGGCTCCCCCGCCCCGCCGAGGAAAAGCGCCCACACGGACCAGGCGTAGGCGGCGGTGGAGCCCAGGGAGACCAGCGTGTCCATGGTGAAGGCCCCGTGGCGCAGGTTAATCAGCGCCGCGCGGTGGAAGGGCCACCCGCCCCAAAAGAACACGGGAGAGACCAGGGCAAAGGCCAGCCATTGCCAGTGGGTGAATTGCCAGGCGGGGACCATGGAGAGCGCCACCACCGGCAGGCTGAGCAGGGCGGAGAGCCACAAGCGGGTATCGGGGGTCGTGTTCGCCTCGGCTTCGCTGTGCGACGCCTCCCTCGCCTCCGGGCGCAACCGGAACCCCTCGTAGCCGGTGGCGCGGATCGTGGCGAGCAGGTCGTCCGGCCCGGTGAGCGCGGGATTATAGGTGACGCTGGCGGTCTCGGTGGCGAAGTTGACGGTGGCGTCCACCCCCTCCATCTTGTTGAGCTTGCGCTCCACGCGGGAGGAACAGGAGGTGCAGGTCATGCCGGTGATGCCGAGGTCGATCTGTGCGGGTACCGGGGTGGTCATGCCACCAGAATATACCCCCAGGGGGTATGTAGTCGGGGTGGGATGTTCCCCCGCATCCTGACCGGGGAATAGCGCGCCGGGTGCGCCTGTTTGTGCTTGGGCAACCCGCAATCGAATTGAGGAGAAGAACATGGCAACGATCGACGTCACCGAGGACACCTTCGAGCAGACCGTTAGCGGCGAGGGCATTGTGCTCGTCGATGCGTGGGCCTCCTGGTGCGGCCCCTGCCGCGCCTTCGCCCCCACCTTCGAGAAGTCCTCGGAAAAGCACGAGGACGTTACCTTCGCCAAGCTGGACACGGAGGCGAATCAGCAGCTCGCGGCCGCCCTGGAGATCCAGTCCATTCCCACCCTGATGGCCTTCCGCGACGGTATCATGGTGTTCCGCGACGCCGGCGCCCTGCCGCCCGCCGCGCTGGAGGATCTGGTGGCGCAGGTCAAGGGCCTGGACATGGACGAGGTTCGCCGCCAGGTGGCGGAGCAGAACGCGGCGCGCGACGCGCAGAAGTAGCCGTAAGTCTGCACGGCACAGGGGCCTGCGCCGTGCTTGCGTACACTCGCGGGGAACGCGGTTGCGCATGAGCGCGATCCACGAACGCAAGAAAGGCGGGAAGCACCCATGGCTCATCCCTTCGGCAAGGGTTGGAAGTATCTCACGGCGTCCCTGGATCAGAAGATCGACGAGCGCGCCGACCCCGCGGTGCAGATCCAGCAGGCCGCTGAGGCGGCCAAGAAACAGCACCGCGAGATCACCGAGCGGACCGCGGGGATCATCGGGCACAAGCGCTAGCTGGAGACGAAGCTGGATCGCCTGCTCAAGGAGCGCGATTCCCTCCAGGAGCGGGCCAAGCAGGCCCTCGCCGTGGCGGATCGGGCGACGGCCGAGGGTGCGGCCGCGCGCGCCGCGGAGTACACCTCCACCGTGGAGGTGCTGGCCAGCCAGCTGGCGGCGGAGCAGCAGATCGAGGAGCTTAGCTCCGCCCACCGGCAGACCGCCCTGGCCGCCGAGCAGGCGCAGCGTAAGCAGCGCGAGTCCGAGGCCCGGCTCAAGGAGCAGATGGGCCAGATCGATCGGCTGCGCTCCCAGGTGGATCAGGGCGCTATGCAGAAGGCCTCCCTCGAGGCGATGGGCGCCCTTTCCACGGCCGATGATTCCACCCCCACCCTGGACGGGGTGCGCGAGAAGATCGAGCGCCGCTACGCCACCGCCCTGGGCGCGCAGGAACTCGCGGAGGGCACCATGACCTCCCGCATGGATGAGATCGCCGCCGCAGGAAGGGACATGCAGGCCAGCGCCCGCCTCGACCAGATCCGCGCGGAATTGCGCGGCGGCACCGGGGACGACGCCGCCGTGCTGGGGGAAAAGAGCGGCGGCTAATCGCGCCGGATGTTGATGAGCACGCCGCGGATTCCGGAGTGGAACCCATCGCGCAGGTTCACGCGCTGGGACTCCGAGAGCGTGTACTCGTGGAGCGTCTCGCAGGCGAATTGCAACAGCGGGCGATCCACCTCGGGGGGAAGCCCGCCGCCGGAGAGCAGGTGTGCCTGATCGCGCTGCTCGCTGGAGGCCGCGTTCTCGTACCACCAGGCCGCGTACTGCTGGCCCACGTCGTAGGGGGTTTGGTTGCCTGCGGAGGCCCATACCTCGTTGGGCAGCGGCACGTAGCGCGAGCGCAGCTTGCGCTTGGGGGCCATCATGGAGGGCTTGGGCGTGGGCTTCGGGGACGCCGCGTTCTCCAGCTCCGGCTTATCGGCCTGCGCCGGGGCGCTGTCCGCGGCCTCCCCGCCGGCGATCTCTTCGTCGACGGAGCGGGCCTGGTCCGTGGTCGATTCCGCCGCCGGGCTGTTCGACGGGGCGGGCTCCGGGGCGATCTTGCGGTGCCGCGCGGCGTCGATAAGCTCCTCGGTGGTTTCCTCCGGGCAGGAGTTCTCGGGGCGCTCCGCGCTGTCGGCGGCGGTGGGGGTACTGGGTGGCCGGTGTCCTCGGGTGGCGGCCTCCGGTACCAGGGTGGGGCCGGGTTCCTCGGGGGGTTCGGTCTCCCCCAGGGGCTTGGCGGGTACTGAGGGCGGCAGCGGGCCTTCGAGTACCTGGAGGCGCATGGAATCCGCGAAGTCTTCGCGGGGGTCGAGGATGGTGGTGGTGTCGCAGGCGTAGCGCAGGGCGGAGGACATGGAATCCCAGCCGAAGCCGTAGAGGTGCACCCGGATGCCGGCGGCGGTGGCCTCCTGCACTCCGGGGATCATGTCGGCATCGCCGGAAATGAGCACGATGTCCGTGCAACGCTGGTGCACGGCCGCGATTACCATGTCCGCCACCAGGCGGGTGTCCACGGCCTTTTGGGTGCGTCGCTCCCCCCAGGCGATGAGTTGCCCCGTGCGCAGCTGCACGCCGTTGCAGGAGCGCAGGGCGCGCTGATAGCGGTGTGGGCCGGTCTCGGGGATGCCGTCGTACCACAGCTGGCGGTGGATGGGTTGGTGCAGCTGCCCCTCGATCATGCCGCCCAGGACTCCCACAACCTCGGGTAGGTCGATTTCTAACTGTGCGCGCGCTCCGGTCTCCCATGAGTTATAAAAGCTCGCCAAGAGATATGAGGTGTCCACGAACACGAGTGTGCGTTCAAGCATGGCTCCTAATTTCCGTTTCGTCACTATATTTCCTAAATTGCAGCACTCCCCAGCATGCCCCATGAGAGGGGCATACGTCGAAGTCCCGTCTGTTTTTCCTGTTGAGCGGGGGTGGTGGCGGAGGGGACGGGTCAGACGTGTTGCGTTTGGTGCGCGATGGCGGGGTCGCGCGGGGCGACGCCTCCTTGACAGCAGCCTCATTGGTTAGTTACATGAGTAACTAAGCGGCGAGGAGGTTGGACATGGATGAGGCGGCGGCACCCCTTTTTCAGCAGATAGCGAGGCTCATCGAGGACAGCATCGTGGAGGGCACCCTCGAACCGGGACACCGCGCCCCCTCCACCAACGAGCTGTCCGCCTTTCACAAGATCAACCCGGCCACCGCCCGCAAGGGGCTCGCGCTGCTGGTGGAATCCGGGGTGCTGGTCAAGCGGCGGGGCGTGGGCATGTTCGTGACCGATCACGCCCGCGCCGCCATCATGGAGCGCCGCCGGGAGAGCTTCCCCGGCGCCTACCTGGCGCCCATGATCGACGAGGCCCTGCGCCTCGACCTCAACCGGAAGCAACTTCACGACCTCGTCGATCGAGTGGCAGAAAGCAGAGGACTCTACTCATGAACGCACACCCCCTCATCCAGGCCCGGGACCTGCGCGCCCGCTACGCGCGAACAAGGATCTTCCAGGGGCTCCGGCTGTGCATCCCCACCGGTGGGATCCACGGTCTCGTCGGCCCCAATGGCGCCGGAAAGACCACGCTGCTGCGCCTTTTCTCCGGGCAGCTCCCCCACGACGGCTCCCTGACCGTCTGGGGCGAGGACCCCTTCGACAATCCGCAGATCATGCAGCGCGTCGCTCTCGCGGGTATCGACGCCCCGCTGCCCGCAGACTGGCACGCCACGCGGCTTTTCCGGGTGGCCGCCGTGCGTTACTCCACCTGGGATCAGGGCCGAGCCCTGGCCCTGCTGCGCGCGTTCTCTCTGCCCGGCGACAAGAAGTACAGCGCGCTTTCCCGCGGGCAGAAGTCCGCCCTCGGCATCGCTTTCGCCCTCGCCGCCGGCTGCGATCTGACCCTCCTCGACGAGCCTTATCTGGGCCTCGACGTAGAAAAGCGCGGCATCTTCTACCGGGAACTCCGCGACGAGCGCGACCGTCGCCCCGATGCTAGCTTCCTGCTCTCCACGCACGAACTCCACGAATCGGAAAAGCTCCTCGACGCGGTGACGATCATCAACGGCGCCGGTGTGCAGCTCAGCGGGTCCCTGGGCGAGATCCTTGAGGGATACAGCAGCTTCCTCGGCCCCAGCGGTGCCGTCCGAAGGCTGATCGATGCTCACCCGGGTGCAGTACTGCGTACCGAGGAGCTCGTGGGCAGCCTCAGGACCGTGCTGGCCCTCCCCCTGGCGGCGGCGCGGGAGCGAGGAATCCCCAGCGGGGTGCGGGCGCAACAGCTCAGCCTGGAAGAACTCGCCCGAGCGATCGAGGAGGCCCAGTGATGAACGCGGTGCGATTGTGGTGGGGGCTGACGGATCGCGGAAACCTTCTATCGCTCACGAGCCGATTCCTGTTGCTTGGGTTTTTCTTGAAGCCGGATCTGCACGGACCCTGGCTCGTGCTGGGATGGGTCTGGATCGCCGTGAGCGCCAAGAGGAGTTGGCGCCTGGACGCGGCTTACGCCTCCCTGAGCGTGCCGCGCGTAACCTGGGCGCGGCATCGAAAGGCGGATGCCGCAGTGGAGAGTCTGGCTAACGTGGGGCTCACCCTGTGGGTTTTCCCCTGGCTGAGCGGGGAGCAGCTCGTCTTTTTCCTCACGATTGCCCTCTTCTTCCTGTGGGCCATCGTGAGGAAGCCGGACGACGTCGTGCTGGGTAACGTGGACGAACCCCCGGAGGGCCGAGTGAATTCTCATCAATCGGTGGAACGCGGGGGGTGGCCCTGGCGGCGGATTGCGTATCCGGAAACCCTCACGGGGCAAAGTATCCTTCGGCCTCAGGCCACGGTATGGCTGGGTTGGGGGCTCGGTGCGATGTGGTTCGCGGCGTGCGTCGCGGTGGCCTCCCGCCTCTTTGACGTTGCGGCGCTTGGCGGGTTCACTCTCATCGTGGCCGTTGCCACCACGGCGATGGGAGCGGTCGGTGAAGAAAAAATACAGCTCAGTTACGCCCAGTGGGTTCGATTCGGCGGCGCCCGCACCGTGTGGGCGCGGTGGACGGCTCTTCTGTGCGTCATTCCGGTGTGCCTTGCGGTGATGATCGGGGCCTTCCTGGGGCTGACGGAGGGGGTTGGCGCGGGGCGCGGTGCGGCCTTCGGGTTGGGGTACGCGCTCGTGGTGGTTCCGTGCGTGGTGCTCTTCGCCGTCATAGGCAGGAACAACGCGATCTGGGTGGTGGCCGCGGTGGCCGGCATGGCCGTGTGTGGGGCGCTGGGCTTCAGCGAAGCCGTGACGGCTACGCAGTGGTTCCTCCTCCAGGGCGGTCTGGGAGTCGGGGTGGGGTTGGGTTTGCCGCTCCTGATTCGCGGTGCCGCGCATGAGCTCGGGGGGTTGGGAGCCTTCTTTGCCTTTAGGCGGGCGGGTGTGGATTGAGTGTGGGGTGGGCAGGCACGCGGAAAAACATGCTCTGGCCTGGGTGTTTGTGTGTGTGGTGGTGGGTGTGTAGGTTATGGGGAGTCGCCGCGGCACCAACCCGGATGGTGTAAGTAGAGTCTTGGGTGTGGGTTGTGGTTGTGTTGTGTGAGAACTCGATAG
>NZ_JACMYD010000007.1 GCF_014267345.1 Corynebacterium sp. zg-331
AGCAGAAGCCTTATACGCCTCCGCCTCAGTCTGAGAATCCTTCAACCCCTCAGCCGCCTCCACAGAAGCAACCTCAGACTTACCACCGATGTACTTCTTCAGCTGAATATCAGCCGACTGCGGCTCATCCTTCTCAGACTCCACCGTCTGAGCAGCATCATTGATGTCCTTGTGATCAGCAATCACATCACCAGAAGGCACAGAACCATCCGTCAACGACTCAGCACGACTCTCCTGCGCCTTAGCATCATCCGACTTCAACGTCTCAAACGCCACCGCAGCAGCCACCGGCTCGGTCACAGCATCGTTCACCTTAATCGGAACAACAACCTCACCATCAGCCTTCTCCGGCGTGAACTCCTTAAGACCAGAACCCAACACCTTAGACGCATCAGCCTTATCCACCAACTGCGCCTCAAGAGTGTAAACCTTACCCGGAACCAGGTTCTTATACGTCACCGTGTCATTCACCGTGGCGCCAGCCTTCACCCGATCAGCACCCTCAGCAAACGCAGCAGACGTACCAATCTCCGACTTCACCGGGGCAGGACGCTCCGAGGTGACAGGGGTAACCTCCTCAGGCGAGGGAACCTCGGAAGTCGGCCGAGCAGGGCTTTCCGGACTCAGGCCAGGCTGATCGATTGGTATAAATCTCTGTGGAGCGCCACCGAGTTCCTTGCCGGTCAGATTGACAAACTTATCAATGTCATATCCTTTAGGGACAATGACAGTGATATAATCGGATTTTTTAGCCTCAGGAATGATATCGCGGAAATTTTTAACAGGCCTAAGATATAGATGGGCAGGATTATCGCCAACGATTTCCATACCTGTTAATCTTGTAAATTCCTCAGGACTCATCCTAAGGTTCGGATCTCCATCACCAAGAAAAATATTCTGATACAGATTATTACGCGTGCGGGCGGAGGTTGAGCTAATGGCCCAAATGGCAAGATGCATTTTTGCAGCCTCTTGCCTATCAACCCCTTCACCACCATTTCTAGCCATATCAGTATATTGACGAACAAGATGAATTAGAGAATCTCGAAATTCGCCCTCGAGCGGAACAATGTTTGTTTTACCATCTCGACCCGGACCCTGACTACCAATATGGGTTAGTTTTTGATAGCCCGACTCCAAAAAATCAACATCGGTAACCTCACCAGCGGTACCGGCACTTAGAGCAGGATCCTTAGGAGCTTTAAAGCCCAAATCAATACAAAAACCAAAACCAATTTTTTGACTTCCAACCACGCCAAAATTATTGGAGATAAGCTTTTTGGCAAAATCAAGATCTTTTACCGCTCCCGGGAATTCATCTACCGGAGTCCCAGGAAAAGAATCAGTTCCATACTTATTATGCTCATCCGCATGCGCCATAGGCGCAGCATGCACAGAACCAAGCACCAGTGCCAGAACGGCGAGCAGGATGGTGATTACCCTCGCCGGGGAGCTAGCAATCGAACGCTTCATCACAGGAGACCACCCCCCCTCCAGGGAGAGGCCTTACCACTGCCAAGATTGATCATCTACTCACTCCAAACGCTCTAAGGGCATAGATAGAAAACAATACCCACTCTAGCAAGCTCCGGCCGCCGGAACAAGATTCGCGGAGCTTGGCTGCCCCATAGACTTTTGTACCCCAGGCCAAAAACCTTATAGCTATACCTTATGGCCGCTCGGGGAACAGCTTCGTATCGGAATGGAAGCGTAAGGGTACCCGCACGGAGGGCGAGCTACCAGCAAGGTGCCTACTTCACCTTGGCCCGTCGCTCCGAGAGAAGCTCGTTGGCGCGCTCGTCGGTCATCGCTTCCGGGGTATCACCTTTGCGCAGCGAAGCATTGGTTTGCCCGTCGGTGACGTATGGACCAAATCGGCCGTCCTTGACACTCATCGGACGTCCGGAGACGTCGTTATCGCCCAGCCGCTTCAGGGGCGGCTTGGCGGCGGCGCGACCGCGCCTCTTGGGCTCGGCGTAGATGCGCCGGGCCTCCTCCAGGGTCACGCTAAAGATCTGTTCCTCGCTGGCCAGGGAGCGGGAATCGGAGCCCTTCTTCAGGTACGGCCCGTAGCGGCCGTTCTGCGCGGTGATCACCTTGCCGTCGGCGGGATCCACCCCCACCTCGCGCGGCAGGGAGAGCAGTTGCAGGGCTTGCTCTAACGTCACTGTGCCGGTTTCCATGGAGTTAAACAGGGAGGCAGTGGCGGGCTTGAGGGTCTCCTCCACCAGCGCGGCGATGCGCTTTTCCTTCTGCTTGGCGGCGGTCTTGGTGCCCCAGTTCTTGGCCCGCTTGCCCTCGGCGGCGCGCCGCTTGTCCTCCTCGGCGCGCTCGGTGGCCACGACCTTCTCCGCCTCGGCCTCGGCGCGGCCCTGCTCGTCCTCCCCGAGCTGCTCGGTCACGTACGGCCCGTAGCGGCCCTCCTTGGCCACGATCACTCGCCCGTTGGCGGGGTTGATACCCAGCTCGCGGCCGCCCTGGGGGGTGGCAAAGAGCCTTTCTGCCGCCTCCAGGGTCAGCTCCTCCGGGGTGGTATCCACCGAGAGGTTCGCCCGCTGATACTCCGGCTCACCCTCGGCGGTGGTGCCCACCTGGCGCTCGATGTAGGGGCCGTAGCGGCCCACCCGCACGTTGATGGCGCGGCCCTCGGCGTCGTCGCACAGGTGCAGGGAATTGACCTGGCGGGCGTCGATGTGTTCCAGGTTGTCTCCCACCAGAGCCTTGAGCCCCCCGCGGCGGGCGATCGCGTCCGCCACGTCCTCCTTGGCCTCGCCGTTGCCAAAGTAGAAGCCGCCCAACCAGTCCGCGCCGTGGGCCAGGCCGGTGGCGATCTCATCGAGCTTGTCCTCCATCGAGGAGGTGAAGTCATAATCCACCAGCGCGGAGAAGTTGTTTTCCAGCAGGCCCACCACGGCAAAGGCCACCCAGTTGGGCACCAGGGCGTTGCCGCGCACCATCACGTAGCCGCGATCCTGGATGGTCTTAATGATGGAGGCATACGTGGAAGGCCGCCCAATACCCAGATCCTCCATCTTCTTGACCAGGCTGGCCTCCGTGTAGCGGGCGGGCGGGTTGGTGGCGTGCCCATCGGCGCTCAGGCGTGTGGCCGTCAGCGCATCGCCCTCGCGCAGGCGCGGCAGGTGCCGCTCGGCATTATCGGCCACGTCGCGGCCGTCGCTGAGCCTGCTCGTCTCCACGTAGGCCCGCAGGAAGCCGGGGAAGGTGATGGTGCGCCCGGTGGCGGCAAACTCCGCCTCCTCCCCCTCGGCCTGCGCGCTCAGCGTGACCTTGAGCGAGGTGCCCTTGGCATCCGCCATCTGCGAGGCCACGGTGCGCTGCCAGATCAGCTCGTAGAGCTTGTACTCCTCGGCATCCAGCCGGCCGTGCAGCTGGCCGGGGGTGGCAAAGCGCTCACCGGCGGGCCGAATGGCCTCGTGGGCCTCCTGGGAGTTTTTCACCTTGCGGTCGTAGCGCCGCGGCGCGGACGCCACGAAGGCCTCCCCGTACAGCTCGCGGGCCTGCTCCCGGGCGGCCTGCGTGCCCTGGGAGGACAGCGAGGTGGAATCGGTACGCATGTAAGTAATGAAGCCGTTTTCGTAGAGCCGCTGCGCGATGCGCATGGTGCGCTCCGAGGTGTAATGCAGCTTACGCCCGGCCTCCTGCTGCAACGTGGAGGTCATAAACGGCGCATAGGGGCGGCGGGTATAGGGCTTTTCCTCCACGTCCACCACCCGGGCGGACGCCCCCTCCAGCGCCTCGGCCAACGCCTCGGCGCGCTCCTTGTCCACCACCAGATCCGCCTTGGCCGCGCCCTTGAGTTGGCCGGCGTCGTTAAAGTCCCGCCCCTGGGCCACCTTCTTGCCGCCCAGGCGGGTCAACCGCGCCACGAACTCGCGCGGATTATCGGGATCGGACTGCGCGGCCCCCGTATCCATCGTGGCCGCCACGTCCCAATACTCCGCCGAGGTAAAGGCCATGCGCTCGCGCTCGCGCTCCACGATCACGCGGGTGGCCACGGACTGCACGCGGCCTGCGGACAACCGGGGCATGACCTTCTTCCACAACACCGGGGAGACCTCGTAACCGTAGAGGCGATCCAGGATGCGCCGCGTTTCCTGCGCGTCCACCAGATGATCGTCCAACTCGCGGGTATTCTCCGCCGCCACCAGGATCGCGGACTTGGTGATCTCATTGAACACCATGCGCCGCACCGGCACCTTGGGCTTGAGCACCTCCAGCAGGTGCCAGGCGATGGCCTCGCCCTCGCGGTCGGGGTCCGTGGCCAGCAGCAGCTCGTCCACCAGCTTGAGCTTGGCCTTGAGGTCCGCCACCTTCTTTTTCTTATCCGCGCTCACCACGTACAGCGGCTTGAAGCCGTGCTCGGTGTCCACGCCCAGGCGCGCCCACGGCTCCTTCTTATACTTGGCGGGAACGTCCGCTGCCGCGCGCGGCAGGTCACGGATGTGGCCCACCGACGCCTCGACGATGTAATCATCGCCAAGATAAGGCTGAATCTTCTTCGCCTTGGTTGCCGACTCCACAATCACCAAGCGCTTCACGCCCGGCGCCTTAGCATCTGCCACGGGAGTACATCCCTTCCCTCGCGCAACGAATAACTACTACACGTACACCGTACACAGCCACCGGGCACAGTATTTAATGGTGCGCTCACGCGCGGGGCGCACGGTGGTGCTTGAGGTGTTGGCGGCTGGCGGGGAGTTGCTGGGTGTGGGTTGCTGGGGCTGCGGAGCGCCGGCAGGTCGTCAAGCGGAACGCCGAAAGAACGTATGGGGTGATCCTCCGGCATGGAGTAGTACACAACCACCCCCGCCACCAGACACCTACTACAATGCACCCCTAATGGCGGGCCACTCCACAGCACCCAGCACCCCCCAGACACCGGCTCCCCACGGAGGTAAGGCATGACCCATCAGATCGAGGCATGGCTAGAACTCTTCATGTCCTCCGCATGGTTCTACCCCCTGACCGCCAGCATGGTCTTCCTCGACTGCCTCATCCCCTTCTTCCCCAGCGAATCCATCCTCACCATGGCCGGAGCCTGGTCCGGCAGCACCGGGCAACCCAACATCTGGGGCGTCATCGGGGTGGGCATCGTCTTTGCCATCCTCGGCGATAACGTGTGCTACCTGCTGGGCACTCGCTTCGTGCAATTCATCCGCTCCGCCCCGCCCAAGAGCAAACTCGCCGCCTCCCTGCGCTGGGTATCGGCCAACATGAACAAACGCGCCGGATTCACCATCATCATCGCCCGCTTCATCCCCTGGGGCCGCCTGGTGCTCACCCTCTCCCTGGGCTCCATGCGCTACCCGTGGCGCACATTCTTTTTCTTCGACACCCTCGGGGTGCTCATCTGGGCGCTCCAAGCGGGCTTCATCGGCTACCTCGGCGGCTACGTGGTGCAGGACTACCCCCTGGTGGGACTGGTTCTGGGCCTTGCCCTCGGCACGCTGGTGGGCATCAGCATCGACAAGATCCAGGCCCGCTTCACCGACTACTCCGAGGTGCGCTCGGGGGTATCGCGGGCGTAGGGCCCTTTGGGGGCTTGCGTCTGTGGGGTCTTGCGGAGGTTGGTGGATGGCGCGCCCGACCACAAGCTGTTTCCCGCTTCCCGAACAGGGGCTGTGCTGGCCCAACCCCGGCATATCTTCTTGAGGATGTGATCCATCTGGGTGAAACCCCGTGACAGGAGAAGAAGCCGATCCCGGAGAAAACTGGATTGACCTCCTCAATCATGCCAGGGATAACAGCGATGAGGTATTCCTCACTTTTGACTCCATCTATGTTTAGCCAGAGCCAGCTAAGCATCCCCGCGCCTTGTTGGTGAGCACACTGGATTCAAAAGCAGGCACAGCTACGACACCACCCTTGCCCACACACCCATGAGCAACCACAACACCACCGAACCCTCTCACCCCATAAGCCCCGCAGCCTCAATACACAAAAAGAACCACACACCGGGCACTAACCCGGCATGCGGCCCCTACGCAACGCGACCTAAAGAGCACGCACCTGCTGAGCCTGAGGCCCCTTAGCACCCTCACCGATCTCAAACTCCACACGCTGATTCTCCTCCAAGGTACGGAAACCATTACCCTGGATCTCGGAATAGTGAACAAAAACGTCAGCAGAGCCGTCCTCGGGGGCGATGAAGCCAAAGCCCTTTTCGGCATTGAACCACTTAACAGTTCCCTGTGCCATGCTTGTACAACCTTTTCTTCTGGTTCTGTGCCGACGCTCTGTCTGCGCCGACGGGAAACGGGTCTCATCAAACCACCCGGTACCGGCAGCGGCCCCGGGCGCCCGCATGTTCATCTCCTGCGAGCGCCTACACACTGCGCACAGAAACTGCGACCTCGCACCAGTGTGTCATGTTTTAGCCCCGCGCGATAGTATCGGAGGCCTATTTCGATAAAATCCCAGGCCACACGCAGTCCGATTAACCTCAAAAGGGGGTAACACACTCCGATGGCACCGCCTCCATCCCCGGGAGAAGAACTCCTCGCCGCGCTCCACGACCGCTTCCCGGGCTCGCGCTGCACGCACTCCTCCACCATCCCGGCGCGCCCAGCCCGCCACGCCGCGTGGCCGGAGTGGGTGCTGCCCGGCCTGCGCGCCTACCTGGCAGAACAGGGCGTCGGCCGCCTCTATGCCCACCAGGCGCAGGCCGCCGAGGCTGCCCGCGTAGGCCGGCACACCATCATCGCCACCGGCACCTCCTCGGGCAAGTCCCTGGGCTACCTGCTTCCGGTGCTCACCGAGCTTGCCGCCGACCCCACCGCCTGCGCGCTCTACCTCACCCCCACCAAGGCGCTGGGTTCCGATCAGCTGCGCCACCTGCGGCGACTCTGCCGGGCCGTGGACGACCTCGGCGGGGTCCACCCCGCGCCCTACGACGGCGATACCCCCGCCGAGGCGCGTGCGGGCATCCGCGAGCAGTCGCGCTTCCTGCTGAGCAACCCGGACATGCTGCACGCCTCGCTGCTAGCGCATCACCCGCGCTGGGCGCGCCTGTGGCGGCGGCTGCGCTACGTCATCATCGACGAATCCCACGTCTACCGGGGCATCTTCGGCGCGCACGTTTCCCTGGTGCTGCGCCGGCTGCGGCGCGTGGCCGCCCACTACGGGGCGCACCCCACCTTCCTTCTGGCCTCCGCCACCTCGGCCGACCCCGCCGATCACGCCGCGCGGCTCACCGGCCTGCACGTACATGCCATCACCGACGATACCTCCCCCTCCGGCGCGCGCACCGTGGTGCTGTGGGAGCCGGGCTTTCTGCCCGACCACGAGGGCGAGCAGGCCGCCCCGGTGCGTCGCTCCGCCGCCTCCGAGGCCGCCGGGCTCATGGCCGCGCTCGTCGCCCAGGGGGCGCGCACCCTGACCTTCGTGCGCTCGCGGCGTTCTGCCGAGGCCACCGCCCTGCTGGCCGCCGAGGAGCTGCGGGCGATGGGCAGGGATCAGGCCGCCGGGCGCGTGCGCTCCTACCGGGCCGGGTACCTGGCGGAGGATCGCCGCGCGGTGGAACGCCAGCTCGACTCCGGGGAGCTGCTGGGGGTGGCCACCACCAACGCCCTGGAGCTGGGCATCGACGTCGGCGGGCTCGACGCCGTGGTCACCGCCGGTTTCCCGGGCACGGTGGCCTCCCTGTGGCAGCAGGCCGGGCGCGCGGGGCGGCGCGGCCAGGAGGCGATCGCGGTGCTCGTGGCCCGCGACGATCCCCTGGATACCTACCTCGTCCACCACCCCGAGGCCCTGCTGCGCCGCCCCCTCGAGCGTGCCGTGTTCGACCCGCACAATCCCCACGTGCTGCGCGGCCACCTCCGCTGCGCGGCGGTGGAGCTTGCCTTGAGCGACCACGACATCGAGGACCTCGACGCCGCCGAAGTAGCCGCCGATCTTGCCGCCCAGGGGGTGCTGCGCCGCCGCCCGCGCGGCTGGTTCGCCGTGGACGATAGCGCCACCACCGCGCACGCCGCACTCAGGCTGCGCGGGGATACCAGCGGCGACGTGCCCATCGTCGATGCCAGCGACGGCCGCCTGCTGGGCACCATCGACGCCGCCCGCGCCCCCGCCCAGGTACACCCCGGCGCGATCTACCTCCACCAGGGCGAGACCTACGTGGTCGAGGAGCTCCACCTGGACGACGCCGTGGCGCTCGTGCGCCCCACCGACGCCGACTACACCACCTTTGCCCGCAGCACCACAAAGGTGCGGGTGCTCGCCGAAGCCCGCCCGGCGCGCGATCTTGCCCCCGGAGTGCGGCTGTGTTGCCTCGACGTGGAGGTATCCCGGCAGGTGGTCGGCTACGTGGTGCGCCGCCCCGACGGCACCCTCATGGACACCGTGGCGTTGGACATGCCCGTGCACACCCTGACCACCCGGGCCGTGGCCTACACCGTGGAGCCCTCCTTTCTCGACGAGATCGCCCTGGACGCCGCGGCGTGGCCGGGTGCCCTCCACGCCGCCGAGCACGCCGCCATCGGGATGCTGCCGCTGCTGGCTACCTGCGACCGCTGGGACATCGGCGGCCTGTCCACCGTCGCCCATCCCGACACCGGGCTGCCCACCGTGTTCGTCTACGACGGCCACCCCGGTGGGGCGGGCTTCGCCGACTGCGGCTTCGAGCGCTTTGCCGAGTGGATGCGCGCCACCGTCGAGACGGTGCGCTCATGTCCCTGCGAGGCGGGGTGCCCCTCCTGCGTGCAGTCGCCCAAGTGCGGCAACGGGAACCACCCGCTGAGCAAGCAGGGGGCACTCCGGCTGCTCGGGGCGCTCGCGGCGGTTTCCTTTAGGGCGCCTAGGGCGTGTTGAGCGCCGTCAATCCCCCAGGCGTGCTGCTCCCCGACCAGCGGATAAGGTAACGTATGAGCATGATTGAGAGTCTCGCCGAACCATACAGGTGGAGCAAGTCATCGATAAACAGGCTCGGCGAGGCCATGCGTGATGGCAAGCCCTTCGATAAGCAACAGTACGCGGACTGGTTTCTTTAGCATGCCCAGCCGATTGGGATAGCGACGAGCGCGATCGCCCCCATCCTGACGCAGACCAGGAACGACTACTGTCAACAAGCACAGTACTTCTACCAGTTCGAAGACGAGCACCATCTGACACTGAGTTCTCGCATCAAAACGGAGGACACCACGAGGCAGAAACTTCGCCGTCAGAAGGAGAGCGGGAACACCACACCGCTTGCTCGTATCCAGGACATTGCAGGTCTCCGGGTTGACGGAACATTTACGCTAGAAGGCCAGGACTTGGTGGTTGACCGGATTCGTTCGGCCCTCCTCGAAGTAGGAGCCACCGAGGTGAGAGTCAAGGACATTCGAGAGGCTCCTCACAGCGGTTACCGGGGTGTCCACTTGCATGTCATGTCTCCCTCGGCTCGACTCGAGGTGCAAGTGCGAACGAAGCTCCAATCGCACTGGGCGAACCTATATGAAGTTGTTTCTGACATGCTGGGAAGAGATATCCGGTACTCCGAGGATGCGGAAGGGAAGAAGGGGGCCATCCTTCGTGAGCTCTGGAAGCAGAGCGATGAGAGCTACGCGGTAGAGAAAGCATGGATGTCGATGATCTCTCTCGACGCGCAGTCGTCGGCACTGGAGACGGAGGATGCTCTCGATGCCACTGACCGTGACAAGATCAGCCGACTGCAGGCTTCCCTGACCGAACAGTTAACCATGCAATCCAAATATTTTATCGCTGCACGCGGTAGCATGGAGGAACTGCGAGATCACCACGCCACGCTAGGAGAACCATAGTTATGCCTGGTTTCGTCATCGAGTACCATCGATCCACTGGTGAAATGGACCTCACCGAGTACGCGTCCCTGCTGGAAGCAACGCAAGAGCGTCTGCATAGAGACATCGCTCGACGAGACAGCGACATCGAGATTGTTGCTGTGTCCGCTGCTGACCGAAGTGCGCTTGAGAGGTCGCACTCGAGGTACTTCAAGCGGATAGCCACCCCCGCATAGGGGCATTCTCTTTCACAAGCCCCCACCGTCACACCGACGGTGGGGGCTTTTCCTCGTGCGGGTCGGCTCCGGCCTGTATTGCTGCGGAGATGCTCGGCGACGCCGACGCTTCGCGTTGGCGGTGGCCAGCTGGACGTGGAACTAAACACGGGTATGCCCGGTGCACTCTGTCGGGGCTACGTCATTTACCCTGCAGGAGTTGCCGCATGACTACGCCAATGTACCGAGCCACCTAGGGCGTGTTGATCAAGTGGTTTCGCTGTCGGCTGGGTGAATCTTGGAGGACGGTACCTGGGAGAAGCTGCTGGCTGAGGTGCAGAAGCAGGCAGACGCGGCAGGGAAGATCGACTGGGTCGTCTCGATCGACTCGACCATCGCGCGTGTGCATCAGCACGGCGCGACCCTCCCGCGGAATGCAGGGGGCTCCACCGAATCACAAGAATCCGTGGTTCGAGCCGCCTGATCACGGGATCGGGCGCTTTCGCGGTGGACTGACGACCAAGCTGCGCCTGGCCGAGCGATCGACTTCGGCGACTAGCAGCAGGGACGCTACAAGGGCCGCAACGTCGTGGAGCGCTGCTTCACCAAGCTCAAGCAATGGCGCGGAATCGCGATGCGTTCTAACAAGCTCATCCGCAGCTACCGCGCGGTCGTCAGCCTCACCGCCACGCTCATATGGATTCAGAGCAGACTTAATCAACACGACTTAGCTCAATGGCGCCGCTCGGTAGCTCATCAACCACCCGCTTCGCCTCTTACAGCGGCCCCGCCTGTGAGGCGGCCTCCCGCCCCCGAACCCGTACCGCCACGGCGATGTCCATCCCCTCCTCCCTACACCACAGGGCCTCCGCCTCGTTCTCGCGCGCCACCTGCCCGGCCACCCGGCAGGAATCCCCACCGAACCACCGGGTATGCGCCCCGGCGATGGCGGCCATGTCTGCCGCCACCTGTGCGCGGTGCTGGGCGATCACCCCGCCGATGAGCGTCACCGCCAGCACCGTGCACCCGGCCAAGGCGGCGCACAGCACTACCCCCAGCACGGTGGCGTAGCCCGCCTCGCCGCGCCCACGCCTCACGGTCGCCCACCCCGCTGCCCCTCCCCAGGTCCCGCCTCCTCCGCCGCCTCGGCGGGAAAGACGGCTCGGGCGCGCATGGTGCCCAGGGGCGCGGGCACGCTGGCCACGGCGGTGATCCGTCCCGATTGCTCAGCGATGTCCACGCTGCCGCGTTCCGGGCTGAGGCGTTCCCCGGAGATGGCGTACTGCCGCGCGGCCGCGCCTGCGGTGTCGATGGCCGATACCTGCGCGGCCAGGGTAATCAACCCCGCCACCAGGGCGGCAAAGACCACGATCAGCGCGCCGATCGCCACGGCGGCCTCCACCGTCACCGAGCCCTGGGCCCCGCGCGGCAGCGCGCGGCGCGGGCTTTTAGCCCGGCGTGTTGCTGAGGGCATCGGTGATAATTCCCTGGATGGCGTCCGAGACCGCCGAGCTATTGACCACCGCGTACAGCACGGCCGCGAGCGCCGCGGCGGCGAGCGTGCCCATGGCGTACTCGATGGTGCTCAGGCCTTGATTGTCGCGGCCGAGGCGGAGCGTTTCGCTCGCGGCGCAGCGCGCCGCCCCTCGTATCCCCGCCAGCACAAGTTCGATGTGATGATGCATGATAGGTGTTTCCTTTCCTTACCCAAAGGTGTGCGATGAGATGATGGTCTGCGCCACGCCGACGAGCACCGGAGCCAACCCCAGCAGGAAAAACGCCGGGAGGAAGCACAGGGTCAGCGGCATGGCGATGAGCACTCCGGCGCGCTCCGCCGTGGCGGTGGCGCGATCTGCCGTGGCGTGGCGGATGGCCTCGGCCACCTGCGCGGCGGCCTCTGCGAAGCCCGCCCCGCTGTGGTGAGAACCACAGGCCAGCCGCGCCACGTCCCGCAGTCCGGGCAGGTCCCGGGCATCGGCCCAGGCCCGCTCGGGGGATACCCCGATGGCCAGCAGGGAGGCGATCGTGCGCCAGGTCTCGCGGGCCGGGGAGGTGCTGCACCCGCCGACGATCCCCGCCGAGACCGCGGGGCTCAGCCCCGAGGCCAGGCACGCGGCGTAGAGGTCAATGTCCGCCGCCACCGCCGGCACGGCGTGCAGCTCGCCCCCGTTCACGCGCGCGGTGAGCCGCGCGGCGAGGCCCCGGAGGCCCCCGGCCCTCGGGCCGTCCCGGGGGCGAGTGGCGCTTCGCTGCTGAATCAGGCGGCGGCCGCGCGTCTCCAGGGGTCCCACCAGCAGCGCGAGGGCCACCAACACGAGGGGCATCATCGCTGGCCTCCCGCCCGCTGGATCAACGCCTGCGACCACAGTGCCCCGGCGCACACCAGCGTGGTCCCCGCCATCAACATCATCCCGCCCACTCCGCCGCCGAGGAGCAGACCCAGGGGGTTAGCCCCCATCATCGTGCCCATGCCCACCCCCGCGAGGGGCAGCAGCGTGAGCACCACAGCGGTCGATTGCGGACCCATCAGGCGGGCGCGGGTGGCCGAGGCGTGGCGCAGATCCTTATCCAACGCCGCGTGGACCCTCCCGAGCAGCGGCGCGCAGGCCACCCCGTGCCGGTGCACCGCCTCCCACACCCGCGCCACCGTGCGCAGCTCCGGGATTTCTTCCGCCCCCGAGGGATCCTCCCCCACCCCGGAGACCATCAGAAGCAGCCGCTGGCGCACCCGCGCATCCAGCCGCTCATGTTCGGCCACCGCGCGGCGCATCGCGGCGGCGGGGTCGGCCCCGCTGCGCACCTGCTGGCACACGCCGCCGAGCACGGCAGCGAGCTGCTGGCGCTGCCGCTCCCGGCGCGCGCGCCGCAGCCGCGAGCGCACCATGATCCCTCCCGTGGTCGCCGCGATGCCCCCGGAGGCCACCACGCTCCACGGCACGGCCCCGGCGACCACGGCCCCCACGAGGCACACCGCGGCCCACCACCAACCCCGCACCCGACGGGGTCTGCTCAGCCGCAGCAAGGGCCCCAACCGTACCCCCGGCCGGGCGGGCACCAAGGCCGCCGCCCCCGCGCAGCATCCCATCAGGCTCACCATGACAGGGCCTGCCTCAGCTCATCAAGGCAGGCCCCTCGCTCGCCGGCCCGCCACACCTCGCGCACCTCGGCGCCGCCCGCCGGGCCGCGCTCTACCACCCCGATCTGCGCCAACGCGCGTTGCCCATCGGCTCCCCGGCGCATCACCAACACCATCCTGACCGCCGCGATCCACTGGCTGTGCGCCGCCCGGCGATCCAGCCCGCCCAGGGCGGCCAGGGCCTCGATCCGGGCGGCTACCTCCGCGAGGGAATTGGCGTGCAGCGTGCCCGCCCCGCCCTCGTGGCCCGTGTTCAGCGCGGAGAACAGATCCACGATCTCCGCGCCGCGAATCTCGCCCACCACGATGCGATCCGGGCGCATGCGCAGCCCCTGGCGCAGCAGCGCGCCGAGCGTGATCTCGCCGCGCCCCTCGACGTTGGCGCCCCGGGCCACGAGGCTGACCACGTGCGGGTGGGCGGGGGCCAACTCCGCCGTATCCTCGATGCACAGCAGGCGCTGATCGCCCGGCACCTCGGCCAGCAGCGCCGAAAGCAGCGTGGTCTTCCCCGTCCCCGTGCCGCCCACCACCAGGTAGGACCGCCCCGCGCGCACCGCCGCGCACAGGCAGGAGGCCACTGGCTCCGGCAGGGTACCGGCGCACACCAGCTGCCCCATGCTCATCGCTGCCTGGCGCAGCACCCGCAGGCTCAGGCACGTGCCCGACTCCGAGGGCGGGCTTAAGACCGCGTGAAAGCGAATGCTCGTGCCGTCCTCCCGGCGCAGGCGACCGTCGGCAAAGGGCTGGGCGTCGTCGAGGCGCACGCCCACGGACGCCGCCAACCGTGCGGCCAAGCGGCGCACGGCGGCGTCATCGGCAAAACACACCTCGGAGCGCTCCAACCCACGGCCGCGATCGAACCACACCCCACCGGGCCCATTGACCACCACGTCCGTCACCCCCGGCAGCGCCACGACCGGCTCCAGGGCTCCCACCCCCACGGAGTCGTCGCGCAGGCGGCGCAGGATGGCCAGCACATCGACGTCGCTGATGGCCCCCGCCTCGGCGCGAACGGCCGCGGCGATGTCCGCCGCGCCAGCCCCACCGCCCTGGGTGATCAGGCGACGCTGCACCCTCTCGATGATCTCCTCACGCACGACGCTCACCGCCACACCGCCTTGGCCGCGGCACGCAGGGCGCGTGGTGCCCGCGCGGGCACCCCACCGAGTTCCGTGGCCTTCGCCAGGCCCCCGATCGTGGGCACCTGCGCCACCACGGTGGCCTGGCTCAAATGCTGCATATCCGCGGCCTCCAGGCCGGACCATCCCCGGTGCCGCGCCACCACGCTCACCGCCACGCCGCATGCCCGCAGGTGAGCGGCCAGGCCCGCCAGCCGCGCCCCGGCGCGCACCTCCGCCGGACACACCAGCACCACCTCGTCGCAGGCCTGCGCTCCCGCCAGGCTCAGCTCACCCACGCCGGGCAGATCCACCACCACCGGCACCTCCCCGCGCCGCAGGGTATCCACGGCGCCGCGCAATTCCCCCTCGCTGAGCCGGTACCCATCGTCCACGGTGGAACGCGAGGCGGACAGAACCGCCAGGGATTCCCGCACGGGCAGGGCCGCCACGAGTTCTTCGGCCGCAAGGCGGCCCTCCGCCACGTGCAGATCCGGCCACCGCGCGCCGGGGGTCTCCTCGCAGCCCACGAGCAGATCGAGGCCGCCGGAGCGATCCACCGCGTCGATGAGCACGGCCTGCCCGCCGCGCGCGGCGCACCGGGCCACCACCACGGCCAGGGTGGAAGCGCCCGCTCCGCCGAGCACCCCAAGGACACCCAGCACTCGGCCTCGGTGCGGTGCGGGTGACGCGCTCTCGCGCGCGCTGCGCCCCAGGGCCTGTAGAAGATCGGTGGCCTGGGCGGGGATCACAAAGCCGCGATCGGCGCGGCAGGACACCACCGTGGGGTGCGGGATCGGACCCGGATCCGGCACCAGGAGGTAGACCGCCGGGACGCCGCGCGGCGGCGGGGGCGGGAGGAGGTGGCGCGCCTCGGCGTCGATGAGCACGGCGCTGGCGCGCGGATAGTGGCGGGTGATCTCCGCCGCCTCGGTGGTCTCGATGACCTTCATGCCGCTGGCCGCAGCGATCTGAAGGGCCTCGGAGCGAAGCGCCGGGTGCATCACGATGAGGATGACGAGGAATGCGGAGAGATTCATGCTCCTTAGCGTGCGCCGTCGAGCCGCCCGCGACCAGGGGCTCCCGCGAGCCTGTGGATAACCACCCCTTTTTATTGACGTGCCACCAAAATCTGTGGATAACCGCACCGGCCCTTAGCGCACGTGGGGTATAGCGGCGCGCCTCGGGGGGTAAGCATAAGGGACGGCCCGCGCCTCGGGGGGTGTGCGCGGGCCGTCAAGTAACCCGGTCTCGGGGGGCGGACCGGGGCAGGCCACACAGTATATCGGGGCCTTGCACGAACTACTATGCCACAACCCCCGCCTCAACGCAAATCGCGCCGCACCTCACAGCAGCGCCGCGATGGACTCCGCCTCCCGCGCGCCGTCGATCCACGCCCGCAACAGCAGCTCAAGCAGGGCCGATACCCCCTCTTCCGAGGCCACATACCCCGCCAACGCCCGGCGATACTCGCGGCGATGCCGATACAGATACGGCTCCGGCACCGCCAGGCCGCGCGGGTCCAACCCCCCGGCCACCGCCGCCACCCGCGCCGCCACCCGCGCCACCTGTCCGCTGCGCGCCCCGAACATTCCCCGCGCCGCGATCTCCGCGTGCACCACCTGCGACACCAGGGCATCATCGCCCCCGGCCACCACCAGCGCCCCGACCCCGCGCAGGCGATCCGCCACCCCCGCGCTCGGCACCCCAGTTCCCCCGCACAGCACGTCGAGCCGGGCGATCACCTGCAGCGGGGCGCGCGTCCAGGTGCGCGCCGTGGCCTCCACCTGCCCCGGCGCGAGCAGGCCGTAGCCGCCCATCCGGTCGAACTCGCGCGCGGCGGCGGAATCGGGGGCGTCGATCAGCGCGCTGCTGCGCGCACCCCGCACCACCGACTCGGCGGAGGTCACCTGGTAGCGGCGGAGATTCACCGGGCGGCGATGCACCGCCGCGATATCCCGGGCGGCCTGTCGGGCCAGCGCATCAACGGAGCCGAGGCGGCGAAGCGCATCAAACATACTGCCCACCCTATCGAGCACGGTAGGGTGGGCGTGAGCACTACCGTCTACACTATGTAGAAGCGAAAAACGACACGACCCTGCTCCCGGGAGGAATAACACAGTGAGCAACAAGGACGGCTTTTTTACCGACGGCCCGAGCGATTTCGCCCCGCGCGTGCAATCCATCCCGCTAAGCGACGTCGATGCCTCCACCGGGCAGGAATCCATCGGCACCCTGGTCAGCAACGCCACCTCGCAGATGTCCAGCCTCTTTCGCGCCGAGCTGGAACTAGCCAAGACCGAGCTGACCACCGAGGTGAAAAAGGGCGCCGTGGGCGGCGGCCTCTTCGGCGCGGCCGGCACCATCGCGCTCTACAGCACGTTCTTTTTCTTCATGTTCGTCGCCGCCCTTCTCAGCCTCTGGCTGCCCGCCTGGGCCTCCCTCCTCATCGTCTTCCTGCTCATGCTCCTCACCGCCGGCGTGCTCGCCCTCATCGGCGTGAAGAAGGTCAAGAGCCTCGGCGCCCCGCAAAAAACCATCGACTCCGTCACCGAGCTGAAAAACCTCGTCCCCGGCTCCGCCCAGAAAAAGCTGGAGGACAAAAACCGCGGACTCTACAGCTAGGCCCGCCTCGCTCCGCCTCCCTGCCTCCCGCCGCGCCACCGAGCGCGCCGGGAGGTTTCCCGCGCCCGCCGTAGCCCAACCCAAGGAGTGATCATGGCCGCAGAGCCGCCGCTTTCCCCCAGCGTCGTGCACCTCGACGGCCCCTTCCGCCACGACCTCCTCTACACCCGCGGGGTACGCTTGCACGTCGCGCAGGCCGGGGACGCCGCCGACCCCCTCATCCTCCTGCTGCACGGCAGCTTCGGCGGCTGGTTCGACTACAAGGACGTCCTCGCGCTCCTCGCCGACCGTGGCTTCCACGTGGTGGCCGCGGACATGCGAGGCTACGGCATGTCCGATAAACCACCCACCGGCTTCGGTTACGACATCCGCTCCGCCGTGGGCGACGTCACCGGCCTGATCCGCGCCCTCGGCCATACCTCGGCCACCCTCGTGGGCACCGACACCGGCGGCGCCGTCGCCTGGTGCGCCGCCGCGGCCGCACCCCGCCACGTGGACGCCCTCGTCTGTGTATCCGCCGCGCACCCGGTGGACACGCGCCGCGCCACCGCCAGCCGCCCCTGGCTCCACGCCACCGCCCTCCTGCGCCGGGCGCTCGGGCGATTCCCGCTGCGCCGACTCCTCCACCGCGACGCCCTCTTCCGCTGGCAGCTCCGGCGCAGCACCGACGCCTCCTTCCACCACAGCGCACGCTACGAAGAAGCCCTGCGGCTGCGGCTGACCGCGCGCCGCATCGGCTCCACCCATGCCGCGCGGCGACGCAACAATCGCCTGCTCAGTACCCCCGTGCCCGCCAAGTGGCTCGGCCTCAAGGTCGCCGCCCCCACGCTCATGCTCGCCCCGGCGCGCTCGGCCTGGCTCGACCTGATCCGCCGGTCTACCGCGCGGCTCACCCCCCGGGCCGCCGCGCGCAGCCGCAGCAGCCACATCCCCGGCACCAAGAACCTGCCCAGCGTCGAGAACCCCGAGGCCTTTACCGCCGCCCTCGCGGACTTTCTCGGCGAGGTGCGAGAAGGTGCCGACTAGCGGGCACTCACCGCGCCACGCACCCACCCGTGTCCACCGGCTGACGCAGCGCCGTCACGTTACCCACCCGATCGCGCACCTCCGCCCCGGTGAGCGCGTAACCCGTGTCCGTCTGATCCACCGAGGCCCCAAAGATCACGCCGAGCACCCGCCCCGCGTCGTCGAAAAGCGGGCCGCCGGAATTACCCTCGCGCACGGAGCCGCGCAGGGTATAGGCTTCGCGCTCAACGCGTCCGGAGGCATAAATATCCGGCCCGGCGATGGTCAGTGCCTCGCGCACCCGGGCCGGGGCCGCCTCGAAGGGCCCGGACTCCGGGAAACCCATCACGATGGCGTCCTGCCCCGTCTGGGCCGTGTAATCCGCCCAGGCCAGCGGCGCGATGCCCAGGCCGGGGCTGTAGAGCACCGCGATGTCCACCTCCGGGTCGTAAAACACCACGTCGGCGTCGCGCACTCCCAGCGCGGTATCCAGGCGCACCCGCTGGGTCCCCGCCACCACGTGGGCGTTGGTGATCACGTAGTCCTCGGCGGCCACGAAGCCCGAGCCCATGAGCCGTCGGCGGCACTCGGGGGCCTCGCCCATCACGTGAATCACGCTGGGCCGAAGCCGCTCCACCAGGGCCGCGTCCTCCACCTCGATCCTCGGGGCGGCCACCTCCGGGGCGGGGCCCTGGCCGAAGGGGGAAATCAACGGCGGCATCCCGGTATCGGAAAGCAGGGCGGAGATCTTGGCCGGCCACTGCGCCGCGGAATCCGGCATCGCGCGATCCACCGCACCCAGGATCCGCGAGTTCCGAATCCCCGCGGCCAGCTGCCCACCCACGCTCGTGGCCGCGGGAATAGACACCAGCCACACCACTACCAGCGTTACCGCCACCTGAAAGAGCGCCCCCAGCGCGGAATCCGCCCGCACCGAGGAACGCGCCCGCAGCGCCCGGCGCACCGAGGCCCCCAGCAGTCCGCCCACCAGGTTGCCCACCGCCACCAGCAGCAACAACACGCCCACCGCCACCAGGAAGCGCAGGCCCGCCGCATCCACCCTGGACATCGCTAGGGGCATGATTCCGGCGCCCACCACCAGGCCCGCGATCACCCCCACCGCGGAGAGAAAAGAGGCCACCCCGCCCAGGCGCCACCCGCCCACCAGGGCCAGCAGGCAGGCAAAGGCCACGAGCGCATCGACCATCACACCGGGATTCACTTGCAGGATTCCGCCCTTTCACATCTCATTATTCCGCGAGGAGGCCAGCGCCTCGCCCAGCTCCACCACGCGGTCGCGCTCCCACGGGACGGCCCACCCGGCGGCGTCGATCAGCCCCGACAGCAGCGCGGCGGTAAAACCCCACACCACATAGCCATTGCTGCGAAAGGCCGGGCCCCTCCACCCCCGCCACCCCACGGTCAGGCGATGGGCGGGGTCGATCAGTTCGGCAAGCGATGCTTCGAACACATCGTCCGTCTCCTCCGGGCTGGCCGGATACGTCCGACCAGGATCATGCCGATAGGCCAGGACCGGGTAGACCGCCGAGCCGCTCGCCCGCACGCTGGTGGGCGGCAGCGTGACCAGGGACGTGACCTCCGCGCTGCGCAAACCCGTCTCCTCCCAGGCCTCCCGCAACGCCGCAGCCACCGGATCGGCATCCCCCGGATCGATCCGCCCGCCCGGAAAGGCCACCTGACCGGCGTGCGAACGCATCGTCGGGGCCCGGTGGGTGAGCAGCACCGACGCATCCCCCGGCCGGGTCAGCGCGCGGGCGTCGCCGGACAAGGCCATCAACACGGCCGCCTGCCCACCCCCGTTACGCACCGCGCGCCCCGGGGTAGATACCCGCCCCTCGCGGGCCGCCCGCACCAGCGGCCGCAGCCACGCCGGCGTCACGCCAACACCCCGCGCACGTCACGCTCCAGCTCCGCCAGGTCCGAGTACGCCTTGGGCAACACGCCCGCGACCTCCCCGGAACGCACCACCACCGTGATCGGCACCACCGAGGGCAGCCGCAGCGCACCGGCAAAGGAATTATCCGCATCCTGGAAACTCGGCAACCCCACCCCCAGCTCCTCCAGCAGCGCCGCGCCGGCGGCCGCCTGCACGTCCGCGTGCACGCCCACCACCCGGTACTCGGGATGTTCCTGGGCAAAGCGCGCCATCAGCGGCAGCTCCTCCCGGCACGGCCCGCACCACCAGGCCCACACGTTCACCACCGCCACCGCGGCCTCGCTCAACTCCGCGTCCCCCGAGGCCTCGGCCCCCAGGCACGGCAAACTCACCCCGGCCACGCCGCGGGCCCCACACCCCGGGCGCGCGGCCACCTCCTGGTCCTGCCCGGCGGCCTGCGGATCGACGGCACCCCCCTGCTCCTGTGGGCCCCGCAGCATCCCCGGCACCGCGCACGCGAGCAGCGCCGCGACCACCACGATCGCCACCACGTATCCCACCACGTGCCTTCTCATCCGCCGCTACCCCTCCACCCCGCGCGCAGGGCAGTCCGAGGCCACCGGGCACCGACCGCACAGCGGCCGACGCGCCTGGCACACCCGACGCCCGTGAAAAATCAGCCGATGCGACAGCATCGTCCACTCCGCACGCTCGATCAACTCCATGAGGTCGCGCTCCACCTTGAGCGGACTGCTCTGCGCGCTCAGCCCCAGGCGACGCGCCACCCGGCCCACGTGCGTATCCACCGCGATGCCCGGCTTGCCAAAGGCATTCCCCCGCACCACCAGCGCCGTCTTGCGACCCACCCCCGGCAGGCTCATGAGATCCTCCATGCCCTCCGGCACCTCGCCGCCGAAGCGCGCCACCAGCGCCTGGCCCATCCCCACCAGGTGCCGCGCCTTCGAGCGATACAGCCCCGTGCTGCGTATATACTCCGCGACCTCGGCCTCGTCCGCCCGCGCGTAATCATCCGCGCTGCGCCACCGCCGAAACAACGCCGGCGTGACCTTATTGACCCGCTCGTCCGTGCACTGCGCGGACAGCACCGTGGCCACCGTCAGCTCCAGGGGATTGGAGTACACCAACTCGCAGCGGGCGTCGGGATAGACCCGCGCCAGCTCCCGGTTGATGCGCCGCGCACGGCGCACAAGAGCAAGATCGGCCATGCCTTCTAGTGTGCCATTGTCGCCGCCCCCACGACATTCCCGCCCCGGCACCGGCCCTGCCCAGCCCGTTCGCGATCCCCCGCCCATCTTAGTTATAGACCAATATGGAACTCCGATACACTCCAACTAGCGGACCTCGCCCCGGAAACCACCGGGAGCTCCGCCGAGCCACCCGCATACCATGCGAGGAAGCCTACTTCCTTGTACAGTAGGCGAAGGTTCACAATTTCACGCCAAATACGCAGACTCGATCCGGGATAGACACGAGCATAACGCGAGCACACCAGGTGGTCGTGCTCCCCCTGCCGCCCTGGGGCGCGCGGGGACAAGGTCCGGAGTTCTGCGTCCGTACCTTGAATGGAGAAACTGTGGAAGTTGTACACGACATCCTCTCCCGCGCCGGGATCTTCCAGGGCGTAGACCCCACGGCGGTGAACAACCTGATCCGTGAGATGGAGACGGCCCGGTTCACCCGCGGTTCCACCATCTTCAACGAGGGCGAACCCGGAGATCGCCTCTACATCATCACCGCCGGCAAGGTGAAGCTCTCCCGCCACTCCCCCGACGGCCGCGAAAACCTCCTGACCATCATGGGCCCCTCCGACATGTTCGGGGAGCTCTCCATCTTCGACCCCGGCCCCCGCACCTCCTCCGCTGTGTGCGTCACCGAGGTGCACACCGCCACAATGGACGCCGCCATGCTGCGTCAGTGGGTAGACGAGCACCCCGAGATCGCCCAGCAGCTGCTGCGCGTGCTCGCCCGACGCCTCCGCCGCACCAACGCCTCCCTGGCCGACCTCATCTTCACGGACGTGCCCGGCCGCGTGGCCAAGACCCTCCTCCAGCTCGCCAACCGCTTTGGCACCCAGGAGGGCGGCGCGCTGCGCGTCAACCACGACCTCACCCAGGAGGAGATTGCCCAACTCGTGGGCGCCTCCCGAGAGACCGTGAACAAAGCCCTGGCCACCTTCGCGCACCGCGGCTGGATCCGCCTCGAGGGCAAGTCCGTGCTCATCGTGGACACCGAGCACCTGGCGCGCCGCGCCCGCTAGCCGCTTTTCTCATCTCCGACTCGTGATCGGAGGCGGGGGCCGGGTCGATCCCTTCAAAGGATCGACCCGGTTCTTTTTCGCCCGCGGAAAGTGGGGCGGGACGCTGGTACGACACTACGGGGTGCCACCTCGGGGTATCGGCGGCCCGGCCGGTGGGAAGCGGCACCCCTTCGCGCATGATTGCTCCGGGCAATCGGGGCGGGGCACGATCTTCTTTCGCGAGCCCCGACCTCGATGCGACCGTAGGGTACCACCGGGCGACCGTCGAGGGGTCGCAACAACAGGAGGCGGCACCGCATAGGATCATTCCCCTCGCCCACCGACGCTAGGGGTGCCGTTAGCCGGCTCATGCCCCACCCTTCCCCCGAGGTGGCACCCTTTCGCGCGCCGCGGGGAAGGCGGAGCGACACCACCAAGGGGTGCCGCCTCGCCCCGCGCGACGGCGCCCCTCCGCTACTGGCACCCCAGCGCGGTGCGGCACCCCGGCAGGAGAAAACCGGGGGCCGGGCACAAAAAGAGGCCCCGGTCGGGGGCCTCGATTGCGCGTCCACGGGCGCCTGCCGCCTAAGCTTCTTCCTCCAGGTACCGCAGCGCCACGCGGGTGGATTGCTCGGCGGCGCCGCGCAGAACGGGATCTACGTCGTCGTACATCACGTCGATGAGGGCGCGCAGCTCGATGTCCCTGCCGTGTTCCGCCCACGCCGCGCGGATCTGGTCCAGGCGGTACTGGCGGCGGTCGATATATTTGCGGGCAAAGGCGGAGGTGTCCTCGCCGTCGGGGCCGTGCCCGGGCAGCAGCGGGATGTTCTTCCCCCGGCGCTCCAGAAGTTCCAGGGAGGCGAGGTAATCGCGGAGGTCGCCGTCCGTCTCGGAGATCATGGTGGTGTAGCGGCCCGCGATGGTATCGCCGGTGATGATCCCCTCCAGCGTAGACTCGCCGGGGGTTCCGGACCACACGAAGAAGGAGGCGGAGTCCCCGGTGTGGCCGGGGGTATGCACCACCTCGACGTGGGGGGTGACCCCCTCGATGGTGATGTCCTCGCCGTCGGCCAGGGCCGCCGCCCCGTGGCAATGCGCCGGATCCATGGCGCGGATGGGGGCTCCGGTGAGCTGGCGGAAGCGCTGGGCGCCGTCGGCGTGATCGTGATGGCGGTGGGTGAGCAGGATCAGGCCCACCTCACCGGCCTTGGAGTGCACCACGTTGAGGTGGCCCTCATCCTCGGGGCCGGGATCCACGACGATGGAGCGCTCGTCCTCGGGGCCCTGAACGATCCACGTGTTAGTGCCCTCCAGCGCGGCGTAACTGGGATTAGGACACAGAACAACAGAGGCCGATGCGGTGACCGGCCGAAGCTCGCTGTAAGCAGGATGCTGCATACCTTTCAGCTTAGCGCTCCCTGCTAGTTCTGCCCATACCTCAGGAACGGATTTCCGCGATCACTTCCACTTCCACTGGGGAATCCAGGGGCAGCTCGGCCACCCCCACCGCGGAGCGGGCGTGGATGCCCGCGTCGCCAAAGATTTCCCCGATGACCTCCGAGGCACCGTTGATCACCTGGGGCTGCCCGTGGAAGTCCGGGGCGGAGGAGACGAAGCCCACCACCTTGACCACGCGCAGGACGTTGTCGATGCCCACGAGGGCGTCGATGGCCGCCAGGGCGTTGAGCGCCGAGGTACGGGCGTAGGAGGCCGCGTCGGCGGCGGAGACCTCGGCACCGACCTGCCCGGTGGCGGGAAGCTCACCCCGCACGAAGGGCAGCTGACCGGAGGTCCACACCTGGTTGCCCACCCGGACGGCGGGGGCGTAGGCCGCCACGGGGGCGGCGACCTCCGGCAGGGTGATGCCAAGTTCTGCGAGACGCTCGGTGACGGTCATCTACTGCACCTCGCGCTTCATGTAGGCCACCACGTTCTCCGGGTTGGGGCCGGGCACCACGGAGACGAGTTCCCAGCCGTCCTCGCCCCAGGTGTCCAGGATCTGCTTGGTGGCGTGAGTCAGCAGCGGCACGGTGGCGTATTCCCAAGTTGTCATGCCCCACACTGTAGCCGGGGTCTCAGAGTTCTTGCAGGCTCCCGCCCGCGGCGAAGTAGTCGGCCCAGCTGGTGATCTCCGGGTTCCGGCGCAGCAGGGCGCGGCGCTGGCGCTCGGTCAGCCCACCCCACACGCCGAACTCCACCTTATTATCCAGGGCGTCGGCGCGGCAGATGCTCATCACCGGGCAGCCGAGGCAGATCCGCACGGCCTTGCGCTGCTCGGCGCCCCGCACGAAGAGGGCGTCGGGGTCCACGTCGCGGCATTGCGCACGCACGACCCAGCACTCGCGGTCGCGCACAATGTCGGTGGGGCGCTTTTCCTCCCCGTAATCGAGGAAAGCATTGTCGCATGGGGGCATGAGGGCGGCCGTCACCGTATCACTCCTTTGGTACACCTACACTTCCTGTAGGGTAATTGTATTCACAAGATATCTAAGAAACATAGTCAATCACATCACGGGAGCGGCGGGGGTTCCCGTTTGCGGGCAAAATGCGTAGGGTTGAGCGCGTGTCTATCGCTAAATCGCTGACGACGATCCTCGGCGCCACCGCCAGCATCGGGATCGTCTCCGCCATCGCCCTCTCCCCGGCCGCCGGCATCACGGGCGTGGCGGTGCAGCGCACCAGCACGACGATGGAATCCAACCTCGCCGACCTCACCGACGGCCACGCCCCCGGCGTCACCACCATCACCGACGTCACCGGCACGCCGATGGCCTGGATCTACGATCAGCGCCGCTACGAGGTACCCTCGGAGGCCATCGCCCAGCCCATGAAAGACGCCATCGTGGCGATCGAGGATCGCCGCTTCTACGAGCACGAGGGCGTGGACATCCAGGGCACCGCGCGCGCCCTGGTCACCAACCTCACCTCCGGGGGCGTCGCACAAGGCGCCTCCACCCTCAATCAGCAGTACGTGAAGAACTACCTGCTCTTCGTCGCCGCGAACGACGACGCCGCGCGCAGCGCCGCCGTCGAGACCTCCGTGCCGCGCAAGCTGCGCGAGATGCGGATGGCCTCCGACCTCGACAAGCTCCTCAGCAAGGACGAGGTGCTCACTCGCTACCTCAACCTGGTGCCCTTTGGCAACAACAGCTTCGGGGTGGAGGCCGCGGCCCGCACGTACTTTGGCATCCCGGCCGCCAAGCTCTCCGTGCCCCAGGCGGCCATGCTCGCCGGGATCGTGCAATCCTCCTCCGTGCTGAACCCCTACACCAACCCCCAGGGCGTGACCGAACGCCGCAACACCGTGCTCGACGCCATGGTGTCCTACGGCGTCCTCGAATCCTTCCAGGCCGAACAGTATAAGCTCCAGCCCCTCGGCGTGCAGGACAACCCGGAATCGCTGCCTAACGGCTGCATCAGCGCCGGCGATCGGGGCTTCATGTGCGACTACGCCCTGAACTACCTGGAAACCAAGGGCCTGCCCAAGGAGGTGCTGACCAAGGGCAGCTACACCATCCGCACCACCCTCGACCCCGCCGTGCACGACGCCGCCCGCAACGCCGTAGCCGCCAACGTCAACCCCGGCACCCCGGGGGTCACCGAGGTGCTCAACGTGGTGCGCCCCGGCGAGAACTCCCGCGACATCCTCGCCATGGCCTCCTCCCGAAACTACGGCCTCAATCAGGACAACGGCGAGACTCTCATGCCCCAGGCCGCCTCGATGGTGGGCAACGGGGCGGGCTCCGTGTTCAAGATCTTCACCGCCGCCGCCGCGCTCAACAACGGCATGGGGCTCGAAACCATGCTGAACGTGCCCGAGCGCTTCGAGGCCATCGGCATGGGCGAGGGCGGCGCCGAGGGCTGCCCGCCCTCCACCTACTGCGTGGAAAACGCCGGCAGCTACGCCCCCCAGATGAGCCTCAAGGACGCCCTGGCGCAGTCCCCCAACACCGCCTTCGTGCAGCTCATCCAGCAGGTGGGCGTGGCCCCCGTGGTGGACCTCGCCGTGGGGTTGGGTCTGCGCTCCTACGCCGAGCCCGGGAGCTTCGACGGGGAGGCCTCCGTGGCGGACTACATGAAGGATCACAATCTCGGCTCCTTCACCCTCGGACCCACCGCCGTCAACGCCCTGGAGCTCTCCAACGTGGGCGCGAGCATCGCCTCGGGCGGGCGCTGGTGCGAACCCAACCCCATCGCCTCCCTCACCGATCGCGACGGCAACGAGGTCCCCATCGCACGGCCCGACTGCGAGGACGTGCTCAACCCCCAAACCGCGGGGGCGCTGATGCAGGGCCTCTCCGAGGACGCCATCTCCGGCACCGCCGCCCGCGCCGCCGAGGCCGCGGGCTGGGGCGCCCCCGTGGCCGCCAAGACCGGCACCACGGAATCCCATCTTTCCTCCGCGTTCCTCGGTTTCAACTCCCATCTCTCCGCCGCCCCCTACATCTACAACGACGGCACCCAGAACCTCCCCCTGTGCAGCGGGCCCGTCCACCAGTGCGGCACCGGCAACCTCTTCGGCGGCAACGAACCCGCCGACACCTGGTTCCAGTGGGCCAACGCCGTCCCCCAGGCCCACGATGGCACCCTCCCCGCCTACAACCGCGACCTCGACCGGGGCCGCCTGCAAACCGCCTTCGACCAGGCCAAGGACAAAAGGGAGGACGAGGCCCGCCGCCTCCTCGAGGAGGCCGGGCTGATGGTCAACACCCAGGAGGTGCCCGGCAACGGCACCCCTCGCGGCATCGTCATGGCCGCCCGCAGCGATAACCCCGAGGGGCTGCGCCCCGGCGGGCTGGTCACCCTAGAGGTCTCCGACGGCACCCGCCCCGCCCCTCCGAAGACCTCCCGACCCCCCGAGCCGGCCCCCCGCTCCGAGTTCCCCACCATCGACGCCTCGGAGCTGGAGGAACTCACCAACCGCCTGCGCGAACGCCTAGGCGCCTAGGGCGGACTTCACCGCCGCAGAGAGGCGCTTGCCCTCGGCCCGACCGGCCGCCTTGGCGGTGGCCTGCTTCATCACCTGGCCCATCTGCTTCATGGTCGGGGCCGGGTCCATCTGGCCGATCACCTCCGCGACCAGAGACGCCAGGGCGGCGTCGTCGAGTTGCTCGGGCTGGTAGCCCCGCAGCACCTCCACCTCGGCCAGCTCGGCGTCGGCCAACTCCTGGCGGCCGTTGGCAGCGTAAACCTCCGCGGACTCGCGGCGCTTCTTGATCTCCCGGGCCACCACCTTAAGCACCTCCGCGTCGCCCAGGTCGTGCTTGGCCCCCTTGGTCTCCTCCTCCTGGATCGCGGCCAGCAGCATGCGGATGGTGCCGGTGCGCGTCTTGTCCTTCGCCTTCATGGCCTCTTTTAAATCACCGCGCAGGGTGGTCTTCATATCGCTCATGCCTTCCGAACCTACCCGCGCGGGTAGGCTGAGGCGGGTGCACACGATGAGAAAACTCGCAGCGATCCTCGGCGGCGCCGGACTGGTCACCGCCACCTGGGGTTTTACCGAACTCACCCGATTCCGGCTCCACCGATACACCCTGCCCCTGCTGCCGCCCGGCACCCTGCGCGGGGGCACCGAGTTCCGGCTGCTGCACCTCTCCGACCTCCACATGATCCCCGGCCACAGCGCCAAGATCGCCTGGGTCAGCGCCCTCGATGCCCTGGAGCCCGACCTCGTCATCAACACCGGCGACAACCTCTCCGACCACCACGGCGTGCCCTCCGTGCTCGCCGCCCTCGGACCGCTGCTGCGGCGCCCCGGGCTCTTCGTGTTCGGCACCAACGACTACTGGGCCCCCCGCCCCGTCAACCCCCTGCGCTACCTCCTCGGCGGCAAGCGCACCCCCTCCTACGTCGACCTGCCCTGGCAGGGCATGCGCGCCGCCTTCCTCGAACACGGGTGGCACGACGCCAACCAGACCCGACACGAGTTCCAGGTGGGGCGCGTGCGCATCGCCGCCGCCGGCGTGGACGACCCCCACCACGACCTTGACGATTACGACGAGATCGCCGGCACCCCCAACCCCGAGGCCGACCTCACCCTGGCGCTTAGCCACTCCCCCGAGCCGCGCGTGCTGCACCGCTTCGCCCGCGACGGCTACCAGCTTGCCCTCTGCGGGCACACCCACGGCGGACAGATCTGCCTACCCGGCGGCCGGGCGCTGATCACCAACTGCGGGATCGACGCCACACGAGCCTCCGGCCTCCACGACTTCGAGGGCATGGCCCTCCATGTGTCCAACGGGCTGGGCACCTCCAAATACGCCCCGGTGCGGCTCTTCTGCCGCCCCTCGGCCACGCTGCTGACCATCACCGAGCGGGAGGCGTAGCAACACCACCGCACTGACCAGGCGTTTTGTCGTACCCTCCGCCGCTGCACTAGAATATTGCGAGCACCACGGGATATGGCGCAGCTTGGTAGCGCGCCTCGTTCGGGACGAGGAGGTCGCAGGTTCAAATCCTGTTATCCCGACCATCTTCCACCGGCCGCTCAGATGACTGGGCGGCCGGTTTTGTGCGCGGGCACACCAGCACCAAGGGGTGGGATCGGGTTCGGCCACTCGACATCGACGAGCCCATGCCGACGACCACGCGCCCCGCACCAAGGGGTGCCGTTGAGGCCAAAAACAGCGCAGACACCCGGCAGACGGCACCCCTTGGTGCTATGGGGCCGGGGATGGGAGGATCACCGGGGCGTCGGGAAGCAGCTCAGCACCGCCACCGCGCCGAGCACCGCCAGGGCCGTCCACACGAGGGTCGCGCTGCCGCCGTTGCCCAGGGCGCTCAGCGCGCCCGTGGCGTAATGCACCGGGGTCAGGCCCGCGGCGGCCGTCCATGCGGGGGAGAGATCGCTGGCCGTGGCGCTGGTCCAGGCCCATCCCGCCACGCCCACCTGGACGAGGAGAAAAAGCACTCCGGCGATCACCGCCGCGCGGGTCCCCGCCGCCCGCCGCGCCGCGGCGCTCAGCCCGGCCGCGGCCGCCACCGTGAGGCCCACGATGCCCGCCCCGGCGGCCAGCGTCGCCCCCGGTAAGGCCGCGCCCAGCAACCACAGCAGGCCGCCGGCGGCCGCCGTCGCGCCTAATCCCGCCAGCACCCGGTCGAGGGCGCGACCCAGCAACCCGGCCACCGCGCCGCCCCACGCGGCAAAGAGGGCGATCAGCAGGGCGTAGGTGGGTTGCAGCTCGGATTCGGCGCCGAGGTCTCCCGAGGCCGAGGCCTGGGCCACCGGCAGGGCACGCTGAATCCCCTGCACGCGGGTGCGGTTCTCCTGCGCCATGTCGTTGAGCTGGCGCGCTCCGGCGTCGAGCTGTCCCATGCCGTCGAGGGCCCCGCTCACGCCCCCCTGCATCTCCTCCATGCTCGCGGCCAGGCGCTTCGCGCCGTCGGTGGCGCTGTAGACGCCGTCGTGGAAGCCGTAGCCGGGCACGGCGAGCTGGTTGGCCAGGTCGCGGGAGCCGTCGCGCAGTCGGGTGAGTTGGCCCGTGATCTCCTCGCTCAGGCCCGCGTTGCCCAGCTGGGCGCGGAAGTCCGCGAGCTGCCCGCGCAGGTCGCCGGCGCGCGGGTCGGTGGACTTCTCCAATTCCTTATCGAGGGTCGCGGCGGCCTCACCCAGCTGCCCTTGGATCGCGCCCAGGGTCAGTACTTTGTCGATGGCGCCGCCCACGCCGTCGGCCAGCTCGGTGGCCCCCTGCCCGAGCTGGCCGGTGGCGGCCTGGAGCTGGATCATGCCATCGCGCAGCTGGGCGGCGCCGTCGCGCAGGCGCTGCACATCCCCGCCGACGTCCTCGGCTTGGAACTTCGATACCCCGTCGAGGAGCTGGGCCGTACCGTTGGCCAGGAAACCGGCGTTGGTGCCCGCGTCGATCGCGGCGCGGCGCGCCTCCCTCAGTTGGGCGCTGGCGGCCACCGGGGCGGCGTGGGGTTGCTCGCCCGTGGCCCATGACTCTTCCGGCCCCTGGTCGGTCAGGGCGAGGTAAGCGGAGCCCGCCAGCAGGGGCACCAGTGCGAGGGAGACAAGGAGGGTGGAACGCACGACACTCATACCCCGCCAATCTATCCTGCCTGCGGGCCGATCCCGCACAGGCGCACCGCGTCACACCCGGCTGGTAACCTTAGTTCGGACTGACGAGCTACGAAAGAGTGTGCGCACGTGACGTTAGCTATTGTTATTGCCTTAGCGGTGGGGGCCGTTCTTCTTTCCCCCCCGCTGGTTCGCGTAAGCGACCGGCGGGCGGGCTGGCCACTGGCCGCGCTCTTCCTGGGGGCCGCGCTCGCCCTAGGCCGCCACCTGCCGGAGATCCTCGACGGGCGGCCGCTGACCTGGCAGGTCACCTGGGTGCGTGGCCTCCTGGCCCCCGGCGTGGACGTCACGCTCTCCCTGCGGGTCGACGCCCTCGGTGCCTTCTTCGCGCTGCTCGCGCTGTGCATCGGCTCAGTCGTGTTCGTCTATTCCGCGGCCTATCTGCCCAGGCGGCAGGGCAACACGAGTTTTTATACGATCATGACGGCCTTTACCCTCGCCGTCCTGCTCCTGGTGCTGGCCGACGACGTCGTGGTGCTCTTCCTCGGTTGGGAGCTCGTCTCCATCGCCTCCTTCCTGCTCATCGCCCGCTCCGGGTCCAGCGGGGAGGCCGGGGCCCAGCGCACGCTGCTGCTGACCTTCCTCGGCGGCCTGACCCTGTTGGTGGCCATCGCGGTGGCCGCCGTGCGCACCGGAACTACCAGCCTGCAGGGCATCCTGGGCTCCCCCGAGTGGGCGCATAACCCCGGCTTGACCGCCACGGTGGCCGTCCTGGTGGCGGTGTCCGCCTTCACCAAGGCCGCGCAGCTGCCCTTCCACTTCTGGCTGCCGGAGGCCATGGCCGCCGCCACCCCCGTCTCCGCCTTCCTGCACGCGGCGGCCGTGGTCAAGGCCGGCGTGTACCTCCTGATGCGCTTTTCCGGGATCTTCCACGAGGTGGCGGTGTGGAACTGGCTGCTCATCGGCACCGGACTGACCACCGCCGTGGTCTCCGCCGCCTTTGCCGTGCAAAAAACGGACCTCAAAAAGCTCACCGCCTATTCCACCGTGAGTCACCTGGGGTGGATCGTGGCCACCATCGGGGTGGGCACCCCTCTGGCGATGTCCGCGGCCCTGGTGCACACCCTGGCGCACGCCCTGTTTAAGTCCTCGATCTTCATGCTCATCGGCGTGGTGGATCACGAGGCCGGCACCCGCGATACCCGCCGCCTGGGTGTGCTGTGGCGCGCCATGCCCCTGACCTTCACCGGCATGGTCATCGGCGCGCTTTCCATGGCCGCCGTCCCGCCGACCTTTGGTTTCCTCTCCAAGGAGGGCATGCTCGACGCGCTGGCCTCCGTGGACGGGGCCGGGCCCGCACTGCTGGCGATCGCCGGGATCGGTGCCCTGCTCACGTTCACCTACTCCGCGAAGTTGATCTTCGGCGCGTTTATCGACCCCGCCACCGACCACCCCACCCGCCGCATGGAGGGCGTACACGAGGCCCCGGCGGCCCTGTGGCTTCCCGCCGCGCTGCCGGGTGCGCTCTCCCTGCCGCTGGGCCTGGCCCCGATGTTCCTGAATAAGCCCATGGACGCCATCGCGGCCGCCACCGGAGTGGGCTCCGATGCCGGGGCGCCCCAGCACGCCACCCACCTGGCGCTCTGGCACGGTCTCACCGCCCCCTTGGTGGTATCCGTGCTGGTGATCGCGCTGGGTGCGGCGGGCGTCGCGCTGCGCCACCGGATCTGGCCGGCCCTGGAATCCCGCTTCCTGCTGCCCTTTACCGGCAACGGCCTGCTGGCCGCTGTCACCCGGGCGGCCGCCGGGCTGGGCCGCGTCCTGGCATCGATGGCCGATTCGCTCAGCCCCTCCCGCCACCTGGTGTGGCCGGTGTGCGCCGTGATCGCGCTGATGTTCGCCACGCTGCTCAGCGGCCCCGGGATCGACGGCGTGCCCCTGGCCCCTCGCGCCGAGGGGCTCGACGCCTGGCTCGACCTCGGTCCCCTGCTCATCGTGGCCCTCTCCGTGCTCGGCCTCATGCGCACCACCCACCGCCTCACCAGCGCCGTGTTGATGGGCACGGTGGGCGTGGGCATCACCTTCCAGATGCTGATCCTTGGGGCGCCCGACGTCGCCCTCACGCAGTTCCTGGTGGAGGCCCTGGTGGTGGTCATCATCATGATGGTGGTGCGCTACCAGCCCGCCCGCTTTCCCTCGGCCAGCCGCGCGCACCGGGCGCGCTCCCTGGCGATCGCGCTGCTGGCGGGCCTGGCCGCCTTCCTCGGCGTGTTCACCCTGATGGGCCGCGGCGGGCGCTCCGACCTGGCCCAGTGGTACATCGACAACGCCCCGGAGATCACCGGCGGTCAGAACATCGTGGCCACCATCATCGTGGAATTCCGCGCCCTGGATACCCTGGGGGAGCTCTCCGTGCTCGGCATGGCGGCCATCGTGATCGGCTCGGTCGTGGCCTCCTTCCCCCGCCTGCCCTTCGCCGCGGGCACCCGCCCGCGCCCCTTCGGGCAATCGCAACTCAATTCCCTGCCGCTGCGGATGGCGCTGCGGCTGGTCGCCCCGCTGCTGGCCCTCCTCTCGGTGCTGGTCTTCCTGCGCGGCCACATGGACCCCGGCGGGGGCTTCGTGGCGGCACTGATCGCGGGCACCGGGATCATGCTCTTCTACCTCTCCCGGGGGCGCGACACCATCGTGGCCCGGCCCACCACGCCGTCCTGGCTCACCGGCATCGGCATCGTCACCGCGCTGGCCGCCGGCTTCGTGGGATTCCTGGAGGGTTCCTTCCTGGCGCCCCTGCACGGGGAGATCCTGGGGGAGCACGTGACCACCTCCCTGATCTTCGACGGCGGCATCTACCTGGCCGTACTGGGCATGCTCATGGCGGCGGTCAACGCCCTGGGCGGCTACGACAAGCCCGGCACGGCCACCACCCGCGAGCTGCCCTTCGCCCGCGGCGAATCCGGCCCCCTGGGCGCCACCCCCGAGGTCACCGACCACCCGGCCCCGTCCCCCCATTCCACCGCAGCACAGGAGCAACAGCGATGATCATGGCCCTGACAATCGCCGTGTTAGTCACCGGCGGCGTCTATCTGGTGCAACAGCGCGGCATGGTGCGCATCGTCCTTGGGATGCAGCTCATCGGCCACGCCGCCAACCTCATGCTGTTGGCCAGCGGGGTGGGGGCGTGGCGCGGGGAGGTCTTTCACGATCGGGTGGCCGCCGCGGACATGGCCGACCCTCTGCCGCAGGCCTTCGTGCTCACCGCCATCGTGATCTCAATGGCCACCGCCGCCATCCTGCTCACCCTGGCCGCCCTGGGCCGCTCGGACGATACCGCCAGTGTGGACCCGGTGAGCTCCGGCCAGGAACCGCACCCCTCCCCGGTGTCCACCCTGGGCCGTGCCACCCAGAGCAACGAGGACGTCCGCTCCGGGGCGCGCGCGCGTCGGCACGCCCGCGCGAGCCTGATGGCGGGGAAGGAACCCACCGTGGGTGGGCTCTACACGACCACCGACCGCGACGCCCCCGCGTCGTCCACCGAGGCCTAAGGAGGATCAGCGCTCATGGATATGGTGCTTCCGCTCTTCGTCGTGCTCCCCCTGCTGGCCTCCGCGCTGGCCGTCATGGCCCCGTGGAAGCGGGCGCGCGACCTGCTCCACCTGCTTCTTCCCGCCCTCAGCCTCGCCGGCGGCGGCTGGCTGTTCTGGTACACCTCCGGCGGCAACCCCCTGGGCCATAACGTCGGGCTTTTCCCCGGCGGGGTGGCCATCCCCTTCGTGGCCGATGCCTTCTGCGCCGTCATGATCGTCACCACCTCCCTGGTGAACCTGTGCGCCAACTGGTTCGCCACGGTGTCCGGGGAGACGCGGGCGCGCTACTACCCCGCCCTGACCCTGGTGCTGCTCACCGGCGTCAATGGCGCACTGCTGACGGCGGATCTGTTTAACTTCTTCGTCTTCATCGAGGTCATGCTCCTGCCCTCCTACGGGCTGATCGCCATGACCGGCACCTGGTCGCGGCTGGCGGCGGGGCGCACCTTCGTGCTGGTCAACCTCACGGCCTCCACGCTGCTGGTGGTGGGCGTGGGCTTCGTCTACGCCACCACGGGCACGGTGAACATGGCCGCCCTACGCGGCGCCGCCGAGGGCAACGGGCCCGCGGTGGTGGCCATGGGTCTGGTACTCATCGCCGTCTCCGCCAAGGCGGGCATCGTGCCGCTGCACACCTGGCTGCCGCGCACCTATCCCGGCACCTCGGCGGCCGTGATGGGATTGTTCTCCGGGCTGCATACCAAGGTCGCGGTGTACATGCTTTACCGCATCTACGTCATCGTCTTCGACCTGACGGACCGCTGGAACGGCCTCATCGTGGCGCTCATGGTGGTCTCCATACTCGTGGGCGGCTTCTCCGGCCTCGCGGAAAACTCCATCCGCCGCGTGCTGGCCTATCAGATGGTCAACGGGATGCCGTTTATCCTGGTGATGCTCGCGTTTAGCACCGGCGATGCCCAGCGCGCCCTGGCCGCCGGCCTGCTCTACGCCCTGCACCACATGGTCACCGTGGGTTCCCTGGTGCTGACCTCCGGCGCGATCGAGGAGACCTACGGTACGGCCCTGCTGTCCAAGCTCTCCGGCCTGGCGCGCCGCGATCCCTGGGTGGCGGCGGTGTTCGCCGCGGGCGCGTTCTCCGTGGTGGGCTTCCCGCCGTTTTCCGGCCTGTGGGGCAAGGTGGCCGTGGTCATCAGCGTGGCTCGCGGCGGCGGCTGGCCCTCCTGGCTGGTCATCGGGGCCATCGTCGTGGCGAGCTTCGCCGCGCTGCTGTCCATGTTCCGCGTGTGGCGCTCGGTGTTCTGGGGTCACCCCATGCAGCAGGTGCCCAAGGATCTGCGGGTTCGCGGCCGCCTCCTGGCACCCGCCGCTACCCTGCTGGCGGCCTCCGTGCTGATGTTCTTCGCCGCCGGCCCGCTTATCGACGCCCTCCACACCGCCACCGGCGCGCTCCTGGACGTGGACAGCTACCAGGAAGCCGTGCTCGGCGCCACCGCGATAGGAGTCCTCCGATGAATGCCCTAACCTACATCCCCTGGCTCATCAAGGAGATCGTTGTCAGTGCCGTGAGCCTGGCGTTATCCGCCCTGCGACCGCGCACCGGCTTCGATCCCGTGGTGGTGGCCTACCCGCTGCGGGTGCACGGCGCGTGGGATATCTTCTGGTTCTCCACCTCCATCACCGTCACCCCCGGGACGCTCTCACTGGGGCTGCGCGCCCCGGAGGACCCCGACGACCCGACGATTCTGCTGGTGCAGGCGGTGCACGGCTCCGACCCGCACGAAGTGGTGCTGGGACTAGCGGACATGGAGGCCCGCCTCGCCCCCGCCGTGCGAGGCGAGGAGCTGCGCCTGGCCGAGGACTACTACCGGAAGGTGAGCTAAATGTTCCAGATCATCCTGTGGGTTTGCGGGGCCGTGATCCTCGCCTGCCTCCTGGCGGGGCTGACGCTGATCCTGCGCAGCGGGGACGCCCTGACCCAGGTGGTGCTGTCCGACCTCGCCTTTTATTCGATGATCGCGCTGTATCTGGTGTGGTCGCTGGATCACCAGACGTCCATCGCCTACGAGATCGCGCTGCTCGCAGCCCTGGTGGGCGGGGTGCTGCCCACGCTGTCGATGTCCCGCATGGTATCCCGAGGCCGGAGGTAACGATGTCCCTTGCCGAATACGCCATAGCCGCGCTGGTGCTCTGCGCCACGCTCCTCATCGTGGCCACCACCGTGGCCCTGTGGCGCGCCCCCGGCGCGCTGACCAGGGTCAATCTACTGGGCCCCACGGTGTGCCTGGCCATTCCCCTGCTCATCGCGGCCAATCTGCTGCGGGACTGGAGCACCGTGGGCTTCGACTCCCACGACGCCGTGCGCGGCCTCCTCGCCGTCGCCGGGGTCTGGGTGATCGGCTCGGTGGGTAGTTTCTTTCTGGGCCGGGCCGTCCACGAGGTCACCGTGGAGCGGGAGGTCGCCCCGCGCGACGGGGTGACCTGGGACGCCTAGCCCAGCACGGCCTCGGCATCGAACTGGCCCGCCAGCGCCTTGGAGAAGGGGCAGAACTGGTGGGCCTTGTCCACCAGCTCCTGGGCACCCTCCAGGGAGTCCTGGTCCTTAAATCGGGCGGTGATGCGACCGGAGAGGCGGAAGCCGCCGTCGGAGGGGTCGCGGTTGAGGGAGATCTCGGCGTCCACCTCGGGGGCGTGCGCGGCGGTATCCACGCCGGCTTCGCCCATCATCTTCTGCAGGGCCCCGTTGAAGCAGACCGACCAGGCGGCGGCCAGGAGGGATTCCGGGTTCACCCCCGCGGAGATCCCGTTGAGCTTGGGGGGACGCACGTCGAAGTCGATGCCGCCGTCGCCCTGCACGCGGCCGTCGCGGCCCGCCCCGGTGGCGGTGACCTTCTGGGTGTAAATGGTCTCGGACATAGCTGGTCTCTTCCTCCTGAAAAGTCGGTATTAATTCCTCTCCCACGGTAGCGATGTTTAAGGCGCGGGGCAGAAAAAGGCTCCCGAGCTGCGCATTGCCTGCGCATTGCCGCTCGGGAGCCGGGGAGTTCTCCAAGGAACTCGATCGGTGGGAAACCGGGGTGTTAGGCGTTCTTCTTCTGGGTGAACAGCTCCTTGACCCGGGCGCCCAGGTTCTCGTCCACGCTGGACCAGTACCAGTAGCAGCGCTCCTCGGTCTCGGGGGACACACCCATCATCGCATCGGTGATGTTCTGCGCCAGGCGCTCCTTCTCCTCGTCGTTGTACACGTCGCGGTAGAGGGTGCCGGCCTGACCGAAATCATCGTCCTCGGGGTGCTTCACGTAGGCAGAACGGGTGAGATCCGTGCCGTGCGGGTCCGGGTTGACGTAGATATCGTCGGCCTGCCCGTAGGAGGTGAAGTTGGAGGAGGAGGTCTCGCCGTCGTCCAGGTAACCGGCCTTGAAGTCGGTCTTGTTGGGCGAGTACACCGGGTGCGAGGCCTCGTTGAAGAGGTAGGCCATCGGCCCCTCGTGCTGGTAGGTGTGGCGCGGCGCCAGGGGCTGGTTCACCGGCAGGTGGCGGTAGTTCGGCCCGATGCGGTAGCGGTGGGCGTCCGCGTAGGCGAACACGCGGCCCATGAGCATCCGGTCCGGGGAGAGGCCCACGCCGGGGACGAGGTTGGAGGGATCCAGCGCCATCTGCTCGATCTGCGCGAAGAAGTTCTCCGGGTTGCGGTTGAGCACGAAGTAGCCGACGTCGATGCGCGGGTAGTCCTTCTTCGACCAGGTCTTGGTGAGGTCGAAGGGGTTGAAGCGGTAGTTCTCCGCCTCGGCGAAGGGCATGATCTGCACCTTGACGTCCCAGATCGGGTAGTCGCCGCGCTCGATGGCGTTGTACAGATCCTCGCGCAGGTAGTCCGCGTTCTTACCGGCCATCTCCTCCGCCTCGGCGGCGGTGAAGTTGTGCACGCCCTGGCGGGAGATGAAGTGGTACTTGACCCAGAAGGCCTCGCCCTCCTCGTTCACCCACTGGAAGGTGTGGGAGCCGTAGCCGTTCATCTCGCGCTCGGAGCGCGGGGTGCCGCGGTCGCCCATGAGGTAGGTGACCTGGTGGGCGGACTCGGGCGTGCGAGTCCAGAAGTCCCACTGCATGTCCGCGTTGCGCAGCCCGGAGCCGCCCAGGCGCTTCTGGGAGTGGATGAAGTCCGGGAACTTCATCGCATCGCGCAGGAAGAAGGTGGGCGTGTTGTTGCCCACGATGTCGTAGTTGCCCTCGGAGGTGTAGAAACGCAGGGCGAAGCCGTGCACGTCGCGCCAGGTGTCCGGGGAGCCCTGCTCGCCGGCCACGGTGGAAAAACGCACGGCCATGGGGGTCACGGTGCCCTTCTGGAACAGCGCGGCCTTGGTGTACTGGGAAACGTCCTCGGTGATGTGCAGCTCGCCGAAGGCGCCGTTGCCCTTGGCGTGCGGGTTGCGCTCCGGGACGCGCTCGCGGTTGAAGTGCGAGAGCTTCTCGATCAGGTGGATGTCATTGAGCACGGTGGGACCCTGGGGCCCCGCGGTGACCGAGATGTTCTCGCTGGGCACCGGCGCGCCGTTTTCCCGGCGCGTGTATCCGTCGTGGTTGGGCACGCGGCCCTTCGCCAGAACTTCGTCGGCCGCCGACTTCTCGATAGCCATAGTGATAACCTCCATGAAATAGTGGCTATACAATTAATAGCCTTACATGATGCAGCTTAACGCCGCCGCGAGAGGCTCGGCAACCAACAGGGGGTAAAATCAATCTTTTGTATCACTCGCCGAAAATTCGCCCCTGAGCAGGGATAATCATTCCGGCTGGTAACGTAGCGGGCGTGAAATATCACTCCGACAGCGACGACACCCGCGTCACCGACCTCGCCCTGCGCGCCGGTCGCGGCGACCGCGGCGCGCTGACGGAATTCATCCGCGCCACCCAGACCGACGTGTGGCGCCTCCTGGCCCACCTCGGGGGCAGGGATGTCGCCGACGACCTCACCCAGGAGACCTACCTCCGGGTCATGCGCGCCCTGCCCCGATTTGCCGCCGCCGCCCCGGCGCGCACCTGGCTGCTCGCCATCGCGCGGCGCGTGTGGGTGGACAGCGTGCGCCACGACATGGCCCGGCCCCGCTCGTGCGCCGCCGAATACGAGGACCTCGGCGCCACCCAGGAGCCCGCCGAGGCCGCCTGGTCCGAATGGATCGATACCCGCGCGCTCATCGACGCCCTGCCCGCCGAGCGCCGCGAGGCCCTCATCCTCACCCAGGTGCTCGGCTATACCTACGAGGAGGCCGCCAAGATCGCCGGGGTGCGCGTGGGCACCATCCGCTCCCGGGTAGCTCGCGCCCGGCGAGAGCTGATCGCGGCCACGGATCACACCGCCTAGATCACAGTATGGTCACAAGTTGGCCACAATCTCCGCGGCCGCTTCCTGGGACTATAACGATGAGCGGGGTGCGGGGGGCTAAAAAATCGGCCGCGCGCAGCGCGATTCCCAGATTTCTTGTGTTCAATAGTTACTGCACCGAGTTCAGAGGAGATCTTTATCGTGTTCAAAAGAGCCATCGGAATCGCTCTTGCCCTCACCGGATTGATCGTGGGAGCCGGCTTCGCCTCCGGCCAGGAAATGCTGCAATACTTCGTGGCCTTCGGCACCAACGGGCTGTGGGGCGTGGCCCTAGCTGCCGTCATCATGATGATCGGCTCCATCGCCATGCTGCAGCTGAGCAGCCACCTCCAGGCCCGCGAGCACACCATGGTGTTCGATCGCGTGACCCACCCCCTCGTCGCCCGCTTCCTGGACGTCGCCACGCTGGTCACGCTCTTTGGCATCGGCTTCGTCATGTTCGCCGGCGGCGGCGCCAACCTCAACCAGCAATTCGGCTGGGCAACCTGGGTGGGGACCACCATCATGATGCTGCTCGTCCTGGCCGTCGGCATGCTGGACGTGGACAAGGTGTCCACCGTGATCGGGGCGATCACCCCCTTCATCATCCTCATCATCGTGGGCACCGCGATATACACGGTCGCCACCGCGGACGTCGACATCGCCGAACTCAACCGCATCGCCCTCACCGAGGCCCCCAGCAGCCTGCCCAATTGGTGGCTCTCCGCCATCAATCACGTGGGACTCTCCCTCATCGTGGCCGTCTCCATGGCCATGGTCATCGGCGGCAACAACCTCGATAGCCGGGCCGCAGGCATCGGCGGCCTCCTAGGCGGCCTGTGCTTCGCACTACTGCTCACCGCCGCCACCCTCACCCTGTTCCTCAACGTGGACAAGGTCGCCCACGACGACATGCCCATGCTCAGCGTGGTGACCAACATCCACCCGGCGTTCGGCATGATCATGAGCTTCACGATCTTTGCCATGATCTTCAACACCGCGCTCGGCCTCTTCTACGCCCTGGCCAAGCGCCTGACCAGGAGCAACCCGCAGCGCTTCCGCGTGGTCTACATCGTGGGCGTGCTCGCCGGCTTCGTGCTCGGCTTCCTGCCCTTCCGGGAACTGGTGTCCTACGTCTTCCCGGCCCTCGGGTACGCGGGCATCGTCCTGGCCATCACGCTCTCCATCGCCTGGCTGCGCGGGCGCTCCACCATCCGCAAGGAGTACCGGCGTCGCTCCCGCATCCGCGAGCTGCTCACCCGCAAGCTCGACCCCGCCCAGCGCTTCAGCCGCAAGGACGCCGCCGCACTCTCCAAGGCCACCGCGGCCTCCAACATCCCGGACGAACAACTCACCGAGGCCATGGTCCAGGAGGTCACCGAGGAGCTCAGCGACGACGCGGAGACCAACCCCTCCGGCGACCCCACCGCGCAGCCACACCCCTAAAGGGTGCCCCTGGGTGTCGAATCGGACGCTCCGCAATGCCGGTGGCACCCCTTAGGGTGTCGGGAGGCATCCGGGGACTCGTAGCATCGCCCCAAGGAGTGCCATTGGCGCAGGGTTCGGCCCCGACGAGGCCCCGCTGGCACCCCTTGGGGTGTTGCGGATGCGACGCCCCGGAGCGCCCATCCCCAAGGGGTGCCACCGCACCGCGAAAAACTAGCCGAACCCCTGAAGCGGCACCCCTTGCGGCGGGGCGCGGGGCGCGAAAAGCGCCGAGCCACCCCGGCCCGGCGCTTTTCGCTGTACTCGGTTAGACGAGCAGCTCCGCGATCTGGATGGTGTTGAGCGCTGCCCCCTTACGCAGGTTATCTCCGGAGACCACGAGCACCAGGCCGCGTCGATCGGCCACGGACTGATCCTGGCGGATGCGACCCACCAGGGAATCGTCGATGCCGGCGGCCGCCAGGGGGGTGGGAACCTCGACCACGGTCACGCCGGGGGCCGCCGCCAGCAGCTCGCGGGCGCGCTCAGGGGTGAGGGATCGGGCGAACTCGGCGTGGATCACCATCGTGTGCCCGGTGAACACCGGCACGCGTACGCAGGTTCCGGCCACCCGCAGATCCGGGATGCCCAGGATCTTGCGGGACTCGTTGCGCAGCTTCTGCTCCTCGTCGGTTTCCCCAGAGCCGTCGTCCACCAGGCTGCCCGCCAGGGGCAGGGCGTTATACGCGATGGGGGCCACGTAGGGACCCAGGCTCTCCGGCTCCAGCACGGAGCCGTCATGCACCAGCTCCACGTTGCGGTCCCCGATCTCGGCCACCTGCTTGGCCAGGGCCTCCACCCCGGCCAGGCCGGAACCGGATACCGCCTGGTAGGAGGCCACATGCAGGCGCTCCAGACCGGCCTCGTCGTGGAGGGCCTTGAGCACCGGCATGGCGGCCATGGTGGTGCAGTTGGGGTTGGCGATGATGCCCTTGGGCACCTCGCGGGCGGCCTCGGGATTGACCTCGGAGACGATCAGGGGCACGTCCTCGTCGCGCCGCCAGGCCGAGGAGTTATCCACGACGATGGCACCGGCGGCCGCGAATACCGGGGCCCACCGCGTGGAGGTGGCCCCGCCTGCGGAAAACAGCGCCACGTCCACGTCCGCCACGGATTCCTCGGTGACCTGGGTGAGGTCCTCGACCTCGATGTCCTGTCCCCGGAAGGTGAGGGTGGTGCCCGCGGAGCGGGGGGAGGCAAAGAAGCGCACGGTCTCCGCGGGGAAGGCGCGCTCCTCCAGGATCGTGCGCATCACGCGGCCCACCTGACCGGTGGCACCTACCACGGCAAGCGTCGTCATATCTGTCCTTTCAGGTATTCATTAGCGGCCGGTTCCGGCGTACACCACGGCCTCGGTGTCGCCGCCGAGCTGGAAGCGATCGTGCAGGGCGCGGGCGGCCTTGTCCAGGTCGCCCTCCCGGATGAGCACGGAGATGCGGATCTCGGAGGTGGAGATGAGCTCGACGTTGATGTCGTCGTCGCGCAGGGCCTCCATGAAGTCTGCGGTCACTCCGGGGTGGGACTTCATGCCCGCGCCCACCAGGGAGACCTTGCCCACCTGGTCGTCGTAGAGCACGTTGGCCCAGTTGCCCTCCGCCTGAAGCTTCTTCATCATCTCGGTGGCGCGGGGGGCGTCGGCGCGCGGGCAGGTGAAGGTGATGTCCGTGGTGTTGTCCTCCAGGGAGGAGACGTTTTGCAGCACCATGTCGATGTTGATCTCGGCATCGGCCAGGGTGCGGAACACCTTGGCGGCCTCTCCCGGCTTATCGGGGATCCCCAAGACGGTGATCTTGGCCTCGGACTTATCGGTTGCCACCCCGGTGAGCACTGCTTCTTCCACAGGAATATCCTCCATCGAACCGGCCACGAGCGTGCCGACATCATTGCTATACGACGAGCGTACCCGCAGCGGCACGCCAAAAGCGCGCGCGTACTCCACGCTGCGCAGAACCAGAATCTTGGAACCCACCGCCGCCAGCTCCAGCATCTCCTCGAAGGAAATCTCGTCGAGCTTCTGGGCGTTAGGCACGATGCGGGGATCGGCGGTGTACACGCCGTCCACGTCGGAGTAAATCTCGCAGACGTCCGCGTTGAGGGCCGCCGCGAGCGCCACGGCGGTGGTATCGGAGCCGCCGCGGCCCAGGGTGGTCACGTCGCGCGTTTCCTTATTGACCCCCTGGAAGCCCGCCACGATGCAGATCTTGCCCTCGTCGAGGGCCTCACGCACCCGACCCGGCGTGACGTCCACGATCCGGGCGTTGCCGTGGCGCTCCGTGGTGAGCACGCCGGCCTGCGATCCGGTGAAAGATTGTGCCTTGGCCCCCAGGGAGTCGATCGCCATGGCCACCAGGGCGTTGGAGATGCGCTCGCCGGCGGTCAGCAGCATGTCCATCTCGCGAGCCGGGGGCACCGGGGAGACCTCGGCCGCCAGTTCCAGGAGCTCGTCGGTGGTATCGCCCATCGCGGAGCAGACCACCACCACGTCGTTGCCCTGCTTCTTGGTGGCCACGATCCGCTCGGCCACGTGCCGGATGCGCTCGGCACTCTCCAGCGAGGAACCACCGTACTTCTGAACGATTAACGCCACCGGGATCGTCCACCTTTCGCTTCTTGGGCCGCGCCCTGTCGTGCTCTCGCTGTTCCACAGTACCTGTCGGCGGGCACGCCGAGAAAGGATTGTATTCAGCGCGACATCCGCACCCCAGTACAATGCCACCACGTGCATAGCAACCTCCTGGCCATCCTCTTCGCGCTCGCCTCGGCCCTCACCATCGCGTGGGGCACCGTGGTGCGCCACCGGATCGCGGAGGAAGCACCCGCCGACGGCTCGCTCAAGGGCTCCCCCTTCTGGAACGCCATCTCCCGGCCCCTGTGGTGGGCGGGCACCGGCACCGCGCTGCTCGGCTACGGGCTCCAGGTAGTGGCCCTGGGCTTTGGCACCCTACTGGTGGTTCAGCCCATCCTCGTGCTCTCCCTGATGTTCACCCTGCCGCTGGCCGCGCGGTACGACGGCCGCCGCATCTCCACCGCGGAGATGGGCTGGGCCGGCCTGCTCACCGCCGCCGTGGCCGTCCTGGTGATCCTGGGCAGGCCCCTGGCCGGCAACCCCCACCCGCCGCTGGATCGCTGGGTTCCCGCCCTGCTCGTGGGCGCGGCGGCGCTGACCCTCCTCGAACGCATCGCCCAGCGCCAGATCCGCCGCCACAAGGCCCTGCTGCTCGGGGTGGTCACCGGCGCGCTCTTCGGCTACGTGGCCGTTCTTTCCAAGGCCGTGGTGGACGTGTTCCTCCAGGGTTCGGTCGTGGGGCTGCTGAGCAGCTGGGAGACCTACGGCCTCATCCTCGGCGCCACCCTGGGCACCATCGTCCAGCAGTACTCCTTCCACGCGGCGGCGCTGAAGAACTCCCTGCCCGCCATGACCATCACGGAACCCATCGTGGCCTTTAGCCTGGGCTACGCGGTGCTCGGCGAGCGCTTTCAGGTGACCACCGCGGTGGGCTGGGCCCTCATGGCGCTGGCGCTGCTGGCCATGATCGCCTCCACCGTAGCGCTCTCCCGGCGCGGGGTGGGCGGCTAAAGCCTAGATCGCCCACGGAAACACCGCGAGCATGTACCCGGAGAACCACGCCCCCACCAGCACCCAGGCCGCGATGCCCAGCGCGTAGGCCCGGGCACCGACCCGCCGCTGACACCCCAGCACCAGGGGCACGAGAACGATCGCCGCGGGCAGCAGCAGGCGGGGTCGAGAGTGCATGATGCCGTCGGAGAGCAGAATGTTCGCGCTGATCGCCGCGGAAAAGAGCCACACCGGCAGTGGGGTTCGCCCCCAGGCGAGCCCAAGGGCGAGCACGGCGGCGATCATCACGGCCGCGCTGAGAAAATAGCCCAGCTCCTGGCTGGTCATCAGCGTGTTCCAGACAAACTTGACGGAGGCCACGCCGAAGTCCAGGCCCGTGTGCCAGCCCTCCTTTTGCAGCCCGAAGTAGCCGCCCACCTCGCGGGCGTGGGCGGAGGCCCACCACACGTAGCCCAGGGCGGGCACCGGGCTGAGCGCCAGGGCCACCCAGGCCCGCCACTGGGTGCGACCATAGAGCACCACCACCACGGCGAACACGGCCACCAGATCCACCGCGGTGAGCCGGACGAATCCGCTGACAAAGATCAGCGCCCCCGCCAGCCACCAGCGGCGATCCAGCATCGCCGCCAGCGCCCAGAAGGCCAGGGCGCCAAAGAGGGCCTCCGTGTACGGCATCGAGAAGGTCACCGCCATCGGGGCAGAGGTGACCACGAGGGCAGCCGCCCACATGCCCCGCGCGTCCGCACCCATGCGGGCGGCGATCGCCGCCACCCCGGCGGCCATCGCCACGCCGAAGAGGACGTTGAGCACCCCTGCCGCGGCGGCATAATCCAGGCCGGTCAGCGCGTGCCCGGCGCGCATGAGGGCGGGGATCGCCGGGAAGAAGGCCAGCAGGCGCTGCTCGGGGGGCACGCCGTCGATCGGCCCGCCCGCGAAGTAGCCCTGCCGCGCGATGCGCTCGTAGTGGTGGGTGTCCCACTGGCCGAGCAGCCCGCCGAGGTCGTCCTCGTTGGCGCGGGCAAAGAGGGCGAGCACCGCCAGACGCACCAGCGCCCCGAGGAGGAAGGCCGCCGCGCCGCCGCGCCAGGCGAGGCCCGCCGGGGCGGGGCGGGGATGGGCACGCAAGGAAGTCACGCGCCACATGCTAAACCCACCGTGGCCCGCGCGCACCCCGCCTGGTGCGATCATAATGTGATGGGCTACACTCGTGGGCATGTTCACGCGAGCGAATCTCCTCCTTATTCGCCGCGGCGGGAATCAGACCTGGCCCTCGCGCCCCTAAAGCACGGCCGGCAGCCCGTCGCGGAGTGTTCTCACGCCGGCCCTGCGCCTTCACCCGCACTCGACCAAAGGATGTCCCCCGTGAATACTCAGCAGCCCTCCTCCATGCCCGCGCACCGCTACCTGCCCTACGCCCAGGAGGTGGAGGATTTCCGCCTGCCGGATCGCACCTGGCCGGATAAGAAGATCACCGTCGCGCCGCAGTGGTGCGCCGTGGATCTGCGCGACGGCAACCAGGCCCTGATCAACCCCATGAGCCCGGAGCGCAAGCGGCGCATGTTCGAGCTGCTGGTGCGCATGGGCTACAAGGAGATCGAGGTGGGCTTCCCCTCCGCCTCGCAGACGGACTTCACCTTCGTGCGCGAGATCATCGAGCAGGACATGATCCCGGACGACGTGACCATTCAGGTGCTGGTGCAGGCGCGCGAGCACCTGATCCGCCGCACCTTCGAGGCCTGCGAGGGCGCCAAGAACGTCATCGTGCACTTCTACAACTCGACGTCGATCCTGCAGCGGCGCGTGGTGTTCCGCAAGGACAAGGAGGCCATCAAGAAGCTGGCCACCGACGCCGCCCGGCTGATCAAGACCATCGCCGCCGACTACCCCGAGACGAACTGGCGCTGGGAGTACTCCCCGGAGTCCTTCACCGGCACCGAGGTGGACTACGCCCGCGAGGTCTGCGACGCGGTCACGGAGATCATGGAGCCCAGCCCGGAGAACCCCATGATCATCAACCTGCCCTCCACCGTGGAGATGATCACCCCCAACGTGTACGCGGATTCCATCGAGTGGATGTCGCGCAACCTGACCCGCCGCGAGGCCATCGTGCTCTCCCTGCACCCGCATAACGACCGCGGCACCGGCATCGCCGCCGCGGAGCTGGGCTACCTGGCCGGGGCGGATCGCATCGAGGGCTGCCTGTTCGGCAACGGCGAGCGCACCGGCAATGTGGACCTGGTCACCCTGGGGCTCAACATGCTCTCCCAGGGCGTCGATCCGCAGATCGACTTCTCTGACCTGCCCAGCATCCGCGCCACCGTAGAGTACTGCAACGAGCTGCGCGTGCCGGAGCGCCACCCCTACGGCGGCGACCTGGTGTTCACGGCGTTCTCCGGCTCCCACCAGGACGCCATCAACAAGGGCCTCGACGCCCTGGCCGCCAGCGTGCGCCCCGGCGCGCGCAACACCGAGGTGGCCTGGGAGGAGCTGCGAGACACCGTGTGGGAGGTGCCCTACCTGCCCATCGATCCGAAGGACCTGGGCCGCGACTACGAGGCCGTGATCCGCGTGAATTCCCAGTCCGGCAAGGGCGGGGTGGCCTACATCATGAAGACGGATCACGGCCTGCACCTGCCGCGCGCCCTGCAGGTGGAGTTCTCCCAGGTGGTTCAGGCCGTGACCGACACCGAGGGCGGCGAGGTGAACTCCAAGAACATGTGGGACATCTTCGCCACGGAGTACCTCGACCGCGACACCCCGCTGGCCGTGGAGTCCCTCCGCATCGACGGCGAAGAGGAGGTGTGCGCCACCGCCCGGATACGCTACCAGGGCCGCGAGCGGGAGATCGACGGCCGGGGCAACGGCCCCGTGGCGGCCTTCGCCGCCGCCCTGGAGCGGGCCGGCATCGAGGTGGAGGTGGAGGATTACTCCCAGCAGTCCCGCTCCGCCGGTGACGACGCCGAGGCCGCCTGCTACGTTCTGGCGCAAGTTAACGGCGCACGTTCCTGGGGCGTGGGCGTGGCCGGCTCCACCACCGCCGCCTCCGTGCGGGCGATCGTCTCGGCGGTGAATCGGGCCCACAGGGCTTAAGGCCACGGGAGGCCCCCGGGGTTCTTGCCGTACCCTCATGAGTGCATAAGATGGTAAGGACCCTGACGCACGCGAGGAGAATCGTCGATGAGCCAAACCCCTTATCTCCTGCCATTCTTTTCCGATGGCGGTGGTGCCACCGTGCCGGTGGAAGGGAGCAGCCAGGCGATTCTTTTCTCCCTCCTTGGGGCCCAGGTGGCCCAGGACGGTTTCACCCGGACGGCGTTTACGCTCCTGCCGGATCGCGCCTCCGGGGGGTTCCTGGTCAGCCACGACAAGACGATCCTCGGGAGGCTGCCGCGCAACCTGCGCGATACCTACCCCCAGCTCGATCACATCATCACCCGGGGCGGCATACCCCAGGTGCACGCCACCCTCTCCCTGGAGCAGGGCTCCGGGCGGATCAGCGGCAATCTGTACTTTCCCGCGCCCGTGTTCGTCATGCCCACCAACTTCCCGCCCAAGGAGGAGTGGGCGATGATCCCGGAGGGCACACCACGCCCGGTGGACATCTCTCGGGGCGACGCGCAGCGGCTGGTGGACCTCAATATTCCCTCCCATTGGCTAGCCACCCTGGGGATCGTGGACGACGTCGTGGTGGCAATCATCGATAACCGCGTGCTGGGCGTGCTCAGCCCCGAGGACTCCGCGGACATCCGCGAGGTGGTGGAGCACTACGAGATGCTGGGGCTGGTTCCCGTGGCCCGCGTGTTCTGCTACGACCAGGACGGGCAGCGCCACGTGGTGCTCAACGCCCTGAGCACCCGGGAGATGAGCGACGCGGACCTGGAACCCACGGTCTCGCCCCTGGCCCCCATCGACCCCTACCAGCCCGCCACCGGCGAGTTCCCCATCATCAGCGGCACCCCCATGCAGCACGCCTGGGCGGTGACCATCTCCGGGGACCAGGTAGCGGAATCCATCGCGCCCCGGCCGGACAGGGAGCTGCGTCCCATCACCTCTCCGGCGATGTTCGCCCTCAACCCGGACGGCACCAAGGTGCTCGACGTGGGCCACAAGCCCCAGACGGCACCCCCCGCCGAGGAACCCGTGCCCCCCGAGAAGCCCGACGATCCGCCCGAGGCCCCCGCCGCACCCGCCACCGCGCTGGCCGACCTGGTCTCCGTTCCCGCCAGACCGCCGCAGGAACCGACCAGGCCCACCCGACGAGTGGCCTCGATAGCCGACGTGGTGGTGCCCGCGCAACAGGCGATGGAGGAGATCGAGGTGGCGGCGCCCACGGCCCCGCCGGAGGAACCGATCGCGGACTTCGCCCCCGAGGAGCCGGAACCCGCCGGGGACTATCCCCCCCTGCCCTACCCCCACGCCCGCCTGGGCGAGCAATTCCAGGAAGAGGAGGAAGAGGACTACCTCGACCCGCCCCTGCCCCAGGACTACGCGCTGGATAACGCATGGGCGGGCTACCTCACCCCGGCCCAGGAACCCAACGAACCGCTGCCCGAGGTGCACAAGGTGCCGGTGGCCACCGGCGTGGCCGCCACGCCCGAGAGCACCGGGGCGCTGCCCACGGTGCCGAACCCGGTGGACCCCGAGGAGGAGTACGAGGACGACGACTACGAGGACTACCTCGACGACGAGCCGAGCATCCAGTGGCTGCCCGCCTTCGGCGTGATCCTGGGCGCGCTGTCCATCACGGTGGCGGCCCTGGGATACTTCAAGGTCACCCCGGATCTCTCACTGGACACCGCCCCGGCGTTCATCCTCCTCGGCGGCGGCATGCTCGTCGTCCTGGGCAGCCTGTGGTTCATGTTCCGCCCCCAGGATTAGCGCCATGACCAACGCCCAGGAACCACCCCACGCCGCCCCCTACGTGGCGCTCACCCTCCAAACCACCGGCATCCACCCCTCCACAGGTCGGGTGGTGGCGGTCGACGCCGTGGTCTTTGACGCCTCCGGCGCCACCGTAGAGGACTTTCACGCCGTGCTCAACCCCGGCCCCCACACCAACCTCGGGCCGAGGCATTACCACGGTCTCACCCCCGAGGAGATCGGGCAGGGGCGGCGCTTTGGCGGCCTGCTCAAAAAGCTCGATAAGCTCCTGGACGGCCGCACCCTCCTCGTCCACGACGCCCCCATGACCTGGGGATTCCTCGTGTCCGAGGCGCGCCGCGCCATGACCGCGGCGGCCCGTGCCAACCGTGCCCGGGGACGGGGCCGCAGCCAGGGAGGACGGCGACGCCAGCGCGTGGGCCACGTTCCTCGGCCGGAACTCATCGTGGACACCCTGGCCACCGCGTACCGGGCCGGTACCGAGGTCCGCGACGCCCGCCTGGAGGCCGTCGCCGCGGCGATGGGGGTGGCGGCGGAATCGCCGGTGGCGTCGGTCAGCAGGGCGCGGCGCCCCGAGGCCGAGGTGACGCGGGAGCAGACCCTGCTGCTCGCGCGGCTCTTCCGGCACCTGCGCGACGCGGGCACCCCGCTCGTCGGGCGGGCCCCGGCGGATCTCAAGGCGGACGCCTTTGGCCTGCAGCGATCCACCCTGCGGGTGGAGGCCGCGCAAGCACCCCGCGTGCACCAGAACCCGGGGCCGTACTCCCCCGGTGCGGCGCTGGCCCCCGGCATGGAGGTGGTGATCTCGCCCGAGATCGCCATGGACCCCAACGAGGTCATCGCCGCGCTGACCCGCGCGGGCCTGAACTACTCGGAGAAGCTCACCCGAACCACCTCCGTGGTGGTGTGCAATCGCACCCACCACCTGCGCGGGAAGGCCATGCACGCGCGGCGCAAAGATATTCCCCTGCTCAGCGACGCCGCCTTCATGGAGGAAGTCGTGCGCCTGTGCGACCCCGCCTGATGCTGCGGCGCACCGCCGGGGCCTATTAAGGTAAACAGCCATGAGCCCCGACCTGACCTCGGCCCTGCGCACCCTGCGTTCCACCGCCGCCACCACCGCCGCCCGGCTGGCCACCACGGCCTCCCGCGTCACCGGGCGCGGCGCCGGCGGCATGATCGGCGGTCTGGTGGCCCAGGCCATCGACCCCAACGTCATGCGCACCCTCGGCGGCGGCCGACCCACCGCGCTCGTGACCGGCACCAACGGCAAGTCCACCACCACGCGCATGCTCGCGGCCGCCCTGCGCACCCGCTCCACCGTGGCCACCAACTCCGGCGGGGACAACATGGACGCCGGCATCATCTCCGCGCTGCTCGCGGGCAAGGACGCCGCCACGGCGGTGCTGGAGGTCGACGAGCTCCACGTGCCCTCCGTGGCCGAGCGCCTCCGCCCGCGGGCGCTCGTGCTGCTCAACCTCACCCGCGATCAGCTCGACCGCGTGGGGGAGATCAACAAGATCGAGCGCACCCTGCGCTCCTGCCTGGCCGCCCACCCGGACATGCTCGTGGTAGCCAACTGCGACGACGTCCTCATCACCTCCGTGGCCTACGATCACCCCCGCGTGGTCTGGGTCTCCGCCGGGGCCGGGTGGGTGGGCGACGCCGTCTCCTGCCCGCGCACCGGGGGCCACATCGTCCACGACGGCACCGACTGGTACGCCGTCAAGCCGCTCGCCGACGGCCGCTCCTTCCGCCGCCCCGAACCCACCTGGGCCGTCACCGAGGAGGGCCTCGACACCCCCGCGGGCCTCCGCGACCTCTCCCTCACCCTGCCCGGTCGCGCCAACCGTGGCAACGCCGCCCAGGCGATCGCCGCCGCCACGACCGGCTTCGACGTCCCCCTCGACGAGGCCATCGCCGCCGCGGAATCCGTGGACAACGTGGCCGGGCGCTACTCCACCGTGCCGTTCGAGGGCCGCGACGTACACCTGCTGCTGGCCAAAAACCCCGCCGGGTGGCAGGAGGCGCTCTCGATGGTGAACCGCGGCGCCGACGGGCTGGTGATCGCCGTCAATGGGCAGGTGGCCGACGGGGAGGATCTCTCCTGGCTCTGGGACGTGCGCTTCGAGGACTTCGGCTCCCTCTCCGTTAAGGCCTCAGGGGAACGCGGCACCGACCTCGCCGTGCGGCTCCTCTACGCCGGGATTCACCACGATCACGCCCCCGACCCCCTCGATGCCATCCGGGCCTGCCCGCCCGGGCGCGTCGAGGTGCTGGCCAATTACACCGCCTTCCGCGACCTCAACAAGGCCCTGCGGGCCACCGCTACGAAAGGAGACAAGTAAATGACCGCACTGCGCATCGGCCTCATCCTCCCCGACGTGCTGGGCACCTACGGCGACGACGGCAACGCCCTGGTTCTGCGCCAGCGCGCCCGCATGCGCGGACTCACCGCGGACATTCACACCGTGCGCCTGGGCGAGGCCATCCCCGCCGACCTCGACGTCTACACCCTCGGCGGCGGGGAGGACACCGCCCAGATCCTCGCCGCCGAGCACCTCCTGGCCGACGGCGGCCTCAGCCGCGCCGCCGAGGCCGGCCGCCCCATCCTGGCGATCTGCGCCGGGCTTCAGGTGCTCGGGGAATCCTTCCGTGCCGGCGACCGCATCGTCGATGGCCTGGGACTCATCGACGCCACCACCACCTCCCTGGGCAAACGAGCCATCGGGGAGGTTGCCTCCACCGCCACCGGGGCCGGATTCACCGCGGCGCTCACCGAACCGCTGACCGGCTTTGAAAACCACATGGGGGCCACGATCCTCGGCCCCCAGGCCACCCCGCTCGGCACGGTGACCCGCGGCGTGGGCAACTGCGACCGACACGGGGCCGAGGGGCTTACCGATGCCTCCGCCCAGATCACCGCCGAGGGCGCAGTCCAAGGCTCCGTGGTGGCCACCTACATGCACGGGCCGGTTCTGGCCCGCAACCCCCAGCTGGCCGACCTCCTCCTGGCCCAGGCCATGGGTATCACCCTCGCAGATTTGGAACCTCTGGACATTCCCGTGGTGGACCAGCTCCGAGCCGAGCGCCTGGGGTAGGCGGCCTCTGCAGCACCAAGGGGTGCCACTAAAAACGTGAACGGCTCGCGGACGCGGCTAGCGGCACCCCCTCGGTAACGCCGCTCGTTTCCCGGCACCAAGGGGTGCCGCTGTACCCGGTTCTTCCCCGGCCCGCCCCGAGGCGGCACCCCTTCGAGTGGGCGTCGGGGCACTCCCGAGGGCGCGGGTGCCGCATCGGCTCGCCCGCAGCCCGAAGGGGTGCCACCAACCCGGTACCGAGCCCGCCACCCGGGCCTACTGGCACTCCTTGGGGTGGGCTGGGAGATCGCGAGCGACCAAGCGACCACCGCTGCGTCTCACCACCATCAAGGGGTGCCAGTACCCGGGGACCTGGCCGACGAGTCGGGCAGGTGGCACCCTTTCGGGTATCGCGCAGGCCTACTGGGCGACGGCGCGGCGTCGCAAGGCAAAGGCGGCGTACCACAGGCCCACGGCCAGCAGGGCCAGCCCGGCACCGGCGAGCGCCGGGGCCGAATAACTGTATCCGGCGGCGATCACGGCCCCGCCCATCGAGGCCCCGGCGGCGTTGGCGATGTTGAGGGCGGAATGGTTGAGGGCCGCGGCGAGGGTCTGGGCCTCGCCCGCGACCTCCATGAGGCGGATCTGGAGGGAGGGGATCAGCGTGGAACCGGCCATACCAATGAGTCCGAAGCAGAGCGTCGCAGCCACCGCGGAGGTAGAGGCGGCGTAGAACGCCAGCAGCGAGGCGCAGATCGCGGCAAGGGCGACCAGGATGCCGTATTCGAGGTTCCAGTCGGATAGGCGGCCGCCCACCCAGGTGCCGGCGACCATACCCAGCCCGTAGATCATCAGCACAAACCACATGTGGCGGGGATCGAGCCCGGCACGCTGGGTCATGGTCCAGGAGATGTAGGTGTACACCGCAAACATGCCGCCAAAGCCCACCGATCCGATGGCCAGGGAGAGCCACACCTGGCCGCGACGCAGCGCGCCGAGTTCCGTGAGCGGGCTGGTGGGGGCCATTCGGGACATGTGCGGCATGAGGAACCACAGGGCCACCAGGGTGGCCAGGCCGATGGCCGCAACCAGCACGTAGGCGCTCTGCCACCCCACGGCATGCCCCAGGGCCTGGGCCACCGGCACGCCCAGCACCGTGGCGAAGGGCAGGCCGAGGCCGACGAAGGCCAGGGCGCGGCCACGTTGTCCCCGGGGCGCCATGGAGGCGGCGGCGAGGCCGGAGACGGAGAAGAAAGCGCCGTGCGGCAGCGCCGCGAGGAAGCGGGAGGCCACGAGCACCGCGTAGGAATTGGCGTAGACCCCCGCGAAGACGGTGAGCGCATTGCCCACCGTGAACGCGGCCATGAGCAGCAGCAGGAGGCGTCGGCGCGGCACCGATCCCGTGAGCGCCGCGATCAGCGGGGCGCCGATGACCACCCCGAGGGCGTAGGCCGTGATGATCCGCCCGGCGGAGTCCTCGGAGATGCGGAAATCCGCGGCGATGTCGCTGAGCAACCCCATCGAGACGAACTCCGTGACGCCGATGCCGAAGCCGCCCAGGGCCATGGCGATCATGACGATGGAGCGGCGGGCATCCGTGATGTCCGTCTGGCGGGGCAGGGGGCGTCGCCGCGCGGCGACGGTACTGCTCTGGGGGCTATCCGGGGTAAGAGACACGGCGTGGAACCTTACCCGTTTGGGGCCGGGAGCGCACAGCGTAGTGTGCGACCACGGACGCAAGCGCCTATACAGGGTAGGCTCCCCTTAGGAAATAAACAGAAAGGAACCCATGCCGATCCCCTCGATCGCTCCCTACACCATCCCCGCCCCACCCACCGCGCACGCCGTGACGTGGACCCCGCGCCCGCGCGCCTCGGCGCTGCTCGTCCACGACATGCAGCGCTATTTCCTCGACGCCTACCCCGCCGAGGAGTCCCCCGCCAGCACCGTGATCCCCCGCATCCGCGCACTGATCGACGCCGCCGACGCCGCCGGTATCCCCGTGTTCTACTCCGTGCAGCCGCCCTGCCAGCAGGAGTATCGCCGCGGGCTGCTGCGGGAGTTCTGGGGCGAGGGCATGCAGACCGCGCGGGAGGCCGAGGTGATTGCCGCCCTGACTCCCCGCGAGCACCACCACGTGCTGACCAAGTGGCGGTATTCCGCCCTGCAGCGCACCGACCTGCGCCAGGCCCTGGCCTACGCGGGGCGCGACGAGCTCATCATCACCGGGGTGTACGGGCACATGGGGTGCATGATGACGGCCGCCGAGGCCTTCATGAACGACGTCCGCGCCTTCGTGCTGCGCGACGCCATCGCGGACTTCACCGCCGAGGATCACCAGCGCACCCTCGACTGGGTGGCGCGACGCTGCGGGCGGGTGCTCGATACCGACGACGTCCTGCGCGCCTGGACGGCCACCCCGTGAGCACGCCGGATTATTCCTTCCTCCTGACCGGGCCGGAGGGCACCCTCCACGGGGCGGGACACCGCACGACCTGGCACAGCGTGGATCAGGCCCTAGCCGGGCTCGCCGGCGGCAGCCCCCTGGCAGTGGGGGCCTTGCCTTTCCACGCCGCCGAGCCGCCGGCGCTGTGGTGCCCCCGGCGGTTCTGGTTTGCCCACGGCGCACCCGCGCTGCCGCACGACGCGATCCCGGGGGTGGTGGAGACCGCCGAGTCACCCGAGGCCGAGCAGCACGCGCAGCGCGTACGTCGGGCACGCGAGCGGATCCGCGACGGCGAGTATCAAAAGATCGTACTGGCGCGCGGAGTGCGCTACCGGCTGGCCGGGCGAGCCGACCCGCGGGTATTGCTCGCCCGGTTCCTCGCCGGTTCCGGCACCGGGCACGGCCACCTGGTCGATCTCGGCAGCGCCGGGCCCGCCCACGCGGGGGCGTGGCTGGTGGGATCGAGCCCGGAGCTGCTCCTGCTCAAGCGGGGAAGGTACATCGAGTCCCACCCGTTGGCCGGAACCGTGGCCCGCTCCGCCGATCCCGTCCAGGACGAGGCCCTGGCCACCGAGCTGCTGCTGTCCGCCAAGAACATCGAGGAGCACTCCTACGTCACCCGGGAGATTCGCCGCATCCTGGAACCCTGGTGTGCACAACTAGAGGTGCCCGAGCGCCCCTCGCTGACCGCCACCTCCCATACCTGGCACCTGGGTACCCGCATTCGCGGCATGGTCCGCAACGAGTCGGTTTCCGCCCTGGAGCTCGCCGCCGCCCTCCACCCCACCCCGGCCGTATGCGGTTACCCCACCGCCGCCACCCAGACGGCGCTGCGGGAGACCGAGCCAGCGCGCGGCTTCTACGCGGGGGCCGTGGGCTGGGCCGACGATCGCGGCAACGGCGAGTGGCGCGTGTCCATTCGCGGGGCCATCGCCCAGGGGACCACGGTGGTGGCCCACGCGGGCGGCGGGATCGTGGCCGATTCCGACCCCCGGGCCGAGGTGCGGGAAACCGAGGTTAAACTCGGGCCGGTGCGCGCGGCCCTGGGCATCGCCGAATAAGGCAGAAAGGATTAAAGACATGGCAACAACAGACGAGATCCTCCGCGAGATCACCGCCAAGGTCGCGGACATGCTCGACCTCGCCCCCGAGCAGATCGACGCCGAAGAAGAGCTCTTCGACCAGGGGCTGGACTCCGTGCGGCTCATGGATCTGGTGACCGAGATCCGCCGCCGGGGATTCGACGTGGACTTTGCCGACCTCGCCGAAGACACCCGCTTAAGCTCCTGGCGCGCGGTGCTTAACGAGCTAGCCAACTAGCCCCACCGCATCAGGGCACGGATCAGCGGGCCCACCCAGCCAGCCATCTCGTGGGCGTGATGACCCACCTCCACGGTGGTGCGCACCCCCGCCGCGCGCAGGCGCGCCGCCCCCGCCCGGGAACCAGAAAGAACCCGAGTTACTGACCGCGCGGCCTACCACTCGCGGATGGCGCACCACCAGATCCACGGCGGCCAAGCCACCGAAGCTCTGCTCGGACACAATCACCCGGTGCGCCGACGGCTCTTCACCACCAAAAAATCGCCGCCACGCCCACGGCACGATGGTGCGCGCCACGGATCTGCCAGTAGGCTTCCACGACGTCGCCAAGCACCACGCCCTGATCTATGTTCTCCCCTTCAAGCCATGCTCGGCATGATGTTTGCTGCTCCACAGCGTGCTTCGTCGCCTCAGAAAACACCCGTGCATGCTCAACAACCTGCTCTATCGCACCAGAAACCTCACCAGGAATCCTTGCCAGTGTTCCCATCGCCTCAGTGGCAACCTCCTGCTGCACCCCTTGATCATCTACAGCATCCCAGCGCGGATCATCCAACCACACCACGGATCTCCTCTGTACGGCTCACCCCCGCTAGCGCGGGGAATACTTGCTGACCAGCAGCGATACGAGCCTTCCGCCCATTTTAGCTACAACTTCCCCACGATCCAGACGCTAACCCCACCTCCTTCACCTCCGAGCCCTCCTCATATTCCGTGCCTTGCTCCACCCGGTCCTTCGTCTGTTCTCCAGTGGCCGAGAATGAGGCCTCATCATCAGAGTCAGCCCCTCATAGTCCGTGGGCTGCCAGTCGTGGCGGTGGGTTCGACATTCCATTCCTTGTTCGTTGTTAGTTTGGTATACCAGCAGGGCACGGCCGTCTTTTACCAGCGCTACGGTGTGGTCCCAGAGTTGGTCGCGCATCCGCGCGGTGGGACGCCCCACAAAGACACCGGGGGAGATTTCCAGCAGCCATTTGGTGAGGTCGCCGCGCAATCCTGCGGGGCAGGCGGTGACCACGAGAACCATCATGGGTGCTCCTCGATGTCCTGACCCCAGTTCACACCGGCGGCGATGACTTCTAGTTCGCTCCACAGGTGGAGTTCTACGTCGAGGAGATCTTCTTTCTCCGTGATTCCCATGAGGGCGTAGAGATCTTTGACCATGCGTTCCATGAGGTGTAGACGCACAACACTGTCGCGTACGCGCCGTCGCACGTCGGTGCTCAGCGTGATGCCGAGCGCGGTGGGGTCGGCACCGCCCTCGCGCAGGAGGTCGGCCACGGCGTCGAAGGCGGCGGGGATGGTCACCTCGGCCTTGTACAGATCCGCGATGTCGTACACGAAGGAGCGGTCGGTGCCGGTGTGCACTACGCCCAGGCCGGGGATGAAGCCGAGGCCTACGATCACGGCGTGGGCGATACCGTACAGCGCGGCGTTGGCGGCGGTCAACGCCCGGTTGATGGGGTCACCAGAGTCAAAATCCGCAGGGTCGTAGTTGCGCCCCGTCCACGGCACGCCGGTACGCACGGCCTGGGCACCGTAGATCTTTTTCATGCGCGCGCCCTCGCGGCCACGCAGTTGCGCCATGCTCATGGTGCTCACGTCCTCGCCGGGGAATCTCATGGCGTACATGGCGCGGGCGCAGTTCAGGCGGGCGCGTTGGTTGCTCACGATGCGCGCCTGCACCTGCGCCATGCGGGCGGTCTTGGCCGGGGAACGGCCGTGCGCGTAGTAGCGCACACCGTGCTCGCCCACCCACACGACGGAACAACCGGCATCGCCAAGCAGGGCCATCGCCTTGTGCGTCACCCGGGTACCGGGCCCCAACAACACCACGGCGAGGGAAGTGGCCGGAACGTGCGCCACGCCGCGTTTGTCGGTGATGGTCAGCGCGTTATCGGCGCGGTGCAGCGTGGCCTGCTCCACGTAGAGGAAGGAAAGTCGATCCTCCATGCGGGCGAGTTCCTGGCGCTCCAGCGGCACCTCGCTGGGGTTGGTCATGGCCGGGCGAGGGTGAGCAGACCGCAGCCGTAGGCCCGGGCGCGCCCGATGCCGTGGGTGAGCGTGGCGCGCAACTTATCGACGTCCTCGACCTCCAGCACCCCGCTGAAGCGCGCGGTGCGCAGGGTCACGTGGTTGCTCCCCCGGCCGCGCCGGAAGCGCAAGGTCTCCTGGCCAGTGGTGGCGGCGTCGAGAAGCCTAAAGCCCGCTCCCGGCGCGCGTTGTGCCAACCAATCCAGCTGTCCCTCGCCCACCAGGGGGGTGATCAGGCCGCGCTTGCCCGGCACGGGGGAGGACTTCACTGGGTTGGCCACCAGCTCGAAGCGCCACTGCTGGCCGCGCATGAGCTTGCCCAGGAGAAGGGCGTAATCGGCGCTCTGCGCGGGGCGGGTGTCCCAACCCGCCTGCTCGATGATGTTCGCGGCGTCCGGCTTTTCCGACCCCACGATGTAGAGGACGTGCTCGTGACCGCGGTGATCCACGCGCCACAGCACGCGGGCGTCCTCCTCCGAGAGGTCGGGTGGGAACGCCGAGCGCACGGCGGCGTGCATGGCCTGCGGGTTGAGCAGCAGGGTGCGCGCACCCCGGCGCTGCGGGTTGAGCAGCACCTTGGTGAATGTGGTCATGCGAACATCACCGCCTCCATGTATGGGTCCGTGGCGGTGCCCTGGGGGTTATCCAGGCGCAATTCCTCTTCCACCACGGTGCGCCACCCGTAGCGGCGGTGCTCCTGGGAAAAGGAGATGGGCACGTCCTGGCGCTGCACGCCAGGCTCGGTGGGTAGGCCGTCGCGGAAGATCGGCAGGACGATCTGGGAGCCGCGCTGTTTGCGGTGGGCTTCGGTGGCCTGCCAGTCCAGCGCGCGCAGCGCCTCCACCGCGCCCGTGTCCCTGATACCGATCACCAGATCCGGCGGGGCGGGGCAGGAGCGACGTCCCAGGAACAGCGGGAAGCGTGGCCGACGCAGCGCCTCCTCCAAGCCCTCCAGCACCTCCCGGCGCGGGCTTTCCACGGCGGCGATAAAGAGAGCGTCGCTGAGGTAATAGCGGGTGACCAGGCTGGCGGCGGCGTTCGGCTTCTCCTGCCAACGCTGCGCCGTCTGATAGTCGCGCAGCAGGTTGCCGGGCTGATCTACCCGCACCGCGAAGGTCAGCTCCGCGAGGTCGGCCACCGGATCGGTGCGCCTGCGCCCCTCGGCGGCGGCCAGCAGCCCGATCACCCCGGACTTGCTGGGCACCTGGCCGGTGGCCCGAATCTTGTAGCGGCTGCGATCGCCCCAGGACTGCATGGGGCCCTTCAGCTTGAGCAACAAAGTGGAGGGCATTAAGCCCCCTCGGCGTTCAGCGCCGCGCGCAGGGAATCTCCCAGCTCCGGCAGGGAGACCTTCTGCGCGATGGCCTCGAAGGCCTCCGGCAGCGTTCCCAAACCGGTGACGAAGGCCGCCAGGGGCTTGAAGCCGTAGACCTCCTCGATCTGCTGGGCCTCCGCCGCCAGGCGCGCCGCGCCCTCCTCCCGGCGGCCTGTGGGGTTAGCCACACCCACCTGCACTGGGTTTTCGAAGGCGTTGACCAGGGACACCGAGCGGGTGTCCCGCACCGTCACGTACACCAGCTCCGGCAGGGTGTTATGGGCAAAAGTGTTCTGCTTGCCGGTGGGCAGGGCCTCCACGAAGCTCGTGAGAAACTGCACGGCACCGATCACGGCGGCCTCCCGGTCCCCCAGGTTCTCCGCCAGGGAGTCCAGGTCGATGGTGGCAAAGCGGTACAGGGTGGAGGACATCATCTGCACCGTGCCCATCATGCCCGCGCCGGTCTCCTGATCGTCCTCCACCAGGTCGTCCACGGCGGTGAAGAAGTCGAACTCCGGCTCCGAGGCGTGGATGCCCAGGGCGTGCGCCACCTGCACGGAGGCGTCCACGTTGTAGTGGGCGTCGTCGGCCACCATACGTCCGAACATGGCGATGTCCACGCTGTGCTCCTGATTGAACAGCGCCTGGGCCTTCCCCTTACGGATTTTAGTGCCCTCGGCCTCCGCCGCGATGATCGCCTCCGCGATGTTCTCCACCTGGCGCGGGCTGACAAAGAGTAGGTAGCCGGTCTCGGCCAGGCGCCGGCGCTCCTCGGGATCGGCCTCCTCCGGGTCGGCTTTGGGCTCGGTGAGCTTGATCTTCAGGGTCTTGAATACGGCCTCCACGGCGGCCGCGGCGCGTTCCTCCGGCCACTCTTCCTTACCCGCGCGCTCCTGGATGGCCGCCACGATCTTGGCCACCACGCGCTTGGTGCGGTACCCGACCTGGGAAGCGTCCCAATGCTCCTCGAAGTCCTTGCGTATGGCCCGCTTCCAAGACTGAGAGGACACCCGCTGCCGCGGCACCCCGCCGAAGATCGCGGACTTGGGCGCGCCGGTGTCATCGCGGTTGATGAGGCTGGGCGGGAGGGTGTGCAGGGCGTGAATGTCGATAGTGATGGGCATGGTTCCGGGTGCCTTTCTTGTCTTGTCTAGGAGTTGTGATCGGTGGTTTCCGGCGGGATACGGGCGAAGTCTCTACCCCAGCGCATCAGCACGCGCTGACGAACACGGGGGTTATCCAGGGCGCGCAGATCGGCGGCGAGTTGGCCGTAGTCAAAACCCAAGCCCTTCCCGCGCAACAGGGCGACGAGGCTGCGCAGGAGTTGCAACCGGGAATGGGTGGATCCGGCAAGCACCATCGCATCGAAGCGCGGCTTAAAGGAATCAGAATCCGTGTGCCGGTACAGCGTCCCGCAGGCCGTCGCGAAGGACCGCCCCGGCACGTGCATGGGTTCCCGCGCGCTCTGCATGTGCCAGGCAAACAGCGTGAGCGCGTGATACGCGGCGGTTTCCCCCGGTGTGGCGGCATCGCTTCTTCCCAGTAACCCCCGATCCAGCGGCGGGTCAAGGGTCAAAAGCACCCTGGACAGCCCCAGGGGATCGCTCTCGATGGGTCGGCCCACCCCGCGCCGCAGCTGCGCCAGCACGCCGCGGGCGCGGGCCTGGGCCCGCTCGCCGCGCCGACCCAGTACCTCGTCCTGGAGCCGCCTCACGGTGGCGCCCACGGCTTCCTGCATGTTGTTGTCCATTTATTCCTCTCCCTCTGTCGCCTTGGGCCGCGCAGTGGCAGGCAGGGCATCGTCGAGTTTTTTGTGCAGCCGACGCACCACCGTGGCCGCGGATTCGATGCGCGAAATACCGTTGTCCGTCTTTTCCCTGCCCACCAGCGCCTGCGGGCTCAGCCCCTGCAACAACACCTCGGCCTCCGTGAGCACACGGCCCCGCACGTAGCGCTGCCACCTCTCGGCGTGCTCGTGCAGTTTCCCCTCCTCCAGGCCCGCCAGCCAGCGGCTAAAGGGCTGCTCCAGGCGGGCGAGCAGCGTGTCCGTGGGGGCGGAGTGGAACTGATACTCCCCGCCCGCGGCCGTGGCCAGCTGCCCGGCGAAGGAACCAAGCGCGATGGCGGCGTCCATCGTGGCCTGGGCGTTATCCAGCAGCAGGCGACGCTGGCGGCGGGACTCCTCGCCCAGCAGGCGCACCGGGATCTCGATGGAGCCGGCCACCACCTCCGCGATGGAGGAGGCCTGGGGCCCGTAGGCCACGGACACGATCTGGATATTTGCCCACTCGGGGATCACTCCCTTGGCGCGCAGCTCAGCCAGCTGGGTCAGGGTCTGCGGGCGCTTGGGCGCCCTCTTTTTTTCCGTGAACCCGGGATCGCCCTCCAGCACGAGGAGGGGTTCCAGGGACTTCCACATCGTGCGGTCGGTGTCGAAGGGGCGCGGGTAATACACGTCGTGCCCTTTCTTCGACTTATTGGCGCTGTAGCGATACGGGGTCATGGGGTCGTCCATAATGTTGGCCCCGGCCTCCGGGATGCGATCGCCGTTGCTCACCAGCACCTCGGTGACCCGCTCGCCATCGTGAAAGAGCCGCACCCGGCGCGATTGCCAGGTGGCCAGATCGGCGGGCCCGGTGGGATAGACTGCCTCCGCACTGGGTCGGCGCTGCGCGGGGGTATCCGGGTCGCGTTCCCACACGGTCCGATCCGCTCCCGCCTCGTCCAGCAGGCAGTCCGGGGTGGTATTAAGCGCCAGGGTCTCGCGCAGGGTGGCGCCCACGATCACGGTGCCCCCGGTGCTCCCCGTCCACCCGGTGCCGATGGGATAGCCCCTGCCGCCCTTGACGCGCGGGTCGCCCACCGCACCGGATTTGATGCCGGAGTAGTCGTAGGCCTGGGCGTGGATCAACCAGCGGGCGGCCTCGGCAAAGGCCAAGGTGCCGCGCGCCGCACCCGCGCGCATGGTGAAGTATTCGTCTTCCGCCTCGGGCACGATGCGCCGGGCCTCCAGCCGAGTGTCTTTCTCCGTGTGCAGGTCCGCCACCTGCATGAACGGGCTCTGCGGGTGCAGCAGGTCAAAGCGCTCGCGGTATTCCTCCAGGTAGTCGAGCACGGTGCTATCCGCCTCGCCCACGCGGGCCACCTCCCGCTGCTCCTCGAACCAATCTGCGTGCTCGTAGTCCTCGCCCTGGTCGCGGTGGATGGCCTCGCTGTGGGCCCGCCAGTAGATCGCCAGCAGCAGCCGGAGTACGGCGTAGTCCTGCGCCGGGGAGTCCCCGCGCAGCCCCACCACGGGAGCCTCGCCGGCCTCGACGACGCTAAAAATCCGACGCAGGCTCACCAGCTCCTGCGTGCCGCCGCCGCGCACGCAAGCGATCCAGGGATCGTCGATCAACGAAAAGCTCTCCGCCATTACCCTTCCTCTCTTCCCTGCTCTAGGCCCAACTCCAGGGAGTAGCGCAGCCTAATTCCATTGATGGTCGCCTCGCAATTCTCATCGAGCAGCAAGGCCACCTGCCCCTTAAGCAGGTAACTTTGCGCCCACCCCACGGGGGTTTCCTCTTCCAGCTGGGTAATGACAGCCTCAAAGTCACTATATCGTGCGGTAAGTCTCCCCGGAAGCCTCACCGTGCTGGATGCCAAATGCAGTGCCAGGGGGTATTCGGGGGTGGCGCCCTCGGCGATCGGTGCTCCCCCGTATCCCAGGGGCCGATAGCCATACTCGCCGCCCACGATCGGGATCACCTCCACGCTCGGGTCCGCGTCGCGCACCTGCGCCGCCCCGGCCTCCTCCCCCGTGCGCGCCGCGTTGCCCTCCGAATAACGCGCGAAGAGCGAGGCGAAGCTGCCCCTCGCCCGCACCAGCCTCGGCAACTGATACGTCGCGGCCCGCCGCTCGGAGCGCTCCCGCGCCGCCGCGCTCTTCTCCCGGGCCTGCTCCCACGCCTCCCGCCAGGGCCCGGGTACCTCCCTGTCCTCCGCGTAGGCGGCGTGGACGAGCGGGGCGATGTCGTCCGGGCGGTGCAGCCCCTCGGTCAGCACCCGCTCCTCGAGCACCGCCATCGTGGCCAGCAGCACGGCGGGATCGTAGATCGCGGCGGTACCCCGCTCGAACACCGGTACCGGCTCGCGTTTCTCCACCCCGCGAATAAACACCTGCGGTTGCCGCAGGTGCGCGGGGCGGTCCTCCGGCGGGCGGCGGTGTCGGTGCAGGCGGCCCACGCGCTGAATCAACAGATCCATCGGCGCGATGTCGGTGACCAGCAGATCCACGTCAATGTCCAGGCTCTGCTCCACCACCTGCGTGGCCACCACGCAACGCCGCTCGGGCCGCCCGGCCCCCCGATGCGCCCGCGGCCCCAGCGCGGCGCGCAGGGCATCCTCCTTGGCCGCGCGATCCGAGGCCATGAAGGCCGCATGGTGCAGCTCCACCTCCCCCGGGAAGCGCCCATCAAGCAGCCGGTACGTCTCCTGCACGCGCCGGATCGTGTTGCACACCACCAGCACGCATCCGCCCCCTTCCACCAACGCCGCCAGGGCCTCCGGGGAATCGTCGAGCAGCCCCACGCTCGCGTGCAGCTCGGTGGGCCGCGCGGGCACCGGCACCTCCCGCGTGCCGCGCTCATCGACGACCGTGAGCAGCGGATAGGCCGTACCCTCCGCGCCACCGCCCCCGTAGGCCTGCGCCAGCGTGCGCTTCTGCCCCACCGGCAGGGTGGCGCTCATCAGGATCACCGAGGCCCCGTAGTGCCGCAGCCACTCCAAGGCCCTGCGCAGGTAGGAACCCATGTAGGCATCGTAGGCATGCACCTCATCCACCACGATCACCTTGCCCGCCAACCCCAGGTGGCGCAGCATGGAGTGCTTGGCCTGCAGGGCCAGCATGAGCACCTGATCCACCGTGCAGACCACGAAGTTCGAGAGCATCCCCCGCTTCACCCCGCGCAGCCACTGGGTGGCCACCACCGCACCGTGCTCCTCTCCGCGATCCTCCTGGATATGACGGTACGACGCAGACAACCCGCTCTTGGAATGCCCCAGGTACATGGAGGCCACCTCCCCCGCCGCCGCCCCTTCGGCCCACTCCAACACGCGCTCGAAGAGGCCGTTGGCGGTGGCCATCGTGGGCGCGGCGAATACCACGCCCTGCGCGCCGGTACGCCCCGCAATGATCTGGGCGGCGGCCAGCGCCGTCTCCGTCTTTCCCTCCCCCGTGGGGGCCTCGACGATCAGCAGGCTCGGCCCCTCCACCTCCCCCAGTGCCTCCACCACCGCCCGCTGAATGGGGCGCGCCCCGAACTCCTCCGGCCAGCCGAAGATCTTGCGGTAATAGGCGTCGATGAGATCCTCGGTGGCAAGGTCGCCCGGGGACTCCGGGCGCCACGGCGGGGTCAAGGCTATCTCCGCCATGCCCCGACGGGTGCGCTCCTCCTGGGTGGTGTCCGTCACCATCGGGAAAGCCTCGGCGTTAGAAGCGATCCAATCCGCCATGATCACCAGGCCGGTGAGGAGCTGCTGGGCGGGGGCCTGGATCCTCGCGACCCGCCGCAACAACTCCGTGGTCATGCCCGTGGCCTGGTTGATCATGGCGATCAGTTCCGCGTGGGCGCGGTGCCAGTGCTCGGCGTGCTCATCAAGGAGATCCTCGGCCCGGCTGAGCATCACCGGATCGGTAGCCTTGCCGTGGTGTGCGCCCGCCACCTGGGCGAGGGATAGCGCCACCCTGGGGTTGAGGCCCTGCCGCCGGAGCCAGCGGTTGAGGATCACCTCGGAGGCCAGCTCGTGGCGCAGCCTCTCCCGCGTGAGCCGCCGAGTCACCGGGAACGCCTCTCGCACGCCCGCCACGATGTGCGCGTACTCCGGGCGCGACTCGATCTGACACTGGAACTGGGTGGTGGCCTTGCCGCAATCGTGCAGACCGGCGAGCCAGGATACCAGGATCCGCGCGTCGCCCTCCCCCAGGCCGGTGGCGGAGGTGAGGTACCCCTTAACCGAATCCGCCAGCCATGTCTCCCAGAGACACTCAGCCACGCAGGCGGCATCCACCATGTGCTGCGGAAGGGAAAGCCAGCCGGTTTCGTCCCCCGATTTGGCCCAGAGCGCCGCGACCTGGGGATTCGATGTGGGGAACACGTATCCTTCCTCCATACCACGAGAGAGTATACCTTAAAAAAAAATTAAATATAGAGCTCAAGTGTTGATAATATTATATTCACGCCCGGGTCCCGACATCATTGCGCTCGTCGGGGTGAGCCTACTTGTGCTCTGTGCGAACCGCCATGGAGCACCCCTCCCCGCACCCGCGGGGTCTATCGGCTCCCCGGGCCTCCCTTTTCACTTCCACACCCACGCCTCCCTCGGCACCGCCCCCGGCTCAAACTCCTCCAGCAGCCCCGCCAGGGAGTCGCAGTCCTCCACCCCGACGGAGGCCGCGAGGCGCGCGACTACCTGGGCCACGGGGGCGTCGGCACGCATCTGGCGCAGGGTGACGGCGCCGTCGCGCTTGGCTAGCCGCCTGCCCTCGGGACCGAGCACGAGCGGCACGTGCACGTAGCCGGGGGCGGGCAGCCCCAGCGCGTGCGCGAGGTAGGCCTGTCGGGGCGCGGAGGAAGCGAGGTCGTCGCCGCGCACCACCTGGTCGATGCCTGCGGCGGCGTCGTCCACCACCACCGCGAGGTTGTAGGCCCAGTCGGGCTGCTGCCCGCCGCGGCGCAGGATGAAGTCGTCCACCTCCCCCTCGTAGTCACCCAGGAAGCCGTCGCGCACCCGCCACCGCCGCGCCTCCGCGCGCAGCCGCAGCGCGGGGACCCTGCCCTGCGCCATGAGCTCCCTGCGGCGGCGCTCGCGCTCGTCGTCGGGCAGGTCGCGGCAGGTGCCGGGGTAGCGCCCGGGGATCGCGTGCGGGGCGCGGGCGGCCTCCTGGATGTCTTTGCGCGAGCAGTAACACTCGAACACGTGCCCGCGTTCCGTGAGCGCGCGCAGCGCCGCCTCGTAGGCGCTGGTGTTATCGGACTGGTAGGTGGGCTCCCCGTCAAAATCCAGGCCCAGCGCCTCAAGGTCCTCGATCTGGCGCCGCGCGCTGTCCACCGAGGAACGCTGCGTATCAATGTCCTCCACCCTCAGGTAGAACCGCCGCCCCGTGCGCCGGGCAAAGAGCCACGCCAGCACGGCGGTGCGCAGGTTGCCAAAGTGCAGGTCCCCGCTTGGCGACGGCGCGTACCGCCCCGCACCCCGCGCATTGTGCTCCAGGGGGCTCGGCTGTGGTTTCTCTGGTCCCATATCGGATAAGGATACGTCTCCCCACCCGGCGCCCCCGCGCCCCAAGGGGTGCCACCTCCCCCGGCGCGGCCCGCCCATCCACCGGCACTGGCACCCCTATGGCAGCATGTAACCCGTGACCAGCTCCACAGAAGCCAGATTCATTCCCATCCAGCGCTCCCTGTACCCGGTGATCGTGACGCTCTTCGTGGCGGTGTTCCTCATCTCCAACATCACCGCCACCAAAGGCGTGGCGCTCGGCCCGCTGATTACGGACGGCGCGTTTTTCCTCTTCCCCGCCGCCTACATCCTGGGCGACGTGCTCGCGGAGTGTTACGGCTTCCGGGCCTCGCGGCGGGCCATCCTCACCGGTTTTGCGGTGACGCTGCTGGCGGTGGCGTCCTTTTACCTCGCCATCGCGCTGCCGGCGGCCGATTTCTACGAGAACCAGGCGGAGTTCTCCCTCGTCCTGGGCCTGGTGCCGCGGATCGTGCTCGCTTCTCTGGCCGGGTACCTGGTGGGACAGCTCCTCAATTCCTACGTGCTGGTGGCCCTGAAGCGCCGCACCGGGGAGGACCGCCTGTGGGCCCGTCTGCTCGGCTCGACCGTGGTGGGCGAGTTCGGAGATACCCTGTTGTTCTGCCTGATCGCCGCCCCGGTGATCGGCATTACCACCTGGGGCGACGGGTTGAACTACCTGATCGTGGGCTTCGCCTGGAAGACCGGCCTGGAGGTGGTGCTGCTGCCAGTGACCTACGCGGTGATCGGGTGGATCAAACACCGCGAGAATTATTGAGCCGCTGGCGGGCCCGCGCCACCAGCTCGGCGCGGTCCACGGGATGACCGGCCGCCGGGGCGAGGGCGGGAACGGGGGCCGGAACCCGAGCGGCCGGCTCGGCGGCAGGCACCTCGGCCGGTTCTTCCTCGGGCACCCGGATGTCCTTTTCCCGGATGAAGGCCAGGCAGGCCACCGCGCCCACCACGGCAAAGATCGCGGCCATGATGAAGATGCCGTGCAGGCCCTCCACGAACACCTCCCGGGCCAGCGCGCCCAGCTGGGGGGCAAAGCGATCCACGAGGTCGAAGCGGCCGCCCTCCGTGGCAGCGACGATCTGCTCGGGGGCGCCCGCCATGCCGTCCTCGACGTGGTTGGACAGGTAGGCCCCGTAGAGTGCCACGCCGAAGCTGGTGCCCAGCGGCAGGGAGGTGTTGGCGATGCCGGAGGCGGTGCCGGTCTTTTCCCGGGGCACCACGGAGACCGCGAGGTCCATCAGGTGCGGCAGCATGATGCCGGTGCCGATGCCGATGACCACGTAGGAGGGCACCAGCGCGGGCCAGCTGGAATCCGGTTGCACCATCAGGCCCAGCAACAGGCCCCCGGCCACGATGAGCATGCCGAGCGCCTGCACGAAGCTCAGGCGCATGACCTTGCCCAGGCCCAACCCCACGGCGGAGAAGAGCACGATCGGCCCGGCCAGGGTGGTGGAGACGTAACCGATCTCCAGGGCGGAGAGCCCCACGTGCCCGGAGAGCCACAGCACGATGAAGGGCATCATGCCGAAGCTAAAGAGGCGGGCGGCGAACGCGGAAAAGGTCACGGTGGAAAAGGAGGGGATACGGAAGAGGCGGATGTCGATCATCGCGTTATCGCCCTTGGCCGTCTGGATCCAGGCCAGGATCACGCCCAGCTGCAGGGCGGCGGCGAAGCTGAGCACCACCAGCCAGTCCGTCCAGCCGCGATCCGGCCCGGAGATGATGCCGTAGTTGAGGCTAAAGAGCATGCCCGCCGCGACGATCGTGGAGGGCACGTCGATGGGCGGCATCTCCGTGGCCCCGGCCTCGCGCGCCCGCTTGTGCAGGTCCGGGATGAACAGCAGCGTGGCCACCAGCACGAACAGACCGATGGGAACGTTGATGGCAAAGATCCACTCCCAGCGCCCGTTTTCCACCAGGACGCCGCCCACCAGCGGCCCCACCGCCGAGGCCGCCGCGGACAGACCCATGAGGATCGCGATGGCCTTGGTGCGCTCCTCCTTCTCGGCGGGGGTGAAGGCGTCGGACAGCAGCGGCACCGAGGTGCCAAACACCAGCGCGCCGCCGGCGCCCTGCACCGCGCGCGCCGCGATGAGCATGGACTGCGAGTCCGCGCTCAGGCAGGCGATCGACGCCCCCAGGAACAGCACGTGCCCGATCAGGAAGATCGAGCGCCGCCCGATGAGGTCGGAAATGCTGCCCACGCTGAGCATGAGGGAGGCAAACGCCAGGGAGTAGGCGTTGATGACCCACTGGCCACCGGAGAGTGTGAGGCCGAGGTCCTCCGAGATGGCGGGCAGGGCCACGAGCACGATGGTGATGTCCAGCGTCATCATCACCGCAGAGATCGTCGATACCGCGGTGGACCACTTCTTCGGCGCCTTGGCCCTCCCGTCGGCGCGGCGGTGCTTGCCGCCCTGGGCTATACTCATCTGCTGCTTGGCCACCAGCGCATTTTCTCACACGGCGCGGGGTCCTGGGTAATTAATGGTGGTAATAACGGCCCAAAAATTCGTCCCGGAAATCCTCGTAATCGCCGCGCTCCATCGCCGCCCGGATGTTATCCACCAGCCCCACCATGAACGCCAGGTTGTGCATGGTGCACAGCGTCCCGGCCAAGAACTCCTTGGCCTTGAGCAGGTGGTGGATGTAGGCCCGCGAGTAGTTGTCGGAGACGTAGCCGCCGAATTCCTCGTCGATGCCCCGGAAGTCCCGCTTGAAGCGGGCGTTGGTGAGGTTGCGCCGCCCGTCGAGGGTGTAGACGCCGCCGCGGCGGCCCAGGCGAGTGGGGGCCACGCAGTCGAAGGTGTCCGCACCCGCCTCGATGGCGGTAAAGAGGTCGTCCGGCTCGGAGATGCCCAGCAGGTGACGGGGCTTGTGCTCGGGCAACTCGTCGCACACCCACCCCACGATGGTGCCCAGGTTGTGCTTCTCCAGGGCGCCACCGATGCCGAAGCCGCCGAAGCCGCGCCGACCCTGGACCTCGGCGGCGTCGGAGAGCGCCACGAGGTCGCGGGCCGCGCGCCGCCGCAGGTCCTCGTACTGCGCGCCCTGCACCACCCCCCACAGGGACTGCTTGGGCCGGTGACCCCGCTCCCGGGTGAGCCGATCGTGCTCGTCGAGGCAGCGCCGCGCCCAGCGCGTGGTGCGCACCAGGGACTCCTCCTGGTAGGCGCGGCTATCGACCAGGGTGGTCAGCTCGTCGAAGGCGAACATGATGTCCGCGCCCAGGTGGTGCTGGATCCACATGGAGACCTCGGGGGTGAAGCGGTGCGCGGAGCCGTCGATCACGGACTTGAAATCCACGCCGTCCTCGTCCACCTTGGCCAGGCGCTCCCGCTTGGCGGCGCGGACGTCGGCGGTGGTCAGCTGCGCCACGTCCATGGCCAACACCTTCTTAAAGCCCACGCCCAGGCTCATCACCTGGAAGCCACCAGAATCGGTGTAGGTGGGGCCGTGCCAGTTCTCGAAGGCGGCCACGCCCCCCGCCTCGTCCACGATCTCCGGACCGGGCTGAAGGTAGAGGTGATAGGCGTTGGAGAGGATCGCCTGGGCGCCGGTCTGCCGGATCTGCTCCGGGGTGAGCGTCTTGACCGTGGCCTTGGTGGCCACCGGGATGAAGGCCGGGGTAGCGATGTCCCCGTGCGGGGTGCGGATCACCCCCGTGCGGCCGTGCTTGCCCGGCTGCTGGCTGCTCAGGCGGGTGCGTACGTCGAAGGAAAGATCAGTCATGCGTTACCTATTATCTTCTTTTCCAGGGCGGAGCCCTCCACGTCTAGGGAGGGCAGGATCGTATCGAGCCATCGCGGCATCCACCAGGTGGCCCGGCCCAGCACGAACATCGCCGCCGGGACGAGGGCCATGCGAACGAAGAAGGCGTCGAAGAGCACCCCCATGCCCAGCGCGAAGCCAAAGATCTGGATGAACGGCAGCGGCTGGTCGATGAACGCCACGAACACGGCGATCATAATCAGTGCCGCCGCCGTGACCACCCGCGCGCCCCGGGCGAAGCCCTCGATGACGGACTCCTCCACCGCCGTATACCGGGAACCCGCCGCCCCCGCGGAGTGGGCGTAATGCTCGCGCATGCGGGTGACCAAAAAGACCTGATAGTCCATCGCCAGGCCGAAGGTCACGCCGATGAGGAAGATCGGCATAAACGAAATCAGCGGCGCCGGGGTACCCACCAGGCCCCACAGGCCCTCCTGCCACACCAACACCGTCACCCCAAAGGCCGCCCCCACCGAGAGCAGGAAGCCCAGGCCCGCCACCAGCGGCACCATGATCGAGCGGAACACCAGGAGCAGCAGCACGATCGCCAGGCCCACCACGATCCCCAGGTACAACGGCATGGCGCCGGCCAGGGTCTCCGTGATGTCCATCTGCACCGCCGTGAGCCCGGTCAGCCCCACCGAGGTGCCCGTGACGGCCGCGATCTCGTGCGCCCGCTCGCGCAGGGCGTGGGACAGCGCCACCGTCCTTTGATCGTCCGGGCCGGTGTACGGGGTGATCATGATCTGCGCGGCCGTATAGTCCTCGTTGGCCCCCACCAGCTGGGCGTTTTTCACCCCAGCCATGCCGTCGATGGTATCCACCGCGTAGATAAAGGAGCTTAAGGCGGCCGCCCGGCGCGGATCCTGGGCCGCGGTCTCCCCCTGGGCCTCCATGAAGGTGCGCAGCGCCGGGGCTTGAGGCAGGGCCTCGTGGGCGTCTACCACCAGCAAGAACGGGGCATTCACACCCGCGCCGAAGCCCTCCGCCATGAGGTCCGCGGACTTGCGCTGCGTGGTCTCCAGGTTCGAGGTGGAATCCGAGGGCAGGGCCATCTCCAGCTTGCTCACCGGAAAAGACAGCGCGCCCAGCCCCAGCACCACCACCGCGATGGTCAGGCCGGGGATGCGATGCACCAGGAGCACCCAGTGCCGGCCCAGGGTCATCCGGCGGCGGTGGGAGGCGCGGCGGGCGGGGCGCTTGTTCCCAGCCACCCCCGGGATCGCGCCCGCAAAGGCCCGATCCCCGGCGATGCCCAGCAAGGCGGGCACCAGGGTCAGCGCCACCAGCAGCGCGACGAACACCGTGAACGCCGCCAGCAAACCCATCGCCGTGAGGAACCCAATGCCTGCCACCGCCAGGGCGGCCAGGGCCACGATCACCGTCACCGCCGCGAAGACCACGGCCGTGCCCGCCGTGCCCACGGCCATACCCGCGGCCTGCTGGGGAGCCAGGCGGGCACGCTCCGCGCGATAGCGCGCCAGGATGAACAGGGCGTAGTCGATGCCCACCGCCAGGCCGATCATCACCGCCAGGGTGGGGGTGATGTTATTGAGCTCCACGAAGCGGGTGCTCAGCAGGATACTGAGCACCCCGATACCCACGCCTACTACCGCCGTGATCAGCGGCAGCCCGGCGGCCACCAGGGAACCAAAGGTGACGATGAGCACCAGGAAGGCCACCACCAGGCCGACGACCTCGCTGGAGGTCTTAATGGCGATGGGATCGCCAAACCCCGCCCCGCCGGCCTCCACCACCAAGCCCTCGGCGCGCCCCTTGTTCATCGCGGCCGTCACGGCATCGCGCTGCTCCTGGGTGACGTCCATGGAGGTGGCCACGTCGAGGGCAAAGGTGGTGTACCCGATGGTCTCGTCCGGGGAGAGCAGGCGCAGGTTCTCGGCGTCCTTTTTCGCGGTCTCCTCCGGGAGGCCGGAGTCCACGGAGGTCTGCATCACCTGCTTTTCCAGCTCCACGGAGGTGGTCACCGGGTTGCCAAAGCGCTGGGTATCCGTGATGAGGTCGCCCAGGTCGGCGCGCAGCGCAGAGATGACGTCGTCGATGGCCGCCACATTGTGCGGATCGCTCAGCTTCTGGCCCTCCGGGGCCTGGAATACCACGTTCACCGAGGCCGCCGTGACGGGATTGCCCTGATCCGGGAAGTTGCGCACCAGCATGCGCGTGGCCTCGATCGCGGGCGAGTTATTGATGGAGAACTGGTTAGTAAACGGCCGCATGAGCGATAGCGCCGCGCCCGCCATGGCGGTCAGTACCAGCAGCCAGGTGCACAGCACCCACCACTTCCTGCGAAACGACCAGCACCCCAGCGAGTACAACAGCTCAGCCACGAACCACGTCCTCCATCCATCCTCACGACCCCACAAGTCTACAGAGGGGTGCCAGTGGCCCTCGGTGCGACGTATCGACGCCCCCAATGACACCCCTTCGCGCGACGGGGTCGCCGCAGCCCCTCGCGCCCCAAGGGGTGCCATTGCCCTCGAGATCGAGCCGGGCGGCGGGGAGGCGGCACCCCTTGGGGCGAGGGGCGGGCAGGAAAAAACCCGGCCCCTCGTCGAGGAGGAAACCGGGTTGTGAGCGGTGGCGGCGGGATTTGAACCCGCGGTTGGGGGTTACCCAACACTCGCTTTCGAGGCGAGCACCTTCGGCCGCTCGGACACGCCACCGCCAAGTAGGTTATCCGAGCCAGGGCCCAAGGCTCAAATCAAGGGGGCTAGTCCTTCTTGAAGGCGCCGAGCACCTCGTTGGCCTTGTCCTTGATGGCCTCGCCGGCCTCGGTGACTTTCTCCTTGAAGTCGGACTTCACCTGGTCGGCCTTGCCCTCGTTCTGGAGATCCTTGTTATCGGTGGCGTCGCCCACGGCCTCCTTGGCCTTGCCGGCCAGGCCCTCCGCCTTATCCTGAAGATCGCCCATCTTACTTCTTCTCCTCTACCTTGTCCTTGGCCTCGGACGCCGCATCCGCAGCCTGATCCTTCAGATCGGAGGCCACGTCGGTGGCCTTGTCCTTGGCGTCGTTCAGCTTGTCCTTGGCGTCATCTAGAAAACCCATTAATGTTTCTCCTTTCGCTCTTCACCGAGCATAGGGATCCCTCGGGCGTCTCGCCACCATTGTCATTATTCTGTTACCAAAACTTGATGGGACGGTGTTCTTCGAAGAACCGCTCCAGCAACCCCGCGCACTCCGCTTCGAGCACCCCGCCGCGCACCTGGGGGTGGTGCAGGGCCGCCCGGTCGCGCACCAGGTCAAAGGCGGAACCGCAGGCCCCCGTCTTGGGCTCGAAGGCCCCGAAGATCACCGAGCCCACGCGCGCACCCAGCAGCGCCCCGGCGCACATGGCGCATGGCTCCAGGGTCACCACCAGGGTGCAGTCGTGGAGGCGCCAGCCGTCGCTCTGGGCGCGGGCCGCCCGGCGGATCGCCACCACCTCCGCGTGCGCGGTGGGATCGCCGTCGGCCTCGCGGCGGTTGGTGGCGCGGGCCAGCTCGGTGCCGTCGGGGGCGAGGATCACGGCCCCCACCGGCACGTCGCCGGGCGGGGTGGTCAAGGCCACCTCCAGGGCGCGGCGCATGGCCTCCTCGGCGCGGCGCAGGCCCACGGGGGTGGGCAGCATCACTCGTCTAGCCCGGTAGCGTCGAGCAGCTCGGAGTCGAAGTCGAGTTCCTCGGCGATGCGGACGAGCTGCTCGGAGGGCCAGGCCTCGTCATCGTCCGCGATCACGCCCAGCACCTGCTCGGAGAGGCCGAGGTCGGCGAGGATGCCGAAGTCACCCTCGGCCCAGGCATCGTCCTCGGTGGCGTCCAAGGGGATCTCGGCGTCCATCTCGTCGAGAATGGCGGCGGCGAAGTCGTCCTCGACGGCGGCCACGGCGTCGGACAGCAGCAGCTTGACGCGCTGGGGGGTGGGACGCACGATGACGAAGTAATCGTCCTCCACGCACAGCAGCGCGAAGGCCGGCCCCTCGCTGCGCAGGGCGCGCACGGCGGCCACGGCAGTCGCGATCGTCTCGAAGTCGTCGTCGTACTCGCGCACCTGCCACCGGCCGGCCACGCGGGTAACCGTCACCGCAAAGCTCTCGCCGTAGTCCTCGGGTTCCATACCCCGTAACGGTAGTCGGAATGTGCCACACTTGTCAGGTGACTTCCACCGCTGTTTTCCGCCCCGTGTGCATCCTCGGCATCGGCCTCATCGGCGGCTCGCTGCTGCGCGATCTCCACGCCGCCGGGCACCCCGTCTACGGCTACCATCGCTCCCCCTCCGGCGCGCGCACCGCCGCCGGCGAGGGCTTCGACGTCGGCTCCGACCTGCGCGCCACCCTGCGCCGCGCCAACGAGGAAGGGGCGCTCGTGGTGCTCGCCACCCCCCTTCCCGCCTTCCCGGAGCTGCTCGATGCCCTCAACGAACACGCCCCCCGGTGCGGCTTCACCGACGTCGCCTCCGTGAAGTCGCGGGTCTACGAGCTGGTGCGCGCCCGCGGCATGGAGTCGCGCTACGTGGGCGGCCACCCCATGGCCGGCACAGCCCAATCCGGGTGGAAGGCCTCCCACCGGGGGCTTTTCGACGGCGCCGCCTGGGTCATCACCTTCGATCACGCCTGCGAGGCCACCCCCACCCCGGCGTGGGTGGCGCTGTGGGCGGACGTGGCCCGGATGATCGCCGCCGTGGGCGCCGAGGCGATCCCCGCCCGCGTGGGCAGCCACGACGCCGCCGTGGCACGGGTCAGCCACCTGCCGCACCTGCTGGCCGAGGCCCTGGCCATCACCGGCGATAACGGCGGCGCACTCGCGCTCTCGCTCGCGGCGGGCAGCTTCCGCGACGGCACCCGCGTGGCCGGCACCGCGCCCTCGCTCGTGCGCGCCATGTGCGAGACCAACTCCGAGGCCTTGGTCGGTGCCCTGGACGAGGCGCTGGCCCTGCTCGGGGAGGCCCGCGCCCAGCTCACCGGCCCCGAGCCCCAGCTCCGGGAGCTCAGCGACGCCGGACACCGCTCCCGCGTGCGCTTCGAGGCCCGCTCCGGGGCGCTCAAAGACTCGGTGAGCCCCCTGCCCATATCCCCCCGCCCGGTGCTGCGCGTCCACCCCGGCGCGCACGGCTGGGAGCGCCAGCTCGTCCAGGCGGAAGCCCTGGGGGCCCGGATCGAGGTGTTTTAACCGCGCCAAGGGGTGTCACCTCGCCCCACCCCGTCCGCACCACTACCGAATGGCACCCCTTCGTGTCGCCCGCGAGATTGACGATCCCCAGGCATAAAAAAGTGCGCCCGGAGGGATTCGAACCCCCAACCTTCTGATCCGTAGTCAGATGCTCTATCCGTTGAGCCACGGGCGCAGGCAACACTGTCGTGCCGCTCTGGGTGAAAAGGTTACCCCTCCCCCTAGAGGCCGACAAATTACCTGGTCACAGGCCCAGGATGGCCTTGGCGATGCAGAAGTACACGACCAGGCCCGTGGCGTCACAGAACGTGGAGATGAAGGGGTTGGAAAACACCGCCGGGTCGGCCCCGACCGTCTTGGCGATGATGGGCATGGCCCCGCCCACCGTGGCGGACATCGTGCACACCGCAAGCATGGTCAGCCCGATCACCATGCCGATCGGCAGGCCATACACCAGGGTCGCCAGGGTGAAGCCGAGCGCGCCCAGCAGCGCGCCCAGCGTCAATCCCACCCGAAATTCGCGCCACATCACCCGGGCGACGTCGCGCTTGCGGACGTCGCCCAGCGCGAGCGAGCGCGTGACCGTGGTGGCTGCCTGATTGCCCGTGTTGCCGCCCGTGCCGGTGAGCAGCGGGATGAACAATGAGAGCACCACGGCCTGAGAGAGCGTGGCCTCGAAGGCGTCCAACACCTTAACCGTGAGCAGCGCGGAGACCGCCAGCACCAGCAGCCACACCACGCGGGAGCGCACCAGCTTCAGCAGCGGCGTGGAAAGATAGGGCTGCTGGAGCGGCTCGGCGCCACCGGCGCGGGCGGAGTCCTCGGATTCCGCCTCCTCCGCGATGTCGGCGGCGTCGTCGAAGGTGAGGATGCCCACCAGGCGCGTGGAGTCGTCCACGATGGGAATGGCGAGGTAATCCAGCGGGAGGAACCAGCGGGCGGTCTCCTCGGCGTCGTCGTGCGCGTTGGCGTAGACCGGCTCGGCCATGAGGTCGCTCAGCGGTGTCTGTGGGGCGGCCGTGAACACCGTGCGCAGGGAGCACGCCCCCACCAGGGTGCGATCCCGGTTGGTGATGGGAATGAGGTAGATCGTCTCCACGTCGTGGGCCTGGCGACGCAGCTCGGCCAGCGCCTCCCCGGCCGTCATGTCCGCGTAGATGGTGGGCACCTCGGGCGACATGCGCCGGCCCACCGAACCCCTGGGATAGCCCAGCACCACGCCGGTGATGTCGCGCTCCGTGGCGTCCAGGTTGCGCAGCAGCTGCTCGGCGATCTCCGCGGGCAACTCGTCGAGAAGGGACACGCGATCGTCCGGGTCCATGTCCTCAAAGAAGTCGTAGGTCTCCTTGCTCTGCAGGGCCCCGATGAGGTCCGCCTGGTGGGCGGGATCGAGGGCGTCAAAGACGTCGATGGCCCGGCTGCGGGCAAGCAGTCGCAGAATCAGCGCGGCCCGGCTGGCGGAACTGCGCTCCACCAGGTCGATCACCTCGTGGATGGGGGCCTGCGCCAACTCCTGCACCACTTGCGGGGCACGGGCGGGATCGAGGTCGAGGCGCATGATCTTCTCCGAGGCCATGGGAACTCCTGTATCGCCGTGGGAATATGAAAAAGGCCCCGTCCTCCACCGCGAAAAGTGAATAAAGACAGGGCCTCTACCTGGTGCGCCCGGAGGGATTCGAACCCCCAACCTTCTGATCCGTAGTCAGATGCTCTATCCGTTGAGCCACGGGCGCGTGGCGGAGACGAGAGGATTTGAACCTCCGGTCCCCCGTTAAGAGGACAACTCATTAGCAGTGAGCCCCATTCGGCCGCTCTGGCACGTCTCCTAAACCTCTTGGCATGATAGCCGGTGCCTCACGGCAATAACAAACCGCCACGCTAGACTAGCGCTATGATTCGCCCCGACCTCTCTTCCATCCCCGCCTACGTGCCCGGCGAGAATCTTGACCACGCCATCAAGATTTCCTCCAACGAGATGGCCACTCCGCCGCTGCCCTCGGTGGCGGCGGCCATGAGCACCGCCGCGGCCGGGGCCCACCGCTACCCGGACATGGGCGTCCATGCCCTGCGCCGCCGCCTGGCCGCCCACCTCGGCGTGCCGGTGGGGCAGGTGACCACCGGATGCGGCTCCTCCGCCCTGTGCCAACAGCTCGTGCAGATCACCAGCGGCCCCGGAGACGAGGTCATCTTCCCCTGGCGCAGCTTCGAGGCCTACCCCATCTTCGCCCAGGTGGTGGGGGCCAAGCCGGTGATGGTACCCGGCGATGAGACCGGGCGCCACGACCTCGACGCCATGATCGCGGCCATCACCGAGCGCACCACGCTCATCTTCCTGTGCAACCCCAATAATCCCACCGGCGCCACCCTGACCCAGGCAGAGTTCGACTCCTTCATGCAGCGCGTCCCCGCCCACATCACCGTGGCCCTCGACGAGGCCTACTACGAGTTCAACCGCGCCGCAGACACCCCCGAGGGCACCCTGGAAATCCGCCGGTGGCCCAACCTCGTGGCCCTGCGCACCTTCTCCAAGGCCTACGGCCTGGCCGGCGCGCGCGTGGGCTACGCCTTTGGCCCCGCCGACTACATCGAAGCCCTCGATAAGGTTGGCATCCCCTTCTCCGTGTCCACCGTGGCCCAGACCGCCGCCATCGCCTCCCTGGATGCCGGCGAGGAACTCCTCGCCCGGACCGAGGAGATCGTGGAGCAACGCGAGCGCCTTGCCACCGAGATCGGTTCCCTCCCCTCGCAGGGCAACTTCCTCTGGCTCCCCACCCCAGAGGGCGACCCGGACTACCCCACCCGCGTCTCCGAGGCCCTGGCCAGCCGGCGGATCCTCGTCCGCGCCTTCCCCGACGGCGTGCGCCTCACCGTGACCACCAAGGACGAGGTGGATCAGGTCATCGCCGCCTGGCGCGAGCTCGGGCTCGGCGGGGTCAATCACCTCGACGGCGCCGACAGCAACGACGCTTAGGGGTGACACTAGGAGGGGTTGGCGGGGTTTTCGGCGCCAGTGACACCCCTTAGCGACCGGAATCTCCTCCAGCGCGCGGTGCCCGAGTGGCCGTGCAACAGCACAACAGCACCAAGGGGTGCCACCTCCCGGGTTCGGGCCCGTCGGAAGCAACAGCTGACACCCCTTAGGGACGGGGGCGGGGTGAGGCGGACGCGTCGATAGGCGCCAACAACACTAAGGGGTGCCATCGGCACCGTGCCCGGCCGCCGCGCCCAGAAGGTGGCACCCCTTAGCGCTCACACCACGCAAGAAAAAGCGGAGACGAGGGGATTTGAACCCCTGGGGCTGTGACACCCGCCGGTTTTCAAGACCGGTGCATTCGGCCGCTCTGCCACGTCTCCTCGCCGCCGCTGCGGCACTTTTCACCCTACCCAACCCAACCGGAGGCTCTACCCTGGGGGCCATGCAAGCAATCACGCTCATCGACCCCGCCGATCCCACCTCCCTGACGCTCGCCTCGACCCCACTGCCCGAACTGCGGCCGGGCGAGGTGCTCGTGAAAGTTCATACCGCGGGGGTCAATCGCGGCGACCTGCTGCAGGCCCAGGGACACTATCCTCCGCCGCCCGGAGCCTCGGAGGTCATCGGCCTGGAGTGTTCCGGCACGATCGTGGACGCCGGGGATACCGGCCGCCGTGCGGGCGAGGAAGTGGGTTGCCTGCTCGCCGGCGGGGGATACGCGGAGTTCGTGGCGGTGCCGCAGGGGCAGCTGGCCCCGGTGCCCGAAGGGCTCAGCCTGGCGGAGACCGGTTCGGTGATGGAGGTGGCCTGCACCGTGTGGTCGAACCTGGGGATGGTGGCCGGCCTGGGAGCCGGTCAGCGCCTGCTGGTTCACGGCGGCGCCGGCGGGATCGGGGCCTGCGCCATCCAGGTGGCCAAGGCCCTGGGGGCGGAGGTCGCCGTGACCGCCGGGTCCGCCGAGAAGCTAGAGTTCTGCCGACGCCTGGGCGCCGATATTCTCATTAATTATCGGGAACGGGATTTCGCGGAGGAACTGCGCGGCTCCTGCGACGTGATCCTCGACATCATGGGCGCGAAATACCTGGATCGCAACATGCGCTGCCTGGCGCTTGACGGCCGCCTCATCCTTATTGGCCTCCAGGGGGGCACCAGGGCCCAGATCGACCTGGGCGCCATGCTGCCGCGCCGCCAGAGCATTCACGCCACCACCCTGCGCGCCCGCGCCCTGGAGGACAAGGCGCGGATCGTCTCCGCCACTGTGGACGCCGTGTGGCCCATGTTCGCCAACGGCACCCTGCGCCACAGCGTGCACGCCACCTACCCGCTGGCTGAGGCCGCCCGGGCCCACGCCACCCTCAGGAACGGGGAGGTCACCGGGAAGGTGGCGCTGGCGGTCTGCGCCAATGGTTAGCCCAGGGAGGCCACCACGCGGGTGAGGTGATCCACGTCGTGGCCCTGGCTGAAGGGGGCCAGGGAGACGGTGACCGCGCCGCCGATCTCCTCGATGCCCATCGCCTCGAGCAGGGGGGTGTGCGGGGTCATGGTGGTGTAGAGATCGTTATCGAGGAGGCGCTGGTAGACGGCCCGGGCCGGGACGTCGCGCACCGCGAAAGAGATGCGGGGAACGCGATCCACGTGGGCCTCGGCCGCGGCCTCCCCGGAAACACCGACGATGTGCACGCTGGGCAGGGAACCCAGGAAGAACACGAGATCGCGGCCGAGGTCGCTGAGGTAGTAGTCCAGGTGATCCATGGAGTAGCGCAGCCGCTCCCGGCGGGAACCGCGCGCCCCCGTCGCCAGGGAGGCCAGGTGATCCACCAGCGCGGGAACCCCGCCGGCCAGGCCGGCGGAGATGGGGTCTTCCAGCCGCTCGGGCCGCTCCAGGCGGCGGATCATCCGCTCGTCGCGGAAGATCAGCGCGCCCAGCTGCGGGCCGCCCAGGGCCGCCAGGTCGAGGGCGATGATGTCCGCGTCCCACTCGCCGGCGTCGAGAAGCCGGTACGGGGCGTAGGCCGAGGCATCCACCAAAACCCACAGCCGGGCGAGCTGGTGCGCGGCGTCCACGATCTCCTTGACCGGCGTGACCACCCCCACGAGGTCGTGCGCCGCGGGGATGGTGGCCAGCCTGGTGCTGCGGTCCACCAGTTCGGTGTACTGGTAGGCGGGCAGCTCCCCGGTGGCGAGATCGGGCTCCGCCCAGCGGACGTCCGGGATAGCGTCGACGAGCGCCTGAGACAGCTCCGGGCGATCCAGGCGGGAGACCACCGCGGAGGAGCCGTGGCGCAGCATGGGCTTCATGCAGGTCAACAAGTTACGGTAGAGGACTTCCAGGCTGCTGCCCAACACCACACGCTCGGGCGTGGCGCCCACGAGGTCGGCCACCGCCACCCGCGCGGCCTGCACGTGCAGATCCCCCTCCAGGCGCGCGGCGTGACCGTGGCGGGAGGGTCCGTCGCTCCGGATGGGCGTGGGGGCCGTGCGGAAGGCGCGGGCCACGCCCGCGATCACCCGCTCCGGAATCTGAGGCTGCTCGTGCGCGTTGAGGTACGTCCAACCGTCCCCGAGCGCACTATAAAGCCCCCGAACCCCCGCAACGTCGTAGCCCATAGCCTCCTCTTTCTGACAGCGCTAATTCCTGAAGTGTATTGCCAACCCGAGACGAACTGCCACACGCGCACGTCAACGCCCCGAACCCGCCGCGGCAGCGCCCTCGATTAGGCTGGGAGACCATGCAACCCCTCAGAGCAGACATCGCCCGGATGACGCGAGAAACCGGTGATGCCGCCGCATCCCAGTCCCGGACCTTCCGGGCCGCATGGGCCGACCTGGTGCGCGGCTTCGGCCAGCGCGAACTGTGGCTGCAGCTCGGCTGGCAGGACATCAAGCAGCGCTACAAGCGCTCGGTGTTGGGGCCGCTGTGGATCACCATCGCCACCGGCGTGATGGCCCTGGCCCTGGGGCTGCTGTACTCCGTACTCTTCGCCATCCCGCTGGCGGACTTCCTCCCGCACGTGACCGTGGGCCTGATCATCTGGGGATTCATCTCCGGCTGCATCAAGGAGGGCGCGGACGTCTTCATCGACAACGAGGGGCTCATCAAGCAGCTGCCCTCCGCACTGTCCGTGCATGTGTATCGGCTGGTGTGGAAGCAGACGCTCTTCCTCGCACACAACCTGGTGATCTGGGTGGCCCTCATCCTGATCTTCCCGCGCCACCTGGGGTGGAACATCCTGCTCACGGTTCCGGCCTTCGCCCTCCTTATCCTCAACGGCGCGTGGGTGGCCATGTTCTTTGGCATCATCGCCACCAGATACCGCGACGTCTCCCCGCTTCTCGACGCCGGCACCCAGCTCCTCTTCTACGTCACCCCCATCGTGTGGATGACCTCCACCCTGCGCGACAACATCGACGGCGCCGATCAGCGCGCCCACCTGGCCCAGCTCAACCCCCTGTACCACTACCTAGAGATCGTGCGCGCGCCCATGATCGGCACGCCGCTGCCCGCCTACCACTGGTGGATCGTCCTCGGACTGACCGCCGGCGGCCTGGCCCTCACCCTGCTGGCCATGCGCCAATGGCGCTTCCGCGTCAGCTACTGGGTATAAGAGAGGAATTTGGACAAGACCGTGGTTTCCATCGATACCCACAACGCCTGCGTAGACTTCCCCATCTTCGACGCCCAATCCCGCTCCATGAAAAAGGCCTTCCTGGGGGCCGCCGGCGGGGCCATCGGCCGCAACCAGGACAACACCGTGGTGGTCGAGGCACTGCGCGACGTCAACCTGCACCTGCGCGAGGGCGACCGGGTGGGCCTCGTGGGACACAACGGCGCCGGAAAATCCACCCTCCTGCGCCTGCTCTCCGGGATCTACGAGCCCACCCGCGGCTCCGCCGCAGTCCGGGGGCGGGTGGCTCCCGTCTTCGACCTGGGCGTGGGCATGGACCCGGAGATCTCCGGGTATGAAAACATCATCATCCGCGGCCTCTTTCTCGGCCAGACCCGCCGGTCTATGCGCAAAAAAATGGACGACATCGCCGAGTTCTCCGAGCTCGGCGAGTACCTCAACATGCCGCTGCGCACCTATTCCACCGGCATGCGGGTGCGGCTGGCCCTCGGGGTGGTGACCTCCATCGAACCCGAGATCCTGCTCCTCGACGAGGGCATCGGCGCCGTGGACGCCGCCTTCATGGCCAAGGCCCGGGTGCGCCTCCAGGAGATGGTGCAGCGTTCCGGCATCCTCGTGTTTGCCTCCCATTCCAACGACTTCCTCGCCCAGCTCTGCAACACCGCCCTCTGGGTGGATCACGGCACCATCCGCCAGGCCGGACTGGTAGACGAGGTCGTCGAAGCCTACGAGGGACCCGAGGCCGGCAAGCGCATGAGAGAGATGCTGACCGATTTCCAGGGGTAGCCCTGGGATGGCGGCGCTTTGGGGTGCCCTTATGGCTTCTTCGGGGCGCCCCGGAGGTGTGGTGGCACCCCTTAGCGGGGCCGCCGTGCTCCTTAGAATCGCGCCGGTTCTTCCACCTGCCCCACGGGGTGCCACTGCGCGGCATCGCGACGCCTTTCCCCCCCACCAATGGCACCCCATCGGGGTTATCCACAGGCGCTGAGTTATCCACAAGCCCCCTCGTTTTCGAACACGCATGCCACAGCACTGGTCTAGGGTAGGAACACAGCGGATGAGAGGGGGATCACGATGGTACACATGGGGATTGACGGTATTACTATTTTCTCGACCGCCGAGCTTAGGCGCAGGGGTGAAACCCGATCTTCCCTGGCACGCCGACTGAGGGAGGGAAGCCTCCACAGGATTATGCGCGGATTGTATTCGGAAAAACAGTTAACTCCGCGCCAGCTTTGTGCCGCCTATTCCCTACTCAAACCGCAGCTCGCTTTTACCGGAGCCACCGCCATACAGTTATTCTTGGGTCAGGCGGTCACGCTGCCCCTTCGCGCGGTCGTTCCCCGAGGGAAATCGGATAAGGGGACCAAAAATCTACGCATCACGCGGAGACGCTGCCTGCCCACCACCCTTATCGAGGGCATCAAGGTGCTCTGCGCCGCGGCCGTGGTACGCGACCTTTCCCTCCTCCCGCCCACGAAGCTGGTAGCCGCGCTCGCCTCGGTTCAACGCCGACTGCACGAAAGCAGTCACGACCTCCTCAGGCGTGTTCTCGAACACCACTATGCCGGACGGAACGGACCGGCCTCTCTCACGAGCGATACCTCCCGCATGGGCACGGCCTCGCGCACGGGGCTCACCACCATTCTGAGGCGCTCCTGTATTGGGGCCGATAGCGAGACGGAACGCCGGGCCTTTCGCCCGATCAAAATGCGTGGGTGGAAAATCACGCACAACGTTAAGATTGGAAACCACTTCTGGGACGCCTATGTGGAGGGAAAACGAAAAGTGCTCATAGACATTGATGGCACGGCTTTTCACGGCAATGACGCATCCTTTGTGAAGGATCGGTGGAAAACCAACGATGCAGTCAGCCGTGGATATTACGCCTTACGCTATACCTCCGCCTGCGTGGATCACCACTGCGCAAAGGTGGTGGAGGATATCATCGCAATCGCGCGGGGACTTCATTCCCCTTTTAGGGATGATCCCGTGTGGAGATGGCATCGCAGCGTGGCAGAATGTAGACATGCTTCCACCGCTGACAAGCTCTGATTCCATCGCCGCCGTCATTGTCACGCACAACCGGGTGGAACAACTCCGCGTCTCTCTAGAGCAGGTGTGCCGACAGACCAACCCAGTGACCTGGGTCATCGTGGTGGACAACGCCGCCGAGGAATCCGTGCGCCTCCTCCTCCACGAGCTGGCGGGGAAGCGCGGCGTCTACCTCCCCAGCTGCACGAACCTCGGCGGCGCCGGCGGATTCGCGTATGGTTTCCTCACCGCGCTCTCCCTCGGTGCGGACGCAATTTGGTGCGCCGACGACGATGGCCGTCCCCGCGACCACGAGGTTCTGGCCACGCTTCTCGACACCGCCACCCGCCATAGGCTCCACGAGGTCTCCCCCGTGGTCTGCGACATCGAGGAGCCCGATCGCCTCGCCTTCCCCCTGCGCCAGGGTATGACGTGGAAACGCACGGTGGCCGAGCTGGAGGGCGGCTTCATTCCGGGCATCGCCAGCCTCTTTAACGGGGCGCTGATCTCCGCCCGGGCCCTGGAGATCATCGGCGTTCCCGATTACCGCCTCTTCATCCGCGGCGACGAGGTGGAGTATCACCGTCGGCTGGTGCGCTCCGGCCTGCGCTTCGGCACCGCCTTGACCACCGCGTATCTCCACCCGAACGGGTCGGGCGAGTTCAAGCCGATCCTAGGCGGCCGGATGCACACCCAATACCCCGACAACGACTCCAAGCGCTTCTTTACCTATCGCAACCGCGGCTACCTCATGAACCAGCCCGGCATGCGCCGACTCCTCCCTCAGGAGTACGCGCGCTTCGCCTGGTTCTTTCTCATCCAGCGGCGCGACCCCGCCGGATTCAAGGAATGGTTCTCGCTGCACCGCCTGGGCCGCCGCGAGCAATTCCGTCGCCCCGAATAGGGGTCGCGTCGACACGAAGGGGTGCCATCGGCGGGTTCGTCGGCCCGGCGGCGCGGCCACTGGCACCCCTAAGGGGAAATCAAGATCAAGGCGCGGCGGCAGGCCACACCTCGCTACAGGCAACCGCAAGGGGTGCCACCGGCACCCTGCTCACGCCGCCAACCCCCACGGTGGCACCCCTTGGAGTGGCGGGGCAGGCGAGGAGGAAGGGGCATCACCGCTCCCGGAAGATGAAGGCCCGCTGCATCACGAAGTTGATCACGGTGGCCGTGCCCTGGGAGAGGACAAAGGCCGCCACCAACGCGAGAGTATGATTCCAACCCCAGTCCTGGAAAAAGCCCTGGCCGAGGGTTTGGCCGCCCACGTTCACCCCATAGGTGATGGTGTAGAGGCCCATGACGGATAGGAATCGCCTCCAGGAGGGTTCCGCGCGGAAGGTCCATCGCCGGTTGATCATGTAGGCCACGAGCGTGCCAAAGATGAAGCCGATGGTGCGCGAGAGGGGAACGCCCATGCCCACCACCACGTTGCATACCCAGGTCAGGCCCAGATCCACCACGGCGGAGATTCCACCGCTGATAAGGAAACGGATGCCCTGGCTCTTGAGATTCTGCACGGGATCTCAGCCTACTTTAGGCCCGCGGGCGGAGCCGAAATCAATGATCGGGAACCAGGCCGCGCCCACGTCACCTGGCGGGGCGTTCAGCCCGCAGGGCGGCTAAGCGGCAGGGGCCGGACCTCGCGGCCAAAGACCTCCTGGAGATGCTTGCGGGAGCGGCGCTGGGTCTCTAGCGTGTGCCACTGCTGCACGAGCTGAGCCAGGGCGGTGGCGGTGACCCAGGCCCGCCGGGCGACGGATTCCCCGTGGTAGGCGGCGGCGAGCTGGTCGAGGTCGGGCACCATCAGGGGGTCGAGGCGCAGGCCGGTGACCGTGCCCTCGCAGGCGGCACGGATGGCGTCGCGCTCGCGGTCGATCGCGCGGGCCAGCTCGCTGACCGCCTCGGGCCCCGGGGCCACCTGCACCGCGCCGACCAACAGATCGGTGGGGTCCGCCACGATCCACGCGCCGGACATCACGGCGGTGTCGCCCACGGTGGTCTGCACGTGCCACACCACCGTGGCATCCTCCTGCTTATCGACGACCGCGATCACGCCCGCACCTCCGAGACGAGGAATACCAGGGCGGCGGCAACGGCCCCGAGCGCCGTGTGGGGGCGTCGGATCCCGCGACGGCGCAGCCGGTCCACCGCGCGGGCGCGCAGCCTGGAGCTTAAAGCCGGTAGGCAGATCAGTGCGGCCGCGCCGCAGGCGAGCCCCGCCCAGGTCTGGGCGGGGCTCAGGTCTACCTCGTCGAGCAGGGCGGCGGGATCGTTGCGGGGGTCCTCGTCGATCATGTTGAGCGCACCCACCAGGCCTGCCCCACCGACGGCGAGGACGATCTTGATCGCCGCGCGCGCCGCCCGCGAGGACACGTAATCCGGCAGCGCCTCCCATCCGCCCACGAAGGCGGCCTGGGCGAGCCGCCCGGCGCGGGTATCGTCCAGGCTGTAGTAATCCGTCTGCGTCATGCCCACCACCCTAGCTATCCTTGGGAGCCATGTTCGGAAAGAAAGGCCGGCCGGAGCAGCACGAGGCGGCGCAGCGCACCCATCTGCCCCTGGATGACTTCATGACGCGCCTGATGGCCCAGGAACTCCCGTTGCTCGACTCCACCAGCCGGGTGCTGGTGTACCAGGAGCTGCGCGAGTATCACGGCCCCGAGATCACCGCGCAAGAGGATCTTCCCGCCCGCGTGCGCGAGATCATGGATCTGTGATCCGCGCCTCGGCCTGCCCGCGCCCGCGGGGCGCTAAGGTAGGTGCCGTATCTAGTACGCCTTTTTGGAAAGATTCCTCAATGACCATGGCAGTCCAGACCAAGGAACAATCCCTCTACGGATGGGGCCGCACCGCGCCGTCCACGGCCCACGTGCTCTCCACCCCGGACGTGGACACGATCGTCAAGGCCGTGGCCCAGGTGGCGGACGAGAACTCCACCAAGCCCTCGTATGCCCGGCGCGGCGTGATCGCCCGCGGCATGGGCCGCTCCTACGGCGATCCCGCCCAAAACGGCGGCGGCCTCGTGGTGGATATGCAGCCGCTCAACCGCATCCACTCCATCGACCCGGACTCCGCTCTGGTGGACGTAGACGCCGGCGTGACCCTGGATCAGCTGATGAAGGCCGCCCTCCCCTACGGCCTGTGGGTTCCGGTGCTGCCCGGCACGCGCCAGGTGACCATCGGCGGGGCAATCGGGCCGGATATTCACGGCAAGAACCACCACTCGGCGGGTTCCTTTGGCAACCACGTGGTGTCCATGGAGCTCCTGGTGGCCGACGGCCGCGTGCTGCACCTGGAGCCGGAGGGTTCCCCGGATGACCCCACGGGCGAGCTGTTCTGGGCCACCGTGGGCGGCATGGGCCTGACCGGCATCATCCTGCGCGCCACGATCCGCATGACCAAGACGGAGACGGCCTTTTTCATCGCGGACACCGACCGCACCGAGACCCTGGACGAGACGATCGCCTTCCACTCGGACGGCTCCGAGGTCAATTACACCTATTCCTCTGCGTGGTTCGACGCCATCTCCCCCGCCCCCAAGCTCGGCCGCGCCACCATCTCCCGCGGCTCCCTGGCCACCCTGGATCAGCTGCGCGAGCTGGCCCCCAAGCTGGCCAAGGACCCCCTGAAGTTCCGCGCCCCCCAGCTGATGACGGTGCCGGACGTCTTCCCCTCCTGGACGCTGAATAAGCTCACCCTCTCCGCCGTGGGCCAGGCCTACTATCTGATGGGTGCCCCGGCGCGCAACCAGGTGAAGAACCTCACGCAGTTCTATCAGCCGCTGGACCTCATCGGGGAGTGGAATCGCGGCTACGGCGCCAAGGGCTTCCTGCAATATCAGTTCGTGGTGCCCGTGGAGGCCGTGGAGCCCTTCAAGGACATCATCAAGCAGATCCAGGCCTCCGGGCACTACTCCGCCCTCAACGTGTTCAAGCTCTTCGGCCCCGGCAACCGGGCCCCACTGTCCTACCCCATGCCGGGCTGGAACGTGTGCGTGGACTTCCCCATCCGCCCCGGCTTGGGTGCGCTCCTCGACGACCTCGACCGCCAGGTCATGGAGTTCGGCGGGCGGCTCTACCTGGCCAAGGAGTCCCGCACCTCGGCCGAGAACTTCCACGCCATGTACCCCGGCATGGAGGGGTGGCTGCGCACCCGCAACGCCATCGACCCGACCGGCGTCTTTGCCTCCGATATGTCCCGCCGTCTCGAATTGCGCTAACTACCTCAAGGAGCACGTCATGTTGAACGCAGTGGGCCAAGCCCAAAACATCCTCTTGCTCGGCGGTACCTCGGAGATTGGCCTGGCCATCGTCTCCGAGTTCCTCCGCCGCGGCCCCGCCCGCGTCACCCTGGCCGCCCGCGCCGCCAGCCCACGCATCGACGCCGCCGTGGCGCAGCTCACCCGGGCCGGCGCCGCGGAGGTGGAGGTGCTCGACTTCGACGCCACCGCCTTCGAAACCCATCCCGAGGTGGTGGAGCGGGCCTTCTCCCACGGCGACGTGGACGTGGCGATCGTGGCCTTTGGCACCCTGGGCGACCAGGAGGAACTCTGGCAGGATCAGGCCCAGGCCGTGAGCTGCGCCCAGGTGAACTACACCGGGCCGGTCTCCGTGGGCGTGCTGCTGGGCCAGGCCATGAGGAAGCAGGGGCACGGCACAATCGTGGCGCTGTCCTCCGTGGCCGGGGTGCGGGTACGCCGCTCGAACTTCGTCTACGGCGCGGCCAAGGCCGGCCTGGATGGCTTCTATACCCAATTGGGCGAGACCCTGCGGGGATCCGGCGTGCGGGTTCTCACCGTGCGGCCGGGCCAGGTGCGCACCAAGATGTCCGCCGGGCTGAAGGAAGCACCCCTGACGGTCTCCGCCGAGCGCGTGGCCAAGGACACCGTGGCCGCCGTGGCGGACGGCAAGGACATCATCTTTGTCCACCCGGCCTTCCGGCTGGTCACCGCGGCGTTTAACTTCATCCCCCGCCGGATCTTCCGCCTTCTTCCCTTCTAGCCCCGTTTTTACGGCGCTAAGGGGTGCCGGTGGCGGGGTTTCCACCCCGGCCGCCCGCCCACTGGCACCCCTTCGGGGCGGTGCGCGCGGATGCCGACGCCGCGGGAGGGACGGCGTCGCGCGGCGTGCGCATGGGGTGCCACCTCGCGGCGCCGGTCGTATCCGCCCGCCCCACTGGCACCCCCTAGACTGTTGGCCATGAGTTCTACAGACCGTTTGGGGCGGCGCGGCACCCTGCTGGCGATGGCCGCGGCCCCCACCGCGGGAGCCGCGTTCACCCTGGTCATCTGGTTCCTCGTCAAGCAGGTGACTCTGCCGGCGTTTAGCACCTCCATGGTCACGCGCGCCCTCGCCGCGGCGGGCAGCGCGGCCGTGATCGTGGTAGTGGGCGTGATGATGGCCTGGTGGATGCGCGGGGGGTGGATACCGCGGTGGCGGCGCACGCTGACCTATGCCGCGGCCTACCTCGCCCCGGCGGGGCTGGTGGTGAGCACCACGGGCCTACCGCTGGCCGCCACCCGCCTCTACATCGACGGCCTGCAGGTGGATCAGGCGTTCCGCACGCAGTTTTTGGGCCGCATGGCGCAGACCGCCTCGCTGTCGGACATGAACTACATCGACATGCCCACCTACTACCCACCCGCCTGGTTCTGGGTGGGTGGCCGGCTGGCCAACCTGCTGGGGATGCCGGGCTGGGAGGTGTATCAGCCGTGGGCGTTGATATCCATCGCGGCGGCGGCCTGCCTGTTGGTGCCGGTGTGGCAGCGGCTGCTGGGTTCCCTGCCCGCCGCCGCGGCGATCGCCCTAGTGAGCACCTGTCTCATACTGCAATTGGGCCCGCAGGAGCCCTACGCCACCATCGTGGCCCTGGGGGTGCCGGCCGCGTCGCTGATCGCGCGGCGGGCGCTGTCCGGCTCATGGTTCGCCACCGCGGGGGTGGCGGTGTTCCTGGGGTGCTCGGCCACCATGTACACGCTCTTTACCGCCTTAACGGCCGGCTCGGTGGTGGTCATGGCGCTGGTGCTGGCCGCCGTACGGCGCAGCTGGCGCCCGATCCTGCACCTGGTGGCGGCGGGGCTTGGCTCGGCCCTGTTGGCGCTGGTGACCTGGGGGCCGTACCTGTGGGCCAGCCTGCACCGGCGGGAGCGTTCGGGGGCGACCGCCATGCATTATCTCCCCGGCGAGGGCGCGGAGTTCCCCGTCCCCTTCCTCGCGGCCTCCATCGTGGGGGTCGTGTGCATGGTGGGGCTGGTGTACCTGGTGTTACATTGGCGACGCCCCGCCGAGGGGGCGCTCCTCCTGGTGCTGCTGTGCCAATACGCCTGGTGTCTGGCCTCGATGGTGCTCACCGTGGCCGGGGTGACCCTGCTGGGATTCCGGGTGGAGATGCTGGTGGCGTTGCAGCTGGCTACCGCCGGGGTGATGGGCCTTGGCTGGATGCGCCGCCGGGGGCTGCGCGCACTCTACCCGGAGCGCTTCTCCGCCGCCTGGCAGCGGCGGATCACCGTGGTGCTGGTGGTGGTGCTCAGCCTGGCCGGGGTGAAGTACACCCAGGACATCCCCACCCACCACCAGGAGAACCTGGACTACGCCTACTCGGACACGGACGGGTACGGCCAGCGCGCGGATCGCTTTGCCCCCAACGCCGCCCAGTATTACGCCCGGATCGACGAGGAGATCCGCCGCCACGGCCACGACCCGGCCGACACCGTGGTGCTGGCCGACGAGAACAGGTTCATGAGCTTCCACCCCTACTACGGTTTCCAGGCCTTTACCAGCCATTACGCCAATCCGCTGGGACAGTTCGACCAGCGCAACGCCGCCATCGAAGACTGGGCGCGGCGCTCCTGGGAGGAACTGGCCGATCCCGCGGCCTTTGCCGCGGCGGTGGACGAGGAATCCCGGGCGCACGCCTGGCGCGCCCCGGACGCGATGATCTTCCGCGGCGACCTGGAGGCAGAGCGCGAGGCGAAGCCGGGGGCCACCACCTCCGGCTTCAAGATTCACCTGGCGGAGGACATTTACCCCAATCACCCCAACATTCGCTACCGGGGCGTGTTCTTCAACCCCGCCTCCTTCGCGGACCCGCAGCGCTGGGCGCTGGCGCAGGTCGGTCCTTTCGTGGTGGTCACCCGAGTCTCGGGGGGAGCCGGCCCCGCCGGTGCCGTAGACTAACGGGCTGTGTCTGTCACCTCAGAAGCGTCTCCCGCTCCCCCGCAGCAGGCCCCCGGATGGCTCACGTCCCTCGCCATCGTCACCGGCCTGCTCGGCTTCCTTCTCTTCGTGGCCACCCCCTTCCTGCCCGTCCGGCAGGTGCAGTCCAGCCTGGACTGGCCGCAAAACGGGAGCGTGAACTCGGTCAATGCCCCGCTCATCTCCTATTCCCCGCAGGAGATGGAGGCCCGGATTCCCGTCTCGGCCCTCGAGGATCTACGCGAGGGGGAGTCACTGTTGCTGGGCACCCTGCCCGCCGACTCCACGGAGGCGGCCCACCGCGGACTCTTCATCCGCTCCTTCGACGGCGCCCTCGACGTCTCGGTGCGCGGCGAGGCCTTCTTCGACCTCACCGCCGATCAGGTGCGCGACCTGCCCGCCCGGGCGGTGCTCTCCGTGCGCTCCACGGAGGAACAGACCCGGGCCTGGATCGAGGGCACCGACTACTCCGCCACCCCGGACACCGCCGCCAAGGACGACGTCCGCCCCCAGGTCAGCGGCCTGTACACGGAGCTCGACGGCGACGCCGCGCAGCGGCTCATCGACGCCGGCCTGGGCGTCCACGTGGAGATCAACTCCCGCTTCACCTCCTCGCCCACGCCGCTCAAGCAGTCCGCCACCTGGCTGGGGCTGGCGATGATGGCGGTCTCCCTGTGGTGCCTGCTGCGCCTGGATCGCCTGGACGGCCGGGGGCGCATCCCGGTGCTGCCCGCCCGCTGGTGGCGCCCGCGCGGGCTGGACGGACTGGTGGCATCCGTCCTGGCCCTCTGGCACGTCGTCGGGGCCAACACCGCCGATGACGGCTATATCCTCTCCATGGCCCGCCTGGCGGAACGCTCCGGCTACATGGCCAACTACTACCGCTGGTTCGGGGTGCCCGAGGCGCCGTTCGGCTGGCCCTATTACGACGTCCTGGGGTGGATGAGCCGCGTGTCCACGGCCTCCATGTGGATGCGGCTGCCCGCTTTGCTCTCCGGGCTGATCGTCTGGTTCGTGCTGTCCCGCTACCTGCTGCCCCGCCTGGGCGACCGGGTCGGGGGGCGTCACCTGGCCCAGTGGACCGCCGCCCTGGTGCTGCTCGCGTTCTGGCTGCCCTACAACAACGGCACCCGCCCGGAGCCCATCATCGCGATGGGAGCGATCCTGGCCTGGGCCTCCTTCGAGCGGGCGATCGAGACCCGGCGGCTGCTTCCCGGCGCGATCGGCGTGCTGCTGGCCGCGCTCTCCCTGGCCACCGGCCCCACCGGCCTGATGGCGGTGGCGGCGCTGTTCGCGGCGCTCTCCCCGTTGCTGCGCATCGTCTACGACCGCCTGCCACTGCTCGGTGGCGGCGAGCGGGCGTCGCTGCGCAGCAACGCGGTGGCGGCCCTGGCGATGCTGGCCCCGGTGCTGGCCACCGGCACCGCCGTGCTGGTGGGGATGTTCGGCGATCAGACCTTCGCCGCCGTGCTGGAGGCCACCCGGGTGCGCTCGGAGATCGGCCCAGCGCTGCCGTGGAACGAGGAGTTCGCGCGCTACCAGTCGTTGCTTTCGACCTCCTCGGTCGACGGCTCGGTCACGCGCCGGTTCCCTATGTTTATGTTCTTTGCCTCCCTGGCGATCGTGGCGATCGCGCTGCTGCGCGGCAAAAAGATCGCGGGCACGGCCTCCGGGCCCACGGTGCGACTGCTCATCACCGTGGTGGGCACGTTCTTCTTCCTCATGTTCACCCCCACCAAGTGGACACACCACTTCGGCGCCAATGCCGGCACCGCCGCCGCACTGGCCGCCGTGGCCTCCGTGGCGCTCAGCACGGTGGCCGTGCGCTCGGCGCGCACCCGGGCCATGATCATCGGGGGGTTCCTGCTGGTCTTTGCCCTGGCCCTGGCCGGTATGAACGGCTGGTGGTACGTGTCCAGCTTCCGCATCCCGTGGTGGGATAAGTCCGTGCAGCTCCACGGGATCGAGGCCTCCTCGGTGGTGCTCTACCTCGCCATCACCATCCTGGTCATCGGCGTGGTGCTCTCCTTCCTGAGCGATATACGCCGCGCCCGCGCCGAGGCGGCGCCCCGGCGCGCCGGTGTTTCCTCCCGCTGGGCGGGACTGGCCACCGCGCCCATCGCGGTGCTCAGCGCCATAGTGCTGGCCTTCTCCCTGCTGAGCTTCGGCAAGGCCTTTGCCAGCCAGTACCCGGCCTACACCGTGGGCCTGGGTAACCTGCGCAACCTCGGGGGCAACAGCTGTGGCCTGGCCGCCGACGCCCTGGTGGAGACCAATACCAACGCCGCCTTCCTCACCCCCGTGGACGGCGTCCCCTTGGCCGAGTCCCTGGAGACCGGGGACAACCGGGGCTTCGGCCCCAATAACCTGCCCGACAGCGTGGAGAAGGAGAAGGCCGATACCACCAGCCCGGGCGCGGCGATCTCCGATCAGGTGGATTCCGACGACGCCGCGGGGAGCTCCGATTCCGGCCAGGACAACGGCAATTCCGGCGGCCTGCGCACCACCAGCCAACGCAGCGCCAACGGCTCCACCCACGAGCTGCCCTTCAACCTGGACTACACGGTGGTCCCGGTGCTCGGTTCCTACCAGGAGGAGGAGCAACGGCCCGCCAGGGTCACCACGGCCTGGTATGAACTGCCCGCGGCCCGCGAGGAGGCGCCCCTGGTGGTGGTGTCCGCCTTCGGCAGGATCAAGCATCACGACATCAACGGCATCGAGCAGGACGGCCAGAACCTGGTGCTCCAATACGGCACCCGCCAGGCCGACGGCTCCGTCACCGATACCGGCTCCGTGGAGATGTACGACGCCGGCCCCACCCCCAACTGGCGCAATCTGCGCTACCCGCTGGCCGACCTACCCGAGGGGGCGAACGTGGTGCGCATCAAGGCCGAGGACATCAACCTCAACGAGAACGAGTGGCTGGGCATCACCCCACCCCGCGTACCCACCCTGGACAGCCTCAATAGCGTGATCGGTTCCGAGCAACCCGGGCTGCTCGATTGGCCGGTGCCCCTGCAATTCCCCTGCCAGCGCACCTTCGGCCACTACGCGGGGGTGACCGAGATTCCCACCTATCGGATCTCACCGGATTATCCCGGCAAGTCCACCCTCACCCCGGTGCAAAACTACACCGGCGGCGGTCCGATGGGCACCGTGGAGGCCGTCAACGAGTCCTACGAGCTGCCCAGCTACCTGCGCGACGACTGGCGCCGCGACTGGGGCTCCATCGAGATCTACGAGCCGCGCACTAACTCCGAGGATCAAGCCCCCGACACCGCGGAGATCACCCAGAAGGAGGTCACCCGCTCCGGCCTGTGGAACCCCGGCGAGATGAACATCGACACCAAGGGGTAAGTCTCGCGGGGCCATCGACGCGAAGGGGTGCCACCGGCGGGGCTCGGATCCGATTCGAGCGCGCAGTGGCACCCCTTAGCGTTAGTGGTGAGCCACGGATGGCACACCCCGTGCTGGCCTACCCCCCACGCACGAAGGGGTGCCACCAGGAAGGCCGCCGCCCCGCGACCGCACCCGGTGGCACCCCTTCGCGTCGAAGAATCAGAGCCGTTCCAGCTTGGCCACCGCGTGCAGCGTGGTCGGCTTGGTGGCCTTGCGGAGTTGGAAGGCCCAGCCCTCCTCGGAGCGCTCGGCGTAGTAGCCGACCCGCGCGGGCAACACCACCGGTTTGACGAACTCCACGCCGTAGCGCGCGGAGTCGGGTACCTGGCCCTCCACGCCCGCCAGGATCGCGGCCGCGGACCACATGCCGTGGGCGATCGTGGCGGGGAAGCCGAAGGCCTTGGCCCCCAGCGCGGAGACGTGGATGGGGTTCTTATCCCCGGAGGCCTGCGCGTACTTCTTAATCTGCGCCGGGGTAACCCGCCACTGGCCGGTGGGGGTGCCCGTGGGCACCGGGGGATGCTCGCCGAAGAGGGAACCGCTGTCTTCTGCCGCGTCGGTGGGGCCCGCCAGCCGAGCGCCCTTGGCCAAAAAGCCCGAGGTCTGGCGCCAGACGGGCTCACCGGCTACCTCGATCTCGGTGATCATATCGATGAGCAGGCCCTTGCGGTGCGGGCGAAGGTTGTCCGCCCGCACCGCAATGTCCAGGCTATCGGTCATGGTGATCGGTCGGTACTGCTCGATCACGTTGGTCAGGTGCACCGCTCCCACGGCGTTGAATGGGAAATCCGGCGCCCCCATCACCTTGATGGCCAGGGGGAAAGAGAGCACATAAGGATAAGTCAGCGGCACGACATGACCCAGCCGCAGGCCCGTGGCCTGGGCATAGGCCGCCACGTGGGCGGGGTCCAGGGTCACCCCGCGCACCCCGTAGGAGGTGGTGGGGTTGCCGGTAACGCGTCGCTTAGTGCCCACGACGGGCAGCAGGTCGCGCGCCGCGTTCCCGTACTCACTCATGAGATTGGGGATGGTGGGGAGGTCGTGGTGCGTCATCTAGGCCCCCAGGAGGTTCTGGCCGCACACGCGCACGGTGTTGCCCGTGACCGCGCCGGAGGCATTGCCCGCGAGGTAGGCGATGGTCTCGGCGACGTCGATGGTCTGGCCCGCCTGGGAGAGGGAGTTGAGGCGGCGTCCCACCTCGCGCGGGCCGAACGGCATGGCGGCGGTCATCGCAGTCTCGATGAACCCGGGCGCCACGGCATTGACGGTGATGCCGCGCTCGGACAGCTCCTCGGAGAAGGTGTCCACCAGGCCCACCACGCCGGCCTTGGTGGTGGCGTAGTTGGTCTGGCCGCGGTTGCCCGCGATGCCGGCCATGGAGGACACGCCCACCACGCGACCGCCATCGGCTAGGCCGCCGTTGGCCAGCAGGCCCTCGGTGATGCGCACGGGGGCCACGAGGTTGATGTTCTGCACCATCGCCCACTGGCCCTCGTTCATGTTGGCCAGCAGCTTGTCCCGGGTGACGCCGGCGTTGTGCACGACGATGTCGATGGCGCCGCCGTGGCGCTCGGCGGCGTGCTTGTGCAGCTGGTCGGCCGCGTCCGGGGCGGTCACGTCGAGCGGCAGGGCGGTGCCCTTGACCCGGTTGGCGGTCTGGGCCAGGCCCTCGCCGGCCTGGGGGATGTCCACGCAGATGACCTTCGCGCCGTCGCGGGCCAGCACCTCCGCGATGGTGGCGCCGATGCCGCGCGCGGCCCCGGTGACGGCCGCGATCTTACCTTCGAGGGGTTTATTCCAGTCGGCGGTGCCCACGGCGTTCGCGGTCACCCGGATCACCTGGCCGTCCACGTAGGCGGACTTGCCGGAGAGGAGGAAGCGCAGGGTGGACTCGGCGGCGGTGAGGTCGGCTTCGGGTGCGACGTAGACCAGCTGCGCGGTGGCCCCGCGGCGCAGCTCCTTGGCCAGGGAACGGGTGAAGCCCTCGAGGGCTCGCTGGCAGATGTGCTCGTCGCGGTCGGCTACCAGCTCGGGCGTGGTGCCCAGCACCACCACGCGGGCGCAGGGGGCGAGCTTGCGCATCTGGGGCTGGAGGAAGTCGTAGAGCTCGTGGAGATCCTCGGGGCGGGCGATGCCGGTGGCGTCGAAGACGATGGCGCCGCGCTTGGTGTCGGCCTCCGGGCCCACGTACTGGTAGTCGCCGCCGAGGAGGTTCTTGATCCCCCCCTCGAAGCGGCTGCCGGGGGCACCCCCGGTGACCACGGGGGCGTCGAGAAGCGGCTCGCCGGGGGTGTATCGCCGCAACGGCTCACCCTGCGGCACCCCCGCTTTTCCCGCGAGGGGGGAGTTGATGAGCTGTTCTAGCAGGCCTTTGTGGGGAGAGGGCATGAGGTGATCTCCTAACGTCGTGGGGGTCGGCGCTTTGCTTGCGCCAGATCTTTGTCTACCGTAGCAGCCAAGTTAGTGATTCACATTATAGATTTTCACACGCTATGCTTTGAGTCACGTTAAACTGTCGCGCAGAGATCCCTACTAGGACGGAGCACACATGACTAACCCCCGCAAGGTCGCGATCCTCGGTGGAAACCGCATCCCCTTCGCGCGCTCCAACAAGGAGTACGCCAACGCCTCCAATCAGGACATGCTCACCGCGGCCATCGACGGCGCCGTGGCGCGCTACGGCCTCCAGGACGAGGACCTGGGCCTGGTGGCCGCCGGCGCCGTGCTCAAGCACTCGCGCGATTTCAACCTCACCCGCGAGTGCGTTCTCGGCTCCGCGCTGGGGTCGCGCACCCCCGCCTTCGACGTGCAGCACGCCTGCGGCACCGGGCTCACCAGCGCCATCCAGGTGGCCGACGCCATCGCCCTGGGGCGCATCGACTCCGGCCTGGCCGGCGGCGTGGACACCACCTCGGACGCCCCCCTGGCCGTGGGCGACGACCTGCGCCGCACCCTCATCAAGCTCAGCACCGCCAAGACGGCCGGCGACCGCCTCAAGCTGCTGGGCTCCATCCGCCCCTCGCAGCTGGCCCCCGAGCAGCCGCGCAACGGCGAGCCGCGCACCGGGCTTTCCATGGGCGAGCACGCCGCCATCACCGCCCGCGAGTTCGGCATCAGCCGCGCCGACCAGGACGAGCTGGCCGTGCAGTCCCACCGCAACCTGGCCGCCGCCTACGAGGCCGGGTTCTTCTCCGACCTGCTCACCCCCTTCCTCGGGGTGCAGCGCGACACGAACCTGCGGCCGGACACCAGCGCGGAAAAGCTCGCCAAGCTCAAGCCCGTCTTCGGGCGCAAGGACGCCGAGCAGCACGGCGCCCAGGCCACCATGACCGCCGGCAACTCCACCCCGCTGACCGACGGCGCCTCCGTGGCCCTGCTCTCCTCCGAGGATTGGGCCCGCGAGCACAACATCCTCGTGCGGGCCTGGCTCGTGGACTCCGAGACCGCCTCCGTGGACTTCGTGCACGGCCCCGACGGCCTGCTCATGGCCCCCACCTACGCCGTCCCGCGGCTGCTGGCCCGCCACGGTCTGAGCCTCCAGGACTTCGACTTCTACGAGATCCACGAGGCCTTTGCCTCCCAGGTGCTCGCCACCCTGGCTGCCTGGGAATCCACCGACTACTGCCGCGACCGCCTCGGCCTCGACGCGCCGCTGGGCACCATCGACCGCAGCAAGCTCAACGTCAAGGGATCCTCGCTGGCCGCCGGGCACCCCTTCGCCGCCACCGGCGGGCGCATCCTCGCCACCGCCGCCAAGACCCTGGAGGAAAACGGCGGCGGCCGCACCCTCGTGAGCATCTGCGCCGCCGGCGGCCAGGGCGTCGTCGCCATCATCGAGCGTTAATCATTTCCTAGGAGTTCATCATGACCGATAAGAACCGCCCCACCCCGGAAAAGGGCAGCCCCCGCACCCTGCCCACCACCCCCGACCCCGCCGCCGCCAAGGATCTGCGCAAGCTCCTCGACGGCCGCTGGGCCAGCTCCCGCGAAATCTTCCGCGAGGCCGTCAGCGACCGCGGCAAGGAGCTGCTGCACGATCCCACCCTGAGCATGGACGAGGCCCGCGAGGCAATGCTCGATAAGCTGTCCATCCTGGCGGAAACCGGCATGCAAAAAGGCGTATTCGCCCCGGAAAACGGCGGGTTCGGAGACACCGGCGCCACCCTCACCGGCCTGGAGATGGTGGGCTACGCCGACCTGTCCACCATGGTCAAGGGCGGCGTCCAGTGGGGCCTGTGGGGCGGGGCCGTGGATGCCCTGGGCACCGAGCGTCACTCCCACTACGTGCGCGACATCATGGATCTCAAGCTCCTGGGCTGCTTCGGCATGACCGAGCGCGGCCACGGCTCCGACGTGCAAAACATCGAGACCACCGCCACCTACGACCCCGAGACCAAGGAGTTCATCGTGGACTCCCCCACCCCCTCGGCGGAGAAGGTCTACATCGGCAACGCCGCCAAGCACGGCACCATGGCCGCGGTCTTTGCCCAGCTCTACACCCCCGGCACGAAGGAATCGCACGGCGTTCACTGCCTGCTGGTCCCCATCCGCGGCGAGGACGGCAACCCCCTGCCCGGCGTGACCATTGGCGATCACGGCCACAAGGGCGGCCTGCTCGGCGTGGATAACGGCACCCTGAGCTTCGATAAGGTCCGCGTCCCGCGCGAGGCCCTGCTCAACCGCTTCGGCGATGTCTCCGAAGACGGCGTATACTCCTCCCCCATCGAGTCTCGCAACCGCCGCTTCTTCACCATGCTCGGCACCCTGATCCGCGGCCGCGTGGCCGTGGGCGCCGCCGCGGGCGCCGCCACCCGCGCCTCCCTGACCATCGCGGTGCGCTACGCCCTGCGCCGCCGCCAGTTCGAGGGCCTACCCGGCAAGGAAAAGCGCCTGATCGACCACCGCGCCCACCGGCTGCGCCTGCTGCCCCGCCTGGCCCGCTCCTACGCCCTGGCCATGCTGCAAAACCAGATGATCGAGCGACTGCACGATCAGACCGCCGCCATCAACCGCGGCGAGTGGGACGTGGCCACCCCCACTGAGGAGCAGCTGCGCAAGCAGCGCGAGACGGAATCCCGGGCCGCCGCCGTCAAGGTGGCCGCCACCGCGCACGCCACCGACACCATCCAGGAGTGCCGCGAGGCCTGCGGCGGCGCCGGATACATGGCGGAGAACCGTCTGACCATCTTCAAGGGCGACTCCGACGTGTTCACCACCTTCGAGGGCGATAACACGGTGCTCCTGCAGCTGGTGGGCAAGGAGATCATCACCGCCTACGCCCGCGATCTCTCCGACCTCTCGCCCATCGACATGGTGAAGTTCAGCGTGGAAAGCATCAGCGATGTCCTGCGCCAGCGCACCTCCATCCCGCTGGCGGTCCAGAGCCTCATCGACCGCGTGGGCGACCGCGAGGAGAGCTCTCTCTTCGACGCCGGCTACCAGGCCAAGATCATCCAGGAGCGCGAACAGAACCTGCTGAAGTCCCTGGCCCGCCGCCTCAAGGACGCCAAGAAGATGGAACCCGCCGACGCCGTGAAGCTCGTGGACCGCGCCCAGGATCACCTCATCGACCTGGCGTGGGCCCGGATCGACACCATGCTCATCGAGGCCCTCATCGAGGCCGAGACCGAGCTGCCCACGGACTCCCCAGCCTTCCCGCTGCTGGAGCAGGTGCGCCACCTTTTCGCCCTCTCCACCATCCTCAAGCACGCGGGCTGGTACCAGGAGAAGAACATCCTGTCCGGCAACCGCACCAAGGCCGCCCGCGCGGCCGTGAACGACCTCGTGGATTCCATCGGGCCGTGGTCCGGCGTGCTGGTGGACGCCTTTGGCATCCCCGACGTCCTGGTGGACGTGCCCATGCTCAACGACTCCGGCGTGGATCCGCTGCCTACCGCGGGAGCCAAGGAGTAGGCTCCCCCGAGTTTCTCCCAGGCCGGTGCGCTTCCCGCGCGCCGGCCCTTTTTGTGCTTGCGGGTCGAGGTTCGGCCCACGCCTCCCCTCTGCGTGGCACCTCCGCGGCGCTAAAGGGTGCCACCACGAGTGTTCGAGGCGTGAACCCGGGGCCAGTGGCACCCCTTGGGTAAGAGAGGGGTACAGGGCCGCAGCCCCCATCGACGCCAAGGGGTGCCATCTCGCCCTCACCCCGCCCGCGCCACCGCCCACTGGCACCCCTTGGTGTTGGTGGGGGCGCTCTAGACTCGACCCCATGCCAAAGAAGAACGCGCACGCCACCCCCGCCACGCTGGCCCTGGAGAAAGCGGGCCTGCCCTTCAAAACCGTGACCTTCGAGCACGACCCCGCCAATCGCCACTTCGGCCAGGAGGCCGCCGCGGCGCTCGATAGGCCGCCGGAGCAGATCGCCAAGACGCTGCTGGTGGAGTCGGATCAGGGCCTGGCGGTGGCAGTGCTTCCCGTGACGCATCAGCTGAGTCTCAAGGCGATGGCGGCCGCGCTGCACGCCAAGAAGGTCACCATGTGCGATCCGGCAGTGGCGCAGCGGGTGACGGGGTATGTGGTGGGCGGAATCAGCCCGATCGGGCAGAAAAGGCGCCTGCCCACAGTGGTGGACGCCTCCCTGAACAACCGGGAAGAAATATTAGTTTCCGGCGGCAGAAGGGGCTTCGACCTGGTGCTCAGCCCGGAGACCCTGGTGCGGGCCACCGGGGCGGCGTTCGCCCCGATCGCGCGCCACGACTAAAACGCACCGCTAAAGCGTCACCACCGGTTCCTTGCTGTAGGCGTAGGTATCGTCCCCGCGCGCCTGCCGGTTTCCTCGGATAAAGAGCCATCCGGCCAGCGGGTACATCACCAGGCCCACCGCGATCATGTTGAGCACCTGGTGCAGCTGCGCATCGGGTAGGAGGTTCCAGGAAAAGTGCAGCCCGAAGGCCACGAGGAACCAGCCCAGGCCCCGGGCGATCCGCCAGCGCGGGGAGGCCTCGGCGGTGTAGAGGGCCACCCCGATGCCCCAGCCGGCAATGCCGGTAAACACGATGTGGAGGAAGGGGCCGGCGAGCAGCCGCAGCACCCAGAGGCGGAGGGCGCCGGTGGCGTCCGAGTTGGGGTCGAGGATCGCGCCGTTGGCACCGTAGAGGAGATTTTCCACGGTCTCGAAGCCCAGGCCCACCACGGCCCCCACGATGAGGCCGTGCCAGGGGCGGTTGAGTCGGCGGAAGCTGAGCAGGATTAGCATCACGCCCAGGGCCTTGAGGCATTCCTCGGGGTAGGCCCCGCCGAGGGAGGCCTCCACGAGGTCCCAGCCGAGTTTCTCGGGGATCTCGCTCAGCGGCGTGGCCAGGATCATCACGAGGCCGAGCGAGGTTCCGGCGCCCCAGATCAGGGCCGGGAGCACCCAGAGGTGCGCCCCCGCGGGCCACATGGGGCTCAAGCGCAGCAGCCCCACGATGAGCAGGACGTAGCACAGCCCCAGGCCCACCCCGATGCCCAGCGCCGCGGGGCTCAGGATCAGGTCGTTGGCGAGCTGGAGCAGGAGGCACAGCAAGCCCAGCGCGGTGCCGATGCCCAGGGTGATGGCAAAGAGTCGATTCATCGCTGCCGCGCCTCCTCGGTCAGGGCATCGAGGATCGTGTCGATAATCCCCTGCTGGGGCCCCTCGAGGACCACGCCCAGGTATTGCCCGTCCGGGCCCTCGTGCAGGAGGGCGACGCGGGAGCCGTCGATAAGCAGGGGGATGCCCTCGTGCTCGGTGCGGGAGGCCTCCGGCCCGGGGTAGGCCAGGTCCGCGCTGACGCCGCGCAGGAGGCGGCGCAGGGTGAGATCCGGGTCCTCCACCCCCTCCATCACGGTGGAGCTGAGCACGCTTTCGCCGCAGATCCACGTCTCGACGAGGGAGAAGCCGCTGCTGCGACACGTCAGCCCCGGCACGGGGATCTTCCAGTCGGAGCCGAGCGCGCCGAGTTCCACGGCGTCGGCGGTGGCGGAGCGCTGCGGGATGGCGGCGTTGAGGGCCGCGGGCGCGCCGAAGTACACGGCGAGCGCGGCCAGCAGACCCCACCACAGCGGCAACGGCCTGTCCGGTTGGAGACGGTATCGCGGCATGCCACCACAGTACAGTGGGGCCCATGCAGAATCTGTACGAATTTATCAACGGCCCCTGGCTGGCCTCGCACACCATTCCCGCCGATCGCGGCGTGGACGGCACCTTCCACGCGTTGCGCGACGCCGCCGAGGCCGACGTCCACCGCATCCTTCAGGACGACGACGGTCGCGGCGGCGCCCTCTACGCCGCCTTCATGGACACCGAGGCGCTTGACCTGGCCGGGGTGGAGCCGCTGCGCGACGACCTGGAGCGGATCGCCGCCGCGCGCAGCCCGGAGGATCTGGCGCGCCTGCTGGGCGAATTAGACCGGGAGGGCGTGGGTGCCCCGGTGGGATTCTGGGTGGCCAAGGATTCCGGGGGCGACACGGACGTGGCCTACCTGGTGCAGTCCGGGCTGGGGCTGCCCGACGAGGCCTACTACCGCGCCGAGGAGCACGCCGAGACCCTGGCCGCCTACCGCGCCCATGTGGAGCGGATGCTCGGCTTCCTTTCCCTCGACGACCCGGCCGGGGCCGCCGAGGCCGTTGTGGGGTTGGAGACCCGCTTGGCCCGGGGCCACTGGGACGTGGTGGACAGCCGCGACGCCCTCAAGACCAACAATCCCACCGAGTTCGCGGACCTGCCCGGCATCGTGCAAACTCTGCTGCGCGGCGCCCGCCTCCCGGAGCGCCGCCTCATCGTGCGCGAACCCTCCTACGTGGCCCACCTGGCCGACCTGCTCGCCCCGGAGCACCTGGAGGAGTGGCGGCTGTGGGCCACCTGGCACCTGCTCAGCGCCCGCGCGAGCGTGCTCAGCCCGGAGATCTCCGAGGCCAACTTCGACTTCTTCGGCCGCCGCCTCTCCGGCGCCACCGAGCAGCGCGACCGATGGAAGCGCGCGGTGGGGCTGGCGGAATCCCTGGTGGGCTACGAGATCGGGCGCGCGTACGTGGAGCGCCACTTCCCCGCCAGCTCCAAGGAACAGATGCTCACCCTGGTGGATTACCTCACGGCGGCCTACCGGGAGCGGATTGCCGCCCTGGATTGGATGACGCAGGAGACCAAGCAGCGCGCCCTAGACAAGCTCGGCCTGTTTCAGGCCAAGATCGGTTACCCGGCCGCCTGGCGCTCCTACGAGGGCCTCGATTTCTCCCCCCGGGGCGAGGACCTGGTGGCCAACGTGCGCGCGGGCTCGGCCTTCCTGCACGACTACGAGGTGAACAAGGTGGGCAGGCCCACCGACCGCGCCGAGTGGGTGAGCACGCCGCAGACGGTCAATGCCTTCTACAACCCCACCGTCAATGACATCACCTTCCCCGCCGCCATCCTGCAACCGCCGTTCTTCGACCCCCAGGCGGACGCCGCCGAGAACTTCGGCGCCATCGGCGCGGTGATCGGCCACGAGATCGGCCACGGCTTCGACGACCAGGGCTCGCAGTACGACGGCCACGGCAACCTCCGCAGCTGGTGGAGCGACGAGGATCGCGTAGCCTTCAGCGCGCTCACGGAGAAACTGGTCGGGCAGTTCGACGGCCTGGTGCCCACCGTGCTGCGCGGGCAGGACGAGACGGAGGGCGCGCCCGGCGTGAACGGGCGCTTCACCCTGGGGGAAAACATCGGGGACCTCGGCGGCCTGGGCATCGCCGTGGTGGCCTACAAGAATTGGCTGGCCGATCACGGCCAAGACGGCTCCGAGACCGCCCCCTTCGACGTCGAGGGCGCCGACCCCCGCGTGGCAGACACCGAGTTCACCGGCTTGCAGCGCCTCTTCCTGGCGTGGGCGCGGGTGTGGCGCACCGCGATCCGCCCAGAGATGGCCACCCAATACCTGGCCATCGACCCCCACTCCCCGGCGGAATTCCGATGCAACGTCATCGCCGCCAACGTGGCGGAGTTCTACGAGGCCTTCCCGGAGACCGGCCCGGATTCCCCCATGTGGGTGGCCCCGGAGGATCGCGTGCGCATCTGGTAGCGCGCTGCCCTACCCTGGTGGCCATGAGTGAGGACAACACCGAGCGCCAGGCCTTCCGGGTGGGCGGCATCGACCGCGAGTTCACCGAGCAGCAGCAGCTAGAGCAGCTGGGCGCCTACATCGACGCCCACTATCCCCTCCCCTCCTTTACCCCGCCGTGGGCCGGGGGCACGGGCGATCCCCGCCCCGCCGACCGATGGACGGCGCTGCTGCCCGATCGCCTCACCCACGCCGCCATGCTCATGCTGGGCGCGGGCCTCGATCATTCCATGCCCGGCGTGGCCTTTGGCTCCGATACCACCACGCGCGAGGTTCCCGAGGTGGGCGGGCGCGTGTTCCAACCGCCGCGGCCCACCGGCCGATGGGCCGTCTCCCTGCACTCCGGGGGATGGTGGCGCGGCTCCGGGGAGGCCCTGGAGCATCAGTGGCGGCCCGAGGTGGCCGCCGCGGCCGCCCTGTCCGGCACCACCATCCTGGATCTGGACTACCCGCTGGCCCCCGCCCACGACCTGCCCCGGATCGTCGCGGCCGTGCGCGATGGCGCGGACTACGCCCGCCACCAAGGGGCGCTGCACGTCACCGGCTGGGGCTATTCCTCCGGCGCGGCGCTGGCGGTACTCGCCGCCTCCTTCTTCGACGCCCTCGCGCTCACCTTCCCCGACCTCGGATCGGTGGCCGCGCTGCCGGAGGAGGTGCGCGCGGGCGTGGAACTGCCGCCCGTGGCCCGCTGGCCGCGCACCCTCGTGCAGATCGCCTCGCGCGACGAGATAGCCGAGGTTCCCGCGAGCCTGGAGGGAGCCGACCACGTGGAGGTGCGCAGGCTCACCGCGCGCCACCGCATCTCCACCCCCGAGGTGGCCCGCGCCAAGATTCGCGGCGTGGCGGAGTTTCTCTCCCGGCGCTAACTCGCAGCGCTAAGGGGTGCCAGTAGGACTGCCGTGGGGCGCGTGGGGCAGCGATGGCACCCCTTGGGGTTGTTGGCCCGGCACCCCGCCCAGTGACACCCCTTCGGGTTGGTGCGGGGCCGTAATCCCCTAGCCGCAGATCGGCAGCGCGCGGAGCAGGGCACCGGGTACGGCGGCGTCGTCGCTGATGAAGACGTCGCGCACCCCGAACGGGTCGAGGCAGGCCACCTTCTGCTTGATCTCCTCGCCGGTGGCCATCTCGCTGGTCTCGGTCGTGGTGCTGCCCTCATTGACGGGGGCATCGGGCAGGGCCGGGGTCGCGGGAAGGGCCGGGGCATCGGGAACCACGGCGCCCATCACGTCCTGGGTGTGCTGGTCGCGGGAGCCGTAGGTGTTAGCGGCGAGGCTAAAACCGGGGCCGTAGGAGGCCGTGGCGTGCACGGTGTGGTCGTCGGCCCAGCCGAACTTGGTGCCCAACACGCCCGGCACGCGGGAAGTGCCGTAATCCTGGGGATAGCCATCAGCGCCGCGCGGGGCGGCGGTGCGCATCCCCTCGAAGAGGGGCTGGGCCACGGGGTCGTGCCGGATGGCCTGAAGGAAGGAGGTGACGTCGTTGGTGCTGGTGGTGGTGTTGCCCCAGAAGCCGTTGTGCCGGGTATCGGCCAGGCCAAACTGGGCGATGACCTCGGGAATGGCCTGGGGATACCGGGACTCCAGGGCGGAGGCGGTGGCGTCCTCGGAGTAGCGGATCATGTTTTCCACCCGGGCGGCGTCCTCGGGCGCACCGTGCGCCAGCACCCAATACCCCAGGTAGAGCTTGGACAGCGAGAGGGCCGGGCGGGATTCCGAGGCGTTCGCGGTAGCGATGGCGGGGCGGCCCGCGATATTCAGCGTCATCTGGGTGCGCGCGGGCACGAACGCGGGCTCGATGGTGAGGGCCTGGGCGGCGGGGGCGCAGGCCAGCAGCACACCGGCGGCCGCCAGGGCCCGCAGGGAAATAGTACGCATATTGCTAATACTTATAGTACGTGCACGCGCAGTGCAACTATATTTTCCCCAGTTGTTCCTCGGCGGCGGCGAAAATATCGTCTCCCTCCGCGATGTCCGGCTCCGTGTAGGCCGCCACCTGGCACAGCATCACGGTGGCCCCGGTGGAGTCCGCGATGATCGCCAGCCGCCCGAAAGGGCTCTCCCAGCCCGGCCGGATCACCTGGCCACCCAGTTCCGGCACCCGCGCCACCGCCGCGTCCACATCCTCGACCCCCAGGTAGCTCTGCCAAAAACTGGGCACCTGCGGGGGAAACTGCCCCTGAGCATCGGCCAGGCCAGCGAAGGCGGCCCCATCGGCGAGCGCCGTAGTGTAGCCCTGCCCCTCCTCGAGCGTCCAACCCAGCAGCCGCCGGTAAAACTCCCCCGCCTGGGCGTAGCGCGCGGTGGCGGTGAGCTCGTGCCACACCGGCGTGCCCGGCTCCCCGGCGGCCACGAAGGCCTCCCCCCGCGGCGGCTCCACCAGGCCAAACAACGCCCCGGTGGCGTCCGCCAGGACTACCAGTCGGCCCGCCTGGGTGGGTTGCGGCTCGCTCAGCACCCGCCCACCGAGCCTCTCGACGTCTCCCATCTGTTCATCGAGGTCGCGGGCCGCAAAGGAGGTGACCCAGGTATCCGGCAGGGCGGAATCCTCCGGCTGGGGCAGCAGGCCCGCCACCGGCAGGCCCTGCACCCGGGCGCGAAGCTGCCCGTCCTCGCTGACCTGCTCGAACTCCCAGCCGAGGAGTTCGGAATAAAAATGCTGGCTGCGGCGGGGATCGGAGGTATTGAGGTCGATCCAGTAGGGCATTCCCGGCTCGGCGTGGAAAGCGGGCATCAGAGGTTCCTCCACTTCTCGGGATCGAAGTCATCGTCGGCGGTGGCCTCGTCGAAGTAATCGTCCTCCGGGGCCGCACCGGCCGCGATCACCCGGGCGCACCGGCCGCCCACGCACACCACGTCCCCGGAAACCAGGGTGCGCCCGCGGCGCGCCTCCTGCTGCTCATTGACGGTCACCGCACCGGCGGCGATGGCCTCCTTGGCCTCGCCCCCGGTGGCCACCAGGCTCGCCAGCTTGATGAACTGCCCCAGCTTGATGCTTTCTTCCCTGATGGGTACCTCAGCTACCTGCATGAGGATCCAGTGTAGCGGGGGTCAAGAAACCAACCCCGCCGCGCACGGAGGCTCCTCACCCCACCGCCCGCACCCCCTCTACCGCCATGTACAGCGCGAGCAGGAGGAAGATCACCCCGGTGGCGGCGTCGATGACCGCGCCGTTGCGGGCGATCCGCGCGGAGAGGGTCCGCACGGCCAGGGCGAAACCGACGAACCAGGCCAGCCCCACAACGATGAGCACGGCGGCCACGATGAGCGTCCAGTGGGCGCCCATGTCCGGGCGGATGAACTGGGAGAACACGGCGCCGAAGAACACGATGGCCTTGGGGTTGGCCATGTTGGTGGCCAGGCCGGAGCGCCAGGCCCGGGCTGGACTCATCGCGGGCCCACCGGAGAGCCCGGGGTCAGGGGCCGCACCGGCGCTGGCGCCACCGGAGGATAACCCGGCGATCCCGGCGCGCAGCGCCTTCCACCCCAGCCACCCGAGGTAGGAGCCGCCGAGGAGTTGCAGCCACCCCAGGATCGCGGGGTAGGCCTGTAACAGTGCGGCCAGCCCGGCCAGGGAGGCCGCGATCCAGATGGCGTTGCCGGTCATGATGCCCACGGCGCACCACACCCCGGCGCGGCGGCCACGGGAGCCGACGCGGGTGATCTGCACTATGTCCGGGCCGGGGCTGGCGATGGCGGCGCACCAGGTGAGCAGCAGCGCGAGGAGGGATTCAATCGTCACGTTTGGTCTTTGGGCATGAGGTGCAGGTGATCCACGTTGACGTGGGCGGGCAGGGAGGCCACCCAGCGCACGGCCTCCGCGATGTCCTCGGCGGTGAGGCTGAGCACGCCCTCGTAGACGGCGGCGGCGCGCTGGGCGTCGCCACCAAAGCGGTTGAGGGAGAACTCCTCGGTGTGCACGCGGCCGGGGTCGATCTGGGTGACGCGCAGCCCCTCGGGGGCGGTGGAGGCCTCCTCGATGCGCTGCACCCTGGTCAGGGCGCGCAGCCCAAACTTGGCGGCGTTGTATCCGGCCCCGCCGGGGTAGGGGTTGAGCCCGGCCACGGAGCCGATGTTAATGATGAGTCCGCCGCGGGGTGAGGCCGCCAGCACCCCGTGCAGGGCGTTGCTCACGCGCAGGGTGCCCAGCACGTTGACCTCGTACATCCAGCGCCACTGGTCGATGTCGGCCTCCACCACGGGGTCGAGCCCCTTGGCACCGCCGGCGTTGTTGACCAGCAGGTCACAGCCGCCGTGGTCCCGCACCGCCTGCGCCAACTGCGCCACGGAGTCCTCGTCGGTGACGTCGAGGCGGTGGGCCTGGCCGCCGATGTCGGCGGCGAGGGCGGCCACCCGCTCGTAGCGACGGGCAGCGGCGATGACGTGCCAGCCGTCGGCGGCCAGGGCGCGGGCGGCGGCCTCCCCGATCCCGGAGGACGCCCCGGTGACCACCGCCGTCTTCAATATGTGATGGTGCTCGCTCATGTCCACCTACTATAGCGAGGGAGACAGCGCACGGATCAGTCACAATGGTAGGCATGACTGAACCCGCCGATCCCCTGGTTCTCCTGGCCCCCGGCCGCCCAGGGCCGCGCCTTAGCGGGGAGAATTGATCCCCGTGCGCACCTTCGATCTCTCCCGCATCGGCTCCGGCCTGCCCTTCGCCGCCGCGCTGTCCGACCTCGCGGAGGCCTGCGCCGAACACCGCCGCGCCGTGGTGCAGGCCCCGCCCGGGACGGGCAAGACCACGCTGGTTCCCCCGGCGCTGGCCAACCTCGCCCTGGGTGGTTCGCCCGCCACCGGCAAGGTACTCGTGTGCGCGCCTCGCCGGGTGGCGGTGCGGGCGGCAGCCCGGCGGCTAGCGGGCCTCGACGGCAGCGCCCTGGGGGATCGGGTGGGCCACCGGATGCGCGGGGGGAGCCTGCCCGGCGCGCTGGTGGAGTTCGTCACCCCCGGGGTGCTGCTGCGGATGGTGCTGCGCGATCCGTCGCTGGACGGCGTGGCGGCCGTGGTGGTCGATGAGGTGCACGAGCGGCACCTGGACACGGACGTGGTGCTGGGCATGCTCATCGAGGTGGCGCAGCTGCGCGAGGACCTGGTGCTGGTGGCGATGTCCGCCACGGTGCAGGCGGCCCGCTACGCGGAGTTGCTGGGCGGGGCGCCCGTGGTGGATAGCCCGGCGGCGATCCACCCCCTGGAAATCTCCTACGCCCCGCACCCCGGGCGCGTGGGCGGCGAGCCGGCCTTCTACGAGCACCTGGCCCGCCTGGCGCGCCGCGACGTGGCGGAGCACGGCCAGTCCGTTCTGGTCTTTGTGCCGGGGGTGCGCGAGGTGGAGCGGGTGCTCGGCCATCTGGGCGGGCTGGGGGTGCCCCTGCACGGGCGGCTGGGCGCGGCCCAGACCCAGGCGGCCCTGCAACCGGGGGCGGGGCCGCGGGTGGTGGTGGCGACGTCGATAGCCGAGTCTTCGCTCACCGTGCCGGGGGTGCGGGCGGTGGTGGACTCCGGGTTGTCGCGCGAGCCTCGGCGCGACGCCGCGCGCCGGATGAACGGCCTGGTCACGGTCTCGGCGGCGCGGCCCACCGTCGAGCAGCGCGCGGGGCGGGCCGGGCGCGAGGGGCCCGGCCGGGTGATCCGGGCGCTGTCCGAGCAGGAGTTTCAGCGCCTTCCCGCCGAGGTCACCCCGGAGATCGCAGTGAGCGACCTCACCCAGGCCGCGCTGTGGCTGGCGTGCTGGGGCACCCCGCGCGGGGCGGGGCTGCCGCTGCTTCAGGCTCCCCCGGCCGCGGCCCTCGACGCCGCCGAGGAGACCCTGCGCGGCCTCGGGGCGCTGGACGCCCAGGGGGCCGCCACCGAGACCGGGCGCGCCCTGGCCGCCCTGCCGCTCGACCCGCGCCTGGGTCGGGCGCTGCGGGAGCTGGGCCCCGGCGCGGCGGAGACGGTGGCAGCGTTGGCTTCCTCCCCCGGCGGGGACATCGCGGAGGCCGCCGCGCCCCGTAAGGAGGTGGAGCGGTTGCGCCGGCTGGTCTCCGGCGCGGGGCAGCCGGCAAGCCCCGGGGCGGTCACGGCCCGCGCCTACCCCGGCCAGGTGGCTCGCCGCCGGGGCACCGAGTACCTGCTGGCTTCGGGCACGCGGGCGCGCCTGCCGCAGGCCTCCCCGCTGACCGACGCCCCCTGGCTCGCCGTGGCGGAGGTCTCCCGCTCGGGTGCGGGGGCGGTGATTCGGGCGGCCGCGCACCTGACCGAGCAGGAGGCCGTCGAGGCCGTAGGCATCACCGAGGAGCACCGCGCCGAGGTGATCCAGGGGCGGGTGCGCGGGCGGCTGGTGCGACGCCTCGGTGCGATCGAGCTGTCCGCCACCCCGGTGGCGGTGCCCGCCGAGCGGGCCGTGGAAGCCCTGGCCGCCACCGTGCGCGCCGAGGGGTTGGGCATGTTCCGGCTTTCCGACGCCGCCTCCCACCTCCTCGACCGCCTCGCCTTCCTGCGCACGCGAGTGGGCGAACCCTGGCCGGATCCGGCCGCCGCCGACCCCGAGGTGTGGCTGCGCCCGGAGCTGGAGGCCATCGCCGCCGGCACCCCCGTGACGCGGGTGGATCTCTCCCCCGCCGTGCGCCGCCTGCTCCCCTGGCCGGAGGCCGCCCGGCTCGACGAGCTAGCCCCCGAGCGCCTGGCCGTGCCCAGCGGCTCGCGCCCCCGCGTGGACTATTCCGAGGGCCGCCCGGTGGTGCGCGTGAAGCTCCAGGAGTGCTTCGGCCTGGCGGAATCCCCCGTGTGCGCCGGGGTTCCGGTGCAGTTTCGCCTGCTCTCCCCGGCGGGGCGCGACCTCGCTATCACGGACGACCTCGCCAGCTTCTGGGCCGGGCCCTACGCCCAGGTGCGCGCGGAGATGCGCGGCCGCTATCCCAAGCACCCCTGGCCGGAAGACCCGTGGAGCACCCCGGCCACGGCGCGGACGAAGAAGGGGATGCCTTAAGGCCTTACACCGCTACCGCGCCCTCCACCCGGGCGAGCCGCAGCAGGAAGGCGGCGTCGAGGAGCACGCCGGGCTGCGCACAGCTGCCGCGCTGGCAGAGCTGGAACCCGGCGGGTAGCTCGGAGCCGTGGTGCGCGGCGGCCACGGCCAGGGCGGGCAGGTCGCTGGCCTCGGCCACCAGGTGAGCGCGGCTCAGCCCCAGCAGGCGGGAGGCGCGGCAGAGCCCCCGAACGATCGCGTCCCCCCGCGCCTCGGCCCAGCCCTGCGGCACGTGCGCCACGAGGGCGTCGGTACTGTGCTTCATGCTTGCCCAGGCTAGGGTGCTACCCTGCCGCCTGGCTGCCAAGGAACTGTTGGTATGCCAGGTATGCGCTCATCACCACCACGAGGGCCAGCAGGGCATAGCGCACCAGGCGGGTGCCGCCGCCGAGCACGGTGCGCGCCCCCAGTTGCGCACCACAGATATTCGCCGCGGCCAGCACCAGCCCCAGGGACCACCACACGTGCCCGCCCAGCAGGAAGACGCACAGGGCGCCGAGGTTGGTGGCGGTGTTGATCACCTTGGCCATCGCGGCGGAGGCCACGAAGTTCTGCCCCAGCAGCGCGGTGAAGGCCATGATGAGGAACATGCCGGTGCCGGGGCCAAAGAAGCCGTCGTAGGCGGCGATCGCGCCGACTACCACCAGCACCGCCGCCGCGCGCCACCCCGTCCAGGGGCGCGGGCGGGCCCGCGCACCGAAGTCCGGGCGCAGCGCCACGAAGATCCCCACCCCTACCAGCAGCGCGATGGTGATCGGGCGCATGATCGCGGCGTTCATCCCGGCCGCCAGCAGCGCGCCCGCCGCCGCGCAGGCCAGCGCCAGCGGCACCGCGAAGCACAGGACGCGCCCCGGTGGTCGCACCCGACGCACCAGGGTCGCGGCGGCCGACGCCGTCCCGCTCACTGAGGCCAGCTTGTTGCTGGCCAGCACCGTGGCGTAGGGCACCTGCGGCGCGGCCGCGAGCAGCAGCGGGATGAGGATCAGCCCGCCGCCGCCCACCAGGGCGTCCACCCACCCCGCCAGGGCCGCCCCGCCGGCCAGGAGCGCCCAGGTGCCCGCGCCGAGTTCCACTGTCATGTGAGTCACTCTATAGGGTGAGGTCATGGTGAGCCTCCCCGATCGCAGCACGGCCGGTGCCTGGGCACTGGTGGTACCCCTTTCCACGGCCCTCGGGGTGGTGCTCAGCCGGGCCCACGTCCCGGCGGCGTGGATCGTGGCGGCCATCGCGGTATCGGGGGCCTTCGCCCTGGGTCGAGGCCAGGAGCTGCGCGTGAACACCCATTATTACCGCTTCGGGCGCGGCATCATCGGGATCATGGCGGGGCTGCCGCTGGTGAGCATGGCGCCTGCCACCCTGGCCTCCTTTACCCTGCCCGGTCTGCTCTTTTCCGTGCTCACCGTGGGTTGTTCCCTAGCCGTGGCCCTGGCGCTGGCTCGCGCGCAGAAGGAGGTAAGCCGGGAGACGGCCGTGCTGGCCATGCTGCCGGGCGGGGCCTCCACCATGCCGCTCATAGCCCGGGAGGTGGGAGCCGATTATCGCTTCGTGGCGCTGACCCAGTACCTGCGCCTGCTGGTGGTCTCGGTGACGCTGCCCCCGGTGGCGCACCTGCTCACCCCGCCGGATTCGCCCGGGGCGGAACAGGGCGCGTACCGCTTCCGCCTCGGGGCCACGGTATTAATACTCGCCATCGCCCTGGGCGGGGATCGGGTGGGACGGTGGCTGCGGCTCCCGGCCTCCGGGGTGCTCGGCCCGCTGCTGCTCACCGTGGCGTGCGGGCTGGATGGGACATTGGCCGGGAGAAAGTCAATCGCCTGATGAGCCTGCTAGGCATTAGTGGTGTGCTGCGGCATAAATCCACGCGCACGACAGTGACCAACCCGAACAATCCCCGGTTTGCT
>NZ_JACMYD010000008.1 GCF_014267345.1 Corynebacterium sp. zg-331
TCGTCCTGGTGGTGGAGATGGTCGCACCACCGGGAGGAGCTGGGAGGTTTCCCAGCACAATGTCTCCTAGCGGGAAGAGTCCCGAGGGGGAGGAGGTGTGATTACGCTTTTATGCCGTTGAGGAGTGCTGTGGTGTGCTCGCGCAGATATTCCCGGAGGCCGGGCAGGGGCAAGTCCACGTAACTGGTTTTGGTATGGCGAATTACCCCGGCAAACGCCTGTCTACCGGGGAGGGTCGTGCAGCCGTCGAAGGCTTTTATCGTGTGGTATCCACAGTGCCATCGGGTTGTGCGTCTAGGAGATCTTTTTTATCTAGCCCCGCAGGGTAACCTCACCTGAAGGATTAGTGTTTCATGCTGATCGTGGTACTCAGTTCACTAGTGATCAGCTATGGCAGGTATGCCAACAGCTCGGGATTGCCAGTCAGTAGGACGTACCGGCGTGCGTTTCGATAACGCGATGTCTGAATCATTCTAGTCCACCCTGAAAACCGAGTTTTATGATCGGAGAAAATGGGCCAGCCAAGATCAGGCCCGCACAGCGGTGGCCCGGTGGATCGAAGTAGTCTACAACCGTCGTAGGTGGCACTCATCGATCGGGATGATCAGTTCCGTAGAGTTCGAGAACCGGATCGCCGACCAAAAACAACAAAAAGCAGCAGCTTAACTACGTGTCCACGATTTGCGGGCAACCCCACCACGGCATATTTCCGCATCTCGGCAGGTTACACGGTGTCTTGGATGCACCGTACGGACTTCAAGCAGCTACGCCGGTGCCACTACGCGCGGCTTACTCACCGGCAGTATGCCGCAGTGTTGGTGGTAGACGTTGACCAGACAGGCTCGGAAGGCGGGCACCCATCCAACCTGAACCCCTATGTCCGATGCGTAGTACGCAGCCTTGTGGGCCGATGGTACTGGCCCGGCCTGGGTGGGTGGAGATCAACACTGAGGGCGCAAGTCCCAAATGCTCTGGCTAATCGAGTCTGTATACGCAGGCAAGGCTGGGTCGTTTGCCCGGATGTGGTTGTTGACGGCTACCAGTCAGGTGCTTGGTTTGCTCATGGGTCTTCCCGTTCGTCGTTCTACGCAGGGTATGCTCCGAGGGCCATCAAGGATCCGAGCCGCTTTATAACCCACTTCCTTATGCGCTCGCGCGACGTACCCAGCGATACAATCCCGCCGTGAGTGCCGCAAAGACCACCAGGCCCACCCACTGCCCGGCGGCCTCGTAGCCCTCCGGCAGGAGCGCCAGCGGGTTGGCTTTACCCGTGGTGGCGATGACCCCGGCGTGAATCACCCCAAAGAGGCTTTCGCCCACGATCAGGCCGGTGGCCATGAGCACGCCCAGGCGAGTGGCCTGCTCGGGGTGTGCGCTGCGGGCCGCCCGGCGGTGGTAGAGCGCGCCGATCACGCTGCCCACTACGATCATGAGGGTCAGCCCCATCGGCAAGTACATGCCCATGCCCACGGCCAGCGGCGGCAGCGCGAGGCGTCGGGAGCCGGTGCGCCCCAAGGCCTCGTCGATGGCGATGATACCCACGGCGATGAGAGCACCCAGGCCCACCTTGCCCCAGTCCAGCGAATCCCCGAAGATCCCCTGCGCCACGGAGCTCATCAGCGCGGCCTGCGGCGCGGCAAGGGCATCCGGCCCCGCACCCTCTGCGCCCTGAAAGCCGAAGGCCTGCAGCATGAGCTGGAGGATCGGCGGGATCACCAGGGAGCCAAACACCACGCCGATGATCAGCGCCACCTGCTGCTTCCATGGGGTGGCGCCCACGAGCTGGCCGGTCTTAAGATCCTGGAGATTATCGTTCGAGATCGTGGCGATGCCAAACACCACGGCGGCGGTAAAGAGCGTATAGGCCACCAGGGCCGTGGGGTTGCTCTGGGACTCCGCGCCCGTTGCCACCTTGATCAGCAGCGCGGCGGAGAGCACCGTGATGATGCCCATCGAGGAGATCGGGCTATTCGACGCCCCGATCAGCCCCGCCATGTACCCGCACACCGCCGCGATCAACAGCCCAGAGACCAGCGTGAACACCACGCTCAGGGCGATGAGCACGCCGGTGTGGTGGCCGATCGCAGTGCCGCGCACAAAGCCCCACAACAGCAGCCCGATGGGGATCATGGACGCCGCGATGCTGCCCAGCACCAGCGGGAAGGGAAGGTCGCGCTCCGCCAGCTCCACCCGCTGCCCGCCGCGGCGCGCCCGCGAGGCCAGCAGGGAGGAACGAATGCCCCGGGCGATGGGGCCGATGATCTTCAGCAGCGTCCACAGCGCCGCCACCGCCATCGCGCCCGCGCCCACGAAGCGCACGTCCTGGCTGAACACGGCCGACACGGACTCCGCCACCTCCCCCGAGGCGGGAACCTGGCCCTGGGTGAAAATCGGCATGAGCACCCCGTGCGCGATGATCAGCCCGGTGAGCATGGCCACCCCCACCGTGACGCCCACCAGGTGGCCCACCCCGATCAGCGCCAGCGACAGGCTGCTGCCCACCATCACCCCGCCCGAGCCCACGCGGAAGGCGGCGGAGACCTCCCCGGCCACGGCCTTGATAGCACCCAGCAGCCCCAACGAGGCAGACGCCAGCGCCCCGCCGATAATCACGCGCAAGCCCCGACGATTCTCCTCCGCCGAACCATGCTCATCGCCCACGCGCAGCACCTCGGCCGCGGCCACCCCCTCTGGGAAGGGCAGATCCGAGCCGGTGACCAGGGCGCGGCGCAGCGGGATGGAATACATCACGCCCAGCACCCCGCCGATCATGCACACCAGCAGGGTGGTCCAGTACGGGAAACCCTGCCACCAGCCCACCATGACCAGGCCGGGCAGCACGAAGATGATGGCGGACAGGGTTCCGGCCGCCGAGGCGATGGTCTGCACGATGTTGTTCTCCACCACCGTGTGCTCGGAGAACCTGCGCAGCACCGCCATGGAGATCACGGCGGCGGGGATGGAGGTGGCAAAGGTTAGTCCGACCTTGAGGCCGAGGTAGACGTTGGCGGCGGTAAAGACCAGGGTGATGAGTCCACCCAGGATGACCGCGCGCACGGTGAGTTCGCGCATGGGAGCCTCCCTGCTAGGGGAATGACAATGATGAGAGGTAGGTTACCCCTCCCTGGGAACGCGTGGGGAGCAACCTGATGGTGTGTGCGTCACAGGGCGGTTTCTTCTGGGGTGTGTGCTCAGCTGTGCAGGGTGATTGTTTGCAATCTTGCGTGTTTATTAATGGAATGACGCCCTTCGTATGTTCTCTAACTTTTTCCTATTTTCTTCGCTTTGTGTGATACTTTCCAGTACTGGTTGGTGTGATGAGAGTATGTTGGAGTGGTTGATGTCGTCTACCACTCTCTTGTGAAGATGAAGTTTTGATTCGTAAGTAAATACCCCTCGTGTCACCTTGGAGAGTGAGGATTTGGCTATCCAGGAATAGCGTGATCCTTGAACGAGCTGATATTCTATTGCTCGTTTGGTTAGGGCTGCTATCCAGTCAGCGAATTGGATATTTGCGGATAGCTGACTGTCGATGTGCATGGGCGGTTCGAGGATGCGGTGCATGTCCTCGTGCTTGGAGGCTCGCCCCAGGATGTGTGCATACATCTCGGGAAGTCGCTGCTTCCGGGATTTTTCATTGATCTGATCCATCATGACCAGCAGATTCTTTTGGCGGGAGTCGGCATGGCGTGCCAGTCGATTGAGGCTTTCATGCATGGCGGCTGATTCTCGTTGTCTGAACTCCTCTGGGCCCGTGTTGGTTTCCTTCGGGGTGCCTACAGGCTTCTCGTTAGTATAGTAGAATAACTTTCCGTCCAGTTTGTTTAAGAATTCTATCAGCCATGTTAGGGCTCGCACATTTTATGGCCTCTCCTGTTGGGCTTTTGCATAGAGGAGTGAGGAGCCCTTCTTCTCTCAGCGGCCAGGGTGATGGGCCTTTGATTCCCCCTTGGGGAATATTCCTTTTTGGTTTTGGTGAATAATGCCCCAAATTCGCGTACGTGCTTTTCGTCTATTATAAATCCTGCATATCCAAAAGCTGGGCTTTCGTTATGGCGTGGGTGTTGTAGGCTAACGAAAGCTCCTGGATGGCCAATCTCATCGAGATAAGCGACAAGCATGAGTAATCCTTGCGACTAGCGGATTTCTGGTATACACAAAAACCCGCGACAAGCGCGGGTTTTTGGAGTTGGTGCCCGGGATATTCTTGCAGCTGCTCAATCCTGGCTTCCGCTGGTCAGTCTATGGCTCCACGATGGTGGCGTCAAGAGCGGGGATAGTCAGGGGCTCTCCGGTTCCCCGCTCCAGCCCTAGCAGGTACTCCTTGACCGCGAGCCCGCCGGCGTAGCCGCCCAGGGAGCCGTCGGAGCGTATGACCCGGTGGCAGGGCACCACGATGGGCAGGGGATTGGTGCGGCAGCCGCTGCCCACGGCGCGCGCCGCCCCGGGGCGGCCCAGGGCGACCGCCACCTCGCCGTAGCTGGAGGTCTGGCCGTAGCCTATGGTGAGCAGGTGGCGCTGCACCCGCGCCCGGAAGTCGCTGGCCTCGCCCCAGTCGAGGGGCACGGTGAACTCCCGGTGCCTCCCGGCGAAGTATTCCGCCAGCTCCTGCCGGGCCTGGGTCACGATGGGGGAGTCGGTGGAGGCGCCTGCGCCGAAGATCACGCGGGTCAGCCCCCGCGGGGAGGCCAGCAGTGTCAGGGGTCCGAGGGGTGTGTCCATGTTTTACGACCGATCCGCCAGGGTTTCCCGGATGGGGCGGGCCAGCTGCGTCATCTCCCGGCGGCCGCGCAGCTCCACGGATTTCATCAGCGTCCATCGGGCCTGCTCGGCTTCGTTGGCCCCGCGCAGGGTGGCGGAGTTGGTGAGGATGCGCCCGGGGGTGTCCTTGGCCAGCTCGGTCAGGCGGGCGGCCTGGTTTACGGCGTCGCCGATCACGGTGTATTCGAAGCGGTCGTGGCCGCCGATGTGCCCGGCCACCACGTGCCCCGCGGCCACGCCGATGCCCGCCTGGAGCGCCATACCGCGCAGTTCCTCGCGCAGCTCGCGGGCGGCGCTCAGGGCGAGCGAGTTGGCGTCGGCAAGCGGCAGCGGCGCGCCGAAGACGGCGAGGGCGGCGTCGCCCTGGAACTTGTTGATGATGCCCTTGTTGCGGTGCACCACCGTGACCACGCGCTCGAAGAAGCGGTTGAGCTCCGCCACCACCTCCTCCGGCTCGTGGTGGACGGCGAAGGTGGTCGAGCCGATCACGTCGATGAAAAGCACCGCCACCTTGCGGTCCTCCCCGCCCAGGGTGGGGCGCTCCTCGAGGGCCCGGCGGGCGACCTCCGTGCCCACGTAGCGGCCAAAGATATCGCGCACGCGCTGGCGCTCGCGCAGGCCCCGCATCATCTCGTTGAAGCCGGCCTGGAGTACGCCGATCTCGGAGCCGTCGTAGATGTCCACCTGGGCGGTGGCGTCGCCGCGTCGCACCCGGTTGATGGCCTCTTGGAGCTCCTTGATGGGATCCACCACGCTCATGATGGATAGCGTGGTGCCCACGAATCCGGTGATCAGCGCGCTCACGATCAGCCAGAGGAGGGCGGGGATGATGTCCGCGGCGTCGTCCGTGAAAAAGCCCGCCTGCTGTCCCCAGAGCAGCAGCAGCACGCCCAGGGCCGGCACCCCGGTGGTCAGCACCCAGGTCATGCGCAGCCGGGACTTGATGGGAGGCTCCAGGGTGGAATCCTCGAAGCGCCGCGCCAGGGCCTCCGACGCTACCGGGCGCACCATCCGCTCGGCCGCCAGGTAGGTGATGATGATAACCACCGACCCGGCCAGCCCGCAGGCCACCGCGATGACCAGGGCCATCCTGCCGCTGGCGGAGGAGGTCACCAGCACCGCGATGAGGATGCCAAAAAACCAGACGATCGCGCACACCGCCGCCTGATACACCGGCAGCCGCAGCACCAGGTTGCGCACCATGTTGGGGTCGTGGGAATCCGGGGAACGCTGCCAGTCAAGCACCGGGCGGAACAGAATAAACGTGGCCGCGATGCCCATCACGGCGGCAAAGACCACGTAACTGATGCCGATGGGGGCCAGGTGTGAGCCGGAGGAATCAAAGTCATGCAGCTCGGGCAGCGGAATGAGGAAGCGGATAAAGAACATGATGGCCGCCGCGCCGAGGACGTTCGATCCGAGCACAAGGGCGGCGTACAGGGGCCAGGAGGTTCCCCATAGCCATGTGAGGGCCCTGAGCAATCGGTTCATGCTAGATACTCTATCTATTCGCTACCCTGGGTGCGGTGAGTACTTCCCCCCGCAGCGTAGCCGAGCGCCTCGCGGATACCCCCAGCGTGTGCGACGTGGTGCTGGCGGCCGCGCGCGCGGCGCGAGCCCTGGAGGCCCCGGGGGGCGAACCCGCGCAGGCCGCCCGCGCGGCGATGACCCACTCCTGGGTCTTTACCGGGGCGCCCGGTTCCGGGCGCTCCCGGGCCGCGCTAGCCTTTGCCGCCGCCCTGGAATGCACCGGGCCGGAACCCGGCTGCGGGCGCTGCGAGGCCTGCCGCGCCGTGCTCGAAGGGGCGCACACCGACGTCGTGCACGTAGTGCCCCAGGCGCTGTCCATCGGCGTGGACTACGTGCGCGAAACGATCATCGCCGGGGCGCACCGCCTGCCCACCGTCTCCCCGTGGCGGGTGGTCATCATCGAGGATGCCGACCGCCTCTCTGGCTCGGCGGCCGACGCCCTGCTCAAGACCGTCGAGGAACCCCCCTCGCGCACCGTGATCGTCTTCTGCGCGCCGTCCACCGACCCCCAGGACTTCTCCACCACCCTGTGCTCGCGGTGCCGCCACGTCTACGTGCCCTCCCCCTCGGTAGCCGAGATCACGCGGCTGCTGGTGGCCGAGGAGGGCGCCACGGAAAGCGACGCCCGGCTTGCCGCCCAGGCCTGCCTGCGCCACGTGGGGCGGGCCCGACGGCTGGTGACCACCCCCAGCATGCAGCGCCGCCGCGCCGCCGTGCTCAACCTCGCGGAACTCATCCGCCACGGCGACCAGGCCTTTCAGGCCATGCATGCCCTGGTCAAGGCGATAGAAAAGGAGGCCACCGAGGCCTTCGCGCAGGCCGATGCCGAGGAACGGGAGCGTCTGGAGCGCTCCCTGGGTGCGGGCGGCAAGGGCAAGGGGGCCCAGAAGGCCGCGCGGGGCACCGCGGGCATGGTCAAGGAGCTGGAAAAGACCCAGCGCATGCGCACCACCCGGCGGCGGCGCGACCTGCTGGATCTGGCGCTGGTGGATCTCTCCGGCCTCTACCGCGATGCCCTTCTGCTGGCCGTGGGGGCCTCCGTGGAACCGGTGCACCCGGATTTTTCCGCGCTCGCCGGGGAGCTGGCGGACACCGTGGGGGAGCGCGGCCTGGTGGAATGCCTGGACGCTATCGCGGTGTGCCGCAGGCACATCACGGAAAACGTGCAGTTCACCATCGCTACCGACGGCCTGGTGGGCCGTTTGCGGCAGGCCTACGGGGTGTAGTAAACTAACCGCTCGTGCCGCCTTAGCTCAGTCGGTAGAGCGATTCACTCGTAATGAATAGGTCGCGAGTTCGATTCTCGCAGGCGGCTCCAGTTTTGGGATGGGGGTGAGGGCTGCGCCAAGGGTGGGCGCAGTTTTTTGTGTCTGGGAGATGACTTGACCCCTGCCGAAGTTTTCCCCCACAGAGTAAAATGACACTCGTCCGTGCTGCGAAGGTGGCCTGGACGCATCATTCCCTTCTTGCGGCTCCGTCCCGGCCGCGCGCGGGATGGGGCCTCATGGGGGCACCTCCTAGCGGTAGAAGGGAGGTGGGCACAGTGGTTAAGCGGCATGAGAAAAGCCGCCGAGAGATTGGGCGATCTCTACGGCGGCTCTCGCGTCGAGTCACTATCAGCGTCATCGCGGGCTACATCCGTGATGGTATTAGCTGGTTAGTGAACTCGCTGTAGTCCCATCGGGAACCTTCATCTGTTTTCAGCGACGGGTGAGGGTTCCCGCATTTTTGTTCCCTCCATAGGAAGGATGGCCCCCAGTCTAGGCCTCCCATGCTCCGACGGCAAGCTGTCATACCCACGAGGGTGCGTGAATTATTGATTTTCATGCGCTGGGGTGATAAAGCGCGTGGCTCACGTCCCGAGCTGCGCGCCGTCCCAATGCCCCCTAACGGGGGGTAGCCTCCTTGCGGCGTCCAGTCCGCCCAGCCGACCACCACCAGGGATTTTTCCGCCCAGCTGCGGCGCGGGGGAAAGACTCATTTTTACACTTCCTCTAGAAGTGTAAAAATGCAATGATGTGACCATGACTACTCAAGCGCGTCAATCTGGCATTCCGTTACCTCCCATGACCCACAGCCTCTGGGGCACGACGGAGGAAGCCAAGCCGCTTTCCGGTAGCGTACGCAAGCTCGTCGCCACGATGCTGGGGGCGGATGGCGGCAATAACGCCCGCCTTCCGGCCGAGGAGGTGCACCTGAGCGAGGTGCGCCTGAGCGAATCTGACCTCGCCGCTCTATCCGGGATCGTCGGCGAGGGCTACGTGAGCACTGAGCACGAGCAGCATCTGCGCCGGGCTCGCGGCAAGTCCTACCCGGATCTGCTGGATTGACGCTCCGGCCGCGTCATCGACGCCTCGGACGCCGTGGTGGCTCCCGGCACCGAGGACGAGGTGGCAGCCCTGCTTACCTGGTGCACCGAGGAGCGGGTGGCCGTGGTTCCCTTCGGCGGCGGCACCAGCGTGGTAGGCGGCCTGGCACCGAAGGACGGCGGCCTGCGCGCCGTGATCAGCCTCGATATGGTGCGCTTCGATCAGTTGGAGGACGTCGATACTGTGTCCATGCAGGCTACCCTGGGCGCGGGGTTGTCCGGCCCCCACGCGGAGCTGAAGCTGGCCGAGCACGGGTTGCAGATCGGGCACTTCCCGTAGTCTTTCCCCTATGCCTCCATCGGCGGCTACGCCGCCCCCCGGTCCTCGGGGCAGAACTCCGCGGGCTACGGTCGCTTCGACGAGATGGTGCGCGAGCTGACCGTGGTGACCCCTGTGGGCGTGACCACGGTGGGCTACCAGGCCCCGGCGTCGGCCGCCGGCCCCGATCTACGCCAGCTTTTTCTCGGCTCGGAGGGTACCCTCGGCGTGATCACCCGGGTGCGCCTGCGTGTCCACCCCATCCCCGAGGTCAAGCGCTACGAGGCGTTTAGCTTCCCCTCCTTCGCCGAGGGGGCCGAAGCGATGCGTAAGGTGACGCAGACGGGCACCGGCCCCACGGTGCTGCGCCTTTCCGACGAGATCGAGTCCAGTCTCAATCTGAGCTCCACGGACAAGATCGGGGACTCCGACGATGCCGACTCCGGCTGTCTGCTGCTGACCATGTACGAGGGCACCCCGGAGCACACGGAGTCCCGTCACGAGGAGACCCGCAACCTCCTGTTGTCTCTGGGCGGTGTTTCTCGAGGCGAGGTGCCGGTGCGGCAGTGGGAGCGCGGCCGTTTCGGCGCGCCCGTGTTGTGAGACGGCCTCCTCGATCAGGGGGCCGTGTGCGAAACCTTCGAGACGGCCACGGATTGGTCCAACATCGACCGGGTGAAAAAGGCCGTGACCGAGGCGGTGGGCACCGAGCTGGCGGAGTCGGGAAGCTCCGCGATCATCATGTGCCACATCTCTCACGTGTATGAGGGCGGCTGCTCCCTGTATTTCACGATCATCGCCGGTCAGCGCGGGGAAGATCCGGCTAGCCAGTGGCGGAAGGCCAAGGAGGCCGCCTGCCGGGCGATGGTGGACAACGGCGCGACGATCACGCACCACCACGCGGTGGGCACCGATCACCGCCCGTGGGTGCAGGCCGACATGGGCAACCTGGGGGCCACGATCCTCGGCTCGGTGAAGGCCACCCTGGACCCCGCGGGCATTCTCAACCCCGGCAAGCTGTTTTAGACGGAAATGACAAGGCAACAACATCATGAGCAATGACTACCAGTTGGGGCACCGAGAGATTTCGCGCGTCGCCGTGCTGACCAACCCCGCCGCGGCTAAGGGCAGGGCCGTGGAGGCCTCGAACATCGCCGCCCGTGCCTTTTATAGCTACGGCGTGGACGTGGTGCGCATCTTCGGTTCCTCCTCGGAGGTCTCGCGGAACCTGGCCCGCGAGATGGTCGAGGATGATTCCATCGATGCCCTCGTGGCCTGCGGCGGCAACGGCTTCATCAGTCTTGTCCTCCAGGAACAGGCTGGAAGCACCACGCCCTTGAGGATCATCCCGGCGGGCACCGGCAACGATCACGCCCGGGAATACGGCATACCGCTGGATGCCCGCCGCGCGGCCAAGACCATCGTCCAGGGCTTTACCACCCGAACGGACCTGGGGATCATGCGCACGGACGACGGCCAGCAGCGGTACTTTGGCACGATTGCCTGCGCCGGCTTTGACTCCCTGGTGACCGACCGCACCAACCGCATTCCGTGGCCCTCTGGCCAGCCCCGCTACGTGCTGGCGATCCTGTTGGATTTTATCAACTTCCACTCCCTACCCACCCGCATCACGCTGGACGACGGGGAGGTCATCTCCGATGAGGTGACCCTGTGCGCCATCGGCAATACCCGCACCTACGGCGGCGGTATGCAGGTGTGCCCCGATACAGATCATTACGACGGTCTTTTTGACATCACCCTGGTGTCCAAGATGCCCCGCCGCAAGGCTGCCCTGAACGTGAACAAGATCTTCTCAGGAGACTTCGACGATGTTGCAGAAGCCCGCCGATACCGGACCCGCAAGGTGCGCGTGGAGATGCCGGGCATTAACGCCTACGCCGACGGCGATAAATACTTCGCCTGCCCGGTGGAGTGCGAAATCGTCCCCGGCGCCGGTTATTACCTCGTGCCTAGGCCCTAACCCGAAAAAGTTAACGAAAGGAGCCCGATGATGAGTGCGTCCTCGCGGCTGACCCGGGCGCTGGACTGGCGTCCGCGCGGCCATCTTTCCCGCACCCTCATAGTGCTGCTGCTGGTCATGCCCCTCATCGTGGCCGTGGCCTACATGTGGGCCATGTGGGATCCGCGCCATTACCTGCACGACGTGGAACTAGCGGTGGTCAATAACGACAAGGGAGCCACCCAGGCGGGCAAGGTGGAAAACTTTGGCGATCAGGTGGTCGATGGGCTGCTTGATATTGATTATCTCCACTTTGTGAAGGTAGACGCCGAGGAAGCGGATCAGGGATTGGCCAAGGGCACATACCTCTTTACCGTGGAAATCCCGGAAACGTTCTCCCAGGACGTCGTGACGGTCATCGACGATAAGCCACGCCAGCCGGTGGTGGAAATTTCCTACAACGACTTCAACGGCACCAACGCCCCCCTGCTGACCAACGGCCTGGTCTCCGAGATCCAAAAGGGCGTGGCCCAGGGCATTCAGGAGGGCTACGCCAAACAGATCCTCGACGGCATGAACCAGCTGGGCAAGGGCCTGGGCGAGGCGGCCAACGGGGCCCGGCTGCTTGACGACGGCGCGGGTCAAGCCCACGACGGCACCACCCAGGGAGTGGACGGAACCCGCCAGCTCAAGGACGGCACCACTCAGCTGGGTGCAGGTATGGTGCAGATCGACGAAGGTGTGGGCCAGCTCACCGGCGGCCTGATCCCGCTGCTGGATCAGGTGCAATCCGCGGTGACCGCGCTCCAGCCCGTGCTGGATACCATGCGCGCGGTGGGCCTGGGTGCCCAGGCCGATCAGCTGGCCGGAACCCTAAGACAGCTCAACAACGCCAACCCAGAGAGCATGGCCGCCCAGCTACGCAAGCTCAAGGCGGGCACGGCGGAGGTGCGGCAAAACCTCACCGACCCCTCTGCCCCCTACCTCAGTGGCCTGATGCAGCTGGGCGACGGCCAGCGTCAACTCCACGACGGCATCATCCAGGTGGACGACGGCGTGGGCCAGCTCTATGACGGCACCCTGCTGCTCAACGACGGCACCCGCCAGCTCAAGGAGGGCACCGGGCAGCTTGCCTCGGGCCTGAGCGAGGGGGCCAAGCAGGCGCCGCGGATCAACGCGGTGCCGCTGTCCGCCAAGCAGATCGCCGCCCCGATCCTGTACGACTCCAAGAACAACCCCGCCGTGCAGACGCAGGTGGACGTCCATGACCCCACCAACCTGACGCTGTCTGGCGGCGTGTCCATGATCCTCATCCTGGTCTTTGGCTTCCTGCTCATGGCCACCGTCTCCATCCTGCTTCCGGAGGTACTGGGCCGGATGCATGATCGCGTGGTGACCGCCCCGGTGCTCAAGGCCTTCGCACTGCTCTCCGCGATCAACACGCTGATCCTGTTAGTCCTGGCCGGATTCTCCTCCGTCCTGGGCTGGTATCCTGCGCACTGGTCAGCCACGATCCTCGTGTTCGTTTTGATGGGTATGAGCGGAGCCGCAGTGTATCAGTTCCTGCGGATGCTCTTCGGGCGGCTCGTCGGCGCGCTTTTCGCCCTCGGCTTCCTGGGTTACGGGGTCTTCGCTTTCGGCGGGGTGTGGCCGCTCGCGCTGACCCCCGGCGCGCTGCGCGCCCTCCACGGGGTGCACCCGATGTCCTACGCCCGGTACGCCTTCATCCGCGCCACCGACGGTGCGCTGGATGCCACCTTCTGGTTGGGCGTTCTTGGCCTGGTCGCCTCCATCGCGATCTCGCTGGCGCTGACATTCCTTGTTCGCGCCGCCCGGCAACGCCGTGAGGCTCAACCCACGGGCCGCCACGCCGAGGAGCCGACCGCGACCTTCAGCACCGTGGAGGCCTGAGGCGAACATGACGCGCGGTAATGCAGCCATCCGCGAGGCGATCTACGCCGGTGCCCGGGAGTGCTTCATGCAGCGCGGAGTCAGCGGCACCACCATGGCGGCCGTTGCCCGCGCGGCCGGAGTATCGCGTCCCACGGTGTACGCCCACTTTGGCAGCGTGGACGCCCTGGTGCGCAAGGTTCTCACCCGGGAGGTCATTGGCCTTCTCGATGCTGCCTACCCGCCCCCGAGGGACATCGATACGCTGTGCGAGACCACGGTGGCCGTGGCCCTGGCGGCCCGGCGCAACGAGTTCCTTTCTTCGATCCTGCGCAAGGATCCCGAACTTCTGCTGACCTACCAGTTCCAGCGCCTCGGGGAAAGCCAGCAGATCATGGTCAGATTCATCAAAAACGTCATCGTGCGCATGCACCAGGACGGCGTGGTGATGCGCCGCGGCGAGCCGCAGGTGATGGCCACTCACATCTTCATGGTGGTTCAATCCCTCGTGCTCTCCTCGGCCGTGCTCGGCGCGGTGACGCAAGCGGAAGACGAGTGGGCCAACGAGCTCACCGCAATGTTGAAGGGATACCTACATCAATGAACACTCACGGTGCACTCAACGCCGCGAGGCGAGATGCCGACCTTGACGCCCTGAGCCAGGCCACCGAGCCGGTGGACGTGGTGATCATCGGCGGCGGCATCACCGGGGTGGGCTTGGCGCTCGATGCCGTCACCCGGGGCCTGTCCATCGTGCTGATAGAAAAGCACGACTTCGCCTTTGGTGCCTCCCGGTGGTCCTCCAAGCTGGCCCACGGCGGCCTGAGCTACCTGACCAAGCTAGAGCTGGGGATCGCGCGTCACTCGGCGGTGGAGCGGGGAATCCTCATGGAACGCACCGCGCCGCACCTCATCAGGGCGTTGCCGCAGGTCATGGCTCTGGGAGAGGACACCAACCTGGTGCAAAAGGCCGCCGCCCGGGTGGTTTTTTGCCGGAGATGCCCTGCGCATCACCGCTGGAACCTCGGCGCGCACTCTGCCGCGCTCCCGCTACGTCTCCGCGGCAGAGACCACTCGGCTGTGCCCGGCGGTGCTGCGCCCCGGCCTCAAGGGCTCCTGGGTTAATTATGATGGCCAGATGGTCGATGACGCCCGCGTGGTCACCGCCATCGCCCGCACCGCCACCAGCGAGGGGGCGCGCATCCTCACCTACTGCGAGGCCACCGAGGCCACCGGCAGGTCGGTGCGGCTGCGCGACACCCTGGGCGGTCGGGAGATCACCCTCCAGGCCCGCGCCGTGATCAACGCCACCGGGGTGTGGGCCGGCAGGCTCGACGCGGGCATCAAGGTGCGCCCTGCTCGGGGCACCCACCTGGTATTTAGGGCCGAGACCCTCGGTAACTCCACCGGGGCGCTCACGGTGCCGCTGCCGGGATCGATCTCCCGATACCTCTTCATCCTCCCCGCCCCGCACGGACGCTGCTACCTTGGCCTCACGGACGAGGACGCCCCCGGGGCCATCCCGGACGTGCCTCCCACCCCCAAGGAGGACGTGGAGTTCCTGCTGCGCAACATCAACCAGACCCTGGATAAGAAGCTCACCCGCGCCCACGTGATGGGTACCTTCACCGGCTTGCGCCCGCTGCTCGATAACGGCGGGGGCGGCTCTACCGCGGACCTGTCCCGCCGCCACGCTATCGTCTGCTCCGAGGACGGTATGTTCTCCGTGGTGGGCGGCAAGTTCACCGAGTACCGCCTCATGCCGAGGAGACTCTCGACCGGGTCATCGTGGAGCGGTGCCTCACCGCGCGCCCGTGCGCCACCCGTGACTTCCCGCTGCTCGGCGCGCCGGGGCACCGAGGCTACTCGCACGTGGCCACCCGGGATCTCCACGGGTTGCCACGTGCGATGGTGGCCCGCTTTGGTAACGAGGCCCCCGCCGTGCTGACCGCAGCCACCGTGGAATGCCCCCTGGACACGGTCAGCCCCCTGGACGTGACCCGCGCCGAGGTGGAATACGCCTTCACCCACGAGGGGGCGATCACTGTCGAGGACGTGCTGGAACGACGTACCCGGGCCGCCATGATCCCGGAAGACGCCGAGGCCATGCGCGCCGGGGTCGAGGAGATCCGCAACCACGCGATGGAAAAACTACAGTGAGGAAATGACATGAAAAAGCTGCGCAAGGTTCTCGATACCGCCTTTGTTAAGGCCCAGGCCCGATACCCCGTTGCCACCGGAAACATCATGCACACAGTGGTGGCCGCCGCGTCCGGTTCGGGAAAAAGCACAGGAAAGCCACCGCTACTTCCCCTGCCGCGACCCCGTCAGCGGGATGGCGGCGGCCAATCGGGCCGCCGGGGTGCCCGCTGCGGGTGTGGGGGCCGTGGAGCGCCCCAATGGGGTGCTGGCGGCCAATATCGCGGCTGGTATCCCAGGCTTTGAGTCGCTGCGTGAATAGCAACCGCGCGGAATACTTGCCTTCCGGTAGATTCCTGCGCCGATAAAATCACGCGCATATTTAGCGGAATGGGCGTATGTCTTTGGCGGTGAGTTTTTCTGCTTGGGCGATGATGCTTTGTTGCGACAGCCTTAGCTGCTCCCGGGGTAGCCGCGTGAGCCACAGGATGTCCCTGGGGGTGTTGGCTTTGGCTCGCGTCTGCATGCGTTCACCATAGGGCATCGAGCAGATATCTCGCGTTAGCCATGTTTCTGAGCATCCGCCACCTCCTCGCCGCGTTTGTGCCCACCGTCACCGGCAACGTGGTTCCGCTCGATCCCCTTTATTGAAATACGTTCTCACCTGCGGCGGGGCGGAAAATCTGGCGTTAGACTCGGCCGGGTAGTAACCCCCGTATGCGTCGAAGGAGACCAGAACATGCCGCAAACCGTGACCGGAATCATCGCTGCCGCCAAGGGGCAACCCGTGGAATCGACCCGCATCGTCATTCCCGATCCCGGCGAGCGCGACGTGGTGGTGAAGATTCAGGCCTGTGGGGTGTGCCATACCGATCTGGCGTACCGCGACGGCGACATCGAGGACGCCTACCCCTTCCTGCTCGGGCACGAGGCCGCGGGCGTCGTCGAGGAGGTCGGCCCGGGCGTGACCCACGTGGCGGTGGGGGACTTCGTGGTGCTCAACTGGCGCGCCGTGTGCGGGGAATGCCGCGCCTGCAAGCGCGGCGAGCCGCACTATTGCTTTGCCACCTTCAACGCCTCCAAGAAGATGACCCTGGAGGACGGCACTGAGCTCACCCCCGCCCTGGGCATCGGCGCCTTCGCGGAAAAAACCCTGGTACACGAGGCTCAGTGCACCAAGGTCAATCCCCAGGAGGATCCCGCCGCCGCGGGCCTGCTCGGCTGCGGCGTGATGGCGGGCGTGGGCGCGGCCGTCAATACCGCGCAGGTCAGGCGGGGCGAATCCGTGGCGGTCTTTGGCTGCGGCGGCGTGGGTGCGGCGGCCGTGGCCGGTGCCGCCATGAATGACGCCACCACCGTGATCGCCGTGGACGTGGACGAGCGCAAGCTCGCCTGGGCGCGCGACCTCGGCGCCACCCACACCATCAACTCCGCCGAGATGGAGGAGCAAGACGTCATCGACGCGGTGCGCGAGCTCACCGGCGGCTTCGGCGCGGACGTGACCATCGACGCCGTGGGCATCATGCCCACCTGGCGGCAGGCCTTTTACTCCCGCGATCACGCCGGGCGCATGGTCATGGTGGGCGTGCCCAACCTCACCTCCATCATCGAGCTGCCGGCCATCGACTTCTTCTCCCGCGGCGGCGCCCTCAAGCCCTCCTGGTACGGCGACTGCCTGCCCGAACGTGACTTCCCGGCCTACGTGGACCTGCACCTTCAGGGGAGCTTCCCCCTGGACAAGTTCGTCACCGAGCGCGTCGGCCTGGACGAGGTAGAGGAGGCCTTCGCCACGATGAAGGCGGGCACCGTGCTGCGCTCGGTGGTGGTGCTCTGATGAGCCACGGCGACCTGCGGGTAGACCACGTGGTGACGTCCGGCGTCTTTGCCCTCGACGGCGGGCAGTGGGACGTGGACAACAACATCTGGCTGGTGGGCGACGAACACGAGGTCTACGTCATCGACGCCGCGCACGACCCCGCCCCCATCGTCGAGGCGGTGGCCGGTCGCACCGTCAAGGGGATCCTCTGCACCCACGGGCACAACGATCACATCGGCGCGGCCCCCGAGCTCTCCCGCCTGCTCGACGCCCCCCTCTACCTCCACCCCGGCGACCACATGCTCTGGGAGCACACCCTGCCCGGCGTGGCGCACCGCGACCTCGCCGATGGGCAGGTATTCGAGGTGGCGGGCACCCAGATGCGGGTGCTCAACACCCCCGGCCACTCGCCGGGTTCCTGTTGCCTCTACCTCCCCGAGGCCGCCGAGCTCTTCTCCGGGGACACCCTCTTCCAGGGCGGCCCCGGGGCCACCGGGCGCAGCTATAGTTCCTTTGACACCATCATCGCCTCGCTCAAGACCTCCTTGCTCGACCTGCCGGCCGAGACCACCGTGCGCACCGGGCACGGGGATCACACCACCATCGGGGCGGAGGCCCCGCACCTGGAGGAATGGATCAGGCGGGGGTACTAAGGCCCCTACACCGTGGCGTTATCAATCAACCGCACCCCGCCCACCGTGGCCGCCACCAGGGCCAGCGCCGGGGCTGCCAGCGGCCGGGCGAGGGTCTCCTCGTTCAGCGGCTCTAGGGTGAGGGGATCGACCACCACCAGGTAATCCAGATCCACGCCGGGGGAGCGGGCGAGGTCGCGGCGCGCGCCGGGCAGGTCGAGGGCGCGCCCGGCCGCCGAGTGCTCCCGGAGCAGCGCCAGGGTCCGCGAGAGCGCCAGGGCGTGCCGCCGATCCTGCGCGCCGAGGCGCTGGTTGCGGCTGGATTCCGCCAGCCCGTCCGCGGCCCTGGCGATGGGCACCTCCTCGATGTCCACGGGCAGGTTGAGATCCCGCACCACGCGCCGCACGATCGCCACCTGTTGGGCGTCCTTGCGGCCGAAGTAGGCGCGGGCGGGCCGCACGAGGTTCATCAGCTTGGTCACCACGGTGGCCACGCCGTCAAAATGCCCCGGACGGCTGGCGCCTTCCAGGCGCGCGCCCATCTCGCCGGTGCGCACCCACACCAGGGGCGTGCCGCCGGGGTACATCTCCTCTACGCTGGGCATGAAGGCGATGTGCACGCCGTGGCGTTCCAGCAGCTCGAGGTCCTTGTCGGGCTGGCGCGGGTAGCGGCGGTAGTCCTCGCAGTCGCCGAGGTCGGTAAACTGCAGGGGATTGACGAAGACGCTGGCCACCACGACGTCATTATCCGCCACCGCCTGTGCCAGCAGCCGACCGTGCCCCTGGTGCAGGGCGCCCATGGTGGGCACCAGCCCGAGGCCGGAGGAATCGTGCTCGGCCAGCGCCGCGCGCAGCTGGGCCACGGTGTGGCACACGATGGCCACGGCTATTCCTCCCCGAAGGACTCGGCCGCGCCGGGGAAGTCCCCGGCCTGCACGTCCTGGATGTAGGCGCGGGTGGCGCGGCCCAGCTCCTCGCCCAGGTGGGCGTAGGCGCGCACGAAGCGCGGCGTTGTTCCCCGGGTCAGGCCAAAGGCGTCCGTCCACACCAGGATCTGGCCGTCGGTGCCGGCCCCGGCCCCGATGCCGATGGTGGGAATGGACAGCTGCTTGCTGATTTGCCCCGCCGTGGCGGCCGGAACCATCTCAAAGACCACGGCGCAGGCCCCCGCCTCCTGCACGGCCAGGGCGTCCTCGCGCAGCCGCTGCGCCCCCGCGCCACGCCCCTGCACCACGTGGCCGCCCAGGGCGTGCTCGGACTGCGGGGTATAACCCAGGTGACCCACCACCGGGATGCCCGCCCGGACGAGCGCCGCGATGGTGGGGGCGATCTCCGTGCCGCCCTCCAGCTTGACGGCGGCCACCCCGGCTTCCTTCATAAACCTGGTGGCGGTGGCCAGGGCCTGCTCGGGACCCGCCTCATAGCTGCCGAAGGGCAGGTCGGCCACCACGAAGGCGCGGGTGGCGGCTCCGGTCACGGCCCGGGCCAGGGAGACGAGCTCGTCCACGGTAATGGGAAGGGTGGAGGGGTGCCCCAGCACCACGTTGGCTGCGGAATCTCCCACGAGGAGGAGATCGATGCCCGCATCGTCAAAAATCCTGGCCGTCAGGGCATCGTAGCTGGTCAGCGCGGTGATTCTGCGTCCTTGCTGCTTGGCCTGAAGGAGATGACGGGTGCGTACTCGCCCGTGGGTGATCTGTGCCATGAACAGAGTATAGCGAAGGCGAGGAACGCCCCTGACCCTAGAGCGTGCCCTCCGCCAGGACGGTGCCGCTGGGGCGGGGGCTTCCCGCCATCGGCTCCTGCGTCACGCGCACCGTTTCCGTGTCCCCGGGCAGGGGCATCCACACGTCGGTGTGCTCCTCCTGTCCGATGACCCCGGCCGACCGGGCGTTGCCGTGGCGGTCGATGGACCACACCTGGGCACCCATGCCCGCCTCCAGGCGGGGGGCACCATTGACCATCGCGCCTCCCGAATCCATGTCGGCGGAGACCACCACGGCCAGCTCGGAACCGTCCGCGCTCAGCGATACGCTGCGCATATCCTCGGCGGCCATGATCTCGTGCATCTTATCCGTGGCCGCCGGGCCCTGCACGATGCCCTCGGCCTGCACGGTGGCGGTATCGGAGGAACCGCCCGGGCCGACCTCGCTCCACAGCAGGCCTGCCCCCGCCACCGCGAGCACCGTGGCCGCCGCGGCGGCCACGTATCCTCTGCGTCCTCTGCGCCGCTGTTCCAGCGAGACCACCTCGGCGCCCGCGCAGCCTTCTTCGCTCGGTTGCTGCGCCCCGGCGGGGTGCGGGGGGTACTCGCCGGAGGCGATGGCCGCCATGATCGACCGCTTCAACTCCGCCGGCGGGACGATCGGCTCGGCCGCCTGCGCCAGGTCCTCCTCCAGGCGAGGGGGGATGGGAATGCCCTGGGGGCGAGGGCGGGCGCTCATGGGGTGCCTCCTTCCTGAGGGGCCAGGCGGCGTTGGACAAGAATCTTTTCCAGCTTACGCAGGCCATCGCGCACCCGGGTCTTGGCCGTGCCCAGGGGTACGCCGGTGGTGCGCGCCAGCTCCGCCTGGGTGAGGCCGCCAAAGTAGGCCAACAGGATCGCCGTCTTGTGGGGCTCACCCACCAGGTCGAGCGCCTCGCGGATCCCGCGCCGCTCCACGTTATTAAGGGCCTGGTTTTCCACCGACTCCACCGTGGCGCTGGCTATGAGGAAGGCCTCTCGGTCGTCGCGGTGGAGGGTGGAGAGCACGGAGCGCAGCCGGTCGATGGCGCGCATGCGGGCCCGGCGCAGAATCCAGCTCTTGGCGGATCCCCGCGCGGGATCATACTCCGCAGCGTGCTGCCATAGCTCGATGAAAAGCTCCTGGGTAACCTCTTCGGCCTGGGCGCGGTCGCGCAGGATCTGCGTGATCAGGCCCAGAACCTGGGGAGCGGTGGCGTCGTAGAGCCGCTCGAAGGCGGCCGCGTCACCGCCCTGGATGAGCGGCATCAAAGCCTCAAGGGGCTCGCATTCATCGACTGCCATGCCATCACATACTAAGGTATGGGCGCTCATGACGGTTGCAATCGGGCGTCCCGGCGGCGGATTCTAGTTCGACTTCTCCATCTGCTCCGTCATCGCCTCGCCGGAGTGCTCCTCGCCGTCCATCTTGTCCATGGCCTCGGAGGGCTGCATCGTCTCTTGGCTCATCTTCTCCTCGGTCATCATGGCCCCGGAGGTGGACGCCGGGGCCATCTTCTCGCTGGAATCCATCGAATCCCCGGAGTCGTTGCAGGCGGCCAGGCCCAGTCCCATCGCGATGGTCACGGCGGCGGTGGCGGCAATGCGCTTCATGATCTTCTCCTTGCGGTAGGCGTGATTCGGTCCTTCGACCTCGTCGGGTGCCCGGTGCGGGCCCAACTATGAGTGCATACGGAGCCGACCCCGGCCTTGGATGGGAGGATCGCACAATTTTTTACTACCCCCGCCGCGTAGCCCCGCGCCCCGTATCCAATCCACCGCGCTCCGGTGCTCCGTACCCCAAGGGTGAGGGGCCCCAACGACGTCGAGCCCCGCCGGGCGCGTGGCCGACCGACACACGAGGGGCATGACGAGGAGGAAAGAAGAAGCCATGTGGGAATTACTCTTGATCGGCCTCATCGGGGGCCTGGTGACCGGCCTCTCGCCGTGTATTTTGCCCGTTTTGTCCATCGTGTTTGCGGTATCGGCGGATAAAAACCGCCGCCCCATCCTGGTGGCCACCGGGATCGCCATCAGCTTTACCCTGGTCACGCTCCTGGGAACGGTGGTGCTGGAGGCTCTGCGCCTGCCTCCGTCCACGCTGCGCTGGCTGGGCGTGGCGCTGCTGGTCGTGGTGGGGCTGAGCATGATGTGGCCCGCCCTCAACGACGCGCTGGAGCGCCCCTTCACCAGGATCAGGATCCCCTCCCGCATTCAGGGGGCCACCCGCAAGGGCGGGTCCGGTTTCGGGGTAGGCCTTGCCCTGGGCGCGGTGTACTCCCCGTGCGCGGGCCCGGTGCTCGCCGCGGTCACGGTGGCGGGGGCCACGGGGGAGATCGGCTGGGGAAACGTCGCGCTGGCGGTCTCCTTTGCCGCCGGGGCGTGCACCCCGCTTTTCTTCTTCGCGCTAGCGGGCAAGAAAATGAGCGCGCGGGCCGCCTTCGTGCGCACGCACCGCACCGCCATCGCCCGGGCGGCGGGTGCGCTGATCATCGCCCTGGCGGTGGCCATCGCGCTGAACCTCCCCGCCGCGCTCCAGCGCGTGTTGCCGGACTGGACGGCGGGCATTCAGGATTCCTTCAACTCCTCTTCGCACACCCGGGATGTGGTGAACTCCGTGCAGGGTGCCGCCGCCGAGGGCGGGGCGAGCGCCTTCGACGAATGCCGCGGGGCCGATCCGGGTCAGGCGCAGGACTGCGGCGAGGTGCCCGAGCTGGTGGGGCTGGGCGAATGGCTCAACACGGAGGAACCGATCGACCCGCGCCGCCCCGCCGAGGGTACCTCGGTCACCCTGGTGGACTTCTGGGCGTACGCCTGCATCAACTGCCAGCGGGCCAACGAGCACCTCACCAAGCTCTACGACCGCTACCGCGACGCCGGGCTGACCGTAGTGGGTATCCACGCGCCGGAATACGCCTTCGAACACGATGTGGACAACGTGCGCGCCGCCGTGCGCGAGCAGAACATCCACTATCCGGTGGTGCAGGACAACGACTTTGCCACCTGGCGGGCCTTCCACAACCGCTACTGGCCCGCCCATTACCTCGTGGACGATCGGGGGCGGGTGCGTCAGATTCACGAGGGCGAGGGCGCGTACACACAGACAGAACAGCTGGTGCGCGAGCTGCTGACCCGGGCCAACCCCGGGATTGACCTCCCGGAGCCGGTGGAACCCGGCGTGGCGGGCTCGGCCGACGGGGGCGCGCCGGCGGACGCGGCGGAAGCACCTGGGGCGATCCACCGGAACCCGGAGACCTACCTGGGAACGCAGCGGGCGCGCTACTTCGACCACCCACGCGACCAGTATCGACCCGGCTGCCGGGACTTTGCTCCCACGGAGCCGAAGGATCGGCGCTACGCCCTGGAGGGGCCCTGGCAGCTGGGGGAGGAGTTCTTGACCCCCGGCGAATGCGGGGCGGGGTTATCCCGCATCCGCCTGAACTATGCGGCCGCGCACGTGCAGCTGGTGGTCTCGGGGCGCGGGACGATCAGGGTGGAGCACCGCGACGGGCGGGGGGAGGAGTTTCCGGTGACCGCCGACGGCTCGGTGGATCTGGTTAAGGGAACGCAATCCCGGCGAGAGACGGTGAGCATCACCATTCCCCAGGGGCTGCGGGTATACTCCTTTACCTTTGGGTAGGGTCGCCCGAGGGGATTATTCCGGTTGTCGCTTGATGAACTCCGCCATGCCGGGGACGGTGAATGCCACGATTCCGTGTTCGGGAGAAAAGATCATTCCCTTGCTGACGAGATTTGCCCGCAGCGGGGCCACGGAATTGGGGTCGCGCTTCATATTCTGGGCCACCGTTCTGCTTCCTATTCCGTCGGTACCTTCCGGGCACATGGCCTGGAGGTATTCCCTTTCCTTGGGGGTGCACCGATCTCAACGGGCTAGAAAGAATCCCTTATCCAGCTCCTTCTGTCCATTGCGCACGCCTTCTTCCGCTGCGGCTTCGGAGATGGTGTCCGGGGATTCCTTTTCGGCGTCCCAGCTTTCTTTACCGAATTGCTGGATGAAGTAGGGGTACTGGCCGGAATGGCGTACGGCGAGGTCAAGGGTGCCGGGGCTCCAGGTTACGCGCTTCTCTTTGGCCGGTTGCCGGAATGCCTCGCGAGCTTCGTCCTCGGTCAGGCGCTCGATGTTCTTGAAGGAAAAGCGCTCGGTGTAGGATTTAGCATCGCATGTCTTCTTTCTGAGGGTGGGCAGTCCGGCCAGTCCCAGGAGGAATGGCAGCCTCTCCGAGGCGGCCATGTGCGCGCACATGGCAAGGGTGGCTAGCTCCTCTTTTGCTAAGTCCTGGGCCTCGTCGATGAGAATGGCCAGGCCCTTTTCCTTCTCCTACATGGCGGCGGCCACGTCGCGGATAATATTTTTGGTGTCCATGGCCAAGGAGCCGCTATCGGCGGCACCACCGGTGGTCTTAGAAAGATCGAGGCCAAAGCTCCAGTTTCCGCTCGAATCGTAGGAGGTCTTGAAGGAAAGCATAGTTTTGAGGGCGCGGAGAAGCTTCTTGGCCGGTGCGCGGCCGGTGTTGTGCTGATCTCGTACAGGGGCTCGTAGAGCCCATCGCCGATCATCTGGCGGAGGTCTTTCCCGGGTTCCGCTTTCTAACCTGCACACCACCCATTTCTTGTCTTGGGCGATTCTGCTCATCTCGGAAAGGAGAACCGTCTTGCCCACCCCGCGCAGGATATGCGGGGCGTCAGTGTAGCCGTTGGCGGCGCGATCCAGGGAGATGTCCCATGCCTCTAGCTCGGCGGCGTGGCCTACCAGGGCTCCGGGGGGGATAAGGATCCGTGCGCGGATTCATGCGTGCCTCCCGTGGGGAAAATCGCTCCCGCATAGTCTACCTGTGCCCGGTGATGGGGGAGGGACGGCGGCAGGGTAAAAGTGTCTGGCATCACCTTGCGCTAGAGTCTTAGCATGGCTAACAAGGAGTTGTCCCCCCGCCTCTGGTTGCGTGTGGCCCCGAGCATGTTCGTTGTGGCCTGGGGAGGCAATCAGTTCACCTCCATGATCGTGTTCTATCGGGGCGAGGGGGAGTTCGCGGATCTCTTCGTGGACTCGATGCTGGCGCTCTACGCCGTGGGCGTGGGGGTGGGGCTGCTGGGCGCGGGAACGCTGGCGGACCGCTGGGGGCGTCGTGCGGTCATGCTCCCGGCCCCGGTCCTGGCGATGATCGGTTCCTTCCTCATCGCCGCCGGGGAGCACCGGGAGGCGCTGCTGGCCTCCGGTCGGCTGATCGCGGGCGCGGCGCTGGGCATCGCCATGACCGCCGGGGGAAGCTGGCTCAAGGAGCTGTCCATGCCGCCCTACGAGCCGAACGCCTGGGCCTCCGCGGGGGCGAAGCGGGCGTCGATGACGCTGACGATGGGCCTGGCGCTCGGCCCGGTCACGGCGGGGCTGCTCGCCCAGTGGGCCATCTATCCCGGCCAGCTCATCTACGCGGTGCACATCGCCCTGACCCTGGTGGTCTACCCGCTGCTCTTTTCGGTGCCGGAGACCCATCGCCGCCGAGCCGAGGTGGGGCGTTCCCGCGGGCTGTTCGGCGACATCGCGGTGCCCTCGCTGCGCAGCAGGCGCTTCCTCACGGTGGTGGTGCCGATGGCCCCCTGGGTGTTCGGCTGTTCCTTTACCGCCCAGACCATCATCACCTCCCGCCTGCAGGGAAACATGGAGCACCCCGTGGCCTATACCGGCCTGATCTCGCTGATCACGATGGGCTGCGGATTCGCCATCCAGCAGGTGGGCCCGAGGTTCGATACGGGCGGGCGGCGCGGCCCCGTGAGCGCCATGACGCTCGCGGCGCTGGGGATGCTGATCGCGGCGATTACCGCCGCGCGCCCCACTGTGGGCGGGGGAATCATCTGCGCGGTGGTGTTGGGCCTGGCCTACGGCCTGGGAATGTTCATCGGGTTGGCGGAGACCCAGCGCGTCGCCCTGCCGGAGGACCTGGCGGGGTTGACCGGGATTTTTTACTGCTGCACCTACGTCGGCATGGTCTTTCCCGCCGTGCTCACCTTCCTGGGCGATACCTTCACCTACCCGCAGATGCTGACCTTTGGCCTCGCGATGGCCGTGGCGGGGGTGGCCCTGGCCCTGCGGGCGGCGAGACGACGCCCCCTGGGCCACCGCTAAGGTAGTACCCATGCGCACACTTGTCACCGGCGGTGCCGGATTCATCGGCTCTAACCTGAGCGACGCGCTCCTGGCCCAGGGCCACAGCGTGGTGGTGCTAGATGACCTCTCCTCCGGCAGGCGGGAGAACCTCCGCCAGGCCGAGACCACCGGGGGGCTGACCCTCGTGGAGGCCGACGTGCGCACTGCGGACGTGGACGCCCTGCTCGCCCACCACCGCCCCGAGGTGATCTTCCACCTCGCCGCTCAGATCGATGTGCGCGCCTCCGTGGCCGATCCGGTGGCGGACGCGCAGACCAATATCCTGGCCACCATTCGGCTGGCCGAGGCCGCCCGCCGCCACGGCGTGCGCAAGATCGTGCACACCTCCTCCGGCGGCTCCATCTACGGCGAGCCCGATTCCTTCCCCGTGGGGGAGGACACCCCGGTCGATCCCCATTCCCCCTATGCCGCCTCGAAGTTCGCGGGCGAAACCTACCTCAATACCTTCCGCCACCTCTACGGCCTGGACTGCACCCACATTGCCCCGGCCAACGTGTACGGGCCCCGCCAAAACCCCCACGGGGAGGCCGGGGTGGTGGCGATCTTCTCGCAGCGCCTCCTGGCCGGGCAGCCCACGAGGGTCTTTGGACGGGGAGAAAACACCCGAGACTACGTGTACGTGGGCGATGTGGTGCGCGCCTTCTGCCTGGCCGCCGGGCAGAAGGGCGGCGGCCTGCGCTTCAACATCGGCACCTCGGTGGAGACCTCGGATCGTCAGCTGCACACCCTCGTGGCCCGGGCCGCCGGTGCCCCCGATGACCCCGAGTTCGCCCCCGCGCGCCTGGGGGACGTGCCGCGCTCGGCGTTGAGCTATCGGCGCGCCCGCGACGTCCTCGGTTGGGAGCCGCAGGTGCCCCTGGAGGAGGGCGTGCGGCGCACCGTCGAGTTCTTCCGGGGCTAAGTTAGCCCTCGACGGGAGCCGGGTTGGCCTCCTGCCCGGGCGAGGTTCCCTCGCCGGGGTTATTCTCCGGCAGGGTGGGCGGATCCGGTTGCCCCTTGTCCAGGGACTGCTCGATGGCCTTTTTGAGGGAGTCGTAGTCGTTGTCTAGCACCGGAACCCCGTTGATCACGAAGCTCGGGGTGCTGTTGATCCCCAGTGCGGTCCCGTAGGTGAGGGCCTGGATGATGGTACCGGCGTACTTATTGCTTTCTAGGTCGGTCCGGAACCGATCCAGGTCGGGCACCCCGGCCTGCTCCGCGAAGCCCACGAGGTCGTCCACGCCGTAGGTGGGGTGCTCGTTGCCCGTGAACTTGCCGTACAGGGCCTCCTTGTACTCCCAGAACTTCCCCTGCGCGGCGGCCGCGCGGCCGCCCTGGGCGGCCAGGATGGAGCTCTCGCCGAGGAAGGGGAAATCGTTCCATTCGATGCGCACCCGGCCCTTGTTCACGTACTCCTCGATGATCTTGGGCTCCGTCTCCTTGGCGTAGGCGGCGCAGGCGGGGCAGGCGAAGTCCGAGAAATAGGAAATCACCACCGTGGCATCCTGCGCGCCGAGGGCGAAGGGATCGGCGGGGTTGACGCGGTGAATATCGGCGAGGGAGTGCAGCGGGCCGCGGGGGCCACCGATGTAGGCGGCCTCGGACTCCGAGGTCGAGTTCGCCATCGTGGAGCCGAGGAAGTATCCGCCCGCGCCCGCCGTCAGCGCGAGGACGGTCAGGACGCCGAGGGCGGCCTTGGCCCAGCCGGGGGTGCGGCCTGCGGCGGGAGCCTCCTCGGGCTCCGGGGCCTCCGCCTCGGGGGAGGTCGCCGCCTCTGTTGGCTCGTCGGGGTGCGTCGGTTGTGGATTCTCCGGGGTATGTTCGTCGCTCATGGGCACGAGTCTACGTGTCCTAACGCGGGAGGTCGTCGCCTGGCCGGACGGCATTTTGCAGCGCCACCGCGCGCGCGAGGCGCGAATACCGCAGTTCCAGCTCCCGGAAGCGCACGTAGGTGGACATGGTCACGAACATGAAGGCTGCCACCACCCCGTAGAGCAGCAGGTCGGTTCCGCGATCCACGCCCACCCAGTTGGCGATCACCGTCAGATCGTCCGGGCGCAGCACCGCCCAGATGCACACCGCGATGAAGAGCACGAACAAGAGCTTGACGTAGGCCTTGGCGCGGGCCTTGCGGCGGTGGTTGATGAAGTACCACACCAGGCCGATGGTGGTCAGCAGCAGGATGATCTGGATGGGGGTGGTCATGGCAGCCTCCTCGACAGCAGCTCGTCGGCCAGGATATTCACGCCGTTAAACAGGGACTGCCCCTTGCTCATCGAATACTCCGTGTACAGGATGTCCACCGGCTGCTCCGTCACGCGCCAGCCCGCGCTGTCCATCAGGGAAACGAACTCCGAGGCGTGGGACATGCCGTTCATCCGCAGGTTCAGCTCCTCGGCCACCGTGCGGTTGAAGGCGCGCAGGCCGTTGTGGGCGTCGGTCAGCCCCAGGCGGCGGGTGCGCGGGGAGAGCAGCACCACCGTCTTGAGCACCACGCGCTTGATCCAGGGAACCTGATCCGTCTCGCTGCGGGGGCGGCCAAAGCGGGTGCCCACCACGATATCGACCGGCTCGGTGCGCAACCGCTCCACCATCGCCTGCACGTCCTTGACCTGGTGCTGGCCGTCCGCGTCGAAGGTGACGAAGTAGCGCGCGCCGGGCTGCCTGCGGGCGTACTCCACCCCGGTCTGGATGGCGGCACCCTGCCCGAGGTTCACGGGGTGATTAACCAGATGCGCCCCGGCCTGGTGAATGGCCTCGGCGGAGTGATCCGAGGAGCCGTCGTTGACGGCCACGATGTTCGGAAAGGTCTCGCGGGCCTGGCTGATGACGTCGCCGATGACGGCGCCCTCGTTGAAGCAAGGGACAATCAACCACGTATCTTCATTCATGATGCCCCACATACTAATCTGTCTTGGGTTTTCTATGGAATAGCCGCGCGTGGGCGCGCCGCAGGATTCGCCGGGGCAGGAGACGATAGCCGCTGCGCACCGCGAAGTTCCACGCCGCGCGGGGATACCCGATCAGCCCGTAGGAGACGAGGCGCCGCTGCATCTGGAGCTCGGCGGCGAGCATATCCCTCCCGGTGCGTCGATCCAGCTGTGCGGCGGAGACCCGGAAGTAGGTGAGAGGCTCGGGGAGATTGTGAAAGCGCGCCCCGGCGGCCAGCGCCCGGGCGTAGAGGTCGTAGTCCTCCATGAAGTGCACGTGCTGGTACCCGCCCGCCGCCCGGATGGTGCTGGCGCGCATCATCACGGAGGGGTTGTTGATGGGCGAATTGATCCTGGCGTAGCGGGCGATCTCCGCGTGGCGCTCCGGCAGGCGGCGCACCGCCGTGACCCGCTCGGGGGAGTCCTCGAACTCCGCCAGGGCCGTGCCCAGCACGTCGATCTCCGGGTGCTGATCCAGGAAGCGACACTGCACCTCAAAGCGGCGCGCGTCGGCGATGTCGTCGGAGTCGAGCCGCGCGATGAGCTCCGTGTTCATCGCCTTCATCCCCTCGGCGGAGGCCAGGCCGGAACCGACGTTGCGGGGCAGGCGCACCGCCTGGGCGCCGGGATGGGCGGCCACGAAGGTGTCGATAAGCTGCCGCACGGGCGCGGGCACCGGCCCATCCTCGACGAGCACGACGCGATCGGCCGGGCGGGTTTGACCGGCGAGCGAGTCGAGGCAGGCGCTGGCGTGGGCGGGATCGGATCCGCGGTAGAAGGTGATGAGAACCCCGAGCGTGGACATACCTTTCCATGCTAGCGCCGGTGGTGGGCGGGGGAAGAGGCGGCGGACCCGGCGGGGGAGCGCAGGGCGCTGAGCTGCATGAGGACCCCGGCGGCGGGGCCGGAGATCAGCGCCAGGGGAATGGTGCGCAGGGGGTCGGTGCCCCACCACAACACCGCACACACCATGCCGGAGGCGATCAACCAGCCCGCCACGTAGAGGCGGTGGCGCTCGGCGGCGATGCTGGCGGCCCCGGTGATCATGAGCACGCCGGTGCACGAGGAGGCGAAGGTCAGGGCGGCGAGCAGCGGGCCGGGCACGGCGTAGGCGGGGTCGTGATCCCAGCCCACCGCGAGGATCCACGGCCCGACCAGCCACGCCAGCGTGGCCCCGAGGAATCCCACCGCCAGCACGGCGGCGGCCGGGCCCAGCGCGGCCTGGCGCATCCGCTCGCGGTGCCGCACGAAATAGACGATCAGCGCGGACTGGAACCGCTGAAGCGGCACCAGGATGGGCGCGCGGGTGAGCGAGACCGCCAGCATGATGCCGGTGAGCGCCACCTCGGTGTCGGTATCCGGTTCCTCCATGGTCGCGTTGATGAGGGGGGCGATGCCGGTGATGATGGCCGCGGAGGCCCCCGTGGCCATCATGGCGGAGGTGGCGCGCCGGGCGAAGCCACCCAGGCCGATCGGCAGCGGGCGGCGGGCCGCGGCGCGCGCGGCGGGGTCGGCCGCGAGGATGATAAGCCAACTGAGGCTGCCGATCACCGTGACAACGAGGAACGGCAGGAGCCGCCAGTGCAGGAGCGCGGCGAGGCCCACCAGTAGGAAGCGAACCCCGGAATCCAGGGCGATGAGGCGGGCGTAGGAGGGCCATCGCTCCCAGCCGGAGAGCACCCCGGAGAGCACCGCCTGGAAGGCATACAGTGCCAACCCCAGGGCGAGCAGGCCGCTGCCGGCCATGCTGTGCTCGCCGGCGATCACGCGCGGTGCCCAGAGCGGCTCGGTCAGCAGGCTCAGCGCGGCGGCGGTGAGCCCCACGAGGAGGGCGACGTGCCAGTGGGCGAAGGTGCGCCTGGCGACGCCCTCGTGGTCGGGCTCGGCGCTTTCCCCCGGGTGGTTCTGCCGGTGCGCGGAGGTCGCGCGCGTGGTCTCCTGCATGAGGCCGTCGAGTACGCCGGTGCAGGCGAAAAAGAGCCCCCAGTAGGCCTGGAAGAGCTTGGCAGCCTCCTCGTCGAGCGTGCGGGTTCCGATGATGATGACGAGGAAGCCGGAAAGAGCAGCAAAAATGGTGGCTGCGCTGAGGGATCTCAACGATACACTCCTGAACCTATGGCGGTTGGGGAAGCGGGGTAAGTGGAGGGTAACATCGCGGGTAATCATACGCGCGGGAAATTTTTCCTGGGCGGGGCCTGTAGCACTTGCGCAGCGGAAGATGTCTGCTAACTTATAGAGCATATTCTTCCTGAGCGGCCTCACTGAGTGGATAGTGCAGCGGGTCGTTAGTAGAGTGTTAAGCCAGGTTGTGCCGTAGGTGCGGCCGCAACAAGACGAAAGTGAACACGAGCATGCTGAAAATGAAGAAGCTTACTGCCGGTTTCGCCGCTGGGCTTTGTGCTCTGGCGGCTGGTGTTACCCCGGCCCACGCGGCCACCTCGATGTACGGGGAAGACGGCTCTTACTCCTACGTTGCCCGCTACATCATGATGGTGCCTACCGACGTGGTGATTTCCGTGGCGGAGATTTTTGACAACGGTTCCTCTTCCTCGGAGGCTCCGGTGGAGGCCGAGGCTCCCGCCGAGGCGGAGACCACGACCAACGCCACCGAAGCCGCTGAGGCCGACTACACCGCAGGCGTCGAGCTGAGCAGCCTGGCCGAGGGGGATACTTTCGCTAGCCAGATGGTAGAGCTTGTGGGCAAGACCATCGACAACATGACGAGCAGCAAGGCGCGCGGCGGACGGATCAACGCCGTGACCACCTATGACGACGGCACTGTCCTCAGCTTCACCAAGGAAGCCGGTGCCGCCGAGTACAAGCTCGTGGGAATCGAATAGCCGTTATTTTCCGCACCGAACGCGCGTCAAGGGGCACAGCTTTGCGTGGCTGTGCCCCTTGTTTATGCCCGCCGTGCCCGTGGCGGCAGGCCTCGGGGGATGCTTGCGCCCGCCGGAGGCCTCCAGGATAATGGCTCTTTGGATCGTGCCCAGGGCACAGGAAGCGTCCGCCACATCATCGAGGAAAAGAGAACACATGAGCAGTACGAACAACCTTCCGCCGCAGCCCGGACCATCCAGCTCCGACGCGGATAAGGTCGATGCCGCCGAGCAGAAAAAGCGCTGGCCCGCGGTGCTCGTTGGCGTGGCGATCTTTGCGGTCATCGTCATCGCCGCGGCATGGGTTCTCCTTGCCGGAGGCAAGGACGGGGACGATGAGGCACCCGATACCGCCGTCTCGGCCCCGAACAGCGCCTATGTGGACGACTCCGGCGAGCAGGAACACGAGCTCGAGATGGCACCGGGGGAGTCCGATGACGTCTCCGAGATGCAGCTCGCCGTGGGCGACGAGGAACCCGCGCCCGTTGATCCCATCCAGGTGACGGACGACGGCGCCCTCATCCCGCCGCAGGACGTGTCCCGCCTGGGGTGGTATTCGGCCTCGGCCGTGCCCGGAGACAAGGGCAACGTGGGCTCCTCTGTGATCACCGGGCACGTGAACTTTGCGGGCCAGGGCGAGGGCTACGCCGCGAAGTTCGTGAAGCTGAAGAAGGACGACACCATCACCATCACCGTCAACGGCGAGGAGCGCACGTTCCGGGTGACGCAGGATCCCTATCACGTGACCAAGGGCGCCGACTTCTCCGACGTGATGGACGATATGGATGGGGAAAACCGCGTGGTGCTGGTGACCTGCGGCGGCGAGTTCGTCGGCGGCCAGTTGGGTTACGCGGACAACGTCCTCACGATCGCCGAGCCGGTCTAAGCTCCGCCCGCCGCCGGGATCCCCCGCGCCGCCTCCCGCGAGGCCGCGCGGGGGATCTTTTTATAGCGGAAAGGCCCCGCAGCCGGAGGGAAAGGGGGTGCGGGGCCCAGGGGGGCGCGTGGCGGGTGCCTAGGCGATCCCGAGGCCGCGCGCAAAGGTGGGCCAGGAGGCGCGCAGGTCCTGCTGCCAGTAGCCCCAGGAGTGGGTGCCGGTGTTGTGGAAGTTGAAGTCCGCGGGGATATTTAAGGAATCCATCTTGGCCTTCAGGTTGTGGGTGCACACGTTGGTGCCGCCCTCGATGATCCCACCCAGGCCGATCGTTTGGGCCATGGCCCAGGCCTTCTGCACGTCGGTGTAGTCCTTGAATCGGGGGCCGTGGGGCATGTCATTTTCCCCGGCGGTGCCGGAGCCGTTAGAGACGTACACCTGCGTTCCCGCGAGCTTATCGGCGTTGAGCAGGGCGTCGTTATAGCGATTGATTTCGCCGCCGCGCTCGCCCCACATCTTCTCGAAGGAAAGGCCCGTGAAGCTGTTGTGATCCAGGGTCAGCGCCACGGAAGCGTAGCCCAGGGGAGTGGAGGTCTCGGCGCAGCCGGAGAAGGACCCCACGGCGTCGTAGAAGCCGGGATTGTGCTGGGCCAGCAGCAGGGAGGAGGTGGCGGACATGGACATGCCGGCGATGGCGCGCTGGCCGTTGGCGTGGAGGTATTCCTCCATGGGGCCGGGGAGTTCCTTGGTGAGGAAGGTTTCCCACTTCTGCGCCCCGCCCAGGGCGGCGACGTCCTCGATCCAGTCCGTGTAGTAGGAGAACTGACCGGCCATCGGGATCACCACGTTGATCCCCTTGTCCAGGTAGAACTCGATGACATCGGTCTGCTGTATCCAGTTGGCGGTGCCCTCGCCGCCGTCGCCGCCGTTGAGCAGGTAGAGGGTGGGGGCACCGGGGCGATCCGCCTTGATGAGCGCGAGCGGCACGCGACGGTTCATGGCGGGGGACGAGGCGCTGACTTCCTCCACGCGCTCACCGTACTCCCGCACGATCGTGCGCCAGAGCGGGGAGCCCTCCGGTGCGGGGCCGGGAACGGGGGTGATGGTGGCGGGGGCGGTCTCCCCGGCCACCTGCGCGGCGGTGAGTTCCGCGGCCTGCGCGGGGGTGATCGCGGTGAGCGTCGCGGCAGCGATGGCGGTGACCATGGCAGGGGCGGCGAGGGCGGTCTTCAGGAACTTCATGGTGTAACCCTTGGGTGAAATTATGTGCGTGGGGTGAAAATGCTGGGTAAACAGGGAAAACCCCGGCGGGAGTCCGCCAGGGTTTCCTCTTCGGGCCATAGTGGCACGATCCGCAGATTAGACGGACTGCGGGATGTCCGGGAGGTTCAGCTCGCCGTCCAGGTTCAGATCCAGCAGATCGGAGAGATCCAGATCCAGCACGTCGGAGGAACCGTTGTTGCCGGAAAGCTCGGTCAGATCCGCGAGGTCGGTGGAGCCGTTATCCCCGGAGGAGAGCTCGGAAAAGTCACCGAGGAAGTCGGTGGAACCCTGGTTGTCGCCGGAGGACAGCTCGCTCAGGAAGTTGGAGGAGCCGTTATCCCCGGAGGAGAGCTCGGAAAAGTCACCCAGGAAATCGGTGGAGAGCTGGTTGTCGCCGGAGGACAGCTCAGAGATGTCGCCGAAGAAGTCGGTGGAGAACTCGCCCTGGTTGTCGCCGGAGGACAGCTCGCTCAGGAAGTTGGAAGAACCGAAGTCGTTGTCGCCGGAGGAGAGCTCGGAGATGTCCAGGTCACCAAAGAGATCGGTGGAGAACTCGCCCTGGCTGTCCCCGGTGGAGAGCTCGGAGATGTCACCGAAGAAGTCGGTGGAGCCCTGGTTATCGCCGGTGGAGAGCTCGCTCAGGAAGTCGGAGGAGCCGTTATCCCCGGAGGACAGGTCACCGAAGGAAGAGCCCAGGTCGCCGACCTCAATGTTCTCAGGGAGGGTGAGCTGCGGGGTCAGATTGATATCCGGGAGGTTCGGCAGCTCGATGTTCGGCAGCTGAAGGCCGCCGGTGCGCAGCTGAACGAGCAGGTCACCGATGGGGCCCTGAACGAACTCTTTGATTTGCAGCAGGAAATCCATGTGTAGAAGTACTCCTTGATAGCCCTGGGCTGGAACAGTTGGGTGCAGCCTAACAGGGCTGGCACCATCACGCAATGGTAACGCGCGACCGCGCAGCGATCTTGACGGCGACGTGGAGGGCCCGTGCAGGCAGGGGGGTACTTAGGGACGTATAGGGGGGTGGCCGTCGCGGTATCGGGGATGAATGACGCAGGGAATCGTCTCCGCAATGGAGATGTACTTCATTTATTATTGATATTGTGATGGTTTTGCCGCGATGGGCGGGGTGAGGGCGCTATGCCCCCGTTAGGGGGTGGCGTATCCTCATCGGTGACGATGCCTCCCCGCGAGGTTAGATGAGAGAAAGGAACGCTCCATGACTCCCCTGGAAAACCTCACCGTGACCATCAGCGATGTCCTGGGTCAGGCGGTTCATCTCGGCTCCTCCAACATCGCGGAGCTGTCCCTGGTGCTCCACCTCTTCTAGGGATCGGCCGGGGCCGTCGGGGCGGCGCGTGCGCTCTTTCCGTATTCTATAGAGCCATGAGCGATCATTTTGATGTTGTAGTCCTCGGTGCTGGCCCCGGCGGATACGTTGCCGCCATCCGCGCTGCTCAGCTGGGTAAAAAGGTGGCGGTGGTGGAAAAGCAGTATTGGGGCGGAGTCTGCCTCAACGTTGGCTGTATCCCGTCTAAGTCCCTGCTCAAGAACGCCGAGGTGGCCCACATCTTCCACAAGGAGTCCAAGACCTTCGGTATCTCGGGGGAGGTCTCCTTCGATTTCGGTGCGGCCCACCAGCGCTCCCGCAAGGTCTCCGCGGGGATCGTCAAGGGCGTGCACTACCTGATGAAGAAGAACTCCATCACGGAGATCGATGGCCTGGGCTCCTTCAAGGATGCCTCGACCATTGAGGTCGTCGAGGGCAAGGACGCCGGCAAGGTCGTGACCTTCGACGACGTCATCATCGCCACGGGTTCTGTGGTGCGCACCCTGCCGGGGGTGGAGCTTTCCCAGAACGTGGTGTCTTTCGAGGAGCAGATCCTCAACGAGGAGCTTCCGGAGAAGATGGTGGTGGTCGGTGGCGGCGCCATCGGCATGGAGTTCGCCTACGTCTTGGCGAACTACGGCGTGGAGATCACCATCGTGGAGTTCATGGATCGCGTGCTGCCTAACGAGGAGCCCGAGGTGTCCAAGGAGATCGCCAAGCAGTACAAGAAGCTAGGCGTCAAGCTACTCACCGGTTATAAGACCACCGCGGTGCGCGATAACGGTTCCTCGGTGGACGTGGACGTGGAGTCGAAGGACGGCGCGAAGAAAGACACCCTCACCGTGGATCGCGTGCTGGTGTCCGTGGGCTTTGCCCCGCGCACCGAGGGCTACGGCCTGGAGAACACGGGCGTCGCGCTCACCGAGCGCGGGGCGATCGATATCGACGAGCGCATGCGCACCAACGTCGAGCACATCTACGCCATCGGTGACGTGACGGCCAAGCTCCAGCTCGCCCACGTGGCCGAGGCGCAGGGCGTGGTGGCCGCCGAGACTATCGCCGGGGCGGAGACCCAGGAGCTGGGCGACTACATGATGATGCCCCGCGCCACCTTCTGCAATCCCCAGGTGGCGTCCTTCGGCTACACCGAGGCTGCGGCCAAGGAGAAGTGGCCGGATCGCACGATCAAGACCGCCGTGTTCCCCTTTAGCGCCAACGGCAAGGCCGCGGGCCTGGCGGAGACGGCCGGCTTCGCCAAGATCGTGGCGGACGCCGAGTACGGCGAGCTGCTGGGTGGCCACATGGTGGGGGCAAACGTGTCCGAGATGCTGGCCGAGCTGACGCTGGCGCAGCGCTTCGATCTCACCGCCGCGGAGATCGGCCGGAATGTGCATATTCACCCGACCATGTCCGAGGCGCTCAAGGAGGCCGCCGAGGGCATCGAGGGGCATATGATTAACCTGTAAGTCACAGCGACACAAAGAGGGGCCGCCCCTGGGCGACCCCTCTTTGTGTCTCCTTTTCTTCGTGTTTTCTCCGGGGTGACCAGCACCGACAAAAGTTTGACGCCTTACGGGGCTAATGACCCCCGCGCGCCCCTCTCTGGGAAGATAGAGTGATAAAACTCACCATATTGGGTCTCGATGAATCTTTCGGCAAAGTCTGTGCACCTCGCGGCCGATAAGGCAAACCTCACGTTGCGTGACCTAGAGGTAACCCTCACCTAAGAAATATCGTCATCACTCGGAGAAAAGCCTTTGTGATGGCCCGGAATCTTCCTGTGGACTGTGAGTTTTGTCCGCTACCCACTTATGGTTAAGACGACATTGGAGGTGCCATGACTGTAAAGAATCCAGACCGTGAGGCAATCCGTCACGGCAAAATCACCGAGGAGCCGCTGCGGCAGGCTCCGAAAGTTCCCTCGTGGGCGCTCAAGCTTGGCATGGCCGTCACGGGCCTTATCTTTGGCGGCTTCGTGCTCGTGCACATGGTGGGTAACCTGAAGCTCTTTCTGCCCGATCATGCGGGCGTGCCCGCCATCAACGAGTACGGCGAGTACCTGCGCACGATCGGCGAGCCGATCTTCCCCCGCGAGTCCATCCTGTGGATCTTCCGCATCGTGCTGCTGGCGTCCCTGGTGATTCACATCTACGGGGCCGTCGCGCTGCACGGCCGCTCGCGCCAATCGCGCGGTAAGTTCCGCCGCACCAATCTGCTGGGCGGGATGAACTCCTTTACCACCCGCACCATGCTGGTCACCGGCGCCGTGCTGTTGCTCTTCATCATCTTCCACATCATGGATCTCACCCTGGGCGTGGAGCCGGCCGCCAGCGCGGTCTTCGAGCACGGCGAGGTGCGGGCGAACATCATGGCCAGCTTCAGTCGGTGGCCCGTGGCGATCTTCTACATCCTGAGCATGGTGATCCTCTTCCTGCACCTCTCCCACGGCATCTGGCTGGCGGTCAGCGACCTCGGCATCACCGGGAAGCGCACCCGCTCCGTGCTGCTCTTCGTGGCATACCTGGTGCCGGCCGCGGTCGTGCTCGGCAACATCATCATGCCGCTGTCCGTGGCTGCCGGTTGGATCAGTTAAGGCAAGGAAGAAGGGTGAAAGGATTCAAGATGAGCAACGAAAAGCAGTTCACCGCCCCCGCTTCCTCCGTGGCAGGCGTGACCCTGGGCCGGGTTCTTGACGCCCACGAGCCTCAGGGCGTGCCCACCAAGGACATGTGGGAGTACCAGAAGGACCACATGAACCTGGTCTCCCCGCTCAACCGGCGCAAGTTCACGGTGCTGATCGTGGGCACGGGTCTGTCCGGCGGCGCGGCCGCGGCCGCGCTGGGCGAGCTGGGATATAACGTCAAGGTCTTTACCTACCACGACGCCCCGCGCCGCGCGCACTCCATCGCGGCTCAGGGCGGCGTGAACTCCGCCCGCGGCAAGAAGGTGGACAACGACGGCGCGTACCGCCACGTCAAGGACACGGTCAAGGGCGGCGATTACCGCTGCCGCGAGTCCGACTGCTGGCGTCTGGCCTACGAGTCCGTGCGCGTGATTGACCACATGAATGCCATCGGCGCGCCCTTCGCCCGGGAGTACGGTGGCGCCCTGGCCACTCGCTCCTTCGGCGGCGTGCAGGTCTCTCGCACCTACTACACCCGCGGCCAGACGGGGCAGCAACTTCAGCTCTCCACGGCCTCGGCCCTGCAGCGCCAGATCCACCTGGGTTCCGTGGAGATCTTTACCCACAACGACTTCCAGGACCTTATCGTCACGGAGGAGAACGGCACCAAGCGCGTGCGCGGCCTGGTCACCCGCAACCTCATCACCGGCGAGCTGTCCGCCTTCACCGGCCACGCCGTGGTGCTGGCCACCGGCGGTTACGGCAACGTCTACGGCATGACCACCCTGGCGATCAACTCCAACTCCTCGGCGATGATGCGCGCCTACGAGCACGGTGCGTACATGGCCTCCCCGGCGTTCATTCAGTTCCACCCCACGGGCCTGCCCATCAACGCGGATTGGCAGTCCAAGACGATCCTGATGTCCGAGTCGCTGCGCAACGACGGTCGCGTGTGGTTGCCCAAGGAAAAGGACGACCAGCGCGATCCGAACAGCATCCCGGAGGAGGAGCGCGACTACTTCCTGGAGCGTCGCTACCCGGCCTTCGGCAACCTCGTTCCCCGCGACGTCGCCTCGCGCGCCATCTCGCAGCAGATCAACGCAGGCTACGGCGTGGGGCCGAAGAAGAACTCCGCCTACCTGGACTTCCGGGATGCCTTCGAGCGCCTGGGCCGCGCCACCGTGGACGAGCGCTACTCCAACCTCTTCAAGATGTACGAGGAGGCCATCGGCGAGGACCCGCACCATGCTCCCATGCGCATCGCCCCGACCGTGCACTTCACGATGGGCGGGCTGTGGACGGACTTCAACGAGATGACCTCCATCGACGGCCTCTTCGCCGCCGGCGAGTGCTCTTGGACCTACCACGGCGCCAATCGCCTGGGCGCGAACTCGCTGCTCTCGGCCTCCGTGGACGGCTGGTTCACCATCCCGTTCACGGTGCCCAACTACCTGGCCAACCACCTCAACGAGCCGCTGCTGCCGGAGGACGACGCCGCGGTGACCGAGGCCCTGGACCGCGCCCAGGCCCGCCTGGATCGCCTGATGAATACCCACGGCGAGGATCCGCACGGGCCGGAGTACTACCACAACCAGCTCGGTGAACTGCTGTACAAGGCCTGCGGCGTGGCCCGCAACGTCAAGGACATGAGCGAGGGCATCGAGAAGATCCGCGCCCTGCGCGAGGATTTCTTTGCCAACGTGCGCATCCCCGGCGGCCAGTACGAGATGAACCAGGTGCTGGAGCGCGCCACCCGCGTGGCGGACTACCTCAACCTGGCGGAGCTGATGTGCGTGGACGCCCTCGACCGCGACGAATCCTGCGGCGCACACTACCGCGAGGATCACCTCTCCGAGGAAGGCGAGGCCGAGCGCGACGACGAGAACTGGTGCTTCGTCTCCGCGTGGGAGCCGGACGGGGAGAACCGCTTTATCCGCCATGCCGAACCGCTGTACTTTGAATCGATCCCGCTCCAGACAAGGAACTACAAGTAATGAAGCTTCATCTTGAGATCTGGCGTCAGGCCGGACCGACGACCGACGGCGCCTTCGAGAGCGTCGATGTAGACGATGCCGAGGAGCAAATGTCGATCCTCGAGCTCCTCGACTTCGTCAACGACAAGCTCATCGAGCAGGGCAAGGAACCCTACGCCTTTGCCTCCGACTGCCGCGAGGGCATCTGCGGCACCTGCGGCCTGCTGGTGAACGGCCGCCCACACGGTGCGGCTAAGAACTCCCCGGCCTGTCAGCAGCGTCTGTTTCATTACTCCGATGGCGACACGCTCAAGATCGAGCCGCTGCGCTCCGCCGCCTACCCCGTCATTAAGGACATGGTGGTGGATCGCTCTGCGCTGGATCGCGTGATGCAGCAGGGCGGCTACGTCTCCATCAACGCCGGCACCGCCCCGGACGCCGATACGCTGCACCTTAACCACCAGACGGCGGAGTGGGCGCTCGACCACGCGGCCTGCATCGGTTGCGGCGCGTGCGTGGCGGCCTGCCCGAACGGCGCGGCTCACCTCTTTACCGGGGCCAAGCTGGTGCACCTGTCCAAGCTGCCGCTGGGTGCCGAGGAGCGCGGCAAGCGCGCCCGGAAGATGGTGGATGAGCTGGAGACCAACTTCGGGCACTGCTCCCTCTACGGCGAATGCGCGGACGTGTGCCCGGCGGGTATCCCGCTGACGGCCGTGGCCGCGGTGACCAAGGAGAGGGCGCGAGCTGCTTTCCGCGGTAAGGACGACTAAGCTGATGGCCATTGGACCTGCACGAAAAGAAAGCGAGTAAGGCGCTCATGTCTAACACGCATACCCCGGAAGCCGTGGGGCGCATGCACTACATCGATGGTTACGATCCGGTGAGCTACGAGGCCCCCCATTCCTCCCTCCTGCGCTTCGAGACCTGGGTGGGCATGGGGCTCGTGCTGTCGGCGCTGTGCCCTGCGGGCATCACCATCTTCGCCGTGGCCCTCATGATCTTTGGCAATACCGGGCAGGCGGATATCACCCCGACGATCCTGCTGTGGATTGGCGTGATCCTCACCGTGGCCTTCGTGGCGGCGGGTTCCCTGCTGATTCGCTACGGGCGCCGCTACTACAAGCAGTACGTCAAGGAGACCGGCCGCAAGAACTAATCCGGCCGCCGAAGCGGGTCGCTTTCTCCCCGAATGGGGCGGGGGCGGCCCGTTTTTCTACACTGTCGTGTATGCAACGCAAGATACTGCTCCTGGCCACCGGGCTGATCAGCCTGATCACCGGCGTGACCCTGATCGTCTCCGGGCTCCAGGGCCTATGAGAAAAGACAACACCGAGGCAGGCCGCCCGCGCCACGCCCGGCCGATGCCCGGGCCCAGCCCCGAGGCCGAGGCGAGGCGCCGCCGCGCCCTGCGCGCCCACAAGGCCTTCGTTACCGGACTGCTCGCGGTAGCGGCGCTAATCTTCCTCGGTTGCTCCTGGTGGCAGCACCATCCCGGCGGCGCGCCGGGATGGGTGGGCTACGTGCGGGCGGCGTCGGAGGCCGGCATGGTCGGCGGCCTGGCGGACTGGTTCGCCGTCACCGCGCTGTTTCGGCACCCGATGGGCCTGCCCATCCCGCACACCGCGCTGATCCCCAAGAAGAAGGATCAACTGGGGGATTCGCTGTCCGGCTTCGTGGGGGAGAACTTTCTCAACGCGGAGCTCATCACGGAGAAGGTAGCCACGGCCAACCTCCCCCTTCACGCGGGGCGGTGGCTGGCCGATCCCGCGCACGCGCGGCGCGTTTCCGCCGAGGCCGGGCGGCTGGTGCACAACGCCCTGGTGTCCATCGACCCGCAGGACGCCGAGGCCGTGATCCGCCGCCTCCTGGTGGACAAGGCCGCCGAGCCGCAGTGGGGACCGCCCGTGGGCCGAGCGCTGGAACAGCTCATCGACGATGGCAAGACCGAGCCGCTCATCGACGACGCGATCGCCTGGGCGCACCGCAGGGTGCTCGGCTCCCAGGACCTTATCATCCGCCTGCTCGACGAGCGCAAACCCGCGTGGGCGCCGCGCTTTGTCAATGATCTGGTGGGTGAGAAGATCTACCGCGAGCTGGTCAATTGGACCGCGGACGTGGCCGCCGATCCGCAGCACGAGGCGCGCCGGGCCCTGCGCCGTTTCCTCGGGCAACTGGCGCTGGATCTCCAGCACGACGCGCAGACGATCGAGCGGGTCGAGGGCTGGAAGGCGGAGATCATGGCCTCGCGGCCCGTGACCCAGGCCGCCCCCGCGCTGTGGAGCGCCGCCTCGGCCTCGTTGATCCAGGCGGTCACCGATCCGGATTCCCTGCTGCGCCGCACGGTGGCGGACTACGCCCTGCACTGGGGTCAGCGCCTGGAGGCGGAGCCGGACCTGCGCGCGGAGGTAAATCGCAAGGTGGTCGCCGCCGCGGCTTTCGTGGCTGATCATTACTCGGGCCAGATCACCGCCATCATCTCCGATACCGTGCGGGCTTGGGACGCCCAGGAAGCCAGCGAGAAGATCGAGCTGATGGTGGGCAAGGACCTCCAGTTCATCCGCCTCAACGGCACCCTCGTGGGCGCCCTGGCGGGGTTGGCTATTTACACGGCCTCGCAGCTGCTCTTCGCCTAGGCGCTGCGCGCGTCCGGTTATACTCGGATCCATGAGCTCAGGCAGGAATCGTGTGTCCGAGGTGCTGCGCGCCGGGCGGGAGGCGGTGCGCAGCACCGGCGCAATGATCGGGGAGTTCGGCGGGCATCTGCGCCAGGATGAGGCCCAGGGCCGCCACGCCCTGCGAGGGGAGACCGTGGCGGATCGCCTCCGCGGGGCCGCCCGGGACGTGGCGGATCACCGCAGCGCGGACTCCCTGCGCGCGGGCGCGGGGGCGGTGGCCGACGCCACGGGGGAGGCCCTGGGACTGCTGGTGGACCGCGTGGGCCGGGCCGCGGCCGCCACCCGCCGCTCCGGGGCCACCGAGCGCGCCGGTGTGGCCTTTGCCCGCGTGGGGCGCACCATCGGCGATGCGGCCCGGGGCGCGGCGGACTTCCGCACCCCGGGGGAGGCACCGCGCGATATCATCGACGGTGAGGTGCTCTCGGAGACGATCCATGAGGAGGGGACCCACCGTGACTGAGATGCTGGTCATGATTCTCACGGGCCTCTTCTACCTGCAGGTGGCCCTCTACTGGGTGGCCGCCGCCGCCGGCCTGGTGGGCGTGGTGCTGCTCGCGACCACCCGCGCGGACGCCTTCCCCGCCGCCGACCGCCAGAGCAAATGGACCTGGCTTGCCCTGCTGGCGGCGGCCACCTGCGCCTGCCTGATCGGCCCGAGCTTCGCCTTTATCTCGATCGCCGGCGTGGTGATCGTGGGCTTGTACTGGTGGGATCTGCGCCCGCAGCTGCGCGATCTCCTTGGCGGCCAGCAGGGCGGCTGGTGATGCGGGACCTCACCGGGGCGGCCTCCCGGCGGGCCGTGGAGCAGGCCCTGGCCGAGGGGGAGACCAGCCTTGTGGTGCCGGCCTCCTGGGTACCCGCCGAGGTACCCGAGGGCGTGTCCATGATGGTGGCCTGCGGCTTCCCCACCGGCCGCCACCACCCCCTCATCAAGGCCTCCGAGGCGCGCCTGGGGGTACAAAGCGGCGCCGATGCGGTGCTCATCATCCTCGACGCCGCCGCGGGGGAATACGCCTGGACGACCGATATCGTCACCGCCCGCGAGGCCGTGAGCGAACAGGTGCGCCTGGTCGTGGGCCTGCCTGCCGGGGCCGCTCGCCTACCGGAGATGAAACGCGTGGCCCGCCGCGCCGGGGCGCAGGGTGTGCTGCTGATCGAGGGGGCGGACCCGCGCGGCTACGGGGTGCGCAGCTCGGAGACGTGAACCCCCTCGCCGCTGACCGTGGCGCGCAGCCCTTCCCCGGTGACCTCGGCGTCGGTGATGGATAACCCGCCGGAGGCCAGGAGCTGTTCCTCCACACCCTGCTGGAGCTGCCGGGAGATTTCTTCGGTGGCGGTGGGCGGCAGCTCGAAGCCCAGCACCGTGGTGTTGAGGACCTCGAAGCGGGTGCGCCCCTGTTCTGTGAGGGGGGTGAGATCCAGGCTGCCCGCCCCGCCGCTGAATTCCACGCGGATGGTGCGGGTATCGGGGTACGAGGTCACGCCCGTGACCTGTACCAGTTGGCGCAGGAAGGCGGCGCCGAGGTCGCCGGGCTGCTGCTGGGCGCCCCCGGAGATATTTTGTTGCAGCATCGCCAGCAGGAACTGGTTGCTCAGCTCCGCGGTGGCCTCAAGGTGCCCGGCCACGGGATCGCTGCGATCCGAGATGTCCAGATCCCGCAGCGAAATATCGGCGGCCGGGTTGCCGGTGGCGGCGCCTCCGTCTACGCGCAGAGTGGAGGGGGTGTGCACCGCGACCCGCCCCACCTCGCCGCGCAGCAGGCCGAGCAGCACGGGGGAGGCCCCGAAGGAAACGGACGGGTCCTCGGTCGGTTCCACGCCCTCGGCCTGCGCCTGGGCGCGAAACTCCTCGGTGAGATCCTTTGCGATCACCCAGCGCGCGCCGAATTCCGCGGTCACCAGCAGGAGGGCGAGGACGAGGAGGGTCGAGCTAAAAATCTTGGCCGGTTTTGACATGGGGCCAGTCTACGGGCACTCGGCCAGCCACGGCGGCCCACGGCACCATGAGCACGCTATCGCGCAGCGGACGGCGCTGCCGATCCACGGGCAGTCCCCACTGGAGCAGCAGCTCCTTGGCCTTGCGCCAGCGCACCCGGGGGCCGTAGGGCGCCCACCCCGCGCAGCGATCCCAGGCGGCATCGCAGGCGCCGAGCAGGCCGTGCACCGCCTCGCCGGGCACGTTGCGATGAATAAGGGCCTTGGGCAGACGCTCGGCCACGTCCGAGGGGCGCTCTACGTCGAAGGGATCCCAGGCCAGGGTGAGGCGGCGGGGCCCGTCGCGGTCTAAGACGATCCAGGCGCTGCGCCGTCCCAGTTCGTCGCAGGTGCCCTCCACGAACAGCCCGCCGGGGGCCAGCCGAGAGGTGACGCAGCGCCAGGCCTCGGGCACGTCCGCGACGTCGTACTGCCTTAACACATTGAAGGCCCGCACCAGGTGCGGGCGGTGCCCGGCGAGTTCAAAGCCGCCGAGGCCAAAGGTCACGCCCTCGCGGGGCGGGAGCACGCGGTGGGGATCGATCTCCAGGCCGAGCACGCGCACGTCCGGGCGGGTGCGGCGCAGCCACCGGGCCCACTCCACGGTGGTGGTATGGCTGGCCCCGTAGCCCAGGTCGATGGCCAGGGGCGCGGAGGCACCTCGGAGAACGCGCCGCGCGGGTTCGTGGTGATAGAGCCAGCGATCGCAGCGGCGCAGGCGATCGTGCCCGGTGGTGCCCCGGGTGATCACGCCCACCGGGCCGCGCGCGGGAAAGCGCGTCCGCAGGTTATGGGCGTGATCTGCCATTTAGAGGTTCTCGTTGATCCAGGTGGAGATCAGCTCGCCCTCGTTGTCAAAGATCTCGCCCAGGGCGTCGGCCACCTTGGGCTCGATGGCGCCGCCCATGAACGGGATGTTCACGGACACCTCGTTCTCGTAGTCGAAGGTGGTGGTCTGGTCGTCGCCGGAGATGGTGGCCTCGCCCTTGTAGTCCACGGGGGTGCCCTTGACGTCGGCGGTGTATTCGAGCTCCGCGCGGCCCTCGTTCAGCGGACCCACGGTGACCACGCGCTTGACCTTGAGGGCCTGGGACACCATGGAGCGCACGGCCTCGGGCAGCACGTCGAGCGGCAGCACCTCGAAGAGGGTGGCCTCGCCCCCGCCGTTGTTCTCGGTGAACTCGTGCACCTCGCCGGGCTCGGGGGACAGGCGGGCGACGTCGTAGGCCCAGAAGTCGGCGTTGGTCAGCGCGGCGTGGACCTTTTCCACCGGCTGATTGATCGTTACGGTGTTCTCACTACGAGTAGCCATGACCTAGAGACTACCGTGAGTGGGGTGAGTGATGTAGCCCTGACCCAGCGACTCCATAACGTCCACGGTGCCACCTGCGATGCCTCCTTAAGCCTCGCGGAATTGACCACCCTGCGCCTGGGGGGGCGCCCACGGTTGACGGTGCGCTGCGCCACGGTGGAGGCCGCCGCCGAGGTCGTGCGCGTGCTCGACGAGCACGGCGTGCCGCTGCTCATCGTGGGGGGCGGCTCCAACCTCGTGGTGGCCGACGGCGACCTCGACCTCGTGGTGGTGCTTGTTGAGGACGACGCGATCCGGATCGATCCCGCCACGGGACTCGTGCGCGCCGCCGCTGGGGCAGCCTGGGACGACGTGGTGCGCGCCTCCGTGGAGGCCGGGTTGGGCGGTCTGGAATGCCTCTCCGGTATTCCCGGCAGCGCGGGCGCCACGCCGGTGCAGAACGTAGGGGCCTACGGCGTGGAGGTCGCGGATGTGCTCACGCGCGTGCGCCTGTGGAACCGCCGGGAGGGCAAAGACGAGTGGGTCCCGGCCTCCGACCTGGAGCTGGCCTACCGCTATTCCAACCTGAAGTTCACGCACTGCGCCCTCGTGCTGGAGGTGGAGTTCCGCCTGCACACGGACGGCCTCTCCGCGCCCCTGCGCTTCGGCGCCCTGGCTCGCGAGTTGGGGGCGGGGGAGGCCGGTGAGCGCTTCCCGGCGGCGCGGGTGCGTGATGCCGTGCTCCGAATCCGACGTGGCAAGGCGATGGTGTTGGACGCGGCGGATCACGACACGTGGTCCGCGGGATCTTTTTTTACCAACCCCGTGGTGGATTCTGCGGTGGCGGACGCCGTGCAGGACGCGGTGGGCGGGGAGCCCATGCCGCGCTTTGCCGCCGGGGAAGGAAGGGTGAAGCTCTCGGCAGCGTGGCTGATCGAGCGCGCCGGTTTCCCCCGCGGGTATCCCGGGGAGGGGGCGCCCGTGCGCCTTTCGACGCGCCACACGCTGGCCCTGACGAATCGCGGCGGGGCCAGCACCGAGGATCTGGCGTCCCTGGCGCGTACGGTGATCGCCGGGGTGCGCCGGGAATTCGGGGTGGAGTTGGTACCCGAACCGGTGTGGGTGGGGGCGGCATTATAGCAATACCGTTGTGGGGGGACGGTAATGCCTGTTACCATTTAGCCCATGAAGCTATCTATGCGATCCCTAGTGGCGCCTGCGGCTCTCGCCGGGGCGGCCGCCCTTTCGGTGGGCGTGATCGCCCCGGCCGCCTCCGCGGCCGAGGGGAACACCACGGTGGTGCTGACCTCCTACGGCGCCTTCGCCCGGGATCACAACACCTCCGGCGAGGTGGCACAGAAGGCCAAGGAGGTCCTGGAACAGGACGGCATCACGGTGATCTACCAGGAGATCGCCACCGACTGGAGCACTTTCGCCTCCGATCTGGATTCCCTAGTCGAGGCCAATGATCCCGATGTCGTGATCAGCCTGGGGGAGACCTCTACTATTCCTGCCCCCGCGGTGGAGCTGGTCGGCTACAACGAGCGCTCCGGCGTGGACGCTAACGGCAACGAGGGCACGGGCGCGGTAATCGAGGGCGGCCCCCGCGAGCGCCGCGCCCCCGCGGAGAACAAAGCCGCCCAGCAGGCCGCCAAGAAGGCTGGTTACAAGATCAACCCGAGCTATGACGCCGGACGTTACCTGTGCAACGCCGCGCTGTACACCAACCTCGGTTTCCTGGAGGAGGGCCGCGTGGAGCACGCCGGCTTCGTCCACGTTCCCGTCCGCGCCAAGGGTGCGGCCCAGAACGACAAGGACGGCGAGGCCGTCGCGGAGTTCGTGAAGAACCTGGTGGGATAGTCCTGTGAGCGCACCCTGCGGGTGCGGACATGCGTGCAGCGGGCCCTCCCGGATCGGGAGGGCCCGCTCTTAGCTCCTAATCCCGAATCCCCAGGTGCTCCAGCAGGTCCGCCTGTACCTGGCGGCGGCGAATCTTGCCCATCGGATCCCGCGCCAGCTCCTCGAAGTGATAGAAGGTGCGCGGAACTTTGTACCTGGTCAGGCGCTCGCGCGCGTGCTTCTTGAGCCCCTCGGGGTCCAGCGCCGCGCCGGGGTTGAGGGTGATGCATGCCACCACGGACTCGGAGCCGTCGTGGCGGGGCACGCCCACCACCGCGATATCCGCGACGTCCGGGTGCTTCCGCATCACCTCCTCTACCTCGCTGGGGTAGACGTTGAAGCCGCCGGTGATGATGACCTCCTTGATGCGGGCCACCAGGCGGATGAAGCCGTCCGGCTCCATCACCCCCACGTCCCCGGTGCGGTACCAGCCTTCGTGGAAGGACTTGGCCGTGGCCTCCGGGTTATTCAGATAGCCCTGGAATACCTGGGGGCCGCGTACCAGCACCTCGCCCTCCTCGCCGTCGGGCATGGTGCGGGAGAGGTCCTTGGGGTCGGCGATGCGCACCTCGGTGTCGGGGAAGGGGATGCCCACGTAGCCGGGGCGGCGCTGCGTGGACATGGGGTTGCCCACGATGATGGGCGAGGTTTCGGTCAGGCCGTAGCCTTCCACGAGCAGGCCGCCGGTCATAGATTCCCACCGCTCCACGGTGCTCGTGGGGAGGGTCGAGGCCCCGGAGAAGGAGCTGCGCACCCCCTTGATGGCGATGTCCGCCTCCGCGGCGGCTTCCACGATCTTCTCGTAGAGGGTGGGCACGCCCGGCACCCAGGTGGGGGTGTGCTTCTTCATCACCTCCATGATGAGGGGCACCTGGGGGCTGGGCAGCAGGATCAGCTCGCCGCCGATGAGGAAGGCCAGCGTGGCGTTCATCGTCAGGCCGTAGGCGTGGAACATGGGCAGCGCGGCGAGCATCCGCTCGTCCTGGTCGCCCAGGCCCGGCACCCAGGCGATCCCCTGAAGGATGTTGGCGTAAAGATTGCCGTGGGAAAGCTGCGCGCCCTTGGGCGTCCCGGTGGTGCCGGAGGTGTACAGGATCAAGGCGACGGTGTCCTTGGTGACCGTCTCCAAGGACACCACGTCCGAGCCGTCCCCGCCCAGCTGGGGGGAGAGCAGCATCTCCCAGGGGATCGTGTTGGGGGCCGGGGCCGTCAGCTGCGCGCGGGTCTTTTTGACCTTGGGGATGGGCAGGCGCAGGGCCAGGCGCTTGAGCGTGGGCATGGCGGCCACCATGTTGACAGAGACGATGGTCTCCAGCTCGGTCGTGGCGCGCAGCTTCTCAAAGACCCCGGCGGCCTTATCCCAGGCGATGGCCACGCGCGCCCCGTGATCGCGGAAGGGGTGTTCCAGCTCGTGGGCGGTGTAGAGGGGATTGTGTTCCACCACCACGGCCCCCAGTTTGAGGATGGCGTAGAAGATCACGATGTGTTGGGGGCAGTTGGGCAGCGCCACGGCCACTTTATCGCCGGGGCGTACCCCCAGGGCGCGCAGCCCGGCGGCGGCCGCGCGCACCTGCTCGTCCACGTCCGCGAAGCTCTGGCTGCGGCCGAAGAACCAGGTGGCGGGCTTATCTGGCTTGGTGGCCAGGGTGTGATCGTAGATATCGAGCAGGGTGGTGTCCCCGTAGTCCAGGTGGTGAGGCGTCCACTCCGGGTAGTGCTTGAGCCACGCGTGTTCCTCTGCGGCAGACATCGGTCTCCCTTCCTGCATCACCGTGCGGCGTGCGTTGGGCAACAGTCAGTTTCCTGCGCTTGACTATACGCGCCGCCCGGCGGCGAGGCGCGCGGCGTCGGCGGCCAAGGTCGTAGCATGGGGCCTCATGCGCATCGCCATGATCTCCATGCACACCTCGCCCCTGCAGCAACCGGGTTCCGGAGACGCCGGTGGCATGAACGTCTACGTTCTTTCCACCGCCACCCAGTTGGCGCGCCTGGGCATCGAGGTGGACGTGTACACCCGCGCCACCCGCCCCAGCCAGGGCGAGGTGGTGGAATTGGCGCCGCGGCTGCGCGTGATCAACATCGTGGCGGGGCCCTACGAGGGCCTGGCCAAGGAGGAGCTGCCCACCCAGCTGGCGGCCTTCGCCGGCGGCATGCTCCAATTCGCCCGCTGCCACGGCCTGGCGTACGACCTCGTGCATTCCCACTATTGGCTCTCCGGTCAGGTGGGCTGGCTGGTGCGCGACCTCTGGCAGGTGCCGCTGGTGCATACCGCCCACACGCTGGCGGCGGTCAAAAACCTGCACCGAGCCGCCCACGACTCCGCGGAGACGGAGGCCCGCCGCATCTGCGAGCAGCAGTTGGTGGACAACGCGGATGCGCTGGTGGTCAACACCAAGGAGGAGCGCGCCGACCTGGTGGCGCACTACGATGCCCCCTCCCGGCGCATCGAGGTCGTCTCCCCGGGGGCCGATATCGAGTTATTTACCCCCGGCACCGATCGCAGCACCGAGCGCTCTCGCCGCGAACTCGGCGTGCCATTGCATGCCAAGGTCATCGCCTTCGTGGGCAGGCTCCAGGAATTCAAGGGACCTCAGGTGCTCATCCGGGCCGTGGCCCACCTGCTGGAGCGCGAACCCGAGCGCAACCTCCGGGTGCTCGTCTGCGGCGGGGCCTCCGGGGCCGAGGCCACGGCCTCGCGCTACCGCGACCTGGCCCACGAGCTGGGCGTGGCCCACCGGGTGCGCTTCCTGGAACCGCGACCCCCGCAGGAGTTGGTGACGGTCTATCAGGCCGCCGACGTGGTGGCCGTGCCCAGCTATAACGAGTCCTTTGGCCTGGTGGCGCTGGAGGCCCAGGCCACCGGAACTTCGGTGGTGGCGGCCCGCGTCGGGGGGTTGCCCATCGCCGTGGCCGAGGGCACCACCGGCCTGCTCGTGGACGGCCACGATCCCGCCGACTGGGCCCGGGCCCTGGGCGATCTGCTCGATGACGATGCGACGCGGATCCGCATGGGGGAACGCGCCGTAGGGCACGCCGCGGCCTTTTCCTGGGCGGCCACCGCGCGGCGGCTCCGGGAGGTCTATGCCGAGGCGGTGGCCGCCCCGGGGGAGGACTGCCGGGCGCGGCGCGCCTCCGGGCTGTAAGAGGGCGCGGCGTGCGGCGTCGGGCGGGATCGGGAGGATTATGGAATGCTGGAGGGTATGAGTAACGGAAAGTTGATCCTGCTGCGTCACGGCCAGAGCGAGTGGAACGCCTCCAACCAGTTCACCGGGTGGGTGGACGTGAACCTCACGGACAAGGGGGAGGCCGAGGCGCGCCGAGGTGGCGAGCTCATCAAGGAATCCGGCCTTGAGCCCCAGGTGCTCTACACCTCCCTGCTGCGCCGCGCGATCCGTACCGCCAACATCGCCCTGGACGCGGCGGATCGCCTGTGGATCCCCGTGCAGCGCGACTGGCGTCTCAACGAGCGCCACTACGGCGCGCTCCAGGGCCTGAACAAGGCGGAGACCCGCGAGAAGTACGGCGACGAGCAGTTCATGGAGTGGCGTCGCTCCTACGGCACCCCGCCGCCGGAGCTGGACGAGGGCTCCGAGTACTCCCAGGCCGCCGATCCCCGCTACGCCGACCTGCCCCAGGTGCCCGCCACGGAGTGCCTCAAGGACGTGGTGGAGCGCCTGGTTCCGTACTTCGAGGAAGAGATCCTGCCGCGCGTGCGCCGCGGCGAGGTGGTCATGGTGGCCGCCCACGGTAACTCCCTGCGCGCGCTGGTGAAGTACCTCGACAAGATCTCGGACGCGGACATCGCCGAGCTGAACATTCCCACGGGCATCCCGCTGGTCTACGAGATCGACGCCGAGGGCACCGTGCTCAACCCCGGCGGCACCTACCTTGACCCGGAGGCGGCCGCCGCCGGCGCGGCCGCCGTGGCCTCCCAGGGCGCCCAGAAGTAACCTCGCCGCGCCACGGTGTCCTGGTCGCTCGTCGCCGCCTTCGGCCTGGGAGCCGCCCTCGCCGGGGGCCTGTCCCGGTTCTCCGCCCGCCTGCGCGCCACCGCGCGGCGCCACCGGGAGGCGGCCACGTTGGAGGAAAACCGGGTGACCACCATCGGCCAGGTGCTGCACCTGGCCGTACAGGGCTCGCCCACGGGCCTGGTGGTCATCGATCACGACGGCGAGGTTTTGCTGTCGAATGCCTGGGGCCACGAGATGGGCCTGGTGCACGACCGCACGCTCAACCCCCAGGTATGGGAGGCGGCCCAGCGCGCGCACGAGGACAAGGAAACCCATGTGCTCAGCCTGGTCACCGCGGAGCGGCGCACCGGCTCCCGGGTGACCAACGTGCGGGCGGTGGTCAAGCCGCTCACGCTCATCGACGATCGCTTCGTGATCGTGTACAGCACCGATGAGTCCGAGTACGTGCGGATGGAATCCGCTCGCCGCGATTTTGTGGCCAACGTCTCCCACGAGCTGAAGACCCCGGTCGGGGGCATGGCCCTGCTGGCCGAGGCGCTGGTGGAATCCGCCGACGATCCCGAGCAGGTGGATTACTTCGGCACCCGCCTGCGCAAGGAGGCGCTGCGGATGTCCGACCTCATCAATGAGCTCATTTCCCTGTCCAAGCTCCAGGGCGCCGAGGCCCTGCCGGAGATGGAGCCGGTGGCCGTGGACGAGGTCATCGCCGAGGCGATGGCCCGCAACCAGGTGGCCGCCGAGGGCCACGGCATCCCGCTGCTGTGCGGGGCGGCCTCCGGGCTCTGGGTGCACGGCAATAAGTCCCTGCTGGTGACCGCCGTGTCCAATCTGGTGAGCAACGCCATCAACTATTCGGGCGCGGGCGCGCCGGTTTCCCTCTCCCAGCGGGTGGTGTCCGGCGCGGCCGTGCAGATCCGGGTGACCGACCGGGGCATCGGCATCGCCCCGGAGGATCGGGAGCGGGTGTTCGAGCGCTTCTTCCGGGTGGACAAGGCCCGCTCGCGCTCCACGGGGGGAACGGGCCTGGGATTGGCCATAGTCAAGCACGTGGTGGCAAACCACGGCGGTACCATCAACGTGTGGTCGAAGCCGGGCGTCGGCTCGACCTTCACCATCGAACTTCCGATCCAGCCCCCGGAGCGCGAGGATCCCTCGCCCGCCCCGGGCAACGACGATGCGACCGAACCGCCCCCGCTCAGGGCGGTATCGCGCGTGACGAACCGGCGAAAGGATACCCCTGCGTGACCACCGTTTTGATCGTGGAAGATGAAGAATCACTGTCCGACCCCCTTGCCTTCCTCCTGCGCAAGGAGGGCTTTGACACCATCATCGCCGACGACGGCCCCACGGCTCTGGTGGAATTCGGCCGCACCGAGGTAGACATCGTGCTGCTCGACCTCATGCTGCCGGGGATGCCCGGCACCGACGTCTGCCGCGAACTGCGCGCCCTCTCCAACGTGCCGATCATCATGGTCACCGCCCGCGACGCCGAGATCGACAAGGTGGTGGGCCTGGAACTCGGTGCCGACGACTACGTGACCAAGCCCTACTCCTCGCGCGAACTCATCGCCCGCATTCGGGCGGTGCTGCGTCGCCACGAAGCAACCGATCCGCACGCGGGTGACGCGGGAAACTCGGAAGAACCCCTCGGGGAGGTGTTGCGCGCCGGGGCGGTGCGCATGGACGTGGAGCGCCATACCGTGCGCGTGGCGGGCCAGGAGGTGGCCATGCCGCTGAAGGAATTCGAGCTTTTGGAGTTTTTTCTGCGCAACTCTGGACGCGTGCTCACCCGAGGCCAGCTCATCGACCGGGTGTGGGGGGCCAACTACGTGGGGGACACCAAGACCTTGGACGTGCACGTCAAGCGGTTGCGTGCCAAGATCGAGGAGGAACCCTCCCGGCCCACCCGCCTGGTCACCGTGCGGGGGCTGGGGTACAAGCTGGAGCGGTAGGGGGTAACAGGGGGAGGTATGATGGTGGGTGGTATAGCAGGCGGGTAGAATACCGGGAGAACAGCGTTCTTTGGCCTGTCGGGGGGCTTTGCGCCAATGAGGAGGGGGTGGTGTGGTGAAGGGATTTAAAGTACCTCGCTGGCTTTACTTTCTTGTCTCTATTATCCTTTTCTGTTTTATCTTTCTTCTCCTTATTCTCGATGTGGGAACACTGGTAAATAAAGGAAAGCTTGCCGTGAGTGCGGTCATGGTAGTGGTGGCGGTACTTACGATATGGCAAAAGATACTCTCGGATGAACGCTCCGAATGGTGGCGGAGATTTGAGTGGGCGGTCAAACAGGAGAACGAGCCTACGCCGGACTGGCTCCTTCTCGCTCAGGTCTATGATGGATTGCTTCGGGAACGGAAGTGGCCGAGGGTGGATGCGGATTTTTACGGTTGCCTGGCTGATCACGGACTGCGGTGCTAGCTGGAGTTTTATGCGCGCAATGGTGTCTGAAGAGTGCGCTTGCGGCGGTTGGCAGCGGCCCCCGAAGGAAGCGCGTCCTTCCTCTTGACGCGGGTGAGGATAGGATGAGGGCGATGGCGGTAAGGAGGTGAGCTGTTATGGATGTTCGCCGCGATAGCGCAGAGGTGTTCTCTGGCGATGAGACGCAGATTGCTGCGTCTCTCCAGGGATGGATGGACGTATACGATGAACTCGATCGGCAAAAGAAGCCTGGTTTTATGTGGAGCGATATTTTTGGTTTCAGCTTAAGGCGCAGAACAGTGAAGAACTACGGTGGGAATCTCCTCAGCTGATCCGGTCTGGTCAGTGCCAGGAGCGATAAAAAGTCGAAAAATCTACCCAAGCGCCTCCCGGGTCGCCGGGTGTACCGGCAGCAGCCCTGCGGGTACCCGCGCCCGGGCTCGCAGGTGGGCGGCCAGCACCTCGTAGGGGGCGTCGCCCATCAAGGTGCGCAGCTCCGCCTCCTGGCTGATCCACACGGGGGTGGCGGCGGTGTGGCAGCCGGGGGCGCTGGAGCAGTACCATTCGAAGTCCTCCCCGCCGTTGCCCCAGCCGCGCCGGTCGTATTCCCCGATGGTGGTGCGCAGGATCTCCGCGCCGTCGGCGCGCTCCTCCCATTCCTCGGTGCGCCGCAGGGGCAGCTGCCAGCACACCTCGGGCTTGTCCACGGTGAGGTCGCGGCCCTCGGCCACGCACCACTGGTGGAGGGCGCAGCCGGGGCCGGTGGGCCAGCCGCGCCGGTTGGCAAAGATGCAGGCGCCGTCCACCACCTTGGTTTTGAGCGCGGGCTCGGGGTTGCCCTCCTCGTCGTCGAGCTCGTCCCACACCAGCCACGGTTCCAGGTCCTCCGGCTCGCCGTGGGTGAGGTAGGCGTCCGTCTCCGCGGGCCGCAGCTGCCAGTAGCGGGCGGGCAGGGCGGCCGCGGCGTCGTAGAGCTGGTCGCGGTCGGTCTCGTCGGAGAGGAAGGCGCCGTGGTGGCAGCAGCCGACGTCGGGTAGCGCTGCGTTGATCCCGCGGCAGGCGCTGGTGCCAAAGGTGCACTGCCAGCGCGATTCCATCCAAGTGAGATCCACGCTAAAGACGTGGTGGGGGTTATCCGGGTGGGTGAATTCCAGCCACTCCCGGGGGAAGTCCGGGGCCGTTTCCACGCCGCTGGCCACGGCCTTTCCCGCGGGGGAGGAGGCGGGGAAGCCGAGAAAAACCTGGGTGGATTGTGGGTGATTCACACCTGATGAGGGTAGACCGTCTACCCTATAGGTGTGCGATTAGGTGTATTGGATGTGGGCAGCAACACTGTTCATTTGGTGGCGGTGGATGCGCGGCCCGGCGGCCGACCCACTCCGATGAGCGACTGGAAGACCACGATCAAACTCGTGGAGCTTCTCGACGCTCGCGGGGCGATCCACGACAAAGGCGTCAAGAAGCTCACCAAGGCGGTGAGCGAGTCCGCTGACCTGGCCCGGCAGCTGGGGTGCGAGGAACTGATCGCCTTTGCCACCTCCGCGGTGCGCTCCGCGACGAACTCGGAGGACGTGCTCGCCCACGTCTACAAGGAAACCGGCGTGCGCCTGGAGGTGCTCTCCGGGGAGGACGAGGCGAGGCTGACCTTCCTGGCGGTGCGCCGCTGGCACGGCTGGTCTGCCGGACGGATCACCAACCTGGACATCGGCGGCGGCTCCCTAGAGATCTCCACCGGGGCCGACGAACAGCCCGACGCGGCTTTTTCGCTCAACCTCGGAGCGGGTAGATTGACCCACGAGTGGTTTGACACCGACCCGCCCGAGCGGAAAAAGATCAACCTGCTGCGCGACTTCATCGACGCCGAGCTGGTGGAGCCAGCCCGCCAGGTACGTAGTTTTGGCCCCGCCCGCCTCGCCGTGGGTACCTCCAAGACGTTTCGTACCCTGGCCCGGCTCACGGGCGCGGCGCCGTCGGCGGAGGGCCCCTACGTGACGCGCACGCTCACCGCCCCCGGCCTGCGCCAACTGATCGCCTTTATCTCCCGGATGACGGCCTCGGATCGCGCGGAGCTGGAGGGTGTGAGCTCGGATAGATCGCACCAGATCGTGGCGGGCGCGCTCGTGGCCGAGGCCGCCATGCGCGCCCTGGGGTTGGAAAAGATCGATATCTGTCCGTGGGCGCTGCGCGAGGGCGTTATCCTACAGCGGATAGATAAGGGATTGGAACGAGGAGAGGAAGCACGATGAGTGACGAGGAGAAGCAACTCACCGTTGCCGAGCTGTTAGAGCGCGCCCAGGCGAACCGCGGCGGTAACAAGCGCTCCGCCGGGCGACGCCACCGCCGCAGCCTGGAGGACGGCGGCATCTCTGTGGCCGAACTCACCGGCTCCCTCTCCCGGGTCAAGGACAAGCCCGCCGAGTCCCGCCACTCCGCGGTGCCCATCGATACCCCGGAGTCCGAGCGTCGCCCCCGTCAGCCCTCCACTCCGGCCGCCACCGCCCCCTCGGTGGCGGGGCTTAACCCCACCCCGGTCAAGGGCGCCACGGCCGCCCCGTGGGGCAAGCCCGACCAGGCGGGCAAGGCCGCCCCCTCCCCGCGCCCGGCGGGATCGGCCGGGCCGCGCACCCCCGCGGCCACGAACCCCGTCAAGCCCGCCCCCGCCTCCCAACCCAGGGCGCAGAAGCCGGCCGGCACCCAGGACGGGCCTGCCGCCCCGCAGGGCGCTCCTCGCGGTGGCACCCCCGCCGGGTGGGGCTCGGCATCCACACCGCGCCCCCAGCACCCGACGACCGGCGCGCAGCCCGCGAAGCCGCAGGGTAGCGCCGCGCAACCGGCGACGGCGCCAGGCAAGGCCGCCTGGCCCATCCCCGTATCCGCGCGCCGGGCGGCCTCCGCCTCTGCGCCAAAGAAACCCCAGGCGGCTGCCGCGCAGGGTGCCGGTGCGCGCGCGGCCGCCGCGGAGCCCTCCGCCGAGGAAACCGCCGTGATGTCCCCCGTGGGGAGCGCGGCGAAGAAGCAGACCCCCGCGCCGCGGAGCGCGGCCACCGCGCAGGCGCGCGATGCCGAGGAGACCGGGCGGATCCCGCGCGTGAGCGAGAAGAACTCCGGGCCCTCCGAGAAGAAGCCGCAGAAGCCCGGCGAGGGCGCGAAGAAGAAGCGCCCGCCGGAGCCGCACACCGGCGCCGGATCGGCGGTGCTGCTGGCCGTGATGGGCGTGGTGCTCGGCGCCCTGGTGTTCATTGGCTTCGACCAGCTGTGGTCCTCCGGACTCAGCCGCATCCTGGTGGGGATGCTGGCCCTGGCCGTCATCGGCGTCATGGTGGGCGTGGTGCACGCCCTGCGCACCGCCCGCGACGGCGTCTCGATGAGCCTGGCGGCCGTGGTGGGCTTCCTCATGACCTTCGGCCCCCACATCCCGGACATGTTCTAGGCGGCCCCGTCGCCCCCTCGGCGTGCACCCGGGGTCGTCCATGCCCCCGTGGCCGCCCCCACCAGCCGTATGGCAGGGTGGGGGCATGACTTCAATCGCAGTAATCGGCGGCGGCAAAATCGGTGAGGCCCTCGTGGGCGGCCTGGTGGCAGCGGGCACCGACCCCGCGCAGATCGTGGTGACCAACCGCAGCCCCGAGCGCAGCGAGGAGCTGCGCGAGCGCTACGGCGTAGAGACCACCGCGGATAACGCCCAGGCGGCCTCCGGTGCGGAGACGATCTTCCTGTGCGTCAAGCCCACGATGATCGGCGGCGTGCTGCGCGAGATCGCCGAAACCATCAACGACAACGACGCTGACACCACCGTGGTCTCCATGGCCGCGGGCCTGTCCCTGGCCGCCCTCCAGGAGGATCTTTCCGCGGGCACGGCCGTGGTGCGCGTCATGCCCAACACCCCCATGATGGTGGGCAAGGGCGTGTGCGCGGTGACCCCCGGGCGCTTCGTGGGTGCAGAGCAGCTCGAGGGCGTCAAGGAACTGCTGCGGGCCGTGGGCACCGTCGTGGAGGTCGCGGAGGAGGAGATGGACGCCGTGACCGCCCTGGCCGGCTCCTCCCCGGCCTACGTCTACCTCGTGGCGGAGGCGCTGATTGACGCCGGGGTGAGCCTCGGCCTGACCCGCGAGGTGGCCACCCGCCTGGCCTCCGGGGCGATCGAGGGCGCGGGCGCCATGCTGGCCCAGGAGGGGGCCGATCCCACCACGCTGCGCGCCAACGTCTCCTCGCCTGCTGGAACCACCGTGGCGGCCCTGCGGGAACTGGAGGAATCGGGCCTTCGTGGGGCGTTCTTCCGGGCCGCGGAGGCCTGCGCGCTGCGCTCCAAGGAACTCGGCGCGCCGGTGGGTTCCGGCGAGGATTAGGCGGGCTTCTCCGTCGCGTGTGGACGGGGATGCGCGGGTGGTGGTGTGGCGTGTGACCTGCCGTGACTCAGGAGGCTTGGGGCGGCCCAGCGGGCCCGCTGGGCACCTAGCATGGACTCAGGTCGCACCAGTCACACACTTCACGCTAGACTTGGTGAAGCACGTGCGTGATTCGTTCTGTGGGAGGGGAAGCCTACAGCGCGCCACCTGCTTTGTGAAGGGTTAGGTAACTTATGGCTCATGAAGATAAAGGAACATTTCTGACGGTCGCGGAAGTCGCGGAGATCATGCGGGTCTCCAAGATGACCGTCTACCGCCTGGTGCACTCCGGCGAGCTGCCCGCCGTGCGCGTGGGGCGCTCCTTCCGAGTGCACGACAAGGCGGTGAACGAGTACCTCGACTCCTCGTACTACGAGGTGGGGTAGAGTGCCCTACAATGTGATCGCCCGATGAGGCCTCGCTCGCCGCGACGGGTGAAGCCCCGCTAGCGACGCGGTTTTTGGCAGCGCCCCCGCGCTGCCGCTAAAGTGGAGAGCATTCGTGCCAGCACAGGTGCGCGTGCTCGGCAGAACAAAAAGTACAGCAACGAGGTAAGTGAGGTAGCCCTATGGGTTCCGTGATCAAGAAGCGCCGCAAGCGCATGTCCAAGAAGAAGCACCGCAAGATGCTGCGCCGCACGCGCGTGCAGCGCCGCAAGTTGGGTAAGTAAGTCATAGGGCACTCCGACTAGAGGGGCACCGTACAAGGGTACGGCGCCCCTCTTTTAGAGGTAATATTACAGGGCGGTGGATAATCCACCTCGGTTAACCTGTGAATAGACCTCGATGCATTGCTGATTGTATTTCCATGGGGCGCAGGTGGCATTTCAATTTCGATAACATGATAGAAAGGAATTGTATCCTGAAAAAGGTATATGATTTTTTGTTTGAGATCAGCTTATCTGTGGATATATTTTTATCCACATAGCTTCCATAGTTATTTATGGAGTATAATCCTCAATTGGGAGTATTGGATGGTATAAAAACTTTCATTCCTATTTGTGTCCTTGGTAATTTTCTTTATCGCCGCAGTATATTTCGCTCCAAGGCGTACGGAAAACGGGATCGTCCGCGTTGGGTGTTTGCACTACTGCCTGCAGTGGATTTTGGAAACTTAGTCATTGGCATTTTAGTTGTTGCTTTGCATAGAAATTGTATAACGAAATTTGCGTTAATGACGGTGGTATACGCTGCTATTTAATCCTCCAGATCCCATATTCAATTAAATTGACTTCTTTGGTTATTGTCATATTTTTTCAAAAAATGTTCCTGCATCATGTGAAGAAGTGAGTGTCTATGTTGGGTTTCCGTGGATTCTGCAGGCAGCCTGGAAGTTGTTTCGGTGGTGTTATTTGATCCAGATTCTGTGGCTGTACCTTGACGATGTGATTCGGGAGGCGGGAAATCGCTGATGACTTATTAGTTACCCCCACACCCCCCGCTTTAGCCGCCACCCCAGCAGGCTGAACCCGGCGGTGGCTAGCCCGGGCAGCCCGTAGACGCGCACGGCCTTGCGTACGTTGCGGTAGTCGCGCACGAGCCAGCCTCGGCGGTGGGCGGCGCGTCGCAAGGCGCGGTCGGGGTTGATCGCCACGGCGGTGCCCACCATGCTGAGCATGGGGATGTCGTTGGCGGAGTCGGAGTAGGCGGTGCAGCGCTCGAGGTCGAGTTTTTCCAGGGCCGCCAGGGCGGCCACGGCGTGTTTCTTGCCGGGGCCGTGGAGGATGTCGCCCACGAGTCTGCCGGTGAACTTCCCGTCCTCGACCTCGGCCACGGTGCCCAGCGCCCCGGTGAAGCCGAAGCGCTGGGCGAGGATTTGGGCGAGCTGCACGGGGGTGGCGGTGACGAGCCAGACCTGTTGGCCTGCGGCCAGGTGCATGGCGGCGAGGTCGCGGGTGCCGGGGAAGGCCTTGTGGAGCATGTGGCGATCCACGATCTCCTCGCACAGTTCGGTGAGCTCGGCCACGCTGCGGCCCTTGATGAAGTCGAGGGCCTGGTCGCGCCCGCTGGCCATGTCCTCGGAGTTTTCGGAGCCGGTGAGGCGGAACTTGAGCTGCTTCCAGGCCATGGGGATGATCTCGCCGGGGCGCAGGTAGCCCTTGCGGGCAAGGCCGAAGGCGAGGGCTACGAGCGAGGAACCCTGAATGAGGGTGTTGTCCACGTCGAAGAAGGCGGCCACGCCGGTGTCCTGGGGCACCTTGGGGTCGGCGGGGGACAGGCGCAGGGAGCCTGCGGCCTCGATGGAGCCGCTCACGGAGGCGATGCCGGAGCGGAAGGAGGTCAGGGAGATTCCGTAGCTTTGTTCCACTGCGGCGGCCGCGGCCGCGCGGCCGGCGGCCTCCTGGTATTCCTCGCCCAGGGCGGGCAGGGCGGTGCTGGCGAGAAAGCGGCGCAGGTTGCCGTTGCTGATGGACCAGTTGGTCAGGAAGTCGCGGGGCGAGGCGGGGAAGAATGGTGGATGGATCTCATTCACGGTCACCATGGTAGGCCTGGTAGGACGGAGGTGTGCAGAGACATCGTGTGCAGTTGATGGTGCGCGCCACGTGCGGTTCGTGCGCGCGGGTGGCCGAGCAGATCAGGCCGTTGCTGGAGCGCCACGGGGTGCCCCTGGAGATCTGCGACGTGGATGAGGACGGGGAGTGGGCCGCGGAGTTCGGGGATCGGGTGCCGGTGGTGGTGCTCGATGGGGAGGAGTTTGCCTGCTGGGAGGTGGATAACGAGGAGTTAGGCCACGCTTTGTTGTTGTGAGGGAAGCGAGCCTATTACGGTGAGCCTCAACTGAAAGATTCCCCTATCATCCGTCAAAAGTTGGGGTGGCCTGCAGAAAGCTGGTGAGTGGCAACGTGAGTGTGCTCGTGGTGGGCATGTCGCATCGGTCGGCCCCGGTGGCGCTGCTGGAGAAGCTGAGCATGGACGACGCGGTGCGCGAGGAGGCCACCGCCCTCCTGCTGGAGCGCCCGGCGCTGTCCGAGGCGATGATCGTGTCCACCTGCAACCGCCTGGAGGTCTACTCCGTGGCCGCCGGCTTCCACCCGGGAGTCCAGGACGTGGTGGCCGTGCTCCACGAGGTGTCCGGGGTGGACATCGACACCCTGCGCGGCTACCTCTACGTGCGCTACGCCGAGGCCGCCGCCGAGCACATGATGGGAGTAGCCGCGGGCCTGGACTCCATGGTGGTGGGCGAGCAGCAGATCATCGGACAGGTGCGCGGCGCCTACCAGGAGGCCACCGCCAGGGGCACCGTGGGGCCGGCACTGCACGCGCTGACCCAGGCTGCCCTGCACGCGGGCAAGCGGGTGCACACGGAGACGAGCATCGACGACGAGGGTGCCTCGATGGTCACCCTGGCGATGGAGGAGGCCCTGGCCGCCCGGGGGCTGGACGGCCCGCAGCCGTTGCGCGGGCGCGCCGCCCTGGTGCTGGGGGCCGGGGCGATGGCCTCGTTGGCGGCCACGCACCTGGGCAAGCTGGGGGTGGGCACCCTGATCGTGGCCAACCGCACCCGTTCGCGCGCCGAGCGCCTGGCCGAGCACGCCCGCCAGGCCGGGGTGGAATCCGAGGTGGTGGACTTCGAGCGGCGCACGGAGGCGCTGGAGCGGGTGGACATCGTGGTCTCGGCCACCGGGGCGGATTACTTCACGGTGACCCCGGGGGACGTCGCCGGGCTGCGTCGCCCGCTCACCCTCATCGACCTTTCCCTGCCCCGCGACATCGCCTCGCACGTGGGCAACATCCCTGGCATGCACTTGGTCAACATCGAGCGGCTCCATCAGCGCGGCGCGCAGGCGGCCACCGAGGCGGAGCGCCAGGCCCGCGCGATCGTGGAGGAGGAGCTGCAGCAGTTCACCTCCGAGCAGCGGGTGCGCGACGTGGCCCCCGCCGTGACCGCCCTGCGCCGCCGCGCCGCCGACCTCGTGGAGGCGGAACTGGAGCGGCTGCGCGGACGCGCCCCGGACATGACCGAGGCAGACTACCGGGAGGCCACGCGCACGGTGCGCCGCGTGGTGGATAAGCTGCTGCACGCGCCCACGGTGCGGGTCAAGGAACTGGCGGTGACCTCCGGGGTGGTCTCCTACGAGTCCGCCCTCCAGGAGCTCTTTGACCTCGACCCCGCCGTCGCGCGTAGCGTGGCGCTGCCCGCCAGCGACCTGCCGCGCAGCGACTTCCCCCATAAATAAGGAGCAGGCTTCCATGACCGATACCACCCTGACGCTGGGCACCCGCGGCAGCGCGCTGGCCACCACCCAGGCCGGGCACGTGCGCGACGCCCTGATGGCCGCCGGCATCCCCACCGAGCTGCACATCGTGACCACCGAGGGGGACGTAAACATGGCCCCGGTGGAGCGCATCGGCGTGGGCGTGTTCACCCAGGCCCTGCGCGAGGCGATGGCCGCCGGGTGGTGTACCGCGGCCGTCCACTCCTTCAAGGATCTGCCCACCGCCCCCGATCCCCGCTTTCACCTCGTGGTGCCGCCCCGCCAGGACCCCCGCGAGGCCCTGATCGCCCGGGATGGCCTCACCCTCGACGGCCTGCCCGAGGGCGCGCGGGTGGGTACCTCCGCCCCGAGGCGGATCTCCCAGCTGCGCGCCCTGCGCCCGGACCTCGACATCCGCCCCCTGCGCGGCAACATCGACACCCGCATGGGCAAGGTTGCCTCCGGGGAGCTTGACGCGATCGTGCTGGCCTACGCGGGGCTGCTGCGCGTGGGCAGGCAGGATCGGGCCACCGAGGTCTTTGACCCCGAGGTCTTTCTGCCCGCCCCGGCCCAGGGGGCGCTGGCGGTGGAATGCCGCGTCGAGGACGCCCCCGCCGTGGCCGCCCTCGACGCCCTGGCTCACCGAGAGTCCACCGAGCGCGCCCGGGCCGAACGCGCCCTGCTCGCCGCCCTGGAGGCCGGGTGCACCGCCCCCGTGGCGGCGCACGCGGTGTGCGAGGAGGGGGAGCTGGTGCTGCGCGCCGGGGTGTTCGCCCTGGACGGCTCCCGGCGGCTGGTGGCGGAGCGCCGCGGCCCCCGGGATCGCGCCGCCGACCTGGGCCTGGAGGTCGCTCGCGTGCTGCTGAGCGAGGGGGCGGCGGAGCTCATGGCGCCGTAGCGCATTGGGACCGCCGCGCCCGAGCGCTTAAACTGGAAAGCCACCATGGCTTATTTACAGATCACCGAGACGCAGGTGACCGTGACGTTGGACTGGTGGGAAAAGCTCGCCGCGCACCGTTCCCATCTGACCATCCCCGTGCGTGCCATCGCGGAGGCCCGGGCGGTGGCGGACGTCTTTGCCCTGCCAGAGATCCGCTCGGCGGCCGCGGCCTCCGGGCCGGGGGTGTCCGCCACCAGGATCAAGGGGCTGACCACCACGGGTACCTTTGAGACCCCGCAGGGCAGGATCTTCGCCGTGTGCCACTCCGGCTCGGGGGCGCGCCGCGGCCGCGAGGGGCTGGTGCTGGCCCTAACCAAGGCCACGGTGGATTACATCGTGGTGACCACCCCGCTGGCGCAGCGCTACGCCGCCCGGCTCGATCCCCAGGCGCAGCGCCGGGCGGCCTGAGGGGCGGCTGAGGGCGCTTCCGGTTTCCTATTTATCCGACCATATTTTATGGTGTAAATACCACACTGTGATTCCGTGGCGGCGACCGGGGCACAAAGATCGCCCCGCGGGATCGAAGCACAAACGCCTCGCGCTGTGTTCGGCACGCCCACGCGGTGCCGCCCAGCCCGCGGGGCGTCCTTTGACCCTGTCCAAGAACGAGAAAAGAAGCACATGAGTATAGCCCACCAGGCTTTTACGTCTCAGAGTACGCCGCAGACCCCCCAGCCGGGGACGGTCATCTTTGTCGGCGCGGGGCCGGGCAACCCCGATCTGTTGACCATCCGCGCCCGCGAGGTGCTGGCGGAGACCGCCGTGGCCTATACCGACGCCGAGGTCTTGAGCGGCGTGCGCGAGATCGTGGCCGCCCATCTGCCGGTGCCCCAGGACAAGATCGACGCCGCGGAGAAAGCCTACGAGGCCCTGGTGGAGGAGGCTCGCACCCAGGGGGCGCGCCGTAAGCCGCCGCGCCCGGCGCCGCCCACCGCCGCCGATATCCGGGAGGTGGCCGAGCCTGACCCCGCGGAGCTCGCCGCGCGCCTGGCCGAGGCCGTCCAGGAGGGCGAGGACGTGATCCGCCTGGTGGCGGGCAATCCGCTCTCGCGGGAATCCGTGCTCGCGGAGATCGCTGCCGTGGCGGAGACCGGGGCAGAGTTCCAGGTGGTGCCGGGCATGTCCCTGCCCTCCACCGTTCCGGCCTTCGCCGGGATCGCCCTGGGATCCACGTTCACGGAAACCGACGTCACCGGCGGGGAGGTGGACTGGGATCAGCTGGCCGCCGCCCCCCAGCCGCTGGTGCTCCAGGCCACCCGGGAGGGCCTGGATACTCTTGCCGAGGAGCTGCTGGCCAGGGGGATCGCGGCGGGCACCCCGGCCTCCGTCACGGTGCACGGCACCACCCGGTTGCAGCGCACCTTTGATGCGACCCTGGGCACCCTGGCCAAGCTCGACGTGGATCTGCCCGGCCGCCTGGTGATCACCCTGGGCACCGCCGTGGACGATCGCTCGAAGTACTCCTGGTGGGAAAACCGCCCCCTCTACGGTTGGCGGGTGCTCGTGCCCCGGGCCAAGTCCCAGGCCGGGCCGATGAGCGCCCGGCTGGCGAGCCACGGCGCGATCCCCCAGGAGGTGCCCACCATCTCCCTGGAACCCCCGCGCAACCCGGCCCAGATGGAGCGCGCCATCAAGGGGATCGTGGAGGGCCGTTACCAGTGGATCATCTTTACCTCCGTCAACGCCGTGGACGCGGTGTGGGAGAAGATCACCTCCTTTGGGCTCGACGCCCGCGCCTTCGCCGGGGTGCACCTGGCGGCCGTGGGACGCAAGACCGCCCAGGCTATTAAGGCGCTAGGGCTGACCCCGGAGGTCACCCCGCCGGCCACCAAGCAAAACGCCCAGGGCCTCGTGGAGGTCTTCCCCGAGTACGTTGAGGACCTCGACCCGGTGGGCCGGGTGCTGCTGCCCCGCGCGGATCTCGGCAGCGATCTGCTGGTGGAGGGCCTGCACGCCGCGGGCTGGGAGGTCGACGACGTGGTGGCTTACCGCACCGTGCGCGCCGCCCCACCGAGCGCCGAGGTGCGCGACATGATCAAGACCGGCGGCTTCGACGCCGTATGCTTTACCTCCGGCTCCACCGTGAAGAACCTGGTGGGCATCGCCGGCAAGCCGCACCGGCGCACCATCATCGCCGTCATCGGCCCGGCCACCGCCCAGGTGGCCCGGGAGTTGGGGCTGCGGGTGGACGTGATGCCGCAGGAGGCCGACGTGCCGGCGCTGGTGGATGCCCTGGCGGCCCACGTGGCCTCCCTGCGCGCCGCCGGGCAGTTGCCGCCGCCGCGCAAGAAGCGCCGGGCGCGTCGTAAAGCATAGGGCCCCGGGCCTAGGATGGGGGACGGCTGTATCCCCGACGGTGATTGGAAGGTAATCCGTGTCTCCCACGACCTCGACCGGCCCCGTGCGCAGGCCCCGCCGCCTGCGCACCACCCCCGCCATGCGGGAACTGGTGGCCGAAACCACCCTGCGCCCCGCCGACCTCATCCTGCCGATGTTCCTAGCCGAGGGACTGGACGAGCCCCGCGGGATCGGTGCCATGCCGGGCGTCTACCAGCACACCACCGATTCCCTCCTGCGCGCCGCCCACGCCGCCCTCGACGCCGGGGTGCGCTGCGTGGATCTCTTCGGGGTACCGCGCCCGGAGGACAAGGACGCCACCGGTTCCGCCGCCTGGGATCCCGAGGGGATCCTCAACCGCGGCGTGCGCGCCCTGCGCGAGGAGTTTGGCGACGACCTCCTGGTCATGGCCGATACCTGCCTCGACGAGTTCACCGATCACGGCCACTGCGGGGTGCTGAGCACCGACCGATACGGCGCCGCCATCGTGGACAACGACGCCACCCTGCCCCTTTACCAGGCGATGGCCGTCTCCCAGGCCCGCGCCGGGGCGCACATCGTCAGCCCGTCCGGCATGATGGACGGCCAGATCGCCGCGATCCGCGCTGCCCTCGACGCCGAGGGTTTCGAGGACGTCGCCATCATGGCCTACTCCGCCAAGTACGCTTCCGCCTTCTTCGGCCCCTTCCGCGAGGCCGTGGGTTCCTCCCTCGACGGGGATCGCCGCGCCTACCAGCAGGACCCCGCCAACGCGCGGGAATCCCTGCTGGAGGTGGACCTGGACGTGGCCGAGGGCGCGGACTTCGTCATGGTCAAGCCCGCCCTGCCCTACCTGGATATCCTGCGCCGGGTGGCGGATGCTTCCCCGGTGCCGGTGGCGGCCTACCAGGTGTCCGGCGAATACGCCATGATCCGAGCCGCCGGGCAGCGGGGCTGGGTGGATGGCGAGAGCGTGATGATGGAATCCCTGCTGTCTATCAAGCGCGCCGGCGCCGACCAGATCCTCACCTATTGTGCCACCGAGGCCGCCCGCCTCCTGCGCTAGTACCCGCCGAGAAGAGAAAGACCCCCGTGCACGAAGCAGAAAAAATCGGACACACCCGCCCCACCCGCCCCGAGAGCGTGCGGCTTATCGCGCGGGTATGGGCCCTGGTGCTGGGCGCGGAGCTCGTCCACCAGGTGCTCTCCGTGGTGATGACCCTCTGGGATACCTCCGCGCTCAAGGCCGCGGCCAAGGACATCGCCCAGGGGCAGGCGGCGGGCGGGGAGATCCCGGACTCCCTGGTGAACGCGGCTGCCTACCTGGGCGTGGGACTGTCCGCCCTGATCGCCCTGGGCGTGGTGGCGCTGCTGGCCTGGATGCTCAAGCTTCTGTCTTCCGGGCACAGGCGGGCCGCCGTGGCGCGGCGGGCGATCATGATCTTCGCCTTCTACTTCGCGGTGCGCGCCGCGATGGTCGTGACCCTGGTGCCGGGAAGCACCGGGGTACCGGTGGGCTTCTACGCCGTGGACGGCTCCGTGCAGATCCTGGCCGGGGTGGGGGCCGCGGTGACCCTAGTCTTTGTGTTCCGCCGCGAGACCCTCGCCTGGACCGGGGAGATCAAGGGCGCGGAGTAGGGTTTTCCCCATCTCGCGTGACGCGAGTGGATCGCGCCGGCCCCGCACGGGCCCGGTGTATCGTCCCGTGGGGACCGGCAACGATGTCAAGGAAGGGGCCGTGCAGGAATGGCCGATGAGGTAGCCCGGGCGATCCGCCAGGCCAAGGCGGCCGCCGTCGAGGCCGGCTTTAGTGATCCGCAGGCGCTGGGGGAATCGGGCCGCAAGATCTCCCTCTCCTTCGACCTGGAGGGACTCACGGACGCTCCGGAGATCGCGCAGATCGAGCGGGCCTTAGAGGAGATTCCGGGGGTGCGCGCCCGGATCGCATACCACAGCGCGATGGCGTGGATCACGGCCCCCGAAGGGTTGGTGCCTCACCAGATCGTGGAGGTGTGCGCCCGCTTCGGGGTGCGCGCGGTGCTCACGGATGACGCCCTGCGCCGCCAGAGCCTCTACCGGGCCGAGGCCGGCGAGCAGGCCTCGATGCGCTCGCGTCGCCCGCCGCGCGGCAAACAGGAGCGCCGCCGCGCGGAGGCCGAGCGCCGCGGCCTGGAGCGGGCGCGGGCGGCGGGATTCTTCCGCCCGGGGACCGTGTGGCCCGCGACGACACCGGGTGGGGATCGCCGCGCGGGAGACGTGCTCTACACGGCGCGCGATCTCATCACCACCCCCCGCCTGATCGCCGCCCTGGTCCTCACGCTGCCGGTGGTGGCCCTCAGTTATATCCCCCAGGTGCAATTTACCGGCTGGCAGTGGGGCTGCGCGGCGTTGTCCGTGCCCGTGGTCAGTTGGTGTGCCTGGCCCTTCCACCGGGCCCTGGCCGGCGGGGTGCGTCGCGGCGCGGTGGCGCTCGACGGCGCGAGTTCCCTGGCGATCCTGGCGGCCTTCGCCTGGTCGGTGGGCACGCTGCTGTTTACCGAGGCCGGCGCGCTGGGCTGGCGGGGCACCCCGGACGTGTTTGCGCTGACGGCCCAGCGCTTCAACGAGGTGGAGCTCTTCTTCGACGTGGCCTGCGGCATCACGCTGTTGCTGCTGGGTGGGCGCAAGCTTTCGATCCAGGCGCGCTCCTCCCTGCTGGCCGACCTCGCCGCGCAGCGGGTGGATCCGCAATCGCCGGTGATCCTGGTGAGCCACAATCGCGCCACGGCCCAGCCGGTGATGGAGGAGGTCTCCGTCAGCGAGATCAACGTGGGGGACGACATCCTGATTCAGCCCGGGCAGCGCATCCCCGTCGATGGGGTGGTTATCGGCGGCAGCGGCACGGTGCGCCCCGGGGTGGTGGAGACGGTGCTGCCGAGCTCGGGCGGGGTGGTGCCGGTGGAGGTGGATTCCCCGGTGCGTGCCGGGGCGATCAACGAGGGCCAGCGGATCAAGGTGCGGGTGCAGCGCACCGGGCATCGCACCCGGATCGCGGGGGTGGAGCGCTGGGTTTCCGGGGTCAACGCCCTGCAAAACACGGCGGTGATGCTTTCCACCCGCACCGCCCGGCTGCTGATCCCGGCGGCGCTGAGCGTGGCGGTGCTCAGCTTTGCCGGGTGGGTGCTGGCCACGGGCAATCCGGCGCTGGCCTTTGGCACGGCGCTGGCGGTGCTGGCGTGCGTGGCTCCGGCGGCGCTGGCGCTGTCCTCGGCCCTGGCCTTGCGCCTGGGGGTGGAGACGGCCGCTCGGCACGGGATGCTGCTGCGCGAGGGTGCGGTGATGCGCCGGCTGCAGGGGGTAGACACGGTGATCTTCAACCGGGTGGGCGCGCTGTCGCACTCGGACATGACGGTGGAGACCGTCACCGCGGACGTCGGGGAAAACCCGGATCTGGTGTTGCGGGTGGCCGCCGCGCTGTGCCTGGAATCGGAACACACGGCCTCCCGGGCCATCGTGCACGCCGCCCGCCAGGCCCGCGATCACGATGCCGGCGGGGACATCCCGCACTGGATCGACGTGAGTCACCCCCACGTCGACGAGGACGGCACCTTTCACGCCCAGATCGACCTGCCCGTGCGCGACGCCACCGGGCAGCACTCCCGCCAGGTCAGCGCCAGCCTGTGGCGCCCGCATAACCTCTCGGAGCTCTCCGGGCGACTCGCCGACGCCGCCTTTAGCGGCGGCACCCCGCTGGTGGTGCGGTGGAACGGGCGCGACCGCGGGGTCATCGCCCTGCACGACACCGTGCGCGAGGACGCCGCCGAGGCGGTGGCGCGGTTGGAATCGATGGGCCTGGAGACCATGATGCTCACCCGCGACGCCTACCCGGTGGGGCGTCGCTTCGCCCGGCGGCTGGGCATCTCCCAGGTGCTGGCGGGGATCTCGGCGGGGCGCAAGCCCTACGCGGTGCGCGGGGTGCACAATCGGGGCGCGCGGGTGGCGATGGTGGGCGATTCTTCCGTGAGTGAGTGCCTGACGGTGGCGGACGTGGGCATCCTCATCGACGGCGAGGCGCAGCTGGACAGGGCCAGCCGCTCCGAGTCCACGGGGGCCGACGTGGTGCTGCTGCGCCGGGACGTGAGCGCGATCGCGCAGCTGATGGCCCTGGCCCGCAAGGTGTGCACGGTGGTGGATCGCAACATCCTCTTTGCCTGGGCCTATAACGCGGTGGCGGTGGCGGCCTCCGTGGCGGGGCTGTTGCACCCGATGGCGGCCACGGTGCTCATGCTCGCGGCGTCGCTGGTCATCGAGGCGAGGTCGAACTCGGTGCGCAAGTATCCGGCCGCGTAGGGCAGAATCGGGGGCATGAGTTTCCCCGCACGTCGCTTGCTGCACGACGCCCCGCTTCTCGACGCCGCCGCCGGGCGCACCCCCACCCGCACCCCGGTGTGGTTCATGCGTCAGGCGGGGCGCTCGCTGCCGGAGTACCGCCGGGTGCGCGAGGGCATCGCCATGCTCGATTCCTGCTTCATGCCGGAGCTGCTGGCGGAGATCACCCTGCAGCCGGTGCGCCGCCACGACGTGGACGCGGCCATTTTGTTTTCCGACATCGTGGTTCCGCTCAAGGCTGCCGGGGTGGCCGTGGATATCGTGCCCGGCCGCGGCCCGGTCATGGCGACCCCCGTGCGCAGCCGCGCGGACGTTGCGGCCCTGCCCGCGCTGGACTCCCCCGTGCCGGGGCTGAGCGAGGGGATCGCCGGGGTGCTGTCCGAGCTGCGCGACGATCAGGTGCTCATCGGCTTCGCCGGGGCGCCGTTTACCCTGGCCAGCTACCTCATCGAGGGCGGGCCGTCGAAGACACACCAGCGCACCAAGGCGCTCATGCACGCGGAGCCGGAGACCTGGCACCTGCTCATGGGGCGCCTGGCCGAGACCGTGGTGGCCTTTTTGCGCCAGCAGATCGAGGCGGGCATCGACATGCTCCAGCTCTTCGATTCCTGGGCCGGCTACCTCAGCCCGCGCGACTATCGGGAGTTCGTGCTGCCCTATTCCACCCGGATCTTCTCCGAGGTGGCCGAGGCCGGGATCCCCCGGATCCACTTCGGGGTGACCACCGGGGAGCTGCTGGGGGACATGGCCCTGGCCGGGCCGGACGTGGTGGGGGTGGACTGGCGGGTGCCGCTGGACGAGGCGGCCCGGCGCATTCACGCCGCCGCCGGCCCCAGGGCGGTGCAGGGCAACCTCGACCCGGCCCTGCTCTTTGCCGGCGAGGAGGTGCTGCGTGCGCAGGTGCGCCGCGTCAAGGAAGAGGCGCGCCGGGCGATGGCGGCCGGGCACGCTACCGGGCACATCTTTAACCTGGGCCACGGGGTGCTGCCGGATACCCCGGCGGAGGCGGTCACCCGGGCCGTGGCCCTGATTCACCAGGAGGCTTAAAACACATGCGGTATGCCATCATCGGAGCCGGCCTGGCCGGCCTGACCTGCGCCTATGAGATCAGTCGCCGCGAACCGGAGGCGGAGGTGGAGGTCTACGAGGCCGCTGAACGCATCGGCGGCAAGCTCTTGACCGTGTCCTTCGAGACCGGACCGGTGGACATGGGGGCGGAGGCCTTTCTCGCCCGAGGCGGGGAGACGGCGGCTTTCGTCGAGGAGCTGGGCCTGGGCGATCGGCTCGTCTCCCCTTCCGCCCTGCGTTCCCTGCTGTATACGGGGGGCGCGGCCCGCGAGCTGCCCCGTGATACCCTCATGGGGATTCCGGCCACCGGCGCGGCGGTGGCGCACCTGGTGGGGGCGGAGGCGGCGCGGCACATCGATGCCGAGGCGCAGCGCCCGCCGATTTCCTGGGAACCGGGGGCGGAGGCCAACGTGGGAGCCCTGGTGCGCGAGCGTTACGGCGACGAGGTGGCCGACCGCTGCGTCTCCGCCCTGCTCGGCGGGGTGTACTCCTGCGCGGCCGACGACCTGGGCCTGCGCGCCACGATCCCCGCCCTGGCCGAGGCGATGGACGCCCTGGCCCGCGCGGACGCGCCGGTGACCCTGTCGGCCGCGGTGGCCGCCGCGCTGGATCGCCGTGGCGGCACGCTGGATAAGCCGCTCTTTGCGGCCTTCGAGGGCGGATACGCGCAACTCTACGAGGCCCTGGCGCAGCGCTGCGCGGACGGCGGCGCCCGGATTTACGTGGACGCTTTCGTCGCCGGGCTGGGCCGCAGCGGGCGGGGATATGCCCTCAAGGGCGCGGGCGAGGGCACCTACGACCGGGTGGTGCTGGCCACCCCGGCCCCCACCACCGCGCTGCTGCTGAGCGCGGTGGCCCCGGCGGCCTCGGCGGCGCTGCGCGGTGTGCGCCTGGCCAGCAGCGTCGTGGTGGGCATGAGGTTCGATTCCGCCGCGGGCCTGCCGGAGAACTCCGGGGTGCTCGTGGCCGCCGACGAGCCGGGGCTGCGCGCCAAGGCCTTTACTTTCTCCTCCAAGAAGTGGCCGCACCTGGACGCCCGGGGCGGGGCGGTGGTGCGCGCCAGCTTTGGTCGCCTGGGCGAGGACGCGCTGGTGCGCGCGGAGGAGGACGACTTGGTGGATGATGCCCTGGACGACCTTCAGGCGATCACCGGCTTCGATGGGCGCGCGGCGGGGCTCAGCGAGATCTTCGTGCAGCGGTGGTTCGGCGGCCTGCCCTGCTACGGCGAGGAGCACCTGGCCACCGTGGCCCGGGCGCGCGCCGGGTTGGCCGAGGTCCCCGGGGTGGAGGCCACCGGGGCGTGGGCCGGGGGCGTGGGGGTTCCGGCGGTGATCCGGGACGCCCGGGCGTGCGCGCGCAGGATCGCTGGCGGAGGCGGTCGGGGCTGACCGCCCCGCGAAGGCGTCCGCGCAGTACCGGGCGATGGTGGGTTCGGCGGTTTATGGGCTAGGGGGAGGCCGCTAAGGACTACCCCCGTGTGGGGGTGGGGTGTGGGGCGTCGGCCCGGACTAGTACTTAATCAATCTAATTATTCCGCCCCCGAATCCTCCGGGGAAGGGTGGGGAGTACACTGCATCCTGTCGTTTGATAGAAAAAGGGGAGAGGTATGCACTTACAACCTCGTGAGCAGGAAAAACTCCTGATCGTGGTGGCTGCCGACCTAGCCAGGAGGCGCCAGGCGAGGGGTCTCAAACTCAACTATCCCGAGGCGATCGCCATCATTACCTACGAGCTGCTGGAGGGCGCGCGCGACGGCCGCACGGTGGCCGACCTCATGAGCTGGGGTACCACCATCCTCACCGCCGAGGACGTGCTCGAGGGGGTGCCCCAGATGATCGAGGACGTTCAGGTCGAGGCCACCTTCCCCGACGGCACCAAGCTCGTCACCGTCCACCAGCCCATCCGCTAGGAGGCGCACGCGATGATTCCCGGAGAATACGTGCTGGCCACCGAGCCGCTGATGTATAACGAGGGCAAGCAGGCCCTGCGCATCGAGGTGACCAACACCGGTGACCGCCCCGTGCAGGTGGGATCGCACTATCACTTTGCCGAGGCCAACCCCGCGCTGGTCTTTGACCGCCGGGCGGCCACGGGGCGTCGCCTCGACATCCCGGCGGGTACCGCCCTGCGCCTGGAACCGGGGGACGCCACCACCGTGGGACTCATCCCGCTGGGCGGGCGCCGGATAGCCCGCGGCTTCCGCAACGCCTTTAACGGCCCGGTGGATCGGGAGGAGACCCAATGAGCTTTGCCATGAGCAGAACCCAGCACGCCGCTCTCTACGGGCCCACCGTGGGGGACATGGTGCGCCTGGGCGATACCGAGCTCTTCGCCCGGGTGGAGCGCGACCTGACCGCCGACGGCGAGGAGGCCGTGTTCGGCGGCGGCAAGATGATCCGCGTGGGCATGGGCCAAAACGGCGAACACCGCCGCGATGAGGACCCGGACATGCCCGACCTGGTCATCACCAACGCCCTGGTGGTGGACTACACCGGCGTGTACAAGGCCGACGTGGCGGTGCGCGACGGACACATCTGCGGGATCGGCCACGCGGGCAACCCAGACATGATGGACGACGTCACCATCCCCATCGGGGTGGCCACCGACGTGATCGCGGGAGAGGGCAAGATCCTCACCGCCGGGGGCATCGACACCCACATCCACTTCATCAGCCCCGACCAGATCGAGACGGCCCTGACCTCCGGGATCACCACCATGATCGGGGGCGGCACCGGCCCCTCGGAGTCCTCCAAGGCCACCACGATCACCCCCGGCCCGTGGAACATCGCGGCGATGCTGCGTTCCCTCGAGGCCTTTCCCATGAACATCGGCCTGCTGGGCAAGGGGCATGCCACGCACCCCCGCGCCCTGGCCGAGCAGATCGAGGCGGGGGTCATCGGCCTCAAAGTCCACGAGGACTGGGGCGCGACCCCGGCGACCATCGACCTTGCGCTCCAGGTGGCCGAGGAGTACGACATCCAGGTGGCCATTCACACCGATACCCTCAACGAGGCCGGATTCGTGGAATCCACCAAGGAGGCCATCGGCGGCCGGGTGATTCACACCTTCCACACCGAGGGCGCCGGCGGCGGGCACGCCCCGGACATCATCACCCTGGCCGGGGAACCCAACGTGCTCCCGGCCTCCACCAATCCCACCCTGCCCTACACCGCCAACACCGCCGAAGAGCACCTGGACATGCTCATGGTGTGCCACCACCTGCGCCCGGATCTGCCCGAGGACGTGGCCTTCGCGGACTCGCGCATCCGCACGGAGACCATCGCCGCCGAGGACGTGCTGCACGACATGGGCGTGTTCTCCATCACCTCCTCGGATTCCCAGGCGATGGGGCGGGTGGGGGAGACCATCCTGCGCACCTGGCAGGTGGCGGACTCCATGAAGCGCCAGCGCGGCCGCCTCCCGGAGGACGAGGCCGCCGGGGTGGGCGGCGATAACGCGCGCATCCGCCGCTACGTGGCCAAGTACACCATCAACCCCGCCCTGGCCCACGGGATCGCCGAGCACGTGGGCTCGGTGGAGGTGGGCAAGTTCGCCGACCTCGTGCTGTGGGAACCCAAGTTCTTCGGCGCCAAGCCGGACGCCGTCCTCAAGGGCGGGCAGATCGTCAGCAGCGTGGTGGGCGACCCCGGCGCCTCCATCCCCACCCCGCAACCGGCCTGGTACCGCTACGCCTTCGGCGGCTACGGCGGCGCCCCGCACCATAATTCCCTGGTCTTTCTCTCCCAGGCCGCGGTGGCGGCCGGTGTCGCCCAGCGCTACGGCCTGCGCAAGCGGGTGCGCGCCTGCTCGGGCATTCGCACCCTGGCCAAGAAGGACCTCAAGCTCAACGGCGCTACCCCGCATCTCAGCGTGGACCCGGAAACCTACGAGGTGCGGGTGGACGGCGAGCTCATCACCAGCCACCCCGCGCGGCGCCTGCCCCTGGCGCAGCGCTACTTTCTCTTCTGACAAGGAGCAACGATGATCCTTACCGCGATCGCGGGCAACCTCACCGACGACCCCGCCCTCATCCCGCCCGGTGACCACCGGGAGACCGCCTGGCTCGACGACCAGCAGCGCACCAAGCGCACCCAGCGGCTGACCACCGACCACGGCACCGAGGTGGGCCTGCGCCTGCCCGCGGGCCACCCCGACCTGCGCGACGGCGACGTGCTGCTGCGCGGGGCGGGTCGGGCGATCGTCGTGAGGGCCAGGCCCAGCGACGTCCTCGTCATCGCCCCGCGTGATCTCCATGAGATGGGCGTGGTGGCGCATTCCCTGGGCAACCGGCACCTGCCCGCGCAGTTCATGGGCGAGCGCATGGTGGTGCAGTGGGATACCACCGTGGTCGACTTCCTCGATCACCACGGCGTGCCCTACCGGCGCGAGGAGCGCGTGATGCCCCTGCCCTTCCGGCACGCCGAGCACACCCACTGATGGTGAGCCTGCGCGCGCGTCTGGCGCTCATGCAGCTGGCGGACTCCGCCCTGCCTACCGGGGCGTTTAGCCATTCCCTTGGCTTCGAGGGCTACCTGGACGCCGGGGAGATCGCCGGCCCGGAGGACTTCGCCGCCTGGCTGGAGATGTTCGTGCACGCCCAGCTCGCCGCCACCGAGGCGGTGATCGTGCGCGAGGGCTACCGGGCGCGCACCCCCGAGGAGATCCTCGACCTCGACGACCTCGCCACCGCCGCCGCCCTGCCCGCCGAGGTGCGCCGCGCCGGGATCACGATGGGCACCCGGCTGCTCAGCATCGCCGAGCAGTCCGAGGCCGGGGAGTGGCTGAGCCCCTACGCCCGGGCGGTGCGGGAGGGGCGGGCCTACGGGCACCAGTCCGTGGCCTGGGCCCTGGTGTGCCGCCAACTGGAGATCCCGGAGGAGGAGGCCGTGGCCGCGCACCTGCACGCCACGGTCATCGCGCTGACCCAGAACGCCGTGCGCGGGATACCGCTGGGGCAGGACGCCGGGCAGCGGATCATCGCCCGGGCCCGCCGGTGGGTGGAGCGCGCCACGGAGGCCTCCGCGCGGCGGGGACGGGAGGACATTGGGGCCATGCCCCCGGGGCTAGAGATCGCCCAGATGAACCACGAGGCGCAGCGCGCCCGCATGTTTATGAGCTGAAGACTGAAGGAGACCATCATGGCAGACCACACCCAGAATGCCCCCGTGCGCATCGGCATCGGCGGCCCCGTGGGGGCCGGTAAGACGCAGCTGGTGGAGCGCCTCACCCGCGCCTTGGCCGGGGAGCTATCCATGGCCGCGGTGACCAACGACATTTACACCATCGAGGACGCCAAGATCCTGGCGCGCAAGAGCGTGCTGCCCCCGGAGCGCATCGTGGGCATCGAGACCGGCGGCTGCCCGCACACCGCCATCCGCGAGGATCCCTCCATGAACGAGGCCGCCGTGCGGGAATTGCAGGAAAAGTTCCCCGACCTGGATCTGGTCTTCATCGAATCCGGCGGGGACAACCTGTCTGCCACCTTTTCCCCGGAGCTGGTGGACTTTTCCATCTACATCATCGATGTGGCCCAGGGGGAAAAGATCCCCCGCAAGGCCGGTCAGGGCATGATCAAATCCGATCTCTTCCTCATCAACAAGACCGACCTCGCCCCCTACGTGGGGGCGGACCTCGACGTGATGGTGGCCGATGCCCGCGAGTTTCGCCGCGATAAGCCCTTTGCCCTGACCAACCTGCGCACCGACGAGGGGCTCGACGCCGTGATCCGGTGGATCAAGCACGACGTGCTCATGCTGGATCTGCGCTAGATGACGGACCACACCGGCGAGTTGGACCTCACCGTGGCCCTGCGCCCGGGGCCGCACGGCGCGCCGCGCAGCGCGGCCACCCGGCAGTACCACCGCGGGGCGCTCAGCGTCCTGCGACCGCACTACCTCGACGACTCCGGCCAGGCCGCCTACACGGTGATCAACCCCGGCGGCGGATTCCTCGGCGGGGATTCCTACCGCCTGGGCGTCGCTGTGGAGGAGGGGGCGTCCCTGCTGCTGAGCAGCCAATCGGCGACCAAGATCTACCGCAGCCCGCAGGGCCCGGCCACTCAAGACATGACGGTGCGGCTGGCGGCCGGGGCGGTGCTGGAATACGTGCCGGATCAGCTGATCGTCTACCGCGAGGGCAGGTATCGCCAGCGCACGGTGGTGGACATGCACCCCGAGGCTTCCCTGCTGCTTACCGACATCGTCACGCCCGGCTGGGCGCCGGACGGCTCGATCTTCGGCTGGCGGGAGCTGAGCCTGCGCACCGAGGTGCGCTGCCTCGGCCGCCGGCTGGCCGTGGATCACCTGCGGCTCAGCCCCGCCGAGGGCGTGACCGGGCAGGGGTACATGGAGGGATACACCCACGCGGGCACCCTGATGGCCGTGGACGCGCGCCTGGGGGCCGAGGAGATGGCGCAGGTCGCCGCGATGGTGCGCGCCGACGCGCACACCCGCAGCGGGATCAGCCGCCTGGTCGAGGCGCCGGGGCTGCCCGCCGGGTTCGTGGTGCGCTCCCTGGCCCACAGCACCGGGCGCGTGCGCGAGCTGCACGCCGCCCTGGCCGCGCGCCTGCGCGCGCACCTGCGCGGCCAGGGACCGATAGAGATGAGGAAGTATCAATGAGGAGCCTGTGCGCCTCGCTCGCCCAGATCTACCTCGTGCCCTCCTGGCGCGTGGGCCTGCTCATCGCCGTTGCCCTGGCATGGGTCTCCCCGGCGCTGGCGTGCGGGGCGCTTAGCGGCGCGGCCGCGAGCGCGGCGGGCGGCGTGTTCCTGCGGCGACTCCTGGGGAGGCCCGCCGCCCTCGTGGGCCGGCATGCCCGCGAGGGGCTCCTTGGCTATAACGGGGCGCTCGTCGGGGCCCTGGTGGCCGCCCGCTGCGGGGCGGGTGCCGCGGCGGCGGCCTGGGGCCTGCTCGGGGTCTGCGGCGCGGTGGCGCTGCACCTGCTGCTCGAACGCCCCCTGGGGCGGGTGCCGGGAGGGGGACTGCCGGTGCTCACCGCCCCGTTGTGCGCCGTGGGCACCGCGCTGGACTGGTGGCTGCCGCAGCCTCCCGCCCCCTCGGCACCCGATGCCCTTCTCTCCGCGATCCCGGCGGCCTTTGCCCAGACGAGCCTGGGGGCCGGTGTCCTTCCCGGAGCGCTCATCCTCGCGGCCCTGACTCTGGCCGCGCCCCGGGCCGCCGCCTGGGGCGTCATCGCGGCCGCGATGACGCTGCCCGTGGCGCTGGCGGTGCCCGCAGCCGAGGTGGCCGCCGGGGCGTGGAGCTACTGCGCGGTGCTGGCGGGCATCGCGCTGGGAACCGCCCCCTCCGGGACACACCGTGGTTGGCGTCACCGGGTGATTCCGGTCATGGCCGCGGTGGCCTGCGCCCTGCTGATTCAGGCCGTCCTGGCCCGGGCGGGGTGGCCGGTGCTCACGTGGCCCTTCGTGATCGCTACCTGGATGGTCTTGGCTGTGAAAGGATTGCGCCATGGCCGATGAGTTGGGGTTGCGCGCCACCCGCCGCCGCGCCCGGTGGTGGGCCGCGATTTTGGTATTGGTGCTGGTCGCTGTGGCTATTCTTGGTGTACTGGTGGGTTCCGTGATGCTCCCGCCCGGCGCCCTTTCTGCGGTGCTGACCGGCCAGGACGCCGGAATCCACGCCACCATCGTGGGGCAGGTGCGCCTGCCCAGGGTGATCCTGGGGCTGGCGGTGGGCGCGGGCCTGGGGGCCTGCGGGGCGGCCCTGCAAGCGATGGTGCGCAACGACCTCGCCGATCCCCACCTGCTCGGCATCAGCGCCGGGGCCTCCTGCGGGGCGGCGCTGGCGATCCTGCTGGGTCTCGGCGCGGGCTGGCTGGAGCACGCGCTCCAGGCGATGGCCTTCCTCGGCGCGCTCGCGGCGGGCCTGCTGGTGTACCTCACCGCGCGCGCCGGGGGTCGGCTGACCGCCCTGCGCCTGGTGCTCTCCGGGGTGGCGGTGGGCTACGCGCTCTCGGCGGTCACCAGCTTTCTCATCATGGCGGTGGGCAACGCCGAGGGCACCCGCTCGGTGATGTTCTGGCTGCTCGGCTCCCTGGGCCTGGCCCAGTGGAACCCACCGCTGCTGGTGACGGTGGCCGTCACGGCCACCACCGTGGTGCTGCTGACCCTCCGGGCCCGCCAGCTCGACGCCCTGGCCATCGGCGACGCCACCGCTCACGCCGTGGGATATTCCCCCCAGCGGGTGCGCACCCGACTGCTCGTGCTGGTGGCCGCCTGCGTGGGGGTGCTGGTGGCGGCGTCGGGAAGCATCGGCTTCGTGGGCCTGGTGATCCCGCACCTGGCGCGCCGGGCGGTGGGCGCGGCGCACCGGCATGTCATTCCTATTTCTGCGCTGATGGGCGCGGTGCTCGTGGTGGGCGCGGACATCGCTGCGCGCACCGTGCTCGCGCCCCGGGAGATCCCCGTGGGCGTGATTACCGCCTTGATCGGCGCGCCCTTTTTGTGGTCCGTGATCCGCAAGGGCAGCGCCGTCTATTGATGTGTGAGGAGAAAAAGACCATGATGCTGATCCACCGCAAGGCCGCCCCGGCCCGGGTCGTGCTGGCCGCGGGCCTGGGGGCCGCGCTGCTGGTCACGAGCGGGTGCGCGTCCTCCCAGGATGCCGCCGCGCCCGCGCCGGACGGAGGCGCCTATCCCGTGACGGTGCGCAATTGCGGTCAGGACGTGACCTTTCAACAGGCCCCCCGCAACGCCCTGCTGCTCAATAGCGCCCCGGTTTCCACTCTCAGCGCGCTGGGCGTGCTCGACAGCGTGACCGCCCGCGCCGGCGCCTACCCGGAGTCCTACTACTCCGCCGCGGACAACGCGCAGCTGGCTGCCATGACCTCCCTGACCGATCAACTAGACGGCACCGGCCACCTTCAGCTCTCCAAGGACGCGGTGCTGGCCCAGGGGGCCGATGCGGTGTTCGGGCACCTGGACAACGTGGATCGGGAATCCCTCGACCGCGCCGGCATCCCGGAGATCGTCGAGCCGATCTTCTGCCATTCCCGCACCACCCCGGCCAGCATGGACGACGTCTACGATCAGGTAAACCTCTACGGGCGGATCTACGGGGTGCCGCAGAAGGCCGAGGAGGTCAATGCCACCCTGCGCGAGCGGATCGCGGCCGCCAGTGCCGAGGCCCGAGCCGACGACCGCCCGGACAGGCCCACCACCGCGGCGGTGCTCTATCCCACCGTGGGCGGCGGGGCCACCTTCGCCTACGGGCAGCGCTCCATGGCCACCCCGCAGCTGGAGGCCGCGGGCCTGGACAACGTCTTTGCGGACATGAGCGAGCGGGTCGCGGAGATCAACGTGGAGGAGCTGCTTCGCCGCGACCCGGACGTCATCGTGCTCCTCTACAGCCAGGGCGATCCCCAGCGCGTGCGCCAGGCCCTCGAGGCCCTCCCCGGGGCCGATCGCCTCACCGCCGTGCGCGAGGGCAACGTCATGGTGCAGTTGCTGAACTATACCGAGCCGGCCTCCCCCGTGACGGTCACCGGCCTGGAAGACATCGTGGCGAGGTTCCACCGGTGATCCAGGCCCGCAACTTGTGCTTTAGCTACGGCGTGCGGACGGTGCTGCGTGACGTTTGCCTGCGTACCCGCCCCGGCGAGGTGCTCGGCATCATCGGGCCCAACGGCAGCGGCAAGAGCACCCTGTTGGGCCTCCTCGGCGGGATACACGCCCCCGGCTCGGGGATGGTGACGGTGGACGGCGAGGCGATAGGTGACTTAAGCCCCAGGGAGCGCGCCCGGCGCATCGCCGTGATGGCCCAGGAGACCGAGCCCGCCCTGGGACTCAGCGCCGCCGAGGTGGTGCTGCTCGGGCGCAGCCCGCACCTGGGGGAGTTCCGCCGCCCCGGCCCCGACGACGAATCCATCGCCGCCGCCTGTCTGCGCGAGGTGGGCCTGGCCGACGCTGCTCGCTGCCGCCTGGCCGAACTATCCGGGGGTGAGCGGCAGCGCGTGGCCATCGCGCGCGCCCTGGCGGCGCGGGCCCCCTTCATTCTGCTCGACGAGCCGACCAATCACCTCGACGTGCGCTATCAGCACGAGGTGCTGGCGCTGCTGCGGAGGTTAGGGGCCACGGTGGTGGTGAGCCTGCACGACCTCAACCTGGCGGCCCGATACTGCGACCGGCTGCTTCTTTTGCACCGGGGAACCGTGCTGGCCGAGGGTGCGCCGGGCGAGATGCTGGAACCGGGGCTGATCGGGCAGGCATACGGCCTGGGGGTGCACCGCGTGGAGGTGGCTGGAGTAGTGCAGCTGCTCTTCGAGCTGCCGGCTTAGGCACAGGCGAATTTCTCGTGTGAAGTGCTGGATCGGCAATCGCTTCTGTGGCAGCGGCGCCGCCGGGGGTGAATATTTGGTCCATATGTGACCTGGGGGCAGGCCGATAGTTGGCTTCCTAAAGGTGGACATCCCGAGGGTGCGGCCGATGGGTGTGACGATGAATCCCCTTCGGGGCGGCGGGCCAAGGTGACGTAAGTATCCTCGCTGGTGGCCCGCCCTCCGGCGAGTGTCCTTAGGGGTCCACTCCAATACGTAGCGTCCCTCAGGCGGCCTTAAGGTATAACTGTAGGGTTTTTGGCCTGGGGTACAAAAGTCTATGGGATGGCCGAGCGCTTCGAGCCTTGTTTCAGGGTCTGGCGCTTGCTAGACTGGACACTGTTTTCTGTCTATACCCTTAGTGCGTTTGGAGTAAGTGGATGATTAATCTTGGCAATGGTACGGCCTCTCCCGAGAGGGGGCTAGTCTCCTGCAATGAAGCGTTTGATCGCTAGCTCCCCAGTGCTGCGCTCGATTTCTACGCTGAGCATGCCCATATTTGTTTAATGATATGGCATGAAGATATGATGTTAAATTTTCCATACAGGAGGTGAAAATGATCGGTTTTAAAAATTCAAGGAAAGTAATTTCTTTCTTACTTTCCTTATTTGTTTTTGTTACCGCATCGCACCAGGTCGCAGTAGCCGATGATGCATTTGCTAAAAAGGCCGATTCCGCCCTAAATGAAGCCTACGCCGATTGGCTATCTGATCCCAGTGCGCGTGGCCTTGGCGACTATGTTGAGAATTGGCGGCCGAACTCAAATCCGGATCTGACTAAGGTTGTGCCTGACTTAGGCGCTAGCGTCACCAATCCTCGTACCGGTGAAAAGAAGAAGGCGCAAGATTTTGATACTTTCCCCTATTTTCCGGCAACACATGAGGCTTTAGGGCAAGATCCAAATCCTATTTCTGCCACGTCTCAGAGTCATTTTTTTGGTGGATGGGGTCGCCTTTATGATGGCGATGTCGTGTTCTGTATTGACCCATTCCGCACAACTTTTGACGTAAATGAACAGCATGCAGTTTCGCTTTTTAATGATAGTAAAAAAGGTAGAAGCCTCATCTTTGGTGAAGATGGGACCTTGGAACCGCGTGTTCTTGGCAGCGATGTGGAATACCGTGATTTGGTGAATGAAGTAGCAAAAGGTCACGGCGTTTACTACAAGCGTCTTGGTGCATACGATAAACCAAGAAAGATCATTTCCCGCGTCAACTCTGTAACTAACATGCCAAAGTATACCATTAGCGGTATTTTGGATCTTAAGCCGAGTGCTAAAGGTTATGAAAATGTTAGCCAGGAAGATCTTAATGCCGCAGTTCAGGCTATTAAGTTTGCGCGTAAGGCAATGCGTGAAGGGAATGCGGATGATCTTCAACTAGCGGGTAACGTACTTCGCTTGGCTGTGGGTAATCAGTCGGTAGAGTTTGAAGGAAACAAAGAGCTTAAGAAAATTGTAGCTCCAGCTAAGGAAAAGTATAATGAATGGAAGGATATAGCTGCTCCGGAGGGGGCGTACATTGTCGTCCGTGATCCTTATGGGCATAATAGTGCCAAGGAGGCCTATGCTCCTCAGCGTGTCATCCCAATTGACCAGCCGGGCGTTCCTGATGAAACCACCCCTTCCACTCCTGATGTTGAGCCGCAGTCGGCTGATATTCAGCTGAAGAAGTACATCGGTGGTAAGTCTGAGGTTGCTTCTGTGGAGGCGGCTGAGGGGTTGAAGGATTCTCAGACTGAGGCGGAGGCGTATAAGGCTTCTGCT
>NZ_JACMYD010000009.1 GCF_014267345.1 Corynebacterium sp. zg-331
AATCGCCTGATGAGCCTGCTAGGCATTAGTGGTGTGCTGCGGCATAAATCCACGCGCACGACAGTGACCAACCCGAACAATCCCCGGTTTGCTGATCACTGCAAACGATCCTGGCAAAGCGTCTCACGTCCGGATCAGTGGTGGGTAGCAGATTGAACAGCTCCGGCCGAATGCAATACCTCACCGGCTCCATTGCCGTGACAATGAAAGTGATGATGTGCTTCGAGCTCTGATCCTTGTTCTGATGAACAACGAACACCTCAACCAGTCGGTCGCGCTTGCTCGCGGTCGGCATTGGATCCTCCATGTGCAAGCGAAGGAGCAAATCGCCGATCTCACGACCAGTCAACCCATCTGAGGTATCGGCAAGGACGTCGGCAATCGCCTTCAGGACTGAGTACGACCAAGAAGACGGGGCGTAGCCATGCTAATTCGCCACCCGCGTGTTGATGTGCAAGAGCACAGGAGGCATACGCTGACTACCTACTTCTTAGACGTAAGCCCCGTTCGAAACTCCACCACATCCCCATCCACCATCACGTACTCCTTACCCTCCTGCCGCACCTTGCCCGCGGCACGCGCCTCGGCCATGGAACCGGCGGCATCCAAATCCACAAAGGAGACGATCTCGGCCTTAATGAAGCCCTTTTCAAAGTCGGAGTGGATCACGCCCGCCGCCTGCGGGGCGGTGGATCCCTTGCGGATCGTCCAGGCACGCGCCTCCTTAGGCCCGGCGGTGAGGTAGGTCTGTAAACCCAGGGTGTCGAACCCGGCGCGGGCGAGCGTCGCCAGTCCCGGCTCGTCCTGCCCCACGGAGGCCAGCAGCTCCATGGCCTCCTCCTCGTCGAGTTCCAGCAGTTCCGCCTCGGTGGCGGCATCGAGGAACACGCAGTCGGTGGGGGCCACCAGCTCCCGCAGCTCGGCCTTTCGGGAATCAGAGGTCAGCACGGCCTCGTCGGCGTTGAACACGTAGAGGAAGGGCTTGGCCGTCATCAGGTGCAGCTCGCGAAGGTCCGCCAGCTCGATCTCCCCCGCCACGGAGGCGGCGTAGAGGGTGCGGTCGTCCTCCAAGATCGCCTGCGCCTTCTTCGTCGCGTCCACCAGCGCGGCCTTGTCCTTATCCTTGCGCGCCTCCTTCTCCAGGCGCGGCAGGGCCTTCTCGATGGTTTGGAGGTCGGCCAGGATCAGCTCCGTCTGGATCACGGAGATGTCGGCGGCGGGGTCCACCTTGCCGTCCACGTGCACCACGTTGTCGTCCTCGAAGGCGCGCACCACCTGGCAGATGGCGTCAGCCTCGCGGATGTTGGCGAGGAAGGCGTTGCCCATGCCCTCGCCCTCGGAGGCGCCCTTGACGATGCCCGCGATGTCCACGAAGGACACGGTGGCGGGCAGGATGCGCTCGGAGCCGAAGATCTCCGCCAGGCGGTTCAGGCGGGGGTCGGGCAGTTCCACCAGGCCCACGTTCGGCTCGATGGTGGCGAACGGGTAGTTGGCCGCCAGCACGTCGTTGCGGGTCAGCGCGTTAAAAAGGGTGGACTTTCCGACGTTGGGCAGACCGACGATTCCAAGAGTAAGGCTCACGGTGGCCTATCCTATCAAGCCTTGCTCACAGGTCAGGTTCCGACTTCTCGCGGGGCGCCCGTCCTCTATCCCGCCGTAATCTACTATGGCGTTGACACCTCCGCAGCCCAGGTTTCGATGGGGTCAGTCGGGCTGCTGGTACTGTTGCGGAGCATCAACGGGTCAATCATGATGCGGCCCCACTGTTTCCTCGGCATAGAACTACTGCCTGCCATCCTAAAAAGTAACCTCGACTCCATGAGTACCCTCCCCTCCCTCTCCCGCCGCGCCCTCACGGGCATCCTCGGCGGCGCGGGCGTCCTCCATTTCCTCAAACCCCAACCCTTCGACCGGATCGTTCCCGCCTGGGTTCCCGGTTCCCCGCGCCTGGCCACCTACGCCAGCGGCGCGGCCGAGCTGGTCATCGCGGCGGCCCTGACCCACCCCGCCACCCGGACCCCGGCTGCCAGGGCCGCGGCGGCGCTGTTCGTGGCGGTGTTCCCCGCCAACGTGGAGATGGCCCGCCAGTGGGTGCCGCAGTCGCGCGCCAAGGCCGCGATCTCCCTGCTGCGCCTGCCGCTTCAGGCCACGTTGATCCGCAGCGCGCTGCGGATCGCTCGCTGAGTATCCCGCCCCGGCGCGTTCGAACACCCGCTAGCCCCGTGCTACCCCCATCGGGCAGAATGACTCCTGTGACGGATAAGGAAGTAGCAGACGTCGAGGTGCACGAGGCATCGCCCGAGACCCAGCCGCAGGAGCAAGGTCCGCCACCCGTGGATCGCTCCGTCGTCATCAGCGACTCTCTGCGCACCACCGCCCGGTTGTGCCTGCGCGTGCTCGTCATCGTGATCACGGCACTGGTGGGTTCCTTTATCCTCCGCGAGTTCTGGCAGGGGCTTCTTCCAGTGATCCTGGCGATCATCGTGTGCACGGTGTTGGCTGGGCCCACGAATTGGCTGCGGCGCCATCGCGTGCCACCGGCACCGGCGGCACTGCTGACGCTGCTGGTCTTTTTCTCCCTCATCGGCGCGGTATTCGTGTTCATCGCCCCGGATATCGTGCGCCAGTCGGGCGTGCTGTATCTCCAGGCCTTCGACGGCATCCAGCGCCTGCGCCTGTGGCTGGAGCAGCCCCCGCTGAATATCGGCTCCTCGGAGTTGGACGTAGTGATCAACGAGGCCGCCACCTGGCTTCAGGAGCAAGCCGGGGCCATCGCAGGCGGCATCCTCTCGGGGGTGTCCACCGTGACGTCGATAGCCGTCACTCTGGGCGTGGTGCTGGTGCTCACGTTCTTCTTCCTCAAGGACGGCCACCGCTTCCTACCCTGGCTGCGCGGGGTGGCCGGGCAGCGCCAGGGGTGGCACGCCACGGAGCTGCTCACCCGCGCCTGGCGCACCCTGGGCGGCTTCATCCGGGCACAGGCCCTGGTCTCCCTGGTGGACGCGGTCTTTATCGGCCTGGGCCTCATCATCATCGGGGTGCCGATGGCCCTGGCGCTGGCCGTGATCACGTTCGTAGCAGGTTTTATCCCCATCATCGGGGCCTTTACCGCCGGGGCGCTGGCCGTACTCATCGCCCTGGTCTCCCTGGGGGTTCCGCAGGCGGTGGCCACCCTGGTCGTGGTGGTGGCGGTGCAGCAGTTGGAGGGCAATATCCTCTCACCCATCCTGCAATCGCGCGCCATGAACCTGCACCCGGTGATCATCCTAGTTTCGGTGACCATCGGTGGCAGCCTCTTCGGCATCGTCGGGGCGTTCCTTGCCGTGCCCGTGGCGGCCATGATCGCGGTGCTCTTCCGCTACCTCCAGGACATCACCATGCTGCGCTCCGGGGAAAAGACGCTAGGCGAGGTTCCCTTTGTCACCGAGGAGGGAGCCGCCGTGGGCGAGCTGAGCGTGGCAAGCGGCCTGGAGCTGCGCGCCCGGCACTACGGTTCCGATAACGCCACGGCCCACTAGGATTAATGCACGTGTCTCATGTGACCCCTCAACCGCGCAATGCCTCCGGTTCTACCGCCGCCGGGCTACCCACGTGGTCCGGCGTGGCCATCGTGCTGGCCGCACTCCTCACCGGCCTGCTGCTGAGCATGATCCACCACGCCATCGGCGCGCCGTACATCATCCTCTTTGTGGTGTCCAGCCTCGGGGTGGCTCTCTTTACGGAGGTGCGTGGCCTCTTCATCACCGTGGCCTGCCTCCCGCTTTCCTTCGCCGCCGTGACCGTGCTGACATCCTGGCTCAACGGGCGCGCGCTCAGCCCCAATATCTCGGGGCTGTCTACCACGGCTCTCGTCACGGCGGTCTACCCGCTTCTGCAACTCTTCCCGGTGCTTTTCCTCGTCACTCTGGGCTGCGCCCTCATCGCCTTCCTGCGCATCTCACTGCTGCGCCGCCAAGGCGCCGAGATAGAAAGGAAGGAGCGCGAATCACGGCGGCGCACCGCCGAGGCGGATCGGCGCAACCGGGAGACCGTCAGCAGGCTCCACTCCACCTCCACGGCCCGACGCCCGCGCCAGCGCGCCGAGAACCAACGTCCCGCCCAGCGCCCGCCGCGCACGGCGGCACCCCCCGCCAAGGAAGACGCACGGTCCCCCTGGCCCGCCGACCGCGCCCGGGCGACCTACCGCCCGCAGCGCCCTCCCCGTTGGGATCAAGGCGAGGAACAGGGCCGCCACGAGCGGCGCCGCACTTCCTATCCCCCATCCCGGACTCCGCACCGCCGGGATTACTAGCACCGCCCCCGCCAAGGAGCGGTTTTTGCACACTCGCGGATCTTTTTCTCATCCTTGTGTGGCGCCAGTGATTCACCCCCGTCACACACCACCCCGAATACCCGATTACGTCCGGGCCGGGCGCAGATCCCTCGGTAGGGCGAAGGTGATCTTTTCGCTGGCGGTGGTGACCTCCTCCACGGAGGCGTAACCGCGCTGCGCCAGGGACTCCACCACGTCGCGCACCAGGATCTCGGGCACGGAGGCCCCGGAGGTCACGCCCACGGTGTCCACGCCGTCGAACCATGCGTCCTCGATCTGGTCGGCGTAGTCGATGAGGTAGGCGGCCTGGGAGCCGTGTTGCAGGGCCACCTCCACCAGGCGCTTGGAGTTGGAGGAGTTCTGGGATCCCACCACGATCATGAGCGGGCAGCGCTGCGCGATGGCTTTCACGGCCACCTGGCGGTTTTGCGTGGCGTAGCAGATGTCGTCGCTGGGCGGGTCCTGGAGGTGGGGGAAGCGCCGGTGAAGTTTTTCGCGAATCTGCATGGTCTCGTCCACGGACAGCGTGGTCTGGGAGAGCCAGATGAGCTTGACGTCGTCGAGGAAGTCCGGCAGGGCGTCCACCCCGTCCAGGCCATCGACCAGGTGGGTGACCTCGGGGGCCTCGCCGGCGGTGCCCTCGACCTCCTCGTGGCCCTCGTGGCCGATGAGCAGGATGTGGTAGCCATCGCGGGCGAAGCGCTTGACCTCGTTGTGCACCTTGGTCACCAGGGGGCAGGTGGCGTCGAGGGTTTGCAGCTGAAGCCCCCTGGCCTCGCCGCGCACCTGGGGGCTCACGCCGTGGGCGGAAAAGACCAGGTGGGAGCCCTCGGGCACCTCGTCGGTCTCCTCGACGAAGATGGCGCCGCGCTCGGAGAGGGTGTCCACCACGTAGCGGTTGTGCACGATTTCCTTGCGCACGTAGACGGGGGCGCCGTATTTTTCCAGTGCGCGTTCCACCGTTTCCACGGCGCGGTCCACGCCCGCGCAGTAGCCGCGCGGGGCGGCGAGCAGCACCTTTTTGTCTCCGTCTGTCATGGTCGCGGTCATGGTGACCACAGTATCCAAAGCGGGGTGCACGGGCATAGACTGGGTGAACCGTCTCTGTCCGCCATCGAAGGGGAACGCATGGCTAAAGCCGTCACCACCGCCCAGGCCCCGCTGCCGGTTCGCGAGGTCAATGCCTTGGTCAAGGGGTGGATCGAGCGCCTGGGTCACGTCTGGGTGGAGGGGCAGCTGACCCAGGTGAACATGAAGCCCACCTGGAAGCTGTCCTACCTCACGCTGCGCGACACCCAGGCGGAGGCCTCCGTGCAGCTGACCTGCCCCACCTCCCTGCTGCGCGACGCCCCCTCTCCCTTGCGCGATGGCGACCGCGTGGTGGTCTACGGTAAGCCGGCGTTCTACGCCGGGCGCGGTTCCTTTTCCCTCTGGGCCACGGAGATTCGGCACGTGGGCGTGGGCGAGCTGCTGGCCCGCATCGAGCAGCTGCGCCGCGCCCTGGCCGCAGAGGGACTCTTCGATGCCTCCCGCAAGCTTCCCCTGCCCTTCCTGCCGAACCGGGTGGGGCTGATTACCGGGCGCGGTTCCGCCGCGGAGCGCGACGTGCTCTCCGTGGCCCGGGATCGCTGGCCCGAGGTGGACTTCCGGGTCATCAATACCGCCGTGCAGGGGGCAAACGCGGTGCCGGAGATCATCGAGGCGCTGCGCGACCTGGACGCCGATCCCGAGGTGGACGTCATCATCATCGCCCGCGGTGGGGGCTCGGTGGAGGACCTGTTGCCCTTTTCCGAGGAGGCTCTGCAACGCGCCGTGGCGGCGGCGCGCACCCCGGTGGTGTCCGCCATCGGGCACGAGCCGGATAGCCCGGTGCTCGATCACGTGGCCGACCTGCGCGCCGCGACCCCCACGGATGCCGCCAAGCGGGTGGTACCGGACGTGGCCGAGCAGCGCGCCCTGCTCGCGGAGCTGCGCGCGCGCTCGGCGGCGGCGCTGCGCGCGTGGGTGCGTCGGGAACAAGAACGCCTCCACCAGGTGCGCTCACGGCCGGTGCTGGCCGATCCCGCCACGCCCATCACCCGGCGCCGCGAGGAGATCCAGCGCGCCCTGAGCGCCCTGCGTCGAGACGCAACGCACCTGCTGGACGCGGAGCGCTCCCGGGTGGCATCGCTGCGCGCGCAGGTCTCGGCGCTCGGCCCCTCGGCCACGCTGGCGCGCGGCTATGCTGTGGTGCAGGTTGTGCCCCGCGATGGCTCCGAGGCTCAGGTGGTCACCACCATCGAGCAATCGCCGCCCGGCAGCCAGCTGCGCATCCGCGTGGCCGACGGCTCGATCACCGCCGCCGGCATGTCCACCACCCCCGCGAATTAGGAGCACAAGCACGTGAGCAATCCAGATACCTTCGGCAGCGGTCGGCCCGCCGAGCTCCCCGAGGCGTCCACGCTGAGCTATGAGCAGGCCCGCGACGAGCTGGTGGAGGTGGTCAAGATCCTCGAACTCGGACAGATGGGATTAGACGAGTCCCTGGCCTATTGGGAGCGCGGCGAGGCCCTGGCCGCCCGCTGCGAGGAGCACCTGGCGAGGGCCTCGGCCAGGGTGGAGCAAGCCCTGGCTCAGCGCAGCTCCGCCGAGGCCGCCGATTCCCCTGCGACCCCCGACGCCGAGCGCAAGGGCTGAGCCTGGGCGGTGGCCTCGATGAGGGCACGGAACTCCTCCTCGGTTGCGGCCCCACTGATCAGCAGGCGCGCGTCGCCTAAGTCCGCCACCCACAGGTCGCGCACCTCCCGATCCGACGAGGCGTAGACCTCGGTGGCGGTCCCGGCCACGTCGATGGTGCGGTCGTGATCGCGCAGCTCGTCGTCGTAGCCGCGGGCGGCCTCGTCCCCGGGCAGGTCGGTCTGGGCGAGCTGGAGGTACCCGCCCCGATCGGTGATATATCCCACCGTCGGCGCCGGGCGACCGCCCACGGAGGTACGCCGCGCGGAGTTAGAAACCCAGCCCTCGGGTGCCTCCGGCAGGCGCACCGGGAAGGAGGCACCGGCGGCCTCCATACCCAAAAACGCCGCGGCATCCGCGGTGGGAACGGGGCCGTTTTCCGGGTTACCCGGATCGAAGGAGCAAAGCCCGGTGGCGCCCACCCCCACCACCATCATCACCACGATGGCGCCGAGGGAAAGCATCATGTCGCGGCCGTCTTGAAAGAGCCTTGGTTTTTCTGCCACGCGCCCCAGTATCGCACTAACGCGCCCCCGCACCGAAACCATCGACGCGTGCAAGCAGAGACCTCCGCCACCCGGAAAACGCAGGAAAAGTACGCGCCGCTACCCTCATATGGGTGCAATGTGCCCGGCCTTACGCCCCCTAGTGCAACAATATAGGGGTTCCTTGGTAGTACCTTGCCCCACAGGAGGCCGCAGTACAGATGAATGAAAGCCGTCCAGACAACCAGAAGAACGCCGAGGTGCCGGATCGCAACCTCGCCATGGAACTGGTCCGGGTGACCGAGGCGGCGGCGCTGGCCTCCGGCCGGTGGGTGGGCCGCGGCATGAAAAACGAGGGCGACGGCGCCGCCGTGGACGCCATGCGCGAGCTGATCAACTCCGTGAACATGAACGGGGTGGTGGTCATCGGGGAGGGTGAAAAGGACGAGGCCCCCATGCTTTTCAACGGCGAGCACGTGGGCACCGGCTTTGGCGCGGAGGTGGACATCGCCGTGGACCCGGTGGACGGCACCACCCTCATGGCCGAGGGCCGCCCCAACGCCATCTCCGTGATCGCCGCCGCCGAGCGCGGCTCCATGTACGACCCCTCCGAGGTGTTCTACATGCGCAAGATCGCCGTGGGCCCCGAGGCCGCCGGGAAGATCGACATCGAGGCCCCCGTGGGTCACAACATCAACGCCGTGGCCAAGGCCAAGGGACTGCATCCCTCGCAGGTCACCGTGGTGGTACTGGATCGCCCCCGGCACACCGACCTCATCGCGGAGATCCGCCGCGCCGGGGCCAAGGTACGGCTGATCTCCGACGGCGACGTGGCCGGCGCCGTGGCCGCCGCCCAGGACGACGTCGCTAATTCCGTGGACATCATGATGGGCACCGGCGGCACCCCCGAAGGCATCATCACCGCCTGCGCCATGAAGTGCATGGGCGGCGAGATCCAGGGCATGCTGGCCCCCCGCAACGACGAGGAAAAGAGCCGCGCCCTGGCAGCCGGGCACAAGCTGGGCCAGGTGCTGGGCACCAACGACCTGGTGCGCTCGGACAACTGCTACTTCGCCGCCACCGGCGTGACCAACGGCGACATGCTGCGCGGGGTGACCTACCGCAGCAACGGCGCCACCACCCGCTCGCTGGTCATGCGCTCCAAGTCCGGCACCCTGCGCTACCTCGAATCTCGCCACCAGCTCTCCAAGCTCCAGGAGTACTCCGCGGTGGACTACCTCTCCGACCTCTGAGGTCACCATCACACCTACCCCGGCGGCGCTTATGCGCCATACTGGACTATGGACTAGCACACGCGAGAAGCAAAGGTGATAGCAATGACTGAATACCGCATTGAGCACGACACGATGGGCGAGGTCAAGGTCCCCGTGGACGCCCTCTGGCGCGCCCAGACCCAGCGCGCGGTGGAGAACTTTCCCATCTCCGGACGAGGCCTGGAGGCCGCCCAAATCCGCGCCATGGGTCTGCTCAAGGCCGCCTGCGCACAGGTGAACAAGGATTCCGGCGCCCTGGACGCGGAGAAGGCCGATGCCATCATCGCCGCCGCCAAGGAGATCGCGGCGGGCAAGCACGACGACCAGTTCCCCATCGACGTGTTCCAGACCGGCTCCGGCACCTCCTCGAATATGAACACCAACGAGGTCATCGCCTCCCTGGCCAAGGCCGCGGGCGTCGAGGTTCATCCCAATGACCACGTGAACATGGGCCAGTCCTCCAACGACACCTTCCCCACCGCCACCCACGTGGCCGCCACCGAGGCCGCCGTCACGGATCTCATCCCCGGACTGACGGTGCTGCGCGACTCCCTGGCGGCCAAGGCCGACCAGTGGAAGTCCGTGGTCAAGTCCGGCCGCACGCACCTCATGGACGCCGTGCCCGTGACCCTGGGGCAGGAATTCGGCGGCTACGCCCGCCAGATCGCCGCCGGCATCGAGCGCATCGAGGCCACTCTGCCCCGCCTGGGTGAGCTGGCCATCGGCGGCACCGCCGCCGGAACCGGCATCAACACCTCCGCCGACTTCGGGGCCAAGGTCACCGAGAAGCTGCGCGCGCTCACCGGCCTGGACGAGCTGAACGAGGCGCGCAACCACTTCGAGGCCCAGGCCGCGCGCGACGCCCTGGTGGAGTACTCCGGTGCCATGCGCACCGTGGCGGTTTCCCTGTACAAGATCGCCAACGACATCCGCCTGATGGGCTCCGGCCCGCTGACCGGTCTCTCCGAGATTCGCCTGCCGGATCTCCAGCCGGGTTCCTCCATCATGCCGGGCAAGGTCAACCCAGTGCTATGCGAGACGGCCACGCAGGTCTCCGCCCAGGTGATCGGCAACGACGCCGCCGTCGCCTTCGGCGGCACCCAGGGCCAGTTCGAGCTCAACGTGTTCATCCCGATGATGGCCCGCAACGTGCTGGAATCCTCCCGGCTGCTGGCCAGTACCGCGCGCGTGTTCGCCGAGCGCCTGGTGGACGGCATCGAGCCGAACGAGGAGCGCATGAAGACGCTGGCGGAGTCCTCCCCCTCCATCGTCACCCCGCTGAACTCCGCCATCGGCTACGAGGCCGCCGCCAAGGTGGCCAAGCACGCCCTGGCCGAGGGAATCACCATCCGCGAGGCCGTGATCGACCTCGGCTTCGTGGACGGCGAGAGGCTCACCGAGGAGGAGCTGGATAAGCGCCTGGATGTGCTCGCCATGGCGAACACGGATCGAGATAAGCGCTAACGTCTCCAGCCTTGCGCGACAGCGCACCAAGAACCCCCGCGAGTCCACCCCGACCCCGGGGGTTCGTTCTATTCCCGTTAACGTTCCCTAGGCCCACCGGCCACGGCCACACCATCCGCGGTGCTCGCCGCGCCCCACAGCGCAGATCCCCGCCCACCCAGGACAACAAACGTTCCGTTCCCCGCCGCAGACCACCGAATATACTGGGTGCAATTTTGCACGGAGTGCACTTTTGGGGTACGTTCGTGCCCCGTGCAGGAAGAAAAAGCCTCTCTCAGGGAGAAAAAACGCCGCGCCACGCTCCACGCCATCGAGGATCACGCCACCCGCCTGGTGTGCGAGCGAGGCTACGAGTCCGTCACGGTGGAGGACATCTGCACCGCCGCAGGGGTATCCCGCCGCACCTTCTTCAACTACGTGGACTCCAAGGAGATCGCCATCTTCGGCCGCCCGGCGCGCCTCCCCCCGCCCGATGCGCAGCACCGTTTCCTCCACACCACGCACGCGGATCTCGTGGCGGCGGTCGTCGATACGCTCTTCGATGCCTTCGTGGCCGAGCACGATGGCCAGCTGCTGCGGCGCCGCAAGACGATACGCCAGGCGCATCCGGAGATCTTTTACGCCCGGTTTGCCCAATCCCACGAGATCCACCAGGCGGTGGCCGGGATGGTCACCCGCTACCTGGACGCCCACCCCCAGCGACGACGCCTGACTTGCCCCACCGAGCACGAGGCGCACGCGGTGGTCACCCTCGCCGGAGCGGCCATGCAGTTGGGAATGCGCCGGTGGATGAACGGCACCGGGAACACCGTGGAGGCGCTGCGCGGCAGCATTCATGGCGCACTGGATGATTTGACAGCAATAGAGAAGGAACGATGACTATCCAAGAAACAACGCAGGAACGGCAGCAGCGCCTGCCCTGGATCATCGGCGCGCTCATGCTCGCCATGCTGATGAGCTCCTTAGGCCAGATGATCTTTTCCACCGCCCTGCCTACCATCGTGGGCGATCTGGGCGGGGTCAATCACATGACGTGGGTGATCACGGGCTTCCTGTTGGGGCAGACCATCGCGCTGCCCATCTTCGGCAAGCTCGGCGACCAGATCGGCCGCAAGGGGCTCTTTCTCTTTGCCAACGCCCTGTTCGTGCTCGGTTCCCTCGTCGGCGGTCTGGCGCAGTCGATGAGCATGCTCATTGTGGCGCGCGTGCTTCAGGGCATAGCCGGCGGCGGCATGATGATTCTCTCCCAGGCGATCACGGCGGAGGTCACCACCCCGCGCGAGCGCGGCAAGTACATGGGCGTCATGGGCTCCGTGTTCGGCATTTCCGCCGTGCTCGGCCCCATCCTGGGCGGCTGGTTTACCGACGGCGTGGGCTGGCGCTGGGGTCTGTGGCTCAACGTGCCCATCGGGGTGCTGGCCATTGCCGCGATCTCCGTGCTCCTTCAGCTCCCGCCCAAGCCCAAGCGGCTCAACTTTGACTGGCTGGGCATGGTCACCATGGCGATCGCCACCGCCGCGCTGGTGCTCTTTATGACCTGGGGCGGCAACGAATACGAGTGGGGCTCACCGATGATTCTCGGGCTTATCGCCACCGCCGTGATCGTCGGCGCGCTCTTCGTGTTCGTCGAGACCCGCGCCCTCGATCCCTTGGTGCCCATGAGCCTGTTGAAGAACCGCAATTTCGTACTCACCACCGTCGCAGGCTTCGGCATCGGCGTGTTCATGTTCGGCTCCCTGGCCTACCTGCCCACCTACCTGCAGATGGTGCACGGCATGTCGCCCACCCGCGCGGGCCTGATGCTGCTGTGCATGATGGTGGGCCTGATGGGCACCTCCATCGTGGTGGGCAACCTGGTCTCCACGTTCGGCCGCTACAAGGCATTCCCGATCGTGGGCCTGCTCATCGTGGCGGTGGCGATGACGCTACTGTCCACCCTTCGGGCGGATAGCTCCCTGGTAATCGTGGGGATCTACATGTTCTGCTTCGGCTTCGGCATGGGCTGTTCCATGCAGATCCTGGTGCTCATCGTGCAAAACTCCTTCCCCGTGGGGATGGTGGGCACGGTGACGGCCACCAACAACTTCTTCCGGCAGATCGGCGGCTCGGTGGGCTCGGCGCTGGTCGGCGGGCTCTTCGTGGGCAATCTCACCACGCAGCTCCAGCGCAACCTCCCCGGCGGCCAGCAGCTCAGCAGCGGCGCGACGAGCCACCTGACCCCCAGCGCCCTGTCCTCCCTCCCGGAACCCCTGCGCCAGGCCATCGAGGTGAGTTATAACGACGCCCTGACCCCCATCTTCTTGCTCCTCATGCCCCTCGCAGTGCTGTGCTCGGCGCTGCTGTGGTGGGTCAAGGAGGACAAGCTAAAGGAGACGATCTCCTAGCATGGCTCTCCCCGACGCGGCCCTGGGCGCCATGTGGTGCGGTCGGCCACCGGCAGGCGGGAGGCAAAAATAAAAGGCAGGACCTGGGCCCCGCCGCGTGCGTATGAGTCTTAGTTATCGGGAAGATCCTCCACCGCGATATTCGGCTTGGGCAGCAGCTTCTCCCAGACGTCGGTGTCGCGCCATTGCCCGCTCATTTCCCCGTAGGGCATCTTGGCCAGATGGTGATAGGTACCCACCTTCTCAAAGCCACGGGACTCATGCAGCTTGGCCGAGCCCTCGTTCTCCGGGAAGATCCAGGAGTGGATGGCCCACTTATCCAACCTCGTGCAGGTCTCCACCAGGTGATCGAGCAGCGCCCCGGCGATCCCCCGCCCACGCGCATCCGGACCGATATAGATGGAATCCTCCACCACCCCGCTAAAGACCTGGCGGGAGGACACCGGCGCGGCCGATACCCAGCCGAGAACCTTGGCGTCGTCGTCTTCCTCCACCGCCACAAAGACGGTTTCCATGATCTTGGAGGTGCGGAATTTCTCCCAGGTAGGCGCCTTGCGCTCGTAGGTGGCATGCCCGGTATCTAGACCATGCTCGTAGATGGCCTGCACCTGCGGGAAGTCCCGTTCCTCGAACGCTCTAATCCTAAAGGACGCTTGTGACATGAAGACGATTGTGACGCTTTCCCTCGCCGCGCGCAACCAGGACCCATGTCGCTAGGACTGCACCTCCGCCTGGTATTGCCCCTTGTCGTCGCGCGCCCAGGAGATCCGGCCGCGCTGGAAGTCCTGGGCCCAACCGCGTTCCCCCGATAGGGCTTCCTCCGCTGCCACCGGCAGGCCCACGGGCGCGTTCAGCGCCCCCTCCCCCATCCAGATGCGCGCGATCTTGCCACCGATCTTCTGCGCCCCGGTGTCTGGGGAGTACACCACCGAGGAGCCATCGCTGAGCTCCACCAGGTAGCGCTGTCCTTCCCCCGTGGTCAACGCCAGCACCGCCGCGCCGCGCCGCTCCGCGGCCGACACGGCGTGCGCCACCTCCCCGGGCACGGGGGTCTGCCCGATCGTGGCGCTAGCGGGCACCTCGGCGGTGCTCGTCGGGGTCTCGCTGGCCCGGGGGGCCGCCTCGCCCTCCCGGTCGGCGGTGCAAGCACCGAGGAACAGCGCGGCCATGAGCACGCCGATCGTGGTTTTCTTCATCTCTTCCTCCTGCGTTGCCCGACGCGCTTATCCCGCTGACTGCCGCGCCGGGCCTGCTGCTTGGCCCTGGTCTTTTCCCTGGCGCTGCGCTTGGGCGCCGCCTGACGCGAGGAATTCGCGGTGCGCCCGCGGGCAATACCCACGAAGTCCTGAATCGCCTCGCTATCGCCCAGCCTGGGCCACACCAGGGCGATCTGCGTTTGGGGCACGGCGTCGTCGCGTAGTTCCAGGGGCACCACCTGCTTACGGCTGAGGATCTTCAGCAGCGGTCGAGGGGCGATGGCCACCCCGACGTTCGCGGCCACCACCTGGAGGGCGGCACGCACCGCCGGTACGTCTACCGCGCCGGAGTCGGCAAGGCGGTACTGCACCATCTGCCCCTCCAGGTCGGCGGCCGTCACAGGCTCGCCCACCTCGGCGAAGATGCTCTCCTTGGGCACCGCGACGCCGCACGCCTCGGTGTAGAGCAGCACCCGGTGGTGCCGGTCATCCATCCGGGCGTCGGGCAGGCGCACCAGCGCGAGGTCGGCCCGACCGGATTCGAGCAAACCCAACGGGTCATCGCTGCCGTGGGCGTCGATCCCCCCGTGGCGGGTGCGCTGCGCAAAGCGGTCGCACCATTTTCCCGGTTCCGTGCCGGTGGCAAAGGCAAAGCGCAACATGGGGGTAATGCTACCGTGAGACACCATGAGCGAATCGCATCAGGATCAGCGCCTCCCCTCCGGCACCGCCATGAAGCCCCAAACGGCGGCCAAAAAGCTCGGCATTTACCTGCCGGCGGCACCCGAGGACGTCCGCACCACCGCCATAACCCACGCTCAATTGCGCGAGTGGCAGCACAATCCGCCGGAGTGGCTGGCGGAGCTACGGCGCACCGGCCCCCACCCGCGCCCCGTGGTGGCCCAGAAGCTGGGCATTACCATCGCCGCCCTCAAGCGACACGGCATGGACAAGCCGCTGACTACCCAGGAGATCAAGGATCTCCTGGGTAGTCAGCCCGAATGGCTCGGGCGGGAGCGCGCGGCCCTCGCCGAGGGCCGCGCCGCCGGAACCCAGCAGGACTCGCCCGCCTAGGCGAGCATCGTCCAGTCCTCGATGCCCTCATAGAGGGGGTAGTGCTCGGCGATCTTGGCCACGCGCGCGCGCAGCGCCTCGACGTCCGCGCCCTGGCCCGCGGCCAGGGCGGTGCCGATGATGTCCGCCACCTCCTCGAAGGCCGCGGCATCCAGGCCGCGAGTAGCCAGGGCCGAGGTGCCGATGCGCAGGCCGGAGGACACTGCCGGCGGGCGCGGGTCAAAGGGCACGGCATTACGGTTCACGGTGATGCCCACCTGGTGCAGCAGATCCTCGGCCTGCTGCCCGTCCAGGGCGGAGTGACGCAGGTCGGCCAGCACCAGGTGCACGTCCGTGCCGCCGGTGAGCACGTCCACACCGGCCTCGCGGCAATCGGCGGCGGTCAAGCGCTCGGCCACCAGGCGCGCGCCCTCCAGGGTACGAGCCTGACGATCCTTGAACTCCTCGGTGCCTGCGATCTTCAGAGCGGTGGCCTTGGCCGCCACCACGTGCATGAGCGGGCCGCCCTGCTGCCCGGGGAAGACGGCAGAATTGAGCTTCTTAGCCCATTCCTCCTTGGCCAGGATCAGCCCGGAGCGCGGACCTCCCAGCGTCTTGTGCACGGTGCTCGACACGATGTCGGAGTGCGGCACCGGGGAGGGATGCAGCCCAGCGGCCACCAGGCCGGCGAAGTGCGCCATGTCCGTCCACAGCACCGCCCCCACCTCGTCCGCGATGGCGCGGAAGGCGGCGAAGTCGATGGTGCGCGGGTAGGCCGACCAACCCGCGATGAGTACCTTCGGGCGGTGCTCCAGGGCAAGCTCGCGCACACGATCCATGTCGATGCGCATCGTCTCCGGATCCACCTCGTAGGCCACCACGTCGTAGAGCCGCCCGGAGAAATTGATCTTCATGCCGTGGGTGAGGTGGCCGCCGTGGGCCAGGGAAAGACCCATGATCTTATCCCCGGGGCGGGCGGCCGCGTGCAGCACGGCGGCGTTGGCCTGGGCGCCGGAGTGTGGCTGCACGTTGGCGTACTCCGCGCCAAAGAGGGACTTGGCGCGGTCACGCGCCAGATCCTCGATCACGTCCACGTGCTCGCAGCCACCGTAGTAGCGGCGACCGGGGTAACCCTCGGCATACTTGTTGGTGAGCACCGAACCCTGGGCCTCAAGAACCGCTCGCGGCACGAAGTTCTCCGAGGCGATCATTTCCAGGGTGCTGCGCTGGCGGTTCAACTCGCCCGAGATCGCCCGCGCTACCTCGGGATCCACCTCGGCCAGGGAAGTTGTGCGCACGTCCTTGCTCATCGCGGCCTTAGCCACCTTTCCTTTCGGGAGAAATCTTCCCCTGAAAGTGTAGCGGCATCACACCCCTTTACCCATCTCTTTACACCCGCAGGGCACAATGGTGGGCATGCCTCGTGCCGCCGTCGCCAGCCCATATCTCGACTTTGACCGCTCCCAGTGGGGAAAAATGCGCCAATCCATGCCCCTGGTGCTCACGGAGGAAGAGGTCGTCCAGCTGCGCGGCATCGGGGAGAACATCGACCTCGCCGAGGTCGCGGAGGTCTACCTGCCGCTCAGCCGCCTCATCCACCTCCAGGTGGCCGCGCGCCAAAAACTCAGCGACGCCACCGAGACCTTCCTGGGGGGAACCCAGCGCTCCCCCCTCGGCCACGAACATCCGCCCTTCATCATCGGCCTGGCCGGCTCGGTGGCCGTGGGCAAGTCCACCACCGCCCGCGTACTCCAGGTGCTCCTCCAGCGCTGGGACACCCACCCCAAGGTGGATCTGGTCACCACCGACGGCTTCCTCTACCCTGCCGCCGAGCTGCGCGCCCGACGCATGATGAACCGCAAAGGATTCCCCGAGTCCTACGATCGACGCGCCCTGCTGCGCTTTGTCACCGAGGTCAAGTCCGGCGCCGCCGAGGCCCACGCCCCCGTGTATTCCCACCATCTCTACGACCGAGTGCCCAACGAGCGCCACGTGGTACGCCGCCCGGACATCCTCATCCTCGAAGGCCTCAACGTCCTCCAAACCGGCCCCACCCTCATGGTCTCCGACCTCTTCGACTTCTCCCTCTACGTGGACGCCCGCACCCCCGTGATCGAGCAGTGGTACATCGATCGCTTCCTCACCATGCGCAAGGGGGCCTTCCGCAAGCCCGGGGCGCACTTCCGGCACTTTGCGGAGTTAGACGACGACACCGCCACCCAGGCCGCCCGCGAGATCTGGCAGTCCATCAACCTGCCCAACCTCGTGGAAAACATCCTGCCCACCCGGGTGCGCGCCTCCCTGGTGCTCACCAAGGACAGCGACCATCGCGTGCAGCGGGTCAGGCTGCGCAAGATTTAGCCGCGACCGTGCACATCACCGGTTAGTCGTGCTCCCGAGAAATACCCCTCGCCCACTCCACCAACGGATCGAGCTGGGCCAGGTCTATGCGATCGACGTCCTTGTTATAGGCCTCGATCATGGCACGCTCGTTGTCCGTTTTCCCCGGCTTGAGCCGCAGCGCCCCCACGATGCCGCGCATGATCTGGCGGTGGGTGGTGGAGATCCGGGAGTAATAGAGCGCGCCGGGCAGGTAAAAACGGCGGGTGGTGGCAGCCTTGGCGCCCAGAATCCCGGCCATCTGATCCTTGCGACGCGCCTCATCCGCGAGGGTCATGCCCACCGCGGCACAGGCCACGGGGCGGTCTCCCAGGTCGTGACGGGCCACGTAGGAGGCGGCCGCGATGCTGGGACCGAAGACCGGAGAAAGCACGATGAGCGGGGTGGTGTCCTGCGGGTCGAGCCGGGATACGGGGGCATCGTCGGAGGAAAGGACCTCGGCGGTAGCCCCCAGTCGCCCGGCCAGGGCCTCGGCGTAGCGGCGGGTGGCCCCGTAGGTGGTGGCGTAAAGCACCTGGATCACGATAAAAACCTACTTTCCAAATCGGCGGGTGCGCTTGGAGTATTCGCGCAAGGCGCGCAGAAAATCGATGCGGCGAAAGGCCGGCCAGTACGTGTCGGTGAACCAAATCTCCGAGTAGGCGGCCTGCCACAGCAAAAAGCCGGAGAGGCGCTGCTCGCCGGAAGTGCGAATCACCAGGTCGGGGTCGGGCTGCCCCGAGGTGTACAGGTGCCGGGAGATGGAGTCCACGGTCACCTTGTCTACGATCTGTGCGGCGGGGGTGCCCGCGGCCACCTCGTGCGCTACCAGATCGCGCACGGCATCGACGATCTCCTGGCGACCCCCGTATCCCACCGCCACATTCACCGCGACCCCGGTATGGTTCTCGGTGGCGGCCACCGCGGCGGTGATCCGGTGAGCGACGCCGGGGGGCAGCAGGTCGAGGTGGCCCACCAGGCGCACGCGGCAGTTGTTATCCGGGTGCGCCAGCTCGTCCACCACGTCCGCGATGATGTCGAGCAGCATGCCCAGCTCCTCGGGGCTGCGCCGCAGGTTTTCCGTGGACAGGAGATAGACGGTCACCAGCTCCACCTGGGTGTCGCGGCACCAGCGCACCATCTCCCCGATCTTGCGGGCGCCTACCCGATGGCCGTGGCTGACGTCCTCGAAGCCGGCCTCCCGCGCCCAGCGGCGGTTGCCGTCACACATCACGGCCACGTGCCGGGGCTGGGGCAGCCCCCTGAGCTCCAGGCGCAGTCGCGTCTCGTAGAGGGGGTAGAGCAGGCGACGCGGGAGGAGATTCACCCGGCTCATTATACGCCTCCCTCGTCCCCAGCTCGGCGGAATACCGTGGCTAGAGCCAGTGCTTCTTCTTGCGATCCAGCACCCCGGCCTCGGCCATGGCCTTGTCGAGGGTTGCCTCGTCGAAGGGGTCGATGCCGTGCGATTCCGCGAACATGCGGCGCCGGTTCATTCTGCTAAACCGGCGGTGAAAGGCCCAACCGAGGTAGAGGACGGCGGCAAAAAGCACCACGATAACCAGCAACCCGATGGGCGAGGCCTTGCCGAAGTCCGCCCCCAGCGGCCCGTTGCCCTGCTGCGCCAGCGTCATCGAGGAGACGGCATGGGCGGCGTAGGCGGAAAGATCAGACACCATCATCACACCCCACAGTGTATTGCGTATTGCGCACTCGTCGCTAGTCCAAGCCCCCGTCCCCGGCGACGCCAGCGAAGAGATCCCCCTCCGGCAGGGTGGTGGCCACCCGGGTGGCGGCCAACTCGAATTCCTCCGTGGGCCACAGGCGGGCCTGCTCCTGGGCGTCGATGACGAGGAATCCACCCCGGGGGTCCACCTGGGTGGCGTGCGCGCGCAGGGCGGCGGCGCGCGCCTCAAAGTAGTCCGCGCAGGGCACCTGGGTAGTCACCCTGGCCATGATGTCCTCGCTGTCTTGCATGAAGCCCAGCATCCTCTCGTAGGGGCTCTCCTGGCCGCGCTCCACCAGCAGGTCGTGGAAGGCCTTGATCCGCTCGTAGACGAAGCCGTGCGTGTAGTAGAGCTTCAGCGGCTCCCAGGGTTCCTGGTTCCGGCCAGTATCGCGCGCCGTGGTGACCACCGCCGGATCGCCCGCCTTCGCCCAGGCGATCATGGAGGCCTCGTGCACCTTCAGGTGATCGGGGTGGGGGTAGCCGCCGTTTTCGTCGTAGGTAATGATGACGTGGGGGCGAAAGTCCCGGATGATCTCCACCAGCTCCGCGGCAATGTCTTCGCCGCTTTCCCGCGCGAAGCACCCCTCCGGCAGCGGGGGCAGCGGATCGCCCTCGGGCAACCCGGAGTCCACGTAACCGAGCCAGCGGTGCTCGATGCCCAGCGCGCGGGCCGCCTCGGCCATCTCCTCCCGGCGCACCTCATCGATGCGTTCCCGGATGCCGGGGCGATCCATCGCGGGATTGAGAATATCGCCGCGCTCCCCACCCGTGCAGGTGACCACCATCACTCGGTGCCCCTCGGCGGCGTAGCGCGCCATCGTGGCCGCTCCCTTGGAGGATTCGTCGTCGGGGTGGGCATGAATGGCCAGGAGGCGCAGTCCGGTCACGTCGATCACTCTTTTCTGTCTCCTCGATGTCTCCAGCGGGGTATCCGCGCCCTTACATACTAGGGCCCTCCGTTGCCCTGGCACGGATATCAATCGGCTAATCTAGACGGGACTGTCCGCACACGTTTTGCACTGGTGGTGGGAAACTATGGCCTCGCAGCCTTTTGAGCGTCCACAATCCCGGTACGGTGCCGCCCGGCCCGCCCGGGGTTCCGGCGGCATCAGCGGGAAGATTATCGCCGTCCTCATGGTGGTGCTCCTGATCGCGCTCGTTATCGTGGTAGCGCGCTTCCTCGCCACGCGCGACGACGCCACCGTCAAGGCCTCCATGACCAACTTCGAGCGAGTGGACGAGGCCACCATGCACCTGGACATCGACGTCACGCGCAACCAACAAGATGTGCCCAGTTACTGTATTGTCACCGCGATGAATTACGACAAGGCCGAGGTGGGCCGCCGCGAGGTGCTGATCCCCGCCGGCGGGCCGGAAACGCAACGCATGGCCGTGGAGATTCCCACGCGCGAGCCGGCCGTTTCCGGCAGCGTCTACGGTTGCTCCACCCAGATTCCCGCCTACATGGATCTGTAGAGATTTTTAGCGAAAGGACACAGCTCATGGCAGAAGAGCAAAAGCAGTACATCACCCCGGAAACCAAGGCCAAGCTGGAATCCGAGCTCCAGGCCCTCATCGACCACCGCCCCGTGGTGGCCGCCGAGATCAACGAGCGCCGCGAGGAGGGTGACCTCAAGGAGAACGCAGGATACGACGCCGCCCGCGAGATGCAGGACCAGGAGGAGGCCCGCATCAAGCAGATCTCCGAGATCCTGGCGAACTCCACCACGGAGCGCTCCAGCATGGTCGAGGGCGTGGCCCACGTGGGTTCCGTGGTGCACGTGTACTACAACGGCGACGAGACCGACAAGGAGACCTTCCTCATCGGGACCCGCGCCGCCGCCTCCGATAACAAGGACCTGGAGACTTACTCCGAGCAGTCCCCCCTCGGCGCGGCGATCCTGGGCGCCCAGGAGGGCGAGACCCGCGAGTACACCGCGCCCAACGGCAATACGCTGACGGTCACCGTGGTTTCCGCCGCCCCGTACGACTCCGATAAGGCCGCTACCCCGCGCGCCGCCCACTAGAACGTTCCTTTCCCGAGAGGATCCCTGTCATGACCCGTTCCCGTTCCACCGCTCTCACCGCCGTCCTGGCGGCCTCCGCCCTTGCCATCGCCGCGTGCAGCCCCCCGAACCAACAGGACTCCGAGGACAAGGTCGCCACCGCCACGAGCCTCAACGCCGCCCCGCGCCCTGCCGCCACGGAGCGGCCCGCCGCTACCGCCTCCACCAGCGTCTCCCCCTCGGCGGCGCGGGCCAACGCCACGCAGTTCATCGACTGCACCCGGACTCCCACCGTGGAGCCCAGCCAGGTGCAGCTTTCCTGCTTTGGCGCCCAGCAGATCACCGCGCTGGACTGGGAGTGGGGGGCGGACTCCGCCACCGGTCGAGGCACGCAGATCAACCCAAACGGCACCACCGAGGACGTCACCCTGGAGCTGACCGCGCCCGTATCCATGGACGGAGCCCAGGTGTTCTCTCAGATCAGCCTCAACGGCCAGCCCCTGGCGGCCTCCTAACCACCACATACATGCCTAAGGCGCCGCCCCTCCTTACCTGGGGCGGCGCCTTAGGCGATGCGGCCGGAACTACCCGAGCCTAATCGTTGCGCAGGTAGCTGAGCAGGCGCAGGATCTCGGTGTAGAGCCACACAAGGGTCACCGCCAGGCCCAGGGCCACGCCCCAGGCGTTCTTGGCCGGGGCACCGGCGCGGATGAGGCGATCGGCCTGATCGAAGTCCTGGAGGAAGGACAGCGCCGCCAGCACGATGCACACCAGGGAGAACACGACGGCCAGCGGGCCGCCATCGCGCAGCGGGTTGAAGCCGAAGATCAGGGCGGTCAGCAGGTTCCCCAGGGCCAGCACCGCGATGCCCACGATCACGCCGGTGACGATGCGGTTAAACTTCGGCGTCACCTTCACCGCCCCGGTGCGATAGACCACCAGCATGCCGATGAACACGCCCACGGTGCCCAGGATCGCCTGGCCGATGATCGCCATGTCCGAGCTGGCGGAGCCCGTGGCCCCGGAGGTAAAGCCGGTGTTGGCGAAGGCGAAGGAGAACCCGCCCACGAACAGCCCCTCGAAGGCGGCGTAGATCAGGGTGACGGCGGCGGAGCCGAAGCTCTTGCTGAAAGCGGAGACCAGCACGGTAATAAAACCGCCGAGGGCACCCACCCCCATGAGCAGAACCGCCAGGCTCGGGTTACTCATGCCGATGGTGAAGTTCACCGCGCCCAGGGCGATGATAATGGCGAGCGTGATGCCGGTCTTGGAGACCACGTCATCGATGGTCATGGGACGCTCGGCGGTGGCCTGCTGATAGCCTCCCGCGCGCAGGTCGCGCTCGGTGGATTCGGTGAGATTGCTAAATACCGGGTTGCTGCTCCTCATAGCGGTTCCCCAGTCCTTTCCTTGGCTTGAAGCATGTCACTGAGTTAAACGCCACGCGCACCTTAAAAGTTCCCTACCCCCGTTTTGCCTGCTGAGGCAACCCAAACTAGCATGAGTTCAGCTTCTTGAACTTTCAATAAAGTTAGGCTGAACCTATGATGACCGCACCCGTCAATATGCCCGCGCGGCACCAACCCCGGCTGACAAGCCTGCTCGGCCCCGCCTTCGTGGCCGCCATCGCCTACGTGGATCCCGGCAACGTCGCCGCCAACCTCTCCGCCGGTGCAGAATACGGCTACCTCCTGCTGTGGGTACTCGTGCTCGCCAACCTCATGGCCGCCCTCGTGCAATACCTCTCCGCCAAGCTCGCCCTGGTCACCGGGCGCAGCCTCACCGCAGAACTCGCCCAGCGCCTCCCGCGCACCCCCCGCTGGCTCTACTGGGGGCAGGCCGAGATCATCGTGGCCGCCACCGACATCGCCGAGGTTATCGGCGGGGCCGTGGCCCTCCACCTCCTCTTCGGCACCCCACTCCTGCTCAGCGGCATCATCGTCTCCGCCGTCTCCCTGACCATGCTGATCCTCCAGGGCGGGCGCACCCAACGCAGCTTCGAGGCCGTGATCGTGGGCTTCCTCGTCGTTATCACCATCGGTTTCGTCTCCGGCCTCTTCGTCTCCGGCCTCGACCTCGGCGTCATGGCCCAGGGACTCGTCCCTCGCTTCCAGGGCACTCCCACCATCCTGCTGGCCGCCGGGATGCTCGGCGCCACCGTCATGCCGCACGCCATCTACCTGCACTCCGGGCTCGTGCGCGATCACGGCTTTAGCCCCGAGGGTGAGCACGGCATGCGCCACCACCTGCGCGCCACCAAGATCGACGTGGGCCTGGCGCTCAGCGTCGCCGGCAGCGTGAACATCGCCATGCTCTGCCTGGCCGCCCAGGCGCTGCGCGGCGTCGAGGGCACCGACACCATCGAGGGCGCGCACCAGGCCGTCACCGAGCACCTGGGCACCGGCATCGGCATCATCTTCGCCATCGGCCTGCTCGCCTCCGGGCTGGCGTCTACCTCCGTGGGCTGCTACGCGGGCGACATGGTCATGCGCGACCTGCTCAAGTTCCGTGTTCCCCTGGTGCTACGCCGGTGCATCACCCTGATCCCCGCCCTCATCATCCTCGCCTCGGGCGCGGAGCCCACCTGGGCGCTCGTGCTCAGCCAAGTGGTCTTGAGCATCGGCATCCCCTTCGCCCTCATCCCCTTGGCCTGGCTCACCGCTCGCCCCGGCGTCATGGGGCGCTGGGCCAACCCCACTCTCTTAAACATCGCCTCCGCCATAGTGAGCGCCGCCATCGTGGCGCTCAACATCGCGCTCATCTGGCTCACGCTCACCGGACAGGCATAGATTTTGCTTGTCGACGCCGCGGTTTATTCTTGAAGCGGTCATCCGCTCGTACCGCGATGCGACAGCACCACTCGGTGAAGTGGTGGAGGTGTTCCTCCATCTACTCAGCAGTATCACTCATGCCGCGTCACCGAGAATCATCGTGAGGTAGTCACGGATGTTCATCACCTCGGGGCGGGTGAGTGCGGCATCGGCGTCAAGGCCGCCAGGACGGCTGATAATAATGGCCCCTTGCGGGGTGTACTGGGGGCGCTCATCGTCGCAGCGGTAGGCAGGGCAGTGTCGTAACCACTTTCCCCTTGACAGATCAATGTCATATATGGATACTGGGCTATGCACCTGGAATTGAACTAGGAGCCAGTATGAAGATCGCGAAACAATCTCTCTCTCAGCACTTTTCGCAGTATCCATAGCTCTTTCATCCGTAAGCATTTCAGAGGCAGCGGAAAACCCCTCGTCCATCAATCAGGTCTCCACCTACACCTTCTCGCCAGAATGAGGAACAAATCGCCAGTGAACTCGCAGCGGGATTTGAGTATTTTTACTCACATATCGTTTCTCAAGATGAGAATGGCGAATGGTATGTGAACGAGGAAGAAGCCGAATCCATCGCCCCCGAAGTTGAACCTTCTCGCCTCGAACCGATGGCAGAAATGTTCAACGAAGACGATCCCTTCACCCCGAGCAACAGTCCATTCCGAACCGCAGAGTGGGACTGGGCCACCTACGCCGAGTGCGTCATCACCGGCATGTCCCCTGTCCCCCTCCCAGATCGAGCCAAAAGCATTGAAATCGGGAAGAAGTTAAAAGATCGACACTTCCAGGAAGCAGCCGAGCTCATCGTTCGAACCTACGGCGAAATGGCTGCGGGTGGCACACTTGGAGAAGGCGTTGAAGGAGCAATTAAGGCACTAGGAGGCTCCAACCCCGCTGTTCTAGCTGGACGCCTAGCAGTGGCCGCAGGAGGTTGCGCCATTTGGAGTCACGGCGAATAAAAATGTTCGGCTACACCCCGAAATACATCGACAAGGAACTCAATTACATCCGGCACGGCCCCATAACCCGGACCAAGCAGCGAGCTTACATCATTGCTGTTTGGTCGGGGTGGGGCGGTGGGCATAATTATTTTCTCGGACAATATGCCCGGGGAATTACACGAAGTGCACTTATCCTACTTACCCTTGATGCCGGTTTTCGACTCCACGCAGTGTGGTTAACCCTCCTGTACATCGCCACAATTATAGCCTTGACGCTTCTGAGTATTTTCTTCATAGCCAAAAGCGATCCAGAAGCAAAACCCTACAATACTAAGACTGGACCATTTTTCATTCCTGGTCGGCGTACTTCATCTGGAATTTACTCTGGGGATGGAACTACTGGAAGGTTCCCACCAAGGAGCGGTGCAAAGATTAACGCTCGGGGGTTACCTCCCCCACACAGGGGGTAACCCCCGTCGCCCCCGGCGTAATGTCCGGCCGGGGGCGACGGTATTATTCTTTCATATTTAGTAGATCAATCACGTAAGGACTCCCTCACAACCTCTGAACAATACAAACCGCCCACCCGAAAGACGATCCTCGCCTGGCTTCCCTCACCTTCGGCGCGCCGGTGGCGGGACGCTTCGTATCCTCGGGACGTTGTTCCTCGGCGCGGCAATCATCCTGCCTGGTGGGTGATAGTGTTCTGAGAGAAGCAGGACAAAGCCGCCCGTAAGGATACCAAGGATCGTGTAAGCGATGTGGGCGAACTCACCTTGGACGAGCGCGCACTGCTGGGTGATTCGCCTCCGGCGGAGACGAAGAATCAGCGGTGGCCGTTGATCGCGGGCATCTCCGTGCTGTTGTTGCTAACCAGTGGGGCACTGTCTCCTGCTTCGGAGTCCAGAAAAGACGATGATCCTCAGCTGGCCCCTTCTTCCACCTCGGAGACGGCTACCAGTACTGTCACCACTTCGCCGGAGTCCACCACGGCGAAGCCTACTGGCGGGCAAACCCCAGTGCCCCGGAGACTACAGAGACGAAAGAGCCTGAAGCCGTGGAGAAAGGCGAAGGCAGAAGGTGCTACGCTGCTGTAGTCGGATAATCCTCGATTTCACTCACCGTTGGATCCGTGATGGTTCAAGTGATTCCCTGGTGACAAAAAGATGGGGTTTCCAAGCGATGTGCTTGTGATGGACATGGCTGTTTCCCCTCTAGCCCCTGTTTATGGTGCCCCCAGTCGGACTCGAACCGACACTGAGCAGATTTTAAGTCTGCTGCCTCTGCCAATTGGGCTATAGGGGCCTTACCGTGCGCTCCTCAACCCTAGCTTCACAAGAAACAGGATCGCACGCCGCGCTTCGATAAATTATAGCGGCTAGGCGGGGGTGTCGTCACGCAGGCTGCCGATGATGCCGTCGAGGATGTCTTTTTCCGAGATGATGAAGCTCCTGACCTGGGTCTTTTCCCGGATCATCGCCATGATCTCCTCGACGATGATGGAGCCGGAGCCGATCACGTCGGCCCTGCCCTGGTGGATCACCGGGTTCATGGCCCGCTCGGCGGAGGCGGTGGCGGCGAGGTCACCGGTGAGCACCCGCAGAGCCTCGAAGTTCAGCTCCGAGCAGTGAATCATGGAGGGGTCGTAGCGCTCTAGCCCCTGGGCCAGCGCGGAGAGCGTGGTGAAGGTACCCGCGCAACCGACAAAGGTGGTGGCCTGGGAAAGGGGAACGAGGGCGGCGACCATGTCGAGGCGTTCCCGGATGTAGTCGCGGGCGACGTCGATCTCCGAGGCGGTAGGCGGGTCGCTGCGCAGGATGCGCTCGGTGAGCCGCACGCAGCCCATCTGCACGGAGGTGGCCCCGGCCAGGTCGCCGTTGTGGGTTCCCACCACGAACTCGGTGGAACCGCCGCCCAGGTCGATCACGCAGAAGGGCCCCGCGTCGGCGGGCAGGTCCTGCACCGCGCCTCGGAAGGACAAAAAGGCCTCCTCCTCACCGGAGATCACCTCGGCCTGCGCACCCGGCTGGACGCGGCCCAGCAGCTCGGCGGTCATGGAGAAGAAGTCCTCACGGTTCTCCGCGTCCCGGGTGGCGGAGGTGGCCACCATGCGCACCCGCTCGACCTTCTCGAACTGCATGATCTCCGCGTAGCGTTCCAGCGTGGCGCGGGTGCGCGCCAGGGCCTCGTGATGCAGCTCCCCGGTGGCGTCCACCCCCTGGCCCAGGCGCACGATCTCCATGGTGCGGTGGATTTCCCGCGGGGCACCGTCCACGATCTCGCTGATGAGGAGGCGCAGGGAATTGGTTCCGCAGTCGATGGCTGCTAGTCGGGTCATAGGTTCTTCCGCCTTTTATGCTCGGGAGAAGTCGAACTGTTCCAGGTCGATGCCCAGATCCTGGACGGTGGGCCAGGCCTCGGGGATGGCCGTGCCGCGCAGGCGGGCATGCTCGGCGGCCATCGCCACCGCCTCGGTGCCCAGGCGCACCCGGCCCGGCCCCTCGGCCAGGGCGTAGGCGATGAGCACGTGGAGGCACTTCACCCGGTCGGGCATACCGCCCCCGGAGAAGTCGGTTCCTAAGTCCTCGATGGCGTTGCGGGTGGCAAGGTAGTGCTCGTGGGCGGCGCGGTAGTCGGCGGCCAGGTCAGCGTCCTCGCCGAGGCGCCGGGTCATCCAGGTCATCACGTGGGCCACCTCAAGGCGGGAGGCCTCCGCGGTGAGCCGGGGATCGGTGAGGTAGTACAGGGTGGGAAAGGGGGTGCCGTCCTCCAGGCGGGGCGCGGTCTTGACCACGGCGGGGATCGCGTCCGGGGTGCGGTAGGCGATGTCGAGCACCCCCCTAGGGGTGCGACCTAGGTGCTGGGAGACGATGGCGAGGTCGGCGTCGCTGACTGTCATGCCGATCAGTTTAGGGGACGGCCGTCCTCGATGGGCATGTGCGTGTCCACCTCGCCTGCCTCCAGCGGCTCGGGGTCGGGGGCGGCCGCGCCGGGAATCGCAATGGAGTCCCACAGCTCGCGCCACCATTCCTGGGGGCCGCGCTCCTCCTCGCCCTCGACGGGCTGCGTACCCGTGCTCATCGCGGGGTCGAGGATGCGAAAGGCCGTCTCCCCCTCCTCGATCACGCCCAGGCGCTTGCGGGCCTCCTCGCGCTGATAGGCCTCGGAATGATACCGCTCGACCTCGCCCAGGAGGCGGTCCTTTTCCGCCTGCTTCTGCGCGATCGCCTCGGTGGTCCGCGCGATGTCGGTGCGGCCCTGGAAGTAGTTGCGCAGCGGCACCGCCACGGCCGCCAGGATCAGGATGGCGACCAGCACGATCACGGCGCTTTCGGCGATGCTCAGCCGAACCCGAGGCAGCCGGATGCGCCCGCGCGGGCCGGAGGGATCGGAGCTGCGGTGCGCTACCGGAACGCGCCCGCGCGGGCGCCTGAGTTTCCGGTTGATGGGTGCCATAGGGTTTTCATCTTAGCGCGAGGATCGAGTCAAGCGCGTTGGCGCTCACGCTCACCTCCCGCTCCCCCACCCTGAGCAGCGCCATTCCGGGATAGGGTGGGGCCAGCACGGCCACCCGGGCCCCCGGCAGCACCCCGTGCTCGCTGAGGTAACGCAGCAGGGCAGGGTCGCGATCGCGCACCCGTTCCACGGTGGCCTCCTCCCCCGGCGCGACGCGCGAGAGCGCCACGGTACCGGGGTCGGCTACCTCCCCGTCCGCGCCGGGGATGGGGTCGCCGTGCGGGTCGCGCGGCGGGTGGCCCAGGGCGGCGTCGATGCGCTCCACGAAGGTATCGGAGACGGCATGTTCGAGGACCTCCGCCTCGTCGTGCACCTCGTCGAGGCGGTAACCCAGGTAATGCACCAGGAAGGATTCGATGAGGCGGTGGCGGCGCACCAGCTGCACGGCGAGGCGATGGCCCTGCGGCGTGAGGGTGATGTCCCCGTAGGGCGCGTGATCGACCAGCCCGGAGGTGGCCAGCCTCTTGATGGCTTCCGACGCCGTGGAGCGACGCTGCCCGAGGGCATCGGCCAGGTCGGATAGCGTTGCCCCCTGCCCGTCCCACTCCTGCCTGTCGTAGATCGTTTTCAGGTAGTCCTGGGAGCGTTCCGGCAGGTCAGTGATGTGCATGACGGCCATTGTATCCACCGGCCTCAGTGCCGCGACCCCACCCCTTGATTATTTTTATGATGCGGGACACAATTTAGCCATGGACATTCTTCACTAAAAGAAAGTTATTCCCGCCCTGATCCTGCTCGCCCTCCTCGCCTGCCCGCTGACTGCCCGCGCCACCCCGGGCACCCTCATCCGCGCCGCCCCCGCCCCGGATCTCCTCGACGGGCCCTGGCCCGCCACCGCCCAGCGCATTCTTTACTCCTCCACCCTCGGCACCGGAGCCCCCACCGCCGTCTCCGGGTTAATCCTCGAACCCACCACCGCCTGGGTTGGAAAGGGACCCCGCCCCACGATCGTCATCGCCCCCGGCACCCGCGGGGCGGGCGACGCCTGCGCCCCCTCCCGCGGCCTGCTCTCCCTCGACCCCGAGGCCTTGGCCCTGGGCATCAACTACGAGCTGCCCATCACCCACCTCGCCACCGCCGCCGGGGTACGCGTGGTCATGACGGACTACGTCGGGCTCGGCACGCCCGGCGCGCACACCTACGCCTATCACCGGGAGGAAGCCACGGCGGTTCTCGACGCCGCCCGGGCCGCCCTTCGCAACGCGGGTGCAGCCCCGGATTCCCCCGTGGCCCTGTGGGGTTACTCCCAGGGCGGCGGGGCCACCGCCGCGGCCGCCGAGGCCGCGGCCACCTACGCCCCGGAGCTCGACATCGTGGGCACCTTCGCCGGCGCACCCCCGGCGCACCTGCCCACGGTGATGCAGGCCGTGGACGGCAACGCCATCTTCGGAGTACTGGGGATGGCGGCAGCAGGCTTCGCAGAGCGCGAGCCCGCCCTGCTCGGCGAGATCCTCCCCCTGCTGAACGACGAAGGACGGCGCTACTTCCGTGAAACCCCCACCATGTGCATCCCCGACGCCATCCTGGCCTGGAGCCGACGCACCAGCCGGGAGCTGAGCACCACCGGGGAATCCTTCGGAGACATCGCCCGCTGCTCCCCCACCCTGTGGCGAGCCCTCAACGAGCAAAACCTCGGGCAGGCCGCCCCCACTCGGCCGATCATGATGGCCACGGCACTCCACGACGACGTGATCCCCCGCGATCAGGTACGGGACCTCGCCCGGGTCTACTGCGGAGCGGGAACCCCCGTGACCCTCGAGCAGGACTCACTGCCCCGCCTCGCGCCCGGCTTCGCCGTCAATCACGCTCTTCCGATGTTCACCGGGTTGGAATCCAGCCTCCACTACCTCATGGAGTGCTTCCGGGGCGCGCCTGCACCGAACGATTGCGCGGCGATCCTGGCCGAGAGTCGGCAGTAATCGTCCCCGTTAGCTCACGCTACCCCCGGAAGCGCGGGAAGGCATCGCGGCCCGCGTACACAGCGGCCTCACCCAGTTCCTGCTCAATACGCAACAGCTGGTTGTACTTAGCCACACGCTCAGAACGAGCCGGAGCACCGGTCTTAATCTGGCCGCAGGACAAGGCCACCGCCAGGTCGGCGATGGTGGTGTCCTCCGTCTCGCCAGAGCGGTGAGACATCATAGTGCGATAGCCATTGCGGTGAGCCAGCTCCACGGCATCGAAGGTCTCAGTCAAAGTGCCGATCTGGTTGACCTTCACCAGCAGGGCGTTGGCGGCCTTCTTCTCGATGCCCTCGCGCAGGCGGGCGGGGTTGGTGACAAAGAAGTCGTCGCCCACGATCTGCACCTTGTCCCCGATGGCGGCGGTCAGCGCGGTGTAGCCCTCCCAGTCGTCCTCCTGAAGCGGATCCTCGATGGAGACGATCGGGTACTCATCGATAAGCTGCTCGTAGACCTTGGCCATCTCCTCGGCGGAGTGCTGGCCGCCCTCGAAGTGATAGACACCGTCCTTGTAGAACTCCGAGGAGGCCACGTCCAGGGCCAGGGCCACGTCCGTGCCCGGCTCGAATCCGGCCTTCGTGATGGCCTCCACGATCAGATCCAGGGCCTCCTTGGTGGAGCCCACGGAGGGAGCAAAGCCACCCTCGTCGCCCAGGCCGGTGGACAGGCCCTTGGACTTAATCACGGACTTCAGGGCATGGTAGACCTCCGCACCGGTGCGCAGCGCCTCGGCGAAGGTCTCCGCACCGATGGGGGCGATCATGAACTCCTGGACATCCACGCCGGAATCCGCGTGGGCGCCGCCATTGACGATGTTCATCATCGGAACCGGCAGCACGTGGGCGTTCGGGCCGCCGATGTAGCGGTAGAGGGGCAGCCCGGCGGACTCGGCGGCCGCCTTGGCGGTGGCGATGGAGACGCCGAGGATGGCGTTGGCACCTAGGCGGGACTTATTCTCGGTCCCGTCGAGGTCGATCATGGCCTGGTCGATCAGGCGCTGGTCGTCGGCCTCCATGCCGGCGATCGCGTCTGCGATCTCCTCGTTGACGTTGGTCACGGCCTTGGTCACGCCCTTGCCCAGGTACCGCTCGCCGCCGTCGCGCAGCTCGTGGGCCTCGTGGACGCCAGTGGAGGCTCCGGAGGGAACACCGGCGACGCCGCGCGCGCCGTCGTCCAGGAATACCTCCGCCTCAACGGTCGGGTTACCGCGGGAATCCATGATCTCGCGGGCAAAAACGTGCATAATATCAGCCACCGTGGCCTCCTCTTGCCATGTCAAACGGTCTTTTTCCGGTCTCGGGAGGGCCCTGGGCGCGCCTCCCTTGCTCAATTGTTCCAGAAAATCGCCGCGCGTGGGTGCCCGAGTCTGCCCGAACGTGTCTGGCTTGCCGCCGCCCCGCCCCGTCGGGACCCGCTAGGGCGCGGGTTGCCCCAGCGCATAGGAATTGGCCGCGTCGCGCACCTTGATGAGGTAGTCCTGCGACATGTTGTAGGAGCGGATCGCCTCCACCCACTGATCCTCCCGGCTCAAATTGCGGCCGTGGCACACGAGGTGGGCCGCGGACAGGGCGGCGTCGTCGATTTGCTGGGGATCGGCCTCGCCGTCCCCGTTGGCATCGAGCCCAAAGCGCCCCCAGGATTCCGGAATAAACTGCATGGGCCCCACGGCGCGATCGTAGCGCGCGTCGCCGTCGAGGCGTCCGCCGTCGGTATCCGGGATTTCCGCCACGCCGGGCGAGCCATCGAGGGCGATGCCCACGATCGGCGGGCTGACCACACCGTCCTCCCCGATGCTGGAATGGTGAAACCACTTGCCCGAGTAGGTTCCGTGCCGGGTCTCCACGTGGCCCAGGCCGGCCAGAGTGGTCCAGCTCAGGTGGCACTCGGGCCAGGCCTGGGCGGCGATGAGCTCCGCGTTGCCGTAGGCCCGCAGGGCCGGCTCGGGAATACCCATCCGCTCGGCCAGGGGCTTGGCCCAAAAGCCCAGCTTATCGGAGGTACGGCCGGGGGCGTGGACGTCGATTCCGGGCACCTCGGCACCGGCGGCCGGTGGGATGGTATCGGGAATAGGGCGCAGGTCACGCCCAACCGTGGGGGGGCTGAACACGGAAAAGGCCCAGGCGACCAGGGCGACGATGAGCACGAGGGCCAGAACCACACCGCATCCGCAGCCCGCCGCTCTTCGTCCATCATTCGCCATGGCGGTCGATGGTAGCGCAGCGCTCCTTGTCCTTGCCCGCCAACCAGAGACGGTGCTGTTCCGCCGCATCCACCAGTTCCTCGGTACCGTCGAAGAGGTACGGCGCGCGAACCCGCATCTTGCGCACGAAGCTCAAGGCCACGTCGTCAAGGTCGAAGGCCCCGCGCTCCTCGGCGATCCGGGCGTGAAAGAGCACCTGAAGCAGGACGTCGCCCAGCTCCGCGCACAGAGCCGCATCATCGACGCGCCCGCGCGCCTCCCGGGCCACCTCCTCGGCCTCCTCCAGCAGGTAGGGAATCAGGCTGGCGTGGGTCTGTGCCTGCTCCCACCGGCCGATTCTGCGGGCGCGCTCCATCACGGCGCGCGCCCGAGCCAGGGCGTCGTCGCGGCTGGGGGCCACGATCACCTCGCAGCCACGGGGTATCTCTTCTTCCCTGGTGGTCACCAGGGTGCCGGTGCCCGACGGCCGACCTCGCCCCAGGGCCTCACGCACCTCCCCCGGTATCTCCGCGGTGGCGCGCACCGGCCCCTCGCAGCGCCGCCACGCCTCCAGGGGAATCTGCGTGGGCCAGCGGGGATCGAGCAGCACGGCCAGCATGAGAATACGGCGCTACTGCTGCTGCTCGGGATTCCCACCGATCTTGTCATCGATGGCGTTGCGCACCTTGTCCACCTGCTCGGCTTTGTCCTCGCCCAGCTTGCCCTTGGCAAAGTCCGCGGCCTTATCCAGCACCTGATCGGTCTGCTCCTCGGCCTTATCGGAGTGGAGGAAATCGGTGGCCTTCTTCTTCGCCTCGTCCAGGAAACCCATCAGCGTCATCCTTTCTGTGTCTGTTTACGCCAACGCCCCACCACGGTACGGGATTATTGCCAGGCGGGTTGATCTCCGCCCCGCGCGATCCGATAAATTGGGTGGGTGACTCTAGGAATCCCCCAGGAAGAAGGCACCCGCTCCGTGCCCATGTGGACGCTGGTGGCCCTCATCATCGGCTCCACGGTGGGCGCCGGTATCTTCTCCCTGCCGCAAAACATCGCCTCCGTGACCGCCCCCGGCGCCATGCTGATGAGCTGGGGCATCGCGGGGGTGGGCATGCTCTCCGTGGCCTTCGTGTTCCACATCCTGGCCCGCCGCAAGCCCCACCTCAACTCCGGGGTGTACGCCTACGCGCGGGCCGGGCTGGGGGACTTCATCGGCTTTGCCTCCGGCTGGGGTTACTGGCTCGGCTCCGTGATCGCCCAGGTGGGTTACGCCACGCTGTTTTTCACCACCCTGGGCCACTACGTACCGCTGTTTTCCGGGCACCACCGCTACGCCACCGCCGTGGCCGTCTCCGCGCTGACCTGGATCATCTTCGCGGTGCTTGCCCGCGGGGTGCAGCAGGCCGCGCTGCTGAACACCGTGACCACCGTGGCCAAACTCCTGCCCATCCTCGCCTTTATCCTGCTCACCGCCTTCCTTGGATTTAGCTGGGATCGCTTCACCCTGGACTTCTGGGGGCAAGGCAGCGGGGCGAGCGTCTTCGAGCAGATCCAGGGCACCATGCTTTTTACCGTGTGGGTGTTCATCGGCATCGAGGGGGCCTCGGTGTATTCGCGCCAATCTCGCTCCCGGCGCGACATCGGGCGGGCCACCGTGATCGGCTTCCTCTCCGTGCTGGCCCTCTTGGTCAGCGTCTCCGCCCTCTCCTTCGGCGTGCTCACCCAGGAGGAGCTGGCCGCCCTGCCGGATAACTCCATGGCCTCCGTCCTGGAGGTGGTGGTGGGCCCGTGGGGGGCCGCCCTCATCTCGGCGGGCCTGTGCCTCTCCGTGCTCGGCGCCTACGTCTCCTGGCAGATGCTGTGCGCCGAGCCGCTCATGCTCATGGCCGCCGACGGCCTCCTGCCCCGCCGGGCCGGTGCCACCAACGGCGCGGGCGCGCCCTGGATGGCGCAGCTGATCTCCACCACCGTGATCCAGGGCTTCGTGGTGGTGTTCTTCCTCAACGAGACCACCTACGTGTCCATGGTGCAGCTGGCCACGGTGCTCTACCTGCTGCCCTACCTATTTTCCTCGCTCTACCTGGTGCTGCTGGCGGCCCGGGGGCGCGGGCTGACCCACCCCCGGGCGGGCATTGCCTTTAACGACGCCGGCCCCGCCATGACCGCGCGCGAGAACCAGCGCCACCTGCTGGTGGGCGTCATCGCCCTGGTGTATTCCCTGTGGCTCTTCTACGCCGCCGACCCCACTTACGTGCTCTTCGGCGCGCTCGCGCTGCTGCCCGGCCTGGTGCCTTACGTGGTGACCCGGCTGCGCCGCCACGAGCCGCTGTTTAGCCCCTTCGAGTGGACCGTGGTGGCCGTGGTGGTGGCGGCCTCCGCCGTGGCGGCGTGGGGGTTGAGCACGGGGGCGCTGAGTCTGTAGGGGATTGCTTCAACCCCAGCCGCACAAGAATGAAGGCCTGTACCAAAAAATATTTTGGTACAGGCCTTCGCATATCAGCACCGAAAAAATGAAAGACTTGAAGAGCGTACAATATTCACAGCATACAGGCAGTATTTATGTCGATTTTTTTAAAGTCAGGAAAACCCTTGCCAGGCCGCAAGTACTCCCCTATGATTGAAACCATACCGCCCCATACCCGTAAAAGAGTTCATCTTGAAGAGATTTCACGCCCCTCCCTCATAACAGCAATCGCAACTACAGTCACAACAAGTCTTCCCCTCGCACCAGCAGCCAGCGCAGTAGACAATACATGGTTTGAAGGAATCGTGCATCCAGGAGAAACAAAAACGGAAGGTGCGCCATCGACAGGTTTCCTGCGAAACTCCAGCAGTGCCGACAGTGGCCTTCACGGAAATCCTTTTGTTAGAATGACATGCAGGCTCGGAAACTATACCGCCGTCGGCGGCGATAGCTGCGAAGTCCGTGGCGATGAACTAAACAACGAACCCGCCTCATTCACCTATGAACACATGGAAGTAAACATGGGTGGGGCGGGACAAGAAGCCCCTGCGAAAGCCTGGATTGGCGGCATACCAGGCGGAGGCATGACCCTCTTCGCTCAGAACGCACTAGACCACGAGCCAGAATCCCAGCGCTGGGAAAGCGGGAATCGTCGAGCATACATCACCAAGATTTCCGATGAGACAATCGAACTTGCCATCACGGACGGCATGGTCACCGCCTCCACAAAAACAGACATATCCACCTATCAGAAAGGGGGATTCGCGGCGTTCTTGACGACGGAAAAGAACGAACCAGTCTCCTGATCTTCCCGGAAGATCAGGAAGATTTCAAACTTTTCAGTACCGACAATGCGGAGATGAAGGATAACGTCATCAGTCGAAAAGGAAACGACTCAAGCGTCCAAAATATTTCCATAAATAACGGGAAGGATGAACTCGAGGTAATGCTACTATGAATAAAATGGTAAAAATCTTCCCCTTGATATTCCTAGTCTCATGTTCCTTCCTCCTTTCTTCATGCTCCACCGACACCAAGGATAACCAAGCACTCCTTGCGGCCACTGAAAAGGCCGCTAGCGAAAGAAGCATCGATTCCGGAACGTGATACTCACCCTCGCCAATGTGTACGGAGATGAATGGGATGAATACGTCTCGCTTTGCTCCGATGCACCACGCGATCGGGTAGCAAAGGCGCTCAGCGTACCAGAAAGTGATTTGCCAGAATTACAGCAGGATGATAATGCCCTGCTGCGCCTCGACGGCGCGAAAGTAGCCGCCGAGGTTCACCACAAGGAGGATTTCCTCCTGTGCAGCGGGATGAATGTCCCTGCCTACCGGCTCACAAGCGAAACCGTCTCCATCCGCGATGGAAGGCAGCTTGCCTCCCCCAACTCTCGCTGGTGGCTCAGCGGCTCCGATACGGAGCCGCTGCTCTAACCAGGTTATCCCTCGTGGGTGACCGTGCCGCGCAGCACGGTCGCGGCCACCTTGGTGTGGAACTCTATCCCGGCAAAGGGGGTATTCTCCGCCTTGGAGGCCAGCTCGCCCGGCTCCACCGTCCAGGGCCGATCCTCCGCCACCACGGTGAGGTTGGCCGGCTCGCCCACCGCCAAGGGGCGGCCATGACCGGGCAACTTGGTGATCTGCGCGGGCCGCTCGCTCATCACCTTAGCCACCCAGCGCCAGTCCGCCAGGCCCTCGCGCACGAAGATCTCCGCGATGATCGCCAGGGAGGTCTCCAGGCCCAGCATGCCCGGCAAGGCGTGGTCGAACTCGCAGCACTTGTTCACCGCGGCGTGCGGGGCATGGTCGGTGGCCACGCAGTCGAGCACGCCGTCGAGGAGCGCCTGGCGCAGGGCCACCACGTCGGAGTCCTCGCGCAGCGGCGGATTGACCTTGTTCACCGGGTCGTAGGTCTCCAGGCGGGCGTCGGTGAGCAGCAGGTGGTGCGGGGTAACCTCGGCGGAGACCTCGATGCCCTGCTCCTTAGCCCAGCGCAGCAGGCTCACGGTGCCCGCGGTGGAGGCGTGGCAGATGTGCACCCGCCCGCCGTAATCGCGGCTGAGCAGCAGGTCGCGGGCCACGATGGATTCCTCGGCGGCGCGCGGCCAGCCGCGCAGACCCAGGCGGGCGGCGGTGGGCCCCTCGTGGGCCACGGCGGCCTCGGTGAGCACGGGATCCTCGCAGTGCTGGGCCAGCAGGACGTCGTGCGCCCGGGAGTATTCCACGGCGCGGCGCATGAGCGCGGAGTTGTCCACGCAGGTGCCGTCGTCGGAGAACACGCGCACGCGGGACTCGGCCTGCGCCATCAGGCCCAGCTCCGCGAGCTCCTTGCCCTCGCGGTTCTTGGTGATCGCACCCACCGGGTGCACGTCGCACAGCCCGGCCTGCTGGCCCTTGGCCCACACGGCGTCTGCCAGCACCGGCTGATCGATCACGGGGGTGGTATTGGCCATGGTAAACACAGCGGTAAAGCCGCCGCGCGCGGCCGCCCGGGAGCCGGTGACGATGGTCTCCGCGTCCTCGCGGCCCGGCTCGCGGAAGTGCACGTGCATGTCCACCAGGCCGGGCAGCAGCACCCCGCCGCGGCCCTCAAGCACGCGGTCGGCGGCGGCCTCGCCGGCGTCGAGCGAGGAGATCGCGCCGTCTCGCACGAGGACGTTCACCGGCTCGCCCTCGCCGTAGGGCCGCACCTCGCGGATGAGCAGGCTGCCGCGCTCCGGGGGGTTGAGCGGGCCGGTGCTGGGGTAATCGGTTGCCATGAGTGTTGTCCTCCGTTGTGTTATTGACCCAGGATGGTGGCAAAGAGCACGGCCATGCGCACGTGCACGCCGTTGGTGACCTGCTGGAGCACCACGGTCCGCTCGGAATCGGCCACGTCGTAGCCGATCTCCATGCCGCGCAGCATGGGCCCGGGGTGCATCACCACCGCGCCCTCGGGCATCATGTCCATCCGGCGCGCGTCCAGGCCGTACATGGCGGCGTACTCGCGGGGCGAGGGGAAGAATCCGCCGCGCATGCGCTCGCTTTGCACCCGCAGCATCATCACTACGTCGGCATCGGTGATCTGCGCGTCGAGGTCGTAGGAGGTCTCCACCGGCCAGCCCTCCGCGCCGGGGGGCATGAGCGTGGGCGGGGCCACCAGCGTCACGCGGGCACCGAGCTTGGTGAGCAGCTCCACGTTGGAGCGCACCACGCGCGAATGCAGGCAGTCGCCCGCGATCACCACCTTGCGATCCTCCAGGGTGCCCAGGCGCTGGCGCATCGTCAGGGCGTCGAGGAGCGCCTGGGTAGGGTGGGCGTGCTGGCCGTCGCCGGCGTTAATCACGGCGGGCCCGGCACCGTCCGGGGACACCCACCGGGCCAGCTGCTCGGCCGCCCCGGAGCAGGGGTGGCGCATGACGATGGCGTCCGCGCCAATGGCCTTGAGGGTGAGGCCGGTATCGCGCAGCGACTCCCCCTTTTGCACCGAGGACGAGGACGCGGAGATGTTGATGGCGTCCGCGCTCAACCACTTGGCCGCGGCTTCGAAGGAGGAACGGGTGCGCGTGGAGTTCTCGTAAAAGAGGGTAAAGACCGTCTTGCCGCGCAGCGTGGGGAGCTTTTTGACCTCCCGCTCGGCGAGCAGCTTCTGGAAGTTATCGGCCTCATCCAGCAGGGAGGTGATCTCGCGTGCGCTTAAGTCCGCGATGCTCAGTAGGTGCTTCATTTTTTAGGCCCGCTCCCCCGCCTCGTCGGTATGCTCCGGTCGGCGCAGCAGCACCGCGTCCCGGCCGTCCACCTCGTCGAGGCGGACGTCGATATCCTCACTGAGCGCGGTGGGCACGCTCTTGCCCACGAAGTCCGCGCGGATGGGCAGCCTGCGGTGCCCGCGATCCACCAGCACCGCCAGCTTGACCGACTCCGGGCGGCCGAGATCGCGCAGCGCATCCAGGGCGGCGCGCACGGAACGCCCGAAGAAGAGCACGTCGTCTACCAAGACCACCATCGCGCCGTCGATGCCTTGGGCCGGAAGGGCGGTGCGCTGCAACGCCCGGTGTGGCCCCGTGGCGAGATCGTCGCGGTAGAGGGTGATGTCCACCGAACCCACCGGCACCACAACGCCCGAAAACTCCTCGATATACCGGGCCAGGCGGCGGGCCAGCGGCACGCCCCTGGTGGGAATGCCCAGCAGCACCACCTGCCGCCCCTCGGCCGATCCCAGCGCGGTCTTTTCAATGATCTGGTGCGCGATGCGCGCCACGGTGCGCTTGATGTCCGCTGCGCTTAACAGCTCGACCTCGTGTCCGTGCGTGCTCATCGTGACCTCCTTCCCCGCCTCTCTGTGCGGCTACTTAAAGGATGTCCTGGCAGCTTGCTTGCTGCCCTTACGCTAGCACAGCGCCCCTAGGACAGCGTGGCGTACATGATGGCCTTGATCGCGTGCAGACGATTTTCCGCCTCGTCGAAGACGCGGGAGCGCTCCCCCTCAAAGACCTCGTCGGTGACCTCCATCTCGGTGATCCCACAGCGCTCGGCGATCTGCGCGCTCACGGCGGTGTTTGCATCGTGATAGGCCGGCAGGCAGTGCAGGAAGATGGCGTTAGCCTCGGCGCGCTCCAGCAGCTCCCGGGTCACCCGGTAGGGCTCCAGCAGCGCGATCCGCTGCTCCCACAGCTGCGGGGACTCCTCCCCCATCGACACCCAGACGTCCGTGTACACCACGTGCGCACCGGCCACCGCCTCCTCCGGCTGATCGCTCAGCCGCACGCTGCCCCCACTAGTCCGAGCCAGTTGCCGACAGGTCTCCACCAGCCGAACCTCCGGCATCTGTTCGGCGGGACCGCAAGCCACAAAGTGCATGCCCATCGTGGCGCACAGCACCATCAAGGAGTTGGCCACGTTGTTGCGAGCATCGCCCATGAACACCACCTTGAGGCCGCGGGTGCCCTGCGGGAAGTTCTCCTCGATGGTCATCAGGTCCGCGATCATCTGAGTGGGATGAAACTGCGTGGTCAAACCGTTCCACACCGGCACCCCGGCGTGTTGCGCCAGCTCCTCGACGATCGACTGATCGAAGCCCCGGTATTCGATCCCGTCGAACATTCGGCCCAGCACCCGCGCGGTATCCTTGATGGACTCCTTCTTTCCCATCTGGGACGTGCCCGACTCCAGGTAGGTCACGCCCATACCCAGATCCATCGCGCCCACCTCAAAGGCGCACCGGGTGCGCGTGGAGGTCTTCTCGAAGAGCAGCACGATGTTCTTGCCCTCAAGGTGCCGGTGCGGGGTGCCCGTACGCTTGAGCGCCTTGAATTGCCGGGCGAGATCCACGAGGTAGCGTATCTCCTCCGCGCTGTAATCCAGAAGGGTAAGAAAATGACGGCCGCTGAGGCTCACGGGCATGATGCCCCCTTTCTGAAAGGGAAAGGTACAAGAATACTTAGTCAACCCCGGTCGCGCCGCCACCGGGGGCGATTTTACTCACTCACCGATACCACCCGGCGCGACTGCGCGTTGCGCTCGGTGCCGCCGCGCACATCGGTCTGCGGGACGTCGAGAAGCGCGCTGAGGGCGTCGGCCACCCACTGCACCAGTTCCTCGTCGCGCAGCCTGGGATCCGTGACCTTGGGCCCGGCCTTGGGGAAGGGCAGCTGGATCGCCTTGGCCGCCGCGCGGTAGGTGGCCCCCGGATAGAGCCGACGCAGCCGCACCTGCTTGGAATCCGGCAGCTCCACCGGGTGCACCTTGATCCTGGTGCCCTGCACCCCGACGTCGGTGATCCCCGCCTGCCGCGCCACATGACGCAGCCGCGCCACCGTGAGCAGCCGCGCCACCTCGCGAGGAATCTCGCCAAAACGATCCCGCATCTCCGCGCAGATGGCCCGCAGATCCTCCTCCGAGCCGGAGGCGGCGATCTTGCGATACACCTCCAGGCGCAGGCGCTCGGCGTTGATATAGGACTCCGGGATGTGGGCATCCACGGGCAGATCAATGCGGATCTCCTTGGGCCCCTTGTCCGTGGCGTCCAGCGGCTTCCCGCTGGCCAGGGCGCGGTAGGCGGCCACGGCCTCGCCCACCAGGCGCATGTAAAGATCAAAGCCCACCCCGGCGATGTGCCCGGACTGCTCCGCGCCCAGGACATTGCCCGCGCCGCGCATCTCCAGGTCCTTCATCGCCACCGCCATGCCGGCGCCCAGATCGTTGTTTTGCGCGATCGTGGACAGCCGGTCGTAGGAGGTCTCGGTGAGCGTGGCCCCGCGCGGATACAGAAAATAGGCGTAACCACGCTCGCGGGAACGCCCCACCCGGCCGCGCAGCTGATGCAGCTGTGATAGCCCCATGTGGTGCGCATTCTCCACGATGAGGGTGTTGGCATTGGCGATGTCCAGGCCCGTCTCCACGATGGTGGTACACACCAGGACGTCGTACTCGCGGTCCCAGAAGCCCTGCACCGTGCGTTCCAGGATCTCCTCGCTCATCTGCCCGTGCGCCACCACGATCCGCGCCTCGGGCACCAGCTCCCGCAGCTCCCGGGCCTTTTTCTCGATGTCGCGCACCTTGTTGTGAATATAAAACACCTGGCCGTCGCGCAGCAGCTCGCGCCTAATGGCCGCCGCCACCTGCTGGCTTTCCTCCGCGCCCACATAAGTGAGCACGGGGTGGCGATCCTCCGGCGGGGTCAGGATGGTGGACATCTCCCTGATCCCCGACATCGACATCTCCAGGGTGCGCGGAATCGGGGTGGCGGACATGGTGAGCACGTCCACGTGGCTGCGCAGCGCCTTGATGTGCTCCTTGTGCTCCACGCCGAAGCGCTGCTCCTCGTCCACCACGATAAGCCCCAGGTTCTTCCAGTTCACGCCGGTCTGCAGCAGCCGGTGTGTGCCCACTACCACGTCCACGGTGCCGTCCGCCAGGCCCGCAACGATCTCCCGCGCCTCGGCAGGAGGAGTAAAGCGCGACAACCCGCGGATGGTCACCGCGAACCCGTCCATGCGCTCCTCGAAGGTCTTGAGGTGCTGCTGGGCCAGCAGCGTGGTGGGCACCAGCACCGCCACCTGGCGGCCGTCTTGCACCGCCTTGAACGCCGCGCGCACCGCCACCTCGGTCTTGCCATAGCCGACATCGCCCACCACCACGCGATCCATCGGAGTGGAGCGCTCCATGTCCGCCTTGACGGCCTCGATCGCCGCCATCTGATCCTCGGTCTCCACGTAGGGGAAGTTGTCCTCCATCTCCCGCTGCCACGGCGAATCCGGAGCAAAGGCGTGCCCGGGGGCGGACTGGCGCTTGGCGTAGAGCTCCACCAGCTCGCCAGCGATCTCGCGCACCGCCGCGCGGGCCTTCTTCTTGGTGTTCTTCCAATCCGAACCGCCCATCTTGGACAAGCTGGGGGCCTCGCCGCCGGTGTACTTGCTCAACAGGTCGAGGGAATCCATCGGCACCCACAACTGATCCGCGGGTTGGCCGCGCTTGGACGCCGCGTATTCCAGCACTATGTACTCGCGCCTCGAGGTTTCATCGCCGGCCTTGATCGTGCGCTCCGCCATCTTGATGAAGCGCCCGATGCCGTGGGTTTCGTGCACCACATAATCGCCGGTCTTGAGCGCCAGCGGATCCACGCGATTGCGCCGCCGCGCCGGACGCCGCTTGGCACCGGCGATGTCCCCCACGCGGTTGCCCGTGAGATCCGTCTCGGTGAGTACCACCGCCCCGGAAAACACCAGGCCGGCGTGGCTTAGCGCCTGATACAGCGTGACCTCGCCCGCGCGCGGCTCCCATGACGGAGAGGCCACGTGGATGCGAATCCCCTGCTCCGCGAAGCGTTCCACCATGCGCTTGATCGCCCCGCGGGTGGGCGTGATGTAGGCTGCACGCCCCCCGCCATTGGTGTGGGCCAGCAGCAGGGACATCGTCTCCTCGATCTTGGACAGATCGCCGTGGGGAGCGGGGGCCGCCTCAAACTCCAGGGGCAGGGTGTCCTCTTCCGGCCCCTCCAGCATCCCGGGGGGGGAAAAGGTCCACCACGGCACCCCGGCCGACTGCGCCCCGGCGCGCAGGGACTCAAATGAGCGATAGGAACTCGCCGTGAGATCCAGCCCCGCCGCCGAGATCGGTGCCGCGCCTTGCGCCCCCATCGCCGCGGCCTCCCAACCGGCCTCCAAAAACTCCCTGTCCGTGACCTCCAGGTCCGCGATCCGGGAGCGGATCTTCTCCGGGGCCACCCACACCAGGTGGGTACCCCGGGGCGCGATATCCGGCAGCACCGCCAGCGGGGAGTCGCTGAGCACCGACATCAGCGCCTCCATGCCATCGGCGGGCTGAGAGGACGCGATCTTGCTCAGCAACTCCACCAAGGTAGGGTTGCCAGGATAGCGTCGGGCCAGCTCCTGTGCCCGCGCCGCCACCTGGGGGGTGATCGGCAGCTCACGGGCCGGATAGAGCTCCACCTGCGCTATCCGTCCCTCGGGCAGGGTGCGCTGATCCGCCACGGAAAACTGGCGCATCTCCGAAACCTCGTCGCCCCAAAACTCCACGCGCACCGGGTAATCCCCAGTGGTGGGAAAGACATCCAGGATGCCGCCGCGCACGGCGAACTGGCCTCGCTTGGCCACCATGTCCACGTGCTCGTAGGCCCGGAACACCAGCTGCTCGGTGAGCTTGCCCAAGTCGTGCTCGTCGCCCTCGCGCAGGCGCACGGCCTCGCGCCCTGGCACCTCCCGACAGAAGGGCTGGCTGATTGCACGGGCCGCGGCCACGATCACCCGGTAGCGGGCGCAGTTTTCTATCACCTCCGCGCGACGGCCCACGATGTCCACCCCGGGGCTGAGCCGTTCGTGCGGCAGGGTCTCCCAGGATGGGAACCACGCCACCTTATCGCCCAACATCGCGCGCAACTCGGCGCTGAGATCCTCGGCTTCGCGCCCCGTGGCCGTCACCACGATCACCGGCGCCTCGCGCGAGAGCGCCGCGACCGCCCAGGGGCGCACCTGATCCACGCCGGTGAGATGCAGTTCCCGCTCCCCCACGTGGGTAAGCATTCCCCGGATCTTTGGGTCCTCGCCCACCACCTTGAGTAGACCCGCCAAGGCCGGAGCCTGCACCGTATCGTGGTCTGCCACCGTGATTATTCCTTACCCTCTCAACAACATTCGCGTTCCCCGCCCACCGCGGGCACCACGCCCGACGGGCGCGACGAGACCTACCCAGTAGACCACACCCGGTGGACACCGAGCTTTGCAGACCCGACGCCCCGCGCTGGACAGCACGAGCAGCGGTTACGCGCGGCCCCAGGCCATGCGCTACAGTGTAAAAGCGCGCGACGCACTATGCCGCGCGATTCCCCATGGTGTAATCGGCAACACTACGGTTTTTGGTACCGTCATTCTAGGTTCGAGTCCTGGTGGGGAAGCATTCTGTCACACCCCAGGCCGCAGGGAAAATCCCTGCGGCCTGGGGTTTTCCATTTCTGGGCCGCGTGACGAGTACGGCGAAAACTGTCGCGCATGTCGTGGAATTGCACCCTAGGAACCACCAGGTCAGCCCACCTAGCCACGGCCCCGATTGGCACCGACGATGGCTGCTGGCACGCCGTCGGCACCCGAACAGAACCCGGCCACCGCCGCCACGTCCACCACCAGCGAGGGTGAGCCAATATGCGTTCTTTACAAGGCGACGAGCCGCCTCATTATAGATACCGGAGCGAGACAGGCTCCGGGACGGAGACGGCCCAAGCCACACCGCACCACCTACCTCATAAGGAGGCCGTCATGATTACCGTTCGCACCACCATGGATACCTCTCCCGGACGCGACACGCTGAAAGCCCACAAAAGCGGCTTTGGCCCACCAAGCTGGCTACCCACGGGAATCAGGTGACCCGCCGCACCGAGGCCATCGCCCGAATCATTGAGGTTAAGGGGACGGTCACTAACGCGGATCGTGAGGCTGTGGCTTAGGAGCAGTGGCAGGAGGCCGCCCGCCACACGGGGGTTCTAGGCTCGTAACGGAAAGCTCCACCCTGGCGAGGTGGGGCCATCATTTACTCCCCGGAGAGATCACCGCACAGCGTCTTCAACATCCGAAAAGTGGTAGTGAACTGGCGTTATATAGCCATCTGATGTTCTCACAGAAAAATTTCCTCATGACCGTTGCGTGCCTTGGCGGGCCGTGCAATAATGCGGGCGCTCCCAGAAGTTCTAGCCGAGAGGAGAAAGAACATGAGCAAGAGTCTCATCCAAAGACTTGTATCTATTGCTCTTGTCCCCACCCTTTCTTTCGCTACAGCAGAGGTAGCCCACGCTGACACGAAAGAGAAAAATGAAGCGGCCAGCGATGTCCCTCAAGTGACCGACGAAGATTTGGCTTTCGTGGATAGTTTCTTCGCTTATGTGGAAGCAATGCCTGACGACCTCGTCCAAAATGGCAGCAACGAAGAGATTGAAGCCTACCTTCAGGCCAACCAACCCGGCACCATTGAGGGCAGGTCGCCTATCCTCATGAACTACAACGCGTGGGAATGCGCTGGTGCTATCGCGCTCATCATCGGTGGAGCCGTTGTCCCCGTAGCGAAGGTGGTCAAACTTATTCGCCTCATCAAGGGCGCAGATGGAGCCCAGAAAGTTACCCGCGCCATTGAAGAGGCCGGGGGAATCAAAGAGATTCTTCGGACTGGAGGCACAAGCATTAAGGCTCAAGACATGAAGGCAGCCCTCCTAGAGATCGCCGAGGAACTTTCCGGTATTGGCCTCGCAGCCGAGAAGCGCTAAGGCTTGAAAATGGAAAAAGTAACCACCTATATCTCTATAGCATTTTCCATTCTTTCTATAATTGCCTTCATATTCCAGTGGAATTTCCCTATGGTTAGCCTACTATTTCTGGCGGTAGCGGTAATTTTCTCATCTATCGGGAGGCTGGCCACAAAGTAGCCCAATTGGCTATCTTTGACTGCGATCTTCCAGCCATCGAAGATAGCCCATGCCTTACACGGTGCATGAGCCACTTTTCCTTGCGCCACACGGATCACCGAGCGCAGGATCACGATATATCCCGCCGCCACAGCCTTCTTACCAGTCAGGCGGGAGGCTTCCTCCATACGGGCAATGTGCCGCTTGAGGCGATCCCGCTCCGCTTTCTAGCACCCGCAGGCGCTCGCGGAGTTTCTCGTTATCATCCCGGTAGCGCTTGAGTTTATCCAAGCCCTTCACGAACGCCTGGCACTGACTGGCCACGGTCTCCCTACAGAAAGAGCGACGCTGCCACAACACCACCACCAACCCCGACGCCGCACCGACCACGACGATAACCTCCCCTCAGCAAACATCACCCCCACCGCCTTATCCCATGACAGGTGCGGGGTCACCGCGCCCCAATGCCCACCGGGAAAGCCGCCCGCCCCTGCCCCAGCAAACACCCCAGAGCTCGTTCAACAAGCCTCGACGCCATGGCACCCACATCGACACCCACTACTCCAACTCCACTCAGGTTAAGGCCGCTGGTGCCGCGCCACTCTACGCCAGGAGTCCCGACCACAGCAGCCGACTCGACCATGACGGCGCAGCCTGCGAAAACTAGACCTCCGAAGAAATCCCCATGAACAAACCCTGCCCAGTAATGCGATAGGGGTACCCCATAGGCGTATCCCCTTCCACTAATTGATACCTATTAACCCATAAGTAGTAAACCTTTTAACATACGCTACACTGCACGTAGACCTAGGAACTAGGCTGTACCCGTGCAGAGAGGAAAGCGTATTACTAAGCGCATAGGGCAGCGTATCGCCACCCTCACGCTCGCCATCACGATCCCTTTCACTGGACTCAACATCGCACACGCCAGCACAGATGAGGCCATCAGTCCCGCTGCTGTTGGCGAAAAATTTTCCATCACCTCTGAGGAGCTAAGTGAACTCAACCAGCTCCGCAAAATGGATGGGGACGCCCCCATCGATGCATCGGCAAAGTTTCTCACCCTCTCCGAGGACTACCAGCTCAAAGCCTACGATGCTGATGGCGCCCCCATCGCGGTTGAAGATTCACCCGTAAAGGCGGAATCAGACTGCCCCACCATCGTCACGTACGATTCTGCCGTGCAAAACACTGCCCAGTTCCTCACCGGCTGCGCGGGAGGAGTGATTGGATACGACAAAATCCTCCAAGTTCTAGAAGGCCGAGCCGGAAAAACGCTCTCGTAAAGTTCCTAGCCGGCAAGGTGGGCTGGGGTCTTGCCATCTCCTGTGTGGGATCGGGCGTCTCCACCGCTCTGGGAGTAAAATGTTCCTCTTGGTCGTGATCATTGTTGCCATTGCAAACACGGTGCATCCTGTATTCTGGGCAGACCAGCCAGGATCTCTGCAGGCCATTACTCAGGGAATCGTTGCAGGGTTAATTATCGCATCAGTGGCGACTGCTGATGGCCGTAAAATTTGGGCTCGGATTTCTCGACTCATCCCTCGACAAGAGTAGTCTTTATAGCCCAAAAAGGGATTGCGGGACAGTTCCCACAATCCCTTTTAATTACTTATTTTCTAGTACCGATGCTCATAGGCCAAGCAAAACGCCCCTGCAGTCCATCACTACCGCGGGGCCGGATAATTTCTCACTTTTATGCAGTTAAAATCGTTTTTCAGATCGAACGCGGCTAGGTTCGAGCCCTGGTGCGGAAGCCGATCGGGGGATTCGTCTCACTTCATCTGTTATACGGCCTCCCTACGCGCTACCCCGTGTTACCGTGGCGGTATCTACGGAAATCTACCCGGAGGACACCATGAAATACCGAGTTCTTGTCGCCACCCTTCCTCTTCTCCCACTGGCGCTCACGGCCTGCTCCACCGCGGAGGAGGACGCCCAGGCGGCCGAGACCGCATCGAGCGCCACCCCCACCAGCTCCGCGCTGCCCACCAGCGACCGCACCGCTGGCCCCGCCATCGAGATCAACCTCGACGGCGATCTCAAGCCGGGAGCAGAACTGACCGTCTCCACCCCCTGCACCGAGGAGGACACCTCCGCCACGGCCGTGGCCTCCTTCGGCGGGAGCACCACACTGCACCGTCAGGGCGATACCGGCCCCTTCGTGGGCACATTCACCGCCCCCATCAATATCGACCCCGGGCCCAATGGCGGCCCGCACATCATCACCGTAACCTGCGATAGCGGCGCTAACAGCACCATCGCCATTCCCAGCGCGGGCAACGGGGACACCAAGGCACAGGACGATCCGCACCAGAGCTAGAAGTTGAGCCCACGCCCCGCCAAAGAGGGCGCGGGCGATCTTTGTCTCGCCGAGTACCAGAAGCACCCCGGGCACACTATCCCTTTTCCCTCCGCCGCGTATTTCTCGGGCACCCCGCGCGGCTTAATCGGCGCTAAAAAGTCCCCCCCAGACCAAAAACTCACAGCATACATACAGGAATATTTTTACCCGGCCCGATTATCTCACTCACACCTCCACCCAAAAGCACCACGGGCCATTCCAATGCGTCCATCCCCCCTCTGCACCAGGAGTTAATCCGGCCGCACACCCCACCCGACACCGGAACCTCAACCGCCCCAGGGAACAATCGGATACCCAACCCTGCGTCACCGCGCTGCCAAGATCGCCAGGCAACCAGGCGGATATTGCCATTATGTACGCTTTCCACCACACAGCGCCGCGAGCGGGGGTACCGGCCCTCGCCTTCGGTGTGCGCCACACAGGCAAAACAATAAACATAATGCTCTGTTTTCAGCACTCTCGACCAGTAAAGACACCGCTATGCCCATCACTCCCTTGCCAGAGCACATCGCCTTCGTCCGCGCCCACTCCCCCTTCTACCGCCAGCTCTACCGGAACCTGCCCAAGCGCCCGAAGTGGGAGGAGTTGCCGGTGGTCGATCCGTCGTCGTTCTGGCGGGCCAATCACCCGGCGCGTAATACGGTGCTCACCGCGCCCGCCTCGGACGCCCTGGTGCTGCGCAGCGGCGGCACCACGGGCGCACCGAAGTTTTCCTGGTGGTCGGCCCAAGAGTGGCGGGATTTCTGCCACGCCTTCGGCCACGGGCTCGTCGATGCCGGGCTTGCCCCCGGGGCACGGGTGGCCAATCTCTTCTACGCCGGCGATCTCTACGCCAGCTTCACCTTCATCCTCGATTCCCTGGCACACTGTCCCATCGCCACCACTCGCTTTCCCTTTGGAGGAGGGCTAAGCCCCGAGCGCCTGGCGCACGCGCTCGGTGAGTTCCGCATCACCACCATCGCCGCACTGCCCAGTACCGTCATCACCGTGGCCGAGCACCTGGTGAACATGGGCGATACCCTGCCGGAGGTGGAGTTGATCCTCGTGGGCGGGGAGCTGCTTTTTGGCGATCGCCGTCCGCTGCTGCGCGCGGCCTTCCCGCACGCCCGCGTCCAGTCCGTAGGATACGCCAGCGTCGATGCCGGGCTGTTGGGTCGGCCGGTGCGCGGGGATGATCTGCGCAAACACCAAGGCTGGCATCCCTATACTCGCACCGAGATCCTGGATGAGTCCGGCTGCCCCATCACGCAGCCGGGGGTGCCGGGCACGCTGGTGGTTACCGATCTGCGGCGTCACCTCATGCCCATCGTGCGCTACCCCGCCGGAGACCGGGCGCAGTGGGTGGATCACGAGGCCGGGGTCTTCCGGCTGATGGGTCGTGCGGGCGACGCCCTGCGAATCGCCTACGTGACGATGCACGTCGAAGACGTCCACGCTGCGGTCGCCACCGTGGACACCGACCACGAGATCGCCGCGCTGCAACTGGTCGCGGTGCATCGTCGCGGCCTCGACGGCCTGGTGCTGCGGGCCGCCACGGCCCACCCTGATTCCCCACGCGCCACCGCACTGGCCCACGCGATCGTCGAAGCGGTGCTGCGCGCCCGACCCGCCTACTCCGAGGCCACCGAGCATCGTCAGGTTTTGCCCCTGGAGGTGGAGTGGGTGCACCACCGCGACCTGGCCACGCATCCCCGATCTGGCAAGCTGCTGCGGGTGATCGATCAAAGGCCGCTGGCATGAGCGCGCCCGTGGTTGTGCGCAATAGGGGCTTCGCGGCGGTGTGGGCGGGGCAGTTTCTCACCCAGGCCGCCGCGCGCGTCTTTCAAGTGGGCATCGTGTGGTGGCTGGTGGGGATCGCCGGCGGCCACCACGTCGGCCGCCAGTCCGGCCTCGTGCTGATGTGTGCCACCGTTCCCGCCGTGGCCCTGGTGCCGCTGGTCGCTCGCCTCATCGCGCGGCACGATCACCGCCGCCTGCTGACCGGGACGGCAGCCTTGGCGGGCGCCCTGGCCGGGACGGCCGCGTCGGTGAGCCACGCATGGCCGCTGCCCATAGGCGCGCTGTGTGCCCTGGCCCTGCTTCTGGCCTGTTGCCAGGCGGTATTCGATCCCTGCCTGAGTACCTCCATCCCGGAGTTGGTGGCCGACGAGGACATCGAATCCGCCACCGGCTTCCAGCTGGCCACCCAGTCCGTCGCCGGTCTCACCGGGGGCTTCCTGGGGCCGCTGGTGGTGGAAACCACCGGCGCGACGGGGTTGCTCTGTTGTTGCGCCACGGCCTATTTAACGGCCGCCGCGCTCATCGCTGCCACCGGTTTTGCTCACCGCGCCCCCTCGGCACCGACCCCCGTACACCCCGCCCCCAGCCGTCACGTGCTGCGGCGTCTGCCCTCGGTGCGGAGAATGCTGCTGTGTTTTACCGCAGCGAATTTCTTTAGCACCGCCGTCTTTGTGCTCGACCCGCTCTTTGTGCGCGGCACCCTCCGGGGCGGCGGTACCACCGTTTCTGCCTTCGAGGCGGCCCTGGGTGCGGGCACCATTGCGGGTGCCGCCCTGGGTTCCAGGGTTGGTCTGCGGTTGGCCACGGTGGGCGGCGGAGGCCTGGCGATAGCCGCCGTGGGCTTCGCCGCTCCCGGTCTCCTGCCCCACCCGGGGGTGGCCGCCGCGGGCCTGGTGGCGGCCGGGGTGTGCATCGGGGCGATCGGGGTGCGGTTTATGTCCTGTTTCCAGCGGAAAGTCCCTCCCCAGGACAAGCCCGCGTTCTTCGCCGCGATGCAGGCCCTCATCAGCGCCACGCTGCCGGTGTCCTCGCTCGTCTTCGGCGCGCTGGGAGACGTGGTTGCGGTGCGCCTGCTGTTGGTGGCCCAGGGCGCGGGGCTGCTTCCGGTGGCCGGCGCCACCTGGGTGGCCGCCACCCGCCTAGACACAGAGGAGCGGTCATGATCCCCACCGTGGCGGACGCCCCGGGCCTGATTGCGCTCTTCCACGAGGTTTACGGGGAGCACTACCCGCTGCCCCTGGGCCGGGATCTCGCGGAAACCCAGCGCCTGCTCGCATCGCCGTCCACCCACTGGCGCATCGTGCGCGACCACGACGGTTCTCCCATCGCCTCCGCAGTGGTCATCGCGGATACCGCCCTGCGGGTGGGGCTGCTCGGCGGCATTGTCGTCCACCCAGAGCACGGCGGCCGCGGCCTGGCGCACCGCGTGACCGCCGCAGCCTGCACCGCGGCCTTCGGCAGCGGCACCCTTGATTCCGCCTATTCCACCGTGCGGCTGCACTCCCCGGGGCCGCAGCGGGTGGTACTGCGGCAGGGTTTCTACCCCACCGGGGTACTGCCGGGTGCCGCGATGCTGACCGAGCGCGAAAGCCTGGGGTTTTTGTGCGCCACGCCCCGGGGACGCTGGGGCGTAGATCGACGCCACCGGCGCTGCCCGTCGGGGCAGAGGAACTCTATCGGCGCGCCCTGCGCAGCGCGAACATCACCGACGCCCGCCCGCCGGAGGTACTATCGGACGGCCCCGCGCCGATGCCCGCGGCCGCGGCCGTCTCGCTGCGACAGGTCAGCACCCACCGCTACGTCGCCACGACCGCAGACTCCACGGTGCGCCTGGGCCTCGACATTCACCCGGCGCTCGGCGGGGCGCGATTGCGCGATGTATGGCCAAAACCTGGCGCACTGCCAAGGATCGCCCCAACCCTGTACACGCAGCTGCGCCGCCGCGGCATCGCCTACGTAGAAGCCGCCGTGGCGCTCTACGACGCACGCGACGCCACTACCGCAGCGGCCTATGTGGACGCAGGGATGAGGCCGGTGGCGTACTATCCCGCCGCCAGGGCCCGCGCGGGCTGCCTGCACGACCTGATGATCCTCGCCCACAGCGCGGACACCGCCGCCCTTCTCCCCGTCAAGGAACTCACCGTCAAGGAAGCAGTATGACCCCCTCCTACCTCGGACCCCTGACCGTACCCGATCCCCAGGCACTGCCCCACCTGCAACGCCTGTGCGACCTGCGCGACCCCTATGACCTCACCTCGCAGGCCCGGCGTCTCTTCGACCTGGCCCTGGCGGAAACCCACGCCTGGCACCGGCACCGCAACGATTTCTGGCGCTCCGTGGCAAACGCCGAGGACACACCCTCCCCGTTGATCCCGGCGGCCTTTTTCAAGCGGCACGAAACCCTCTCCGTGCCGCGCGAGGAGATCTCCTTGCACCTGACCTCCTCGGGCACCAGCGGGCAGAAATCCCAGATGTTCTTCGACGCCTGGTCCATCGGGGTAGCCCAGCGCATGGTGGCCTGCATCTTCGACCATTACGGCTGGTACACCCCGCGCATAGAGGCCGATTACCTGCTTCTTAGCTACGAGCCCCAGCGTGATCTACGGGTGGGCACCTCCTTTACCAACACCTACCTGTGCGACTTCGCCCCCGCCCACCGGATCACCTACGCGCTGCGCTGCACCGCTGCGCGGGCGGCAGCGAGCCAAGGCCCGCGCCACGAGTTCGACCCCTTCGGCGCGATTGCCGCCATCGAGCGGGCCGCCGCGGACGGCATTGCTCTGCGGATCTTCGGCTTCCCCGCCTTCCTCGCCGCGATCCTGCACCGCCTGGAGGCCCTGGGGCGCGGGCCTCTGCGCCTGGCCCCCGACTCCCTGGTATTCCTCGGCGGCGGGTGGAAGAACCACACGGACAAGCAGATTCCCAAAGAAGAGCTGCGCGCCCTGATCTCCCGCACGCTGGGCATCCCCCCGGAACGCATCCGGGATAGCTTCGGCTCCGTGGAACACTGCGTACCCATAGTCGAGTGCGCCCGCCATCGCCTGCACCTGCCGGTATGGTCGCGCGCCACGATCCGCGACGTGGCCACCCTGGCCCCGCTGCCGCACGGTCAGCGCGGCTTTTTGCACCTAGTCAGCCCGTACATCACCTCCGTTCCGGCGCACAGCGTGCTCATGGGGGATATCGCCAGCGCCCACCCCGCCGAGGAATGCGACTGCGGGGCGCAGACCGAATGGATCGTCCTGCACGGACGCGCCGGGTTAAGCCGCAACCGCAGCTGCGCCATCGCCGCCGCCGAACTACTGAAAGGACGCTCATGATGCACCTTTGGCAAGGAGAAATCCTCGATGACACCCAGGCCCGCGTGCGGTTGGCGGATCTGGGTGCGCTCGCCCAGCGCGAACTGGCCGCCCCGCTGCCGCCTTCCGTAGTGCTCGATGCCTGCGCGGCCCTCGGCGCGCAGATCGCCGACGCCTCCTCCCCACTGCGCGCCCGCCTGGGTTTCCTCGAGCCCACCACGATCGAGGCCCTGGCGGCGTCGCTCTCGCGCGACACCCTGGAGGGCCGCCTACTGCGGGAGCTGGGAGATCGCGTCGATCCCTTCCGGCTGCGCCGCCCCGATGCCCACCACCCCGTCTACGAGGCCTGGGCGCCCCTCGGGGTGCTCGTCCACGTGGCTCCCGGCAACGCCCCCGCCGCGGGCGCGCTCAGCGTGGTAGAGGGCCTACTCACCGGGAACATGAACGTGCTCAAGACCGCCAGCGGGCACCACGAGGCCTCCGTGACCCTGCTCTCGGCGCTGGCTGAGGCCGACCCCACCGGTATACTCGCCCAGCGCATCATCGTCCTTTCTTTTTCCTCCCGCCGGCAAGACTGGTGGGAGGCGCTGTGTCCACACGCCGACGGCCTGGCGGTGTGGGGCGGCGAGGAGGCCGTGTCCTCGCTCAGCGCCCTGGCCCCGCCCGGCTGCCGGGTGGTGGCCTGGGGCCATCGCCTCTCCTTTGCCTATCTCACCGAGGAGGCCGCCCGCGATGCGGGCACGCTGGCTGCGGTGGCGGCGGATGCCTGCGCCCTCGACCAGCAGGCGTGTTCCAGCCCGCAGGTGGTCTACCTGGACACCGAGGACTTCGCTAAGGTCACGGCACTGGCCGAGGATCTGGCCGACCACCTGGCGGCCCGCCCCGCGCCGTGGCTGGCCGATCCCGCCCCCGGCGCGGGCCCCTCCGAGGCCGAATGGGCCGAGATCGCCACCGTGCAGCGGGTGGCGGAACTGGAAGAACACCTGGGGCTGACCCGGGTGTATGCCGATCCGCGCGGGGGCTGGCGGGTGCTGGCGGATCGTCGCCCGGCGCTGAGCGCCTCGCCCCTCTACCGCAGCCTGTGGATCAAGCCGCTGCCTCGGGGGCGCATCGGGGAGGTACTGCGCCCCCTGCGCCGCTACCTGCAAACCGCCGCGGTGGCCGGTACGCCCGCCGAGGTCGCGGAGCTTTCGCGGCGCCTCATCACCGCCGGGGTCACCCGCATAACCTCCTGCGGCCACATGATTGACGGCTACCCCAGCGAGCCGCACGATGGCCTCTACCCCCTCCAGCGCTATGCGCGGCGGGTCTCGGTGCGCCGCACCGAGGAGGACTACCGCCACCTGGCCGCCCTCGATGACCTCCTGCCGCAGCCTGAGCCGATACGCCCGTCCGGCCTACCCCTCATCGGCAAGGCCGAGGTGCAGCGGGCGCTGGCCCACCTGCCCCGCGAGGCCGCGCAGCTGTCCTTCCAGTCCGGAGGCAGCTCGGGGGCACCCGCGCTATCGGCCTACACCTACCGGGACTACACCGATCAGATGCGCGCGGTGGCCGACGGCCTGCTGGCAGCCGGTTTCGAGCCCGCCACCGAGCGAGTAGCCAACCTCTTCGTGGGCGGCAACATGTACGGCGGCTTCCTGAGCTTTTTCACCAGCCTCGAACACCTGGGCGCGGCGCAGCTGCCCATCGGCGTTCCCGCCAACCCGGACTATGCTCTCATCGCCGACCTCGTGATCCGTCACCGCGCCACCACACTGTTCGGCATGCCCTCCCACCTGTGGCGGTTGCTTCACGAGCAGCGCGAGGCATTCCTCGCCTACGGCGGCATCCGCTCCCTCTACTACGGCGGCGAACATTTCCACCCCGCCCAGCGGGCGGTGCTGCGCGAGGACTTCGGCATCACCACCATCCGCTCGGCCACCTACGGCAGCACCGACCTCGGTCCCCTGGGCTATCAGTGCCTGCACTGCACCGGCTCCGTGCACCACCTGCATTCCAGCCTCATCGACGCCGAGATCATCGACCTCGACCACGACCGTCCCGCGGCCCCCGGCGAGGTGGGGCGAATCGTACTGACCTCCCTGCTACGCACCGGCCAGCATCTCCGCCGCTACGAGATCGGGGACCTCGGCCGCCTGCTGCCCGGACGGTGCGCCTGCGGCAGCCTGCTACCGCGCGTGGAGCTCCTGGGACGCTACGGGGACGTCATCCGCGTGGGCAGCCGTTCCTTCCACTACCAGACCTTTGTGGACGCGCTGGCCACGCACGCCGACTATGCCGGTGACGTGCAGGTGCGCGTGGACTGGCACCGCGACCGCGAGCGTCTCACCGTGCTCATCGACCCCACCGCCGCCCACAGCTGCGACGCCACCACCGCGCGGGCCGCCCTGGGCCGGGGCGTGGCTCACCTCGACCTCGCCTGCACGGAGGGTCTGATGAGCGTGGCGGCCCGCGCCATCGCGCCCGAGGAATTCACCCGCGCGGCCTCCAGCGGGAAGATCGTGCGGGTGGTGGATATGCGGGGGTGAGGGGAAGAAGTGGAGGTGGGGCGGTACACAAAAGGAAGGTCTAAATCAATTTCAAGTTCTCCTTCAATCAACGTGGTAGACATCAGCGGGGTTCTTGATCCCGGGCAGGTCATCGAGCCGCTGCTTATCGCGGTCACAGTATCCCTGCTGGCGGGGACGATCTATGCACGCATGCCGCCCGCGCGGCGCACCCTCGCGTGGACGTGGCAGATCTGCGCTCGGAATAATCAGGCACAGCCCCAAAGCGCAGCATGGCCACTACCCGTGCGCGTGCCCCGCTTCCCCGGCAAGAGCCGCCCGCTCCCCCGGCGGGGCGATCACAAATTGCCCCATCATGCCGGAGTCCTCGTGCAGGAGCATGTGGCAGTGGTACATGTAGGCCCAGTGGGGGTCGGGGTAGTAGCCAAACTCCACCGCCAGGCGCGCGGTGGCGCCGGGTGGTAGGGCCACGGTGTCTTTCCATCCTCGAGTGAACACGTCCGCCTCCGTGCCGTCGAGGGAAAGCACCTTAAAGGCGGAGTCGTGGATGTGAAAGTTGTGTATCCAGTCCGCGTTTTCGTTGGTCACTGTCCAGATCTCCGGCCCCTGATGGTCGATGGTCACGTCCACGCGGCTCATATCCATGGATTGCCCGTTGATCTGGAAGGTGTTGAGCACGAACTCCCGTTCTACCGCGCCGTTCACCGCCACCTCGCGGGCGGCCTCGGCGGCCAACGTGGCGGGCACGGCGACGGCCGGGACAAGATTCTCCACCGCCCTGATCTCCAGCAGATCAAAGGAGTCTTGGAGGCCAAAATCCAAGCTGTATTCGTCCTCTGGCACGCCGAAGTTGTCATCGAAGGGCCCGGAGACGAGCGTGACCTTCTCCCCCGCCTCTAGGTCCACCACGATCTCGGCGCGCTCGCCGGGGCTGATCGGCAGGTGAGTGACCTCGATGGGGTGGGGCAGGAAGCCCGAGTCGGTGGCCACCACGTGGAAGGGGCGTTCGTCGGAAAAGCTCAGGCGGTAAAAACGCATGGTGGCGGCGTTGAGCAGGCGCAACCGCAGGGTGGCGGTGGTGGCGTCGAAGTAGGCGTGGGTGATCCCATTAACGGTGGGGGTATCGCCCTTCAACCCCAGGTCGGGGTCGGAGGTCTCATCGAGGCGGCCGTCGTCGCGGAACTTCTGATCCATGATCGCCACCGGAATATCATCGACGCCATAGGAGCGGGGCAGATCGAGGCCATCCGAAACCTCGTCCTCAATGAGAATCATGCCGGCTAGGCCCCGGTAGGCGTGCAGGGCGGTGCGCTCGTGCGGGTGGGGGTGGTACCACAGCGTGGCGGCGGGTTGTTCCACCCGCCACTGCGGCGTCCAGGTCTGCCCGGGTTCGATGGGCTGGTGGGGGCCGCCGTCGGAGACGGCGGGGAGCTTCATACCGTGCCAGTGGATCGTGGTCATCTCGTCGAGGCCGTTGTGGACGTTCATGCGCACGTCCTCGCCGCGGCGCAGGCGCAGGGTAGGCCCCAGATGCCCGCCGTTGAACCCCCAGGCGGGGGTGGTGACATCGGGGAGGATCTGCGCGTCCACGGCGCTGGCGTCGAGGCGGAAGGTGCGCACGGCGTCGATGAGTTCCCCCTCCGCCAACGGGGGTATGGGCAGGGGGCGCGCCGACCCGGAATAGCCGCGCGGGGTGGGCTGCCCGGAGGAACAGGCCCCCAGGACGGGGCTCGCCGCGAGTGCGAGCGCGGCCAACCCCGCGCCGCGCAGGAATGTTCTTCTCTCCACCGTGTTCCTCCCTGCTTCGTGCCGTGCGTGACCACCAACGTGGCCGCCACCCAGGCTACCCCCGCCGCCCACCTCAGGCGTTATGCTGTGCTGGTTACCGCTTTTCCGCTACCCCGTCGGAGGTATCTTGCCCGTGACCACTACGCCCACCCCTGGCTGCGCCGTCATCGTCCTGGCGGCGGGAGCTGGCACCCGCATGAAGTCGGCCACCCAAAAGACGCTGCATTCCATCGGCGGGCGCAGCCTGCTCTCGCACAGCCTGCACGCCGCCGCCGCGATCGAGCCCGAGCACCTGGTGGCGGTGGTGGGCCACCAGCGCGAGCAGGTCTCCCCGGCCGCCGAGGCGATCGCACAGGAACTGGGCCGCCCGGTGGTACAGGCCGTGCAGGAGGAGCAAAAAGGCACCGGCCACGCGGTGCAATGCGCCCTGGGCGCGATCCCCGACTTTCGGGGCACCGTGATCGTTACCAACGGTGACGTCCCCCTGCTGCGCCCGGAGACGCTGCGTAGGCTGCACGAGGCACACACCGAGTCCCCCACCGCCGTCACGGTGCTCACCCTGGAACTCGACGATCCCACCGGCTACGGTCGCATCGTGCGCAACGAGGAGGGGCAGGTGACCAGCATCGTGGAGCAAAAGGACGCCTCCGATGCCGAGCGCGCCATCCGCGAGGTAAACTCCGGCGTCTTTGCATTCGACGCCGAGGTGCTGCGCTACGGCCTGACCCACCTGGACTCCGATAATGCGCAAGGCGAGCTCTACCTCACCGACGTCCTGGGGATAGCGCGCGCCGAGGGGCACACGGTGCGCGCCCACCTGGCCGACGACGCCCGCGAGCTCGCCGGGGTCAACGACCGGGTGCAGCTGGCCGCCGCCGGCCAGGAACTCAACCGCCGTACGGTGGAGGCCGCTATGCGCGGCGGGGTGACGGTCATCGATCCCGCCTCCACCCGCATCGACGTCACCGTGACCCTGGGCCGGGACATCACCATCGAACCGGGAACCCAGCTGCGCGGGGCCACCCGCATCGACGACGGCGCGCTCATCGGACCGGATACCACGCTCATCGACGTCGCCGTGGGCGAGGCGGCCCGCGTGGTGCGCACCCACGCCTTGTCCTCCACCATCGGGGCGGGCGCCACCGTGGGGCCGTTTACCTACCTGCGCCCCGGCACCGAGCTGGGCCCCGAGGGCAAGCTCGGGGGCTTCGTGGAGACCAAGAACACCACCATCGGGCGCGGCTCCAAGGTGCCGCACCTGACCTACGTGGGCGATGCCACCATCGGGGAACACTCCAACATCGGCGCGTCGAGCGTGTTCGTGAACTACGACGGCGTACACAAGCACCACACGGTGGTGGGCGATCACGTGCGCACCGGCTCGGACACCATGTTCATCGCACCGGTGACCGTGGGTGATGGGGTGTATTCCGGGGCGGGTACAGTGATTAAAGAAGATGTCCCCGCGGGGGCGTTGGTGGTCTCCGGCGGGCGCCAACGCAACATCGAGGGATGGGTGGAACGCAAGCGGCCGGGTTCCCCGGCCGCCCGGGCCGCTCAGCGGGCGCGTGAGACGCAAGGATCATCGCCTGCCTCCGATCACTCCGGCGCCGACCAGGAAGGTTAAAGCACAGTCCCATGACTGCTCACTGGAAGCAAACCCACAAAAACATGATGCTGTTTTCCGGGCGTGCCCACCCGGAGCTGGGCCGGGAGGTGGCCAAGGAGCTCGACATCGAGTTGACCCCCACCACGGCCCGCGACTTCGCCAACGGCGAGATCTTCGTGCGCTTCGAGGAATCGGTGCGCGGCTCGGACTGCTACGTGCTGCAGTCCCACACCCAGCCGCTGAATAAGTGGCTGATGGAGCAGCTCATCATGATCGATGCCCTCAAGCGCGGCTCCGCGCGCACCATCACGGCGATCCTGCCCTTCTACCCCTACGCCCGCCAGGACAAAAAGCACCGGGGCCGCGAGCCGATCTCCGCTCGCCTCGTGGCCGACCTGCTGCGCACCGCGGGCGCGGATCGCATCGTCTCCGTGGATCTGCACACCGACCAGATTCAGGGCTTCTTCGACGGCCCCGTGGATCACATGCACGCCATGCCGATCCTCACCGACTACATCGCCTCCAAGTACTCCCTCTCCGACCTCTGCGTGGTCTCCCCGGACGCTGGCCGCGTCAAGACCGCCGAGAAGTGGGCCAACGTGCTCGGCGATGCCCCCATGGCCTTCGTCCACAAGACCCGCAGCCTGGACGTGGCCAACCAGGTGGTGGCCAACCGCGTGGTGGGCGAGGTCGAGGGCAAGGACTGCATCCTCATCGACGACATGATCGACACCGGCGGCACCATCGCCGGGGCCGTGGGCATCCTCAAGGAGGCCGGAGCGCGCTCCGTGGTGATCGCCTGCACCCACGGGGTGTTCTCCGACCCCGCCCGCGAGCGGCTCTCCCAGTGCGGTGCGGAGGAGGTCATCACCACCGATACCCTGCCGCAGTCCACGGAGGGGTGGAGCAACCTCACGGTGCTGTCCATCGCCCCGCTGCTGGCCCAGACGATCAACGAGATCTTCGAGAACGGCTCCGTGACGCACCTCTTTGAGGGCGAGGCCTAGCCCCGAGCGCCAAGAAGGAAGGGGCCGCGCGAGCAGGGCGCGGCCCCTTTTTCGTATTGCGCCCCCTGTGGCCCGGCCCTGCCGTGGGTGTTGGCCCGCCCGCTACGCGCGGGGCAGCTCCCCGCCGTTGGTCTGACGGCACAGATGCGCGGCGATCAACAGGGAGGCCGGGAGGATAATCAGGGCGCCCAGCAGCAGGGTCAGAACGATCCCCAATATGGCAAGGATCGATCCCACCACGTACAGCAGGATCAGGCGGATGGCGTTGTGCCACACCGCCGTGCTGCCCTCCACCACGGCGTGGCCGAAGCCGTAGCCGTCGGCCGCGTACCAGGCCCACGCCAGCGTGAACAGGTGAGTGAGCATGGTCAGGAAGAACGCTAGCAGTCCGCCCCCGGCCGCCCCGAGGTAGTACCAGAAGCTTGCGTCATTACCCACCCCCTCGAAGCGCGGCGGCATGGCCGCGCTGACCAGGTAGTCCACCGCCCACCAGAACACCGCCGCGGCCAGGGAGATGATGACCACCCGCCAGTAGTGGGTATCGCGGAAGAAGTCCCGGTACCCAATTCGGGAGCGGCTCACCTGGGCCAGCGCACCGGAGTACAGCGGCGGCGTGAGCAGCAGCGGGATGAGAGCGATCTCTGGACCAAAACCCCAGTCCAGGCTCCAGCCCTCGGGTATCAGCCCCGCCAGGTCCACCCCCAGGGCATGCTCGATGCCCACCAGGGTCAGGCCCAGCAGCGCCAGCGCCGCGAACACGGACACCGCCAGCAGGAGCATACCCAGGACCCAGACGCGCGGGTTGTGCCACACGGTAGAAAAGGCCCAGCGCACCGCCTCCATCACATCGAGCTTTACCCGCCCCCGTGGGCTCCCCTGGCCCGTGAGGGATTGATCCTCACGCCACGCCGCGTCCTTCTCCCCTTGCCTGCTCTCCATGCTCACCGTGCGCTCGTCCCTATATTTTATTTAGCGGAAACCGAATAATTCCTCCACACGCTAACATCGCTGCTCACACCCCACAACAGATACCCTCGGCCTTGCCCCGCACCGAGGCGGGGTGCTAGCATTGTTTCGTCTCGGCGAGGGCCCCACGGGCCGTTATCGACGCGATCATGAGCATCACCCCGGTTTATCCTGCGGCGACTCGGCGAGCGCGCGAGTGGGCCGCATTTTTCTTGCGGTCAGCTCCCCAGACATAGTTAACAACAACCGACGGGAGAGACCCTCATGGCTAAGTACCCCACCCTGGAAGCGCAGGCCCGCACCGAGTTTGGCAAGGGTGCCGCGCGCCGGCTGCGCCGCGCCTGGCAGATCCCCGGCGTGATCTACGGCCCGGAGCTGGCCGAGCCCGTACACTTCGCCGTCCCCCTGCTGGACATGCAGGCCCTGGTGCGCAACAACGGCGTGAACGCCATCGTGGAGATGGACATCGACGGTGAGAAGTACCTCACCATGGTCAAGCACGTGGACCAGAACGTGCTCACCCTGGACATCGACCACATCGACCTGCTGGCCATCAAGCGCGGCGAGAAGGTCGAGGTCGAGGTTCCCGTGGTGCTCGAGGGTGAACCCGCCGCCGGCACCATGTCCATCCAGGACGCCGACGTGCTCCTGGTGGAGGCCGACGTGCTCAACATTCCGGAGGAAATCACCGTCTCCATCGAGGGCCTGGAGGTGGACACCAAGGTCACCGCCAGCGAGATCACCCTGCCCGAGGACGTCACCCTGGTGGCCGAGGCGGACACCGTGATCGTCTCCATCACCTACCCCGAGGTGGACGAGGAGCTGGAGGAGGCCGCCGAGGCCGCGGAAGAAGGCGGCGCCGAGGCCGGTGCCGACTCCGTGGAGTAACCCCTCCCCCGCGGTTGCTCATCCCGGTGCGCCCCGCACCGGGATTTTTCTTGGCCTACGCTACCCTGGGCCCCATGACTACCTCCCTCGTGGTGGGTCTGGGCAACCCCGGCTCCCGGTACGCACACACCCGGCACAACCTCGGCGCGATGGTTCTCCAAGAGATGCTGTCCCGGCACCCCGGGGCGCGGCTGAGTGTGCACCGCAAGTCCAACACGGAGATCTATTCCCAGGGCGGCCTGATCCTGGCCCGTCCCCGCTCCATGATGAACCTCTCCGGCACCCCGGTGGCGGCCCTGGCCGCGTTTTTCCGCGTAGCCCCGGAGCGGATCGTGGTGCTCCACGACGAGCTCGACCTGGACTTCGGCCGCATCAAGGCTCGCCCCGGCGGCGGGGATCACGGGCACAACGGGCTGCGCTCCATCACTAAGGCCCTGGACAGCGGGGATTACGTGCGCTTAAGCTGCGGCATCGGCCGCCCTCCGGGGCGCATGGATCCGGCGGCCTTCGTGCTCAAGCCGTTTTCCCGCGCGGAGCAAGAGCAGCTGCCGATCCTGTGCGCCGACGCCGCCGACGAGCTGGAAAGGCTGCTAGCCTAGGGGACTATGCGCCTGGCCACACTGCGATCTCCCGATGGCGGCATGCACGCCGCCCGCCTCGACTCCGATCCCACCACCGCCACCGTCCTGGCCGACTACACCAGCGTGGGGCATCTGCTGCGGAAGGACAACTGGGAAGAGATCGCCCGCACGGCCGCGGGCCCGCGGCGTGTGGTGCGCCCCCCCAGGATCTCGCCCCGGTGATTCCGCGCCCGGGCAAGATCATCTGCGTGGGGCTGAACTATGCCCGCCACATCGAGGAGATGGGCCACGAGCGCCCGAACGTCCCCACGCTGTTCATCAAGTTCCCCGAGGCGCTGACCGGCCCCTACGACGACGTGGTGCTGCCACCCTGGGCGCAGGAGGCGGCGGACTCGAGGGAGAGTTGGCGGTGATCATCGGTCGGCGGGCGCGCCGCGTGCCCGCCGACCGGGCCACGGAGCACATCGCCGGGTACGCCATCATGAACGACTACTCCCTGCGGGACTACCAGTACCGCACCCTGCAATGGCACCAGGGGAAGTCCCTGGAGCGGTCCAGCGGCTTTGGACCTTGGCTGACCACCCGCGACGCCTTCCGCCCCGGCGCCCTGCTGCAAAGCTGGCTCAACGGCGCCCCCATGCAAGAGGCTCGCACGGATGACCTGGTCTTTTACCCGGAGGCGCTCATCGAATACCTCAGCGCCCTGTATCCGCTGGAACCGGGCGACGTGATCGTCACCGGCACCCCGGCCGGCGTGGGTCACGCCCGCTCCCCCCAGCGCTACCTGCGCGACGGCGATACGGTGCGCGTCCGCGTGGAGGGTCTGGGCGAGATCGCCAACACCACGATCTTTGAAGGGAAGTAGTGCGCGTTACCAAGACAACCGTCACCAAGATCATCTGGCTTCTCGTCCTGCCCTTTCCCCTCTTCGGCGGCACCGGCGCGCGCTACCCCCCGTTTTCCGCGCTGTTTGGCATCGCCACCGCCCTGGCCGCCGCCGCGGTGACCATCTGGGGCCTGCGCACCATGAGGTCCACGCACGCCGACGTCTTTATCACGCGCACCTTTTCCGCTTCCTGGCCGCTCTACCTGCTGCTGGCCGCGGCGGGAATCGGAAGCTGGGAGTGGCTGAGCGTGCTTATCTGGCCGTTAGTCATATGGATGGGCATCGTGGAGAACCACTACGTCCTCACCTGGGCGAAGAACCTCGAACCCGACGAGGAGTAAGCATGCACACCCGCCGCGCCCGCCTGTTCAACCTCGCCTGGCTGATCGCGGTCACCCTGCCCTCCTTCGGCACGGCGCGCGAGGGCATGGATAAGCAGTATTATTCCCTCGCCCCCCCCCGTGCTCGGATGCCTGCTCATGGCGGCAGCCCTGATCGCCACGCTGTGGGCGGTGCGCACCGTGTTCGCCACCCGCCCGGAGCGCTTCGTGAACCGCACGTTCCTGGTGCTCGCCCCCATCTACGCGGTCGAGGCCACCCTCTACATCGGCGGCCGGGAGTGGATCGCCATTTTGTTCTGGCTCGCCGTGGCGTTCATGCTGGTGAACAACCCGAGGTTCCTCGCCTGGGCGCAGGGCCTGGATAGGAAGCGGTGTGTTTCTTAGGGTTGCTCATTTGCTGCGCGGCAGTGGGATCGATGGCGACGTCGACGGTCGGCGTGTAACCCCACCGCGTTGCGTCACCGACCGCACGCTCAATACGCTGTCCGTGTCCGGGGCGATCTTGGGGAAGTTCTCCGAGGAACCCTCGTAGCGGGAATCCGAGTCATCAGATTCGGACACCGACGCGATGCCCCTCACCGTAGGGCCGCATCCTCCGTGATTACCGAACGTTTCCCGTCAGATTTCCAAGCAGTTCCATAATGTCTGCTGCGGGTAGAGGTTTAGCCTCTCGGTAGGCCTGACCCGCGAGGCAGTAGGCGCACTCGGGATCGGAGCGCATCGGCTTGAGCAGGACGTTCAGGTGTGGATACGAGGGCGGAATCTCCCGGTACTCGCGGGTAAAGGCCGTGGCCAGACCGCGCGCGTAACGCCCGGAAAAGGCGCGGGTGGACACGGTTTCTTCCCTTGCCCGGGCCAAGAGCGCCCGGTTCGCCGCGGAGGTTCCAGCCTCCTCAGCCAAAAGAAAGGCCGTGCCGCAGGACACCGCGCGCACCCCCGGCCACGACAACGCCTCGGCCACCGTCTCCGGGGTGGACAGGCCTCCGGCGGCCACAAGGGGTGTAGCCGAGGCAGCCGCGTGCACCGCAGCCACCAACTCGCGCAACGGGCGAGTATCCGGTTCCTCCACCACCGTCCAGGTCGAGCGGTGTCCACCCGCCTCCGGCCCTTGCACGACCAGGGCATCCACCCCGGCGCGGGCGGCCACGGCGGCGTCGTGTTCGTTGGTTACCGTCACCCAGGCCTCGACGCCATAGGAATGGAGACAGTCCACCTCGTGGGGGGAGAAGATGCCAAAGGTGCTGCTGACCACGGCGGGACCGTGGCCAGCGCGGGCGGCGTCGAGAAGCACCGCGACCTTTGCGTCCCACCCCATCGTGTAATCCACGGCGGGAAGCTCCGGGGTGGGCAGGCCGTGACGGGCAAACAGCGGCACGAGCCCATCGACCAGGGCTTCCAGCGGGCCGAGGTCGCGGTAAGGCTGCTGCGGACAAAAAAGGTTCACGCCGTAGCGCGGGGCCGCGACCTCCCGCATGTCCCGGGCCAGCTGTTCCGCGCTGATCGTGCCCGAAGCTAAAAAGCCCAGGCCTCCGGCGCGCCCCGCCTCGGACACCATTTCCGGAGTGGAGGGGCCACCGGCCATCGGGGCGGCAATGATGGGCGTAGACATATCGTCAAGGAGGCTCATGCACTCCCATCGTATGTGAAAAGATAAACGGGTGGCAGTTATTTCCCGGATCCTCGATATTCTTCGCTCCCCTCGCGCGAGCGCTCCGGAGGCGGATCTCCGCGGCGCGCAGTGGCTCATCATTGGGCTGGGCAATCCCGGCCCTCGTTACGAGAACACCCCGCACAACGTGGGGTACCTGGCCCTCGACGCCCTGCGCGGCGCTACCCCACTGCTGCCCTACCCGGGTGCGCCAGCCACCGCCTGCCGCATCACGATCGACACCACCCCCGTGGCGCTGGTGCGCTCCACCACCTACATGAACGATTCCGGGCAAGCCATCGCCCCGCTGGCCCGCGCCCTGGCTATCCCTGCGGAGCGGATCGTGGTGCTCCACGACGAGCTCGACCTGCCCATCGGCACCACCCGCCTACGCCGGGGTGGGGCGGAAAACGGGCACAACGGGCTGAAGTCGGTGAGCGCGGAGCTGGGTACGCGGGATTACCTGCGGGTGCGCATGGGTATCTCCCGCCCGCCCAAGGGCACCCCCGTGGTGGACTACGTGCTGGGGGACTTGCCCGATACCCCCGAGCTGCGCTCCGGTATTGGCAACGCCGCCGAGGCCGCCCGGCTCATCGTGAGTCAGGGCCTGCCGCGCGCTCAGAACGAGATCCACCGTCGCTAGCGGCTTTATCGCCGCACGGTTTCCCTCACCGGCTCCTCGAGCATGCCCGCCAGCGTGTCTGCGGAACGCTGCGCGGGGTTAAAAGTAACCCTCGTGGACATCGCTAAAAATGCTGAATTCAAGCTGAGTGCGCAGCATGGGGCACTGAAAATTTGCCATAATGGCGCGCCAGTGCTCCACCGTGCGGATGCCTCCGGTGGCGTTATACCCAATAAATCCCAACGGCTTGCCCCGCCACTCCGGCCCAGGCAATCCACGGCCTTCTTCATCGCCCCGGGCACGGAGCGGTTGTACTCCGGGGTGACAAAGAGAAAGGCATCGCGGGCAGCACCTCGGAGGCGTATAGGGGCAGGTCAACGTCCTTGAGGTCGATCAGCTCAACATCGGACGCCTGGCCGTCCTCCCCTTCGGTGGCACGGGCGGTCTCCAACACCCACCGCCCAATCCGATCTCCCAGGCGGCCCTGGCGGATGGATCCAATGACAATACCGATCTAAGATCGGCCTTCACACCCCGCACAGCCAGGAAGAATATACGAAGGATACCACCCACACGGGGGTAATTTTAAGATTTTTACCATGGACCATTGACCGCAATTTATACATAACTATACAATCAAGCATGTCCAGTCAGGACGATCTACATCATTCCACCGATATTGGAAAGGACTCAAGCCATGAAGGCAAAAAAATGAGTTCCGCTCTCCTCGCGGTAGCCACCGCTGCCGCATTTCTCGCCCCCACCGCGTATGCCGCCCAGGGCTACCGTGGAAATAAAGTAAACGGCTGCCAAGCCTATATTGACGGAAGCGATGCCTGGACAAATTGCAGGCCCTCCACAAAAAGCGGACAACTGGCCACCAAAGTATGGTGCACGGCGCAACCAACTCGGGTCAGCGATTGGGCCTATGTGGGTAACGGTTCCAACGTCAGCAGCATAGCCAAAGTTGGATGCACGTTCAACGTTCACAGTGGCCAAACCCTCTGGCAGTAACGATATAAGGAGAGAACGCGGTGCGCCCACGCCTCATCTCCCACATCGCGGCGGGATTACCTATTCCCGCAATGTGGTTGATCTTCTGCCTGATTATGCGAAAGACCTGGTTTTCCTCCTATAACGGCCTGACCATGGCCCTGTGGAGTCCCCTCGTCTTTATCGGCAGCGTCATCTGCGCCCTTGCAGCATGGCAAGAAGCCACCCGCCTCGCCCACCACGGCACGGCGATCTGGTTGAGCACGCCGCGCTCTTGGCTCCTGATACGATTCCAGGAAATCCTCGGCGGCTACCTGCTGTGCGTTTTTCTCCCCACCGCGCTGTGTCAATCAGTGGTGCTTCTCATCGGTACCATCTTCGCACTTCCGGGATACCTAGACCTACGCTACGGTTTCTACGCCCTGGCCTTCGGCCTGGTGCTCTATCTCCTGGGCACACTCGCCGCCCACCTGCGCCTTGGCCCGCTGCGAGGGGCCATCGTGGCACTCTTTCTTGGCCTCTACTCCGGAATGTATATCGTGCTCTCCCCGGCCAGCGTAGATACCTGGGAGATCTTTCGCCCCGCCGCATGGGAGGTCATGGTGGTCTGCGCGGCGATTCTTCTCATCGCGGTTGCCGTGGCCCTTGCCGCACGCACCATCTCCCTGCGCGGTTCCCGGACAACTGCGGGCATCGGCACCACGCTGATCGTGACGATGATCTTCATCGTGGGTGGTCAACAAACCGGCGGTTATCTGCGCTCCGACGTAGAAAATACCCGCTGCGAAAGCTCTGAAGAAGATACTCTATGCCTGTGGCTGGAAGATTCTTTTAAGTGGGACGATACCCGCGCTTATCTTCGCCGCACCCGGGATTTGAGTTCCGCAGCCGGGTTGAATATCGGCCCCATCGTGGCCATCGAACCGGGTATTCCACAGGAACGCGCACGTGCGACCGAGGAAGTAGAACGGCAAGATTACACCCTGTCTTATATCTCTTCCTACGGCGGGAAAACCCCCAGTTGGCCCGCCTCCCAAAGTTTTGCCGATATCCTCCGTTGGCCCGATGCTTGTTCCCTTGCGGCCCCAGACAAGGCCGACCTTCTTTATGATCTGCTCACCAATTTCATTTATGGGGATATCGCCTACAACGGATTTAGCACCTCCGACCCCGAGCGCGACGGCGCTCGCCTGGATTATTCGCAAGAGCTCGCCCACCTCAGCCAACAAGAGCAGCTTTCCCGGCTCGCCTCCGCGCTGGCCTCCTTCACCGCCACCTGTTCGTATGCTCCCGAGGAGTTTCTGGCTCATGACTAATCAATCCGCTTTCTCTTGCACTGGGATCATCGCCGGTTACCGCCGCAAGAACGTACTCCACGGCCTCAGCTTTGATGCCCCTGCGCAGTCCATCACCGGACTGCTCGGCCCCAACGGGGCGGGCAAGAGCACCCTGCTGCGGATCCTGGCCACCATCGCTTCCCCGCGCTCCGGGGAGGTGCGCCTGGGTGGTCTCGACCCACAACAGCGCGCACAGCGCGACGAGATCCGCCGCAACCTGGGATTTTTGCCCCAGAACTTCTCCGTGGACGAGCGCATGACCGTGCAAGAATTTGTGCGCTATTGCCTGTGGATGCGGGAGTACCCCGCCGCCCGGCGCTCGGAGGCCACGCAACGCGCCGTCGCCTCCGTGGGCCTAGAGGCGAGCGCCGATACCCGGATCAAGGAACTTTCCGGTGGCATGCGCCAGCGGGCGGGCATCGCCGCGACCATCGCCGGTAGCCCCCGGTACATCATCCTGGACGAACCCACGGCAGGCCTAGACCCAGAACAGCGCTACGAGTTCCGCCAGTTGCTCTCCCGCCTACGCCACCTGGACGATCCACCCACGATCCTGCTGAGCACGCACCTGGTGGAGGACGTGGCCGCCTGCGCCGATCACATCCTGGTGTTGGAAAAGGGCACCATTCGCCACAGCGGCCCGGCCCGGGTGCTCACCGATTCCGGGAATGGCTCCATTGACGCCCTAGAGCACGCCTACCGCAAGCTGCTCAGCGGCACGCAGGACACGAGGGCATAGCCCGGCCATGTACCGCAGCTTTCTCTCGTCCCGACGAATCCGCACCGCCCTGCTGCTCAGCGCAGCGATGTGCGTGCTGTTGCTGTTGATCTTCCCCACCTCCTACGGCATCTATGGGGCCAACGGCATCCGCGATACCCCGCTGACGCGCCTGCTCCCGGTGGCACTGGGCGCGCTGGCGGCCAGCTGCGTGCACCCGGTGGCTCCGGCGATGGAGGCCACCGCCCCCACCCGCCTGCTGCGGGTGCGCGCGCTGAGCCTCGCGGGGATCATGGCCACCCAGCTCCTCCTGCTGGCCCTCGGCATGGTTCTTCTTCAAACCACGGCGCATATTGGGCTGACGGCCCGCGACGCGGCCATGTATCTCTGCGCCACCGCGCTGTGGCAGGGGTTGTGCTGCCTGAGCGTGGCGCTGTCCGCCCGCGCGGTGGCCTGGATTCCGCCACTAGCGCTGCTCATCCTTCTTCTGTTGTACCCCTGGCGGGACGCGGAGCACCCGGTGATGTGGAACATGCTGCTCACCATCAACCACCTCACCATCACCCTGAGCGCGGTATTCCTGCTCGGGAGCCTGGTGGCGTTGGGCACGGTGGACACAGCCAGACGCGACGCGCGCCGTTAAACGTAGCGCCCACCGGTTACCGGTACGGCTCCTGCCCGATGATCTTGCCGATCTCCATGCTGCCGTTAATCGAGGGGTGGTTGGTCAGATTGGTGGCCACCGCCGGATCGTAGATTCCCACCACCCACCTATCCTCGGGTTTGGCGGCGCAGGTTCCATGACCCCGGGTAAATTCCAGGGTGTCGATGGAGCGCAATCCAGTGACCTCCGCGCATTTTTCAGATGATGCTGGACAAGCGTCGCTCCGGGGACGGGTAGCTCCGTGAGCCTATCGGGGATCGGGTTGATAAGGCATATGCGGTCATCGCTCGCCATCTCTGGGTACCCCGCGATGACCACCTCGACACCGGGAGCCGCCTGGGCAAGCCGATCCTTGATCCTGGCATATACTCCCGCCATCGCGCCGGGAAGAGCGTTCTGCACATTGACGATAGACGCCGCCACGTCCGCCCACTGGAAAGCGTCGAGGCCACCATACACAATCACCACGCGCTCCGTGCCGGGGCCGATGTTCCCGGCACGGATAGACTCCTCGACTGTGGCCGGAAGCTCCACGAGAGGAACATGCCGCCCATACCGTTACAAGACCAATCCGCCAGGGTCTTATCTGCGGCCTGGGCCGCAGAATGGGGCCAGTTGCGGGTGTCCTTCTTACAGGTCGGTTTGAGCTGATAGCCCTTTTCCGTATGCTCGCCACCACCCGGCGCGATGGGCCCGATGACAGTAAAGGAATCCCCAAAGATCACTATCTATTGTATTCCTACGGGTGAGGTGCCCCACCCGGCGAGCGCGGCCGATCCGAGGGATACCGCAGGTTGCGCGGCGGCAAGCGGCATAACCGCCATCATCGCACCCACGGCGGCGGCTGCTATCTTGCATGGGAAAAGATTTTGTTCACGCCGTTCTGGTATGGAAAAGCCTTATCCCTCGCAACCTCACGGATCACCCTTGCCCCATAATTCCCACTCCACGGGGTACGCCACCATAGGTAATCACCGCTACATCACGCCTGGGGAAGAGAGTTTCTACGCCATGCTAACCCTGTGGCTAGCACAAAAAGCACCAGGCACAGTTCCCAAGGAAACACCCACTCCTTAGCGGTAGAGAAGTACTGGGAAAATGCAGCCTCTGGAGCGAGATGCTGGGCCAATACAATGGCGATCATGAGCACCCCAGGGGCAAGAACAGACCATACTTCCCCGAAAGGGTAGAGCGCCACCACCCCCAGCAAACCTAACACCATGACAAAGGCCCTGATAGCGCTTTACCTCGTGCCCTCGGATCATCAAGATCCGCCACAGACTTCATATACCGCACCACAGAACGCGCTACTGTGGGGTTGTCCTCGTTTAGTGGACACCCGATTAGTACGGATCCTGTGCCCGTAGGAGAAGATGTTCATTGTGAGTGGGCAACAAAGAAAGAGCTACACTCCGGAGTTCCGGAGGGAGGCAGCTCGTCTTGTGATTG